>DATMVE010000061.1:0-12537 GCA_035563515.1 Pyrinomonadaceae bacterium
GCGGTCGCGGAGGCGGAGGCGGTCGCGGTGGACGCGGCGGCGGCGGCGGACGTGGCGGCCGCGGCGGCGGCGAAGCCTTCGGCGGGGGCGGCGATGCGACCGGGCGCTACAACCTGACCTTCTCGGTCAACGTCAACAACCTGTTCAACCACACGAACGCGGGGACGCCCGTCGGCAACCTCAGCTCGCCGCTCTTCGGCCAATCGACCGCGAGCGCCGGCAGGTTCGGCGGCGGGGGCGGGGGCGGAAACCAGGCGGGGGCGCGCAGCGTCGAGCTGCAACTCCGCTTCAGTTTCTAAGACCCCGCGAGGGTCTCACACGATTAGCCGGGGGCGGGCGAACGAAACTTCGCGCCGCCCCGGCTTTTTTCCGTCGAGACCTATTCCAGAATTTCGCCACGCCTGGGATGAAATACGTTCAACTCTGACATCAGTTCGTGACGCCCGGCACCGTAATGTCTAACGAGTTCTCTTTAATGAAAGAGGAAAAGGGAAACCACGAACACGAAGGGGAGATATAAAGTATGTCACAGGCAGCAACGGCAATTAATCAGGGGACTAAGGGCTTTGACGAGCAAGCGGGCGGCGGCGTGCAGAAGGACGTGGCCGAGTCGGTGTTACGCACGATTGACAAGTCGACGAAGAAGGCGGCGGGCATCAGCCTGTTCCACCTCCTGACGCTCGGCTCCATCGGCGCGTCAATCGCGCTCTTCCTGGCGGGCAAGAAGCAGGCGGGAATCTTCGTCGGCCTCTGGCCGCCGACCTTCCAGGCGCTCAAGTCCGTCGCCGACACGAACAAAGAAGACCGCAAGTAAGAGAAGGTCGTCGCGGGCTTACGACAGAAGAGCGGGACGGACCACGCGCATAACACGAAGCGACACGAAGAAGGAATCTCTTTTCGTGTCGCTTCGTGCGTCTTCGTGGTTCGTCCCGTTTTATTCCATCTTCAGCGCGCGGCCCACAGAGGGGTCGCGGCGGACGCGCCAGATTTTCGAGTCCAGGTAGTAGTGTATGAAGGCGTAGCCCCAGAAGTAGGCCGCGAACATCTGCATGGTCAGCGAGAGGTTGGCCGGGTCCGACGAGCGGCCGACGAGCGCGCGCAAGCCCTGATACCAGAGGCCGAAGAGGACGCCGAAGGCGACGTAATAGAGCAACCGACGGCTAATCAACTCGGCCGCGCCGTAGCGCTCCTTGCAGTCCGCGCCGCTCGTGTACTTCTTGTTATGAAACCAGATCAGGCGGTGGTATTGCAGGTTGTGGTAGATCGTCAGGATGGCGACGATGGCAATCGGCTTGTGCGGCATCGGCGTCAGCAGCACGACCCAGTGCATCGGAATCGCCGCCGCCAGGAGCAGGTACTTCGGGACGTTCAAGGGCTGCCCCTGCACCGCGCGCTGAACCTGCCGCGCGAGCCACGCCACGCCCAGGGCAATCGTCGCGACGAGCAGCGAGACCTCAAGGAAGTTGACGCTCGGCTGGAGCGCGGCGGGCACGCGCTTCATCGCCTCGGGGTCGCGCGCGACGAACGCGACGAACGGGTAGGTGAAGGCGACCAGCAGAAACGCGCGGTCCAGGAAATTGTCCGCGCGGGCCAGGTCGTTGTTCTTCTTCTTGTACAGCACCATGAAGCCGTAGTGCTGTTTGACCAGATGGTAGTAAGCCCAGAGCGCCGCGAGGAAGAAGAAAAGAAACCCCGCGCCCATGAGCACCATCGCGGGGCCGACGGCGAAGAAGGCGAGCGAGCCCCAGAGCAGGCGCTTGCGCGAGCGGCGCTCGGCGCGGTCGAAGTAGGTGCGCGAGAACGTGCCGAAGACGTGCGGCGCGTCAATCAAAATGGCCCACGCCGCGACCATCGGGACGAGCGGCACGAGCCCCGAGACGTAGAGCGCGAAGAGCGCGTAGGATGACACGACCGAGCCGATGAACCAGACGAGGTCTTCGCGCCCGCTGATGATCCAGCGCAAAGAGATGGTTTCGGCGCGCGCGTTTTCGCCTGCTACGGCCTGTGCGGTGGTTGCGGACATCTCGGAAAGAGTTTAGCGGAAACGGGGCGGACGCGCTAAGCGCCGAGAGCCCCGCCGAGCATCGCGCGGCTCGCCTGCTCGATGATTAAAGCCAGCGCGCCGCCCTGCGTGCGCACCGTGGGGTGGAAGCTGCCGGCCGGGGCGCAAGTGTAATCGCCCGAGCCCAGCACCTCGCCGTTGGCCTCCAGGTCGCCTTCCAGCACGTAGCACTCTTCCACGCCCGAGTGCGGGTGCGGCGGAATCTGCGCGCCGGGCTCGAACTTGTAGAGCGAGGTGACGGTGCCGCGGCCCCGGTCCACGAACAGCCGTTTGACCTGTATGCCGTCGAACATCTGCTGCCAGGTGCCCTCGTCCTCGCGGACGGTCAGGAACTGCCGCGCGCCCTCCACGGCCGAAGTCCTCGCGGGCTTCCGGGCCGAGCCGTTCTGTGCCAGTTGCCCGAGCAGCTTCTCGCGCGCGCCGGCGGGCGGCGCGACCGCCGTGGACGCGAAGGCGAGCGCCTCTGTCACCCCTTCGAACGAGCGCAATTCGTCCTCGCAGGCTTCGCAGCCTTCCGCCAGGTGCTCCTCGAAGGCGCGCGCCTCGTGCTGGCTGAGCGCGCCGAGCGCGTAGAGCGACGCGCGCTCCCTGATCTCGTCTCCCCCGACCGTGTGATTCATAGTCCCCTCACGTATTCCGGCTTTATCAACTCCCGCAGTTTCATCATCCCGAGCCTGATGCGCGTCTTGACCGTCCCGAGCGGCTGCCCCAACCGCTCCGCGATCTCGCTGTGGCTCATGCCGGCGTAGTAGGCCAGCTCAAGCGCCTCGCGCTGCTCGGCCGACAGGGAGGCGAGCGCCTCGCGCACGATTGCGCGCAACTCCGTGACGTAGGCCGCCTCCTCCAGGCTCTCGCCCGTCGACTGCTGGCTGACGGTTTCGAGCGAGCTGGTGCGCTGCCAGTGCTGCCGGCCCGCGCGCAGGCGGTCGATGGCGCGGCTGCGCGCGATGGTCGCGAGCCAGGCGAGCGGCGAGCCGCGCTCGGCGTCATAAGATGAAGCCTGACGCCAGACCTGCATGAAAACGTCCAGCAAGACCTCCTCGGCGGCCGCCTCGTCGCCGAGGATGCGCAGGACGAGCCCGTAGATCATGCGGCTCGTCGCGTCGTAAAGCTCCGACACGGCCTGCTGGTCGCCCCCGGCGGCCTTGCCGATGAGGGCCGCGACCTCCTGATTGCGCGCGGATTGCTCGGACTGGGACTGAAGCGCCTTCAAGAACTTCTCTCCCGATATATCAGTACGCAGGTTCAAACGCGGCCGGATGTCTGGCTGAAGTCAAAAACGGCGGCGAATCGATAATGCTTCGCGCGGGGCGAGGGGCCGTCGGCCTGAAGTGCCCGCCGGCCGATTACCCTACCCCATTTTCTCACCAAAAAACAAGGACGCGCGCCCGCGCGGGCGGCCGTTTGGCCCGCCTACTGCTTTGCCGCCCGCGCGTGCTAGAATCCGAGTTACCGAGGGTGAAACGCCTGGAGCCCGGCCTCGGCGGGCGCGATTCAGGGTGAGGAGGTCTTGATTGCCATGCCGGAGACGAACGAATCGCCTTACAGCACCGTCAACGTCGTCAAGGACGCGCTGCGCTACCTGGGCGACGCGTCCTACGCCGTCCTGCCGGAGGACGTGGCCCACCGCTTCGCGGAGTTGAAGAAGCGTTTCTGGGGCGGCGTGCGCTGCGTCGTCGACAAGGAGTTGGAGTGGATAGACGAGCGCGTGGAGGGCGGCGACCGGCTGCGCGAGGAGTGGCGCAGGCGGCGCGAGGCCGAGGCGAAGACGAAAGAGGCCGGGGGCGGCATCTGAAAGGCGTCGGGGGATACGAGATGGAAGTCTTACTGGCCGAGGAATACGGTTTCTGTTTCGGCGTCGAGCGCGCCGTGGACATGGTCGAGGAGGCGCTCTCCCAGGGCGGCACCATCCGCTCGCTCGGCGCGCTGATACACAACTCGCAGGAGATGCAGCGGCTCGAAGCCAAGGGCGTGACGACGATCAATCAGCCTTCGGAAGCGGACCCGAGCGCGGTCGCCGTGATCCGCGCGCACGGCGTCACACCGGGCGTGCAGCGCGAGCTGGAGGAGAAGGCCGCGCGCGTGATCGACGCGACCTGCCCGTTCGTCACGCGCGTGCAGCACCTGGCCGAGCGCGCCGCGGCCGACGGGCGCGACGTGGTGGTCGCCGGCAACCCGGACCACCCGGAGATGATCGGCGTCGTCGGCTACGCGCCCGAGAACACCTACGTCGTGCGCGACGCAAGCGAGGTGGCGAACCTCCCGTCTTTGCGCCGGCCGCTCGTCGTCTCGCAGACGACGCTCAAGCTCAAGACCTTTCAGGAAGTCGCGGAGGCCGTGCGCGCGCGCTCGGACGTGGAGCCGCAGGTCGTCAACACCATCTGCTCTGCGACGCGCGACCGGCAGGACGCGGCGCGTGCGCTCGCCGGACAGGTCGACGCCTTCTACGTCATAGGCGGCCGCCACTCCTCGAACAGCGTCAAGCTGCTCGCCGTCTGCCAGGAGCAGTGCGAGCGCAGCTTCCTCATCGAGACGGCCGACGAAATCAACCCCGACGACTTAGGCGGGGTCGGACGCGTCGGCGTCACCGCCGGGGCCTCCACGCCGAACTGGCTCATCGAACAGGTCGTCGAGAGGCTGCGCGCGATTGGGGATCAGTAAGTAAAGCTTTTTATCGCTAAGACAATCGGGGGCGCCGTGAAGAATTCTTCACGGCGCCCCCGTCGTTCATAACGACACCAAACCTCACAACTCGTCTTCCGCGGCGTCGGCCTGTTCGAGAATCTGCACGACGCGGCGCGCGTCTTCGGAGCCGTACTCGGCGGCCTGGCGTTCGAGCGCGTCGCGCGCGATCTCCGAGTCCACGGGGTCGGCCAGCAAGCCTATGAGTACGGCGGTCGGGGCCTGCGCGAGCGCCTCCTGCCCGAGCGCGCGGACGACCGCGTCGTTCGAGCGCGCCAGTTCGCAGATTTCGCTCGGCGCGAAGCGCGCCGCGAGCGTGTCGGCCAGTTGGTCTATGCGCGCGTAGTCGTGCAGGCGGTGCGCGCGCGCGACCAGTTGCGCGAAGACTTCCGCCGACTGCGTCTGGCCCTGTAGCACGAGCGCCGTCGTGTCGGCCATGCGGAAAAGTTCCCGCGACTGCTCGGCGTCCAGGGAGCCGCCCGCCTCTGCCGAGCGCTCGTCGAGCGCGGCCAGCAGGCAGCTCAACTCCCAGTCGGCGCGCGCGTCGTAAGGCCGCGCCTCGCCGCGCGCGGGCGGCGTCACGGCCGGCGCGCCCGAAGACTGCAAGGCGCGCTCGACGAGGCTCCGCGTCGTAGAGCGCAAGCCCTCCCAGACGCTCGCCACGCGCCCCCCGAAATTCTCTATGCCTATCCTCAAATCTTCTTCCCCGCGCCCGGCCCCGCGGCGAGGGCGACTTCCTTTCTTCGGCCGAGTTGTACTATAACGCGAACGGAATGGAAACGCGACCTCGAAGGGATGAGGGCGGAGGGATGAGGATGAACGAAAAGCCGGTGAGATGTTTCTTGTTCTTGGCGCGCGCCGTCGCGCTGCTTTTGTTGACGGCCGCCGCCGCCACGGCGCAGCGCGAGCTGGGGGCGAGGCCGACGGACTCGGGCGGGCCGCTGATGCCCGAGCAGGCGGCCTACGACGTGACGTTTTACGACCTGGCGCTCGCGGTCAACCCCGCGGAGCAGTCCATCAAGGGGACGCTGACGGCGACCGCGCGCATAGTGCACCCGACCGAGTGGTTCGTCCTCGACCTGGACACGCCGCTCGCGGTCGAGTCCGTGAGCATGGCGGGGGACGGCGGCAGACAAATGCCGCTTGAGTTCGAGAGGCGCGGCGGGAAAATCTGGATCGCGTTCCCGCTGACGAAGCAGCCGGGCGAGACGGTCAAGGTCGCGGTCAACTACGGCGGCAAGCCGCGCGTCGCGCCGCGCCCGCCCTGGGTCGGCGGCTTCATCTGGGCCAAGACCGCCGCGGGCGAGCCCTGGATCGCGACCGCCTGCCAGAACGACGGCGCGGACCTGTGGTGGCCCACGAAGGATCACCCCTCGGACGAGGCGGACTCGATGGCGCTGCACATCACCGTGCCGGAGCCGCTGGTCGTCGCCGCGAACGGCCGGCTCGAAAGCGTCAAGAAGAACAATGACGGGACGCAGACTTTCAACTGGCTGATGACCGTGCCGATGAACAACTACAGCGTCGCGCTCAACATCGCCCCCTACCGCACCATCGAGGGCCAGTTCAAAAGCGTGACGGGCGAGACCATCCCCGTCACCTTCTGGGTCCTGCCCGAGGACTACGAGAAGGGCCAGAAACTCTTCCCGCAGATCGGCGAGCACCTCGCCTTCTTCGAAAAGTATCTCGGCCCGTACCCGTTCCGCGCGGACAAGGTCGGCGTGGCGCAGACGCCGCACCTCGGGATGGAGCACTCGACCGTCACGGCCTACGGCGCGAATTTCACGAACAACCCTTACGGCTTCGACGGCCTGCTCTTTCACGAGCTGGGGCACGACTGGTGGGCCAATCTGGTGACCGCCTCGGACTGGCGCGACTTCTGGCTCCACGAGGGCTTCCAGTCTTACATGGACGCGCTCTACGCGGGCGCGCTCAAGGGCGAGGACGGCTACAGGCAATACATCGCCGGGCAGCGCCGCGGCCTGCGCAACAAGCAGCCGGTCGCGCCGCGCGAGTCGCGCACGTCGACGCAAGTCTACCTGGCCGCCCCGGACTACCTGAACAGCGACGGCGACATCTACGGTAAGGGCTCGCTCGTCCTGCACACCCTGCGCTACGTGATTGGCGACGAGGCATTCTTCAAGGCGCTCCGCCGGATGGCCTACCCGGACCCTGGGATGGAGAAGGTGAAGGACGGCAAGCAATTTCGCTTCGCCACGACCGAAGACTTCCGCCACATCGCCGAAGAGGCTTCGGGGATGAAGCTCGGCTGGTTCTTCGACGTTTACCTGCGCCAGCCGGGGCTGCCGCGCCTCGTCGCGGAGACGAAAGGAAACGCTCTGGCGCTGCGCTGGGACGTGCCCGGCGGTCTCCCTTTCCCGATGCCCGTCGAGGTTCAGGTCGGCGGCCAGACGCGCCGCGTCGAAATGGGCCAATCGGGCGCGACCGTCCCCGTCGAGGCCGGGCAAACGACCGTCGTCGACCCGCAGCAGAGAATTTTGAAGGAGCAGTAGGCGGCAGCAGGCAGTGGGCAGTCAGGACAGCGGGCAGAATCTTGAGGCTGCATCTTTGTGCGCAACGCGGCCGACACTCAACGACTGCCTGCTGCCCGCTGCCTACTGCCTTTGATTGTGGTCTATGATTTCGGCGATGTGTGAGAAGACGATCTTGACGACTTCGCCGTCGGCGCGCTCGATCTTGACGCTCGGCGTCGTCAGCGCCTGCGTGGTCTTCATGCTGCGGACGATGCCGCGCACGCGGGTGCCGTCCATCGTCACTATCTCCACGTTGTCCTTGCCGTAGAGGGGGCGCAAGGCCGCGAGGGCTTTTGTCACTTCCACTTGATCACCGCGCTTTCTTTCGGGCTCGTTGTCTACGGACCACTATACTGTGCCAGCGCCCGTTTGAGAAAGCCCCGGGGCGTGCGCCAACAAGATGCAACCCGCGCGCGGACCCAGGCGTATAGAAACCAGAGGCCGGGGGAATCACTCCTCGCGCGGCCCTCTTTCTTGGTGATAGAATACAGTCATGAAAAATGAAGCTCAGAGAGACGACCGGGCGGCGGGCGCGACCAACTGCCCGAACTGCGGCACGTTGATGCCGCCCGAGTTGCGTTTCTGCCGCGCGTGCGGCCACCGCATGGGCGAGGGTTTCGAAGAGTACAGCGAGACCATGCGCTTCGACGGCGCTGCCCAGACGGGGCGGGGCGGGCGCAAGCGGACGGGCGAGGCCAGGGCGGCCGCGACCGCGGACAAGAAAGAGTTTCGCGATGCGGCCGCGCGCGTGCACGAGCAGACGGTGAAGACTTTGACGGGCGGCCTCGGGCGCTCCGGGGTCGCGCGCGCTTGCAGGCGCGTGCCGCGCTGGATGGTGTGGGTGCTGATCCCGCTCTTCGTCCTCGGCCTGACGAGCGGCCTCTTCTCGCCCTCGAACAGCAGGCTCAGGAACAGGAACAAGAAAAGCGACCCCGCGGCCGTCGAGAGTGCGCATAACAGCTCTTACCTCGGCGGCCACTACAGGACCGACCAGGGCGGCGCTTTTATGGATGACGTGACGCCGCCGGGCTCGGCCGCGGACAAGGCGGGGCTCGTCGGCGGCGACGTGATTACGAGCTTCGACGGCAAGCCCGTGAAGTCGGACGGGGACTTGTCGAGCCTGCTCTCGCAGACGCAGCCCGGAAAGACCGTCGAGGTCGTCTACGTGCGCGACGGCGAGACGAAGACCGCGAAGCTGACGACCATCTCGGAGGACGAGAACGAGCGCTTCGAGGAGGCTTTCGACAACAGGCCGCAGCCCAAAGGCTTCCTGGGCGTGGACGACGACATGGAGCGCGTCCAACTTCCTGGCACAAAAATTTACGGCGTGAGGTTGAAGGAAGTCTATAAGAATCGCCCGGCCTACATCGCTGGCCTGCGCGACGGCGACGTGGTCATAGAGTTCGACGGCGTGCCCATTCGCACGCCGCAGGAACTCAACCGCCGGATCGACCGCGCCCTGCCCGACAGCACCGTCAAGGTCGTCGTCATGCGCGGCAGCGAGCGCGTGGAGATTCCCGTCAAGATGGGCGAGGACTAATCAAGCGTAACAAAAACGGGAGACGCGAAGAGGCGCGAAAAAGGAACAATCCTTTTTCGCGCCTCTTCGCGTCTCCCGTTTCGGAGTAATCAGGCGCGGGCGGCGTAGTCGTTGAGGCGGGCCTCCATCTCGCGCCTGACCTCTTCGCGGTCCTCTTCGGCCTCGTCTGGTTCGAACGACTCGAAGAGCGCGTAGGGCGTTTCCGCGACCAGCCGCAGCTCCCAGGCCGCGCGCCCCGCGTGCGAGGCCCGCGAGAACCAGAGCGCGTCCGCGGCCGCCTCGCGCACGCTCGCGCCTTCGGCCAATTCGTCGCCCGCGCCCGCCAGCTCCGCGCTCGTCTCCGGCCTGAGCAGCAGGCGCTCCAACCGCCAGCCGTGCCTGCTGTAGACGGCGACGATCTCCCTGATGCGCTCGACCTGATTCATCAGTCACGAACGAGGCGCGCGGCCCGCGAGACCTGTCGCGGCCGCGCGCCTCTGGTCGTCAGTGGCCGCCGTCGTGGTCGCCGCCGCCGTCTTCATCGCCGCCGTCGTCACCGCCGCCGCTGCTGTCGTCCCCGCCCGCGCCGCCTGCGCCGGGGCCGCTATCGTCAGCGTCGGGGGCGATTTTCCACCCGCCCTCGTTGACGAAGTGGAGCGTCTCCCAGTTGTTCCTCTTGGCGTTGTGGGCTTCGAGCGTCGCGCGGTCGCCGTTGACCCGCTCGTTGCGAGTTTCGGGCAAGTTCGGCGGCACGTCGCGGCCTATCGCTGTCAGTACTTCGCTGATGAAGTCGTCCACGGACTTGTTCGACTTCTTGGCCCCGTCCTCGATCCTAGCCATCGCCCCGCGCGAGAGGAAGCTCCTGAAGGCCGGCGCGTCGCCCCGCTTGATGGCCTCGTAGTAGAGCCGGAAGGCTTCGGTCGGGCTTGAGGCGATGGCCGTGCTCGTCGGCGTGCCGAGCGGCGAAGGCGCGATGTTCGTATTCGCCTGGGAAGTGATCGTGACGTTCTTCGAGTTGGAGTTCGCGCCGTTGGCGTTCGAGTCGCCCTTCTTGCATCCGGCCAGCAGCGCGAGCGCCGCGAGCGCGACTGTCGCCGCGGGGGCGACCGTTCTTAGTTTCATCTTTAATCTCCGTGAGGCCCGCCCCGCCTGGTGTCGGGCGGCCTGCGTGTCTCGTAGCTGATAAGTCTGGGCCGGGAGCCTGCGCTACAAGTTAATCTTCCACTCGCCGTCTTCCTTGACGAAGGAAGCCGTGCTCCAGTTCCTGGCCTTTTCGTGTTTGAATCTGAGGGTCGCCTTGTCGCCTTCGATCTTCTCCTCGCCGACCTCCGGCACACCCGGCGGGAAAGACCGGCTCTGGCTCGCGAGGTAATCGTCCAGCGATTGATTCCTGCTCTTCGCCTGGCCCTCCGCGTAGGCGAGGCTCTCTTTCGACATCAGTTTTTTGAGCGCCGCCACGTCCGCGGCCCTCGCCGCCTCGTAGAAAGACTTGAAGACCTCGGTCGGCGTGCCGGCCTTCTTCCCGCCGCACGACGCAGGGGCGACCGCGAGCAGCGCGGCGAGCAGAAGCGCGGTCGCCCTCACTACCTTCATCTCAATTCTCCTTGGCCCGTCCGACAAGGCTCGCCGCGTGATGTCAGTGGCCGCCGCCGTGCTCGCCGCCGCCTTCAGCGCCGCCGCCGCCCGCGCCCGCGCCTTGCGACGTCATCGCCAGGTCCAACTTCCAGAGGCCGTCCTCTTTGACGAAGTGGACGGTGTCCCACTTGCCCTTCCCGTCGTTGACTTCGAGGGTCCCCATGTCGCCGTTGATCTTCTCGTTGCGGGTCTCGAAGGAGCCGGTCGGCGGGTCCTGTTCGCTTCTCTCCTTGAGCCAGTCGTCGAGGGATTTATTCTGAATCTTCGCGACCTGCTCCATCATCTGGAGCGACTTCTTCGACATGGCGTTCTTCATCCCGGCCACGTCTTTACTCTTCACCGCGTCGTAAAAGGCCTTGGCCGTCCCCGTCGGCGACTTCCCGGCCTTGTTGCAGGCGGCCGACGCCAGCGCGAGGCCGACGAGGGCGAGCGCAAATGCGAATATTCTTGCAGTCTTCATTTGATGACTAACCTCCTTATGGGCGTCGTGGGCGGGACGGCTTCACGCGCGCGCCGCTCACGGGTTCGGTTAACGTAAGGTTTTAAGAGCGGCGCAGTATACATCATTCCGCCGCGGCGAACCTAGTAAAAGCAATGCGGAACGGTGAATGCGGAATGATGTATAAAGAAACCGGTCTTTGCTTTTAGTTCGTCAATCCGCAATCCGCATCCCGCATTGCTTTTCGGATTGACCGCGCTCGGCGTGGCCCATTATCATCGTCGCGGCCGAGGTAAACCGGCGCAAACGTTTTCTCCCGCCCCGGCGTCGCCGCCCTGGGCCGAGTCGAGCCGGACGACACTTCAGATTACCCTGATAGCCGCCGAGCACTTCATGTTGTCAGAATCCGCCCCCATTTCGCCCCTTCGCGCGGCCCTGTGGCTGGCGTGCGCGTGCCTGCTGGCCTCCAGCTCGGGCTGCGCGGCCAGCGGCGAAGTCAGCGGACAGCAGCAGCAGGTGCCGCAGACGCGCGCGCGCCGCGTCACGACCGAGTCGCCCGAAGGCGCGAACACAGAAAGAGGGACGACCCCTACGAAGATGCCCGAGACGAACGCCGAGAAGAAAGAGAAGTCGAGCCCCTTCTACGCCGCGCTCGACGTAGCGCTCCAGGCGCGCAAGACCAGGATCGAATCCCTGTGCGACATGAATGATTCGGTCGAGCGCCGCGTGCTCGAAGACTACGGCGCGATGTTCCTGTCCGCGCGCACGGTCCTGCCGCCGCCCGTCTGCGTCTTCACGAGCGAGGACGAGGTGCTGGACTTCCAGGAGGAGGCGGACTTCACGACCGCCGTCGTCGGCGGCGACGAGATAGAGTTGCAGCCCGCGGCGATGAAGTCGCTGCTGGCGGCGCGCGCTGAGGCCCGCGCCCTCCGGCTGGACATCACGCCGCGCGGCGGGGCAGAGGCCGCGCGCCGCAGCTACCGGGACACCCTGCGCCTCTGGAACACGCGCTTCCTCCCCGCGCTCTCCTACTGGGGCAAGCGCGGCCGGCTCTCTAAAGAGCAGGTCACGCGGCTCAAGCAACTCCCCTTGCGCGAGCAGGTGCGCGAGGTGCTCGAACTCGAAGAGGACGGCATCTACTTCAGCAAGGACTTCTCGAAATCCATCCTCTACTCCATCGCCGCGCCCGGAACCTCGCAGCACCTGGCGATGCTGGCGCTCGACGTTGAGCAGTTCGCGGACGAGCGGGTGCGCCGCATCCTCGCGCGCCACGGCTGGTTCCAGACCGTCAAGAGCGACCTCCCGCACTTCACCTACCTGGGCCTGGAAGAGAAGGAACTGCCCGCGCGCGGCCTGCGCCCCGTGGTCTCCGGCAAACAACTGTTCTGGATTCCGAACGTCGGGGAGTGAATCATTCGAGCGAATGAAACGTTGCCCCACATGCCAGCGCCGGTACGCGGACGAGACGCTCAACTTTTGCCTCGAAGACGGCGCGCCGCTCGTCCCGTTCAACCCCGCGACGGACGAGACGCTGACGCTCGGCCCGGACGAACCCCCGCCCACGGAAATCTTAGACCCTTCGCTCACGCCGACGCTCGGCGCGCGACCGGCCAAGCCCGCCGCGACGCCGACCGCGCGCCAGCAGGCGCGCGCCACGCGCCGCGAA
>DATMVE010000062.1:0-77760 GCA_035563515.1 Pyrinomonadaceae bacterium
ACGGGCGTCGTCGTGTCCGTCGTGCCGCGCGCGCCGACCTGCTCGTTGGGCTGCGGCGGCGTGGCCGCGGGGTCCGTGCCGCCCGCGGTCGGCGGCGTCTGTGTCGCGGGCGCAGCGGGCGTCGTAGTCGTCGTGCGCGACCCCTTCGCGACGAATTCCTGGGCGCGTATCAACTCCTGTCGCAGGAGCGCGAGTTCTTTGGCGCGCGTGCCGGGAGCTTTGCCCGCGGCGGCGTAGGCATCGGGGCCGAGCGTGACGGCGATCATGGCGTCTGGCACGAACACAGCCTCGTCCGCCGTGTCGCCCGCCGTCTTCGCGATCATCGTGCCGCCGGAGACGAGCGCGCCTGGGCCGTGCCCCGTGTGAATGGTCGTGACGCCGTGGCCGCGCAGCCAGCCGACCAACTCCTCGCGCGCGTTGTAAGCGTCGAGGGCGCGAAGCTCGGGCTGCATGGCCGCCGAGCGCTCCACCTGGTCCTGGTCGTGCGGCTGGTTGAGGTAGCCCGCGAGGCCGACGACCGTGTGCGCGTCAATCAGCCCCGGCGTGACGACGCGCGCCCTGATGGTCTTGTAGCCCGAAGGGACGCGCACCTCACCCGCCGCGCCGACGCGCTCGATCTTGCCGTCGCGCACGAGCACGACGCCGTCGCGTATGGGCTGGCCGGCCATCGTGTAGACCGTCTCGCCGCGCACCGCGATGGGCGCGCTCTGCCGCGCCTTCTCCTGACCGCGTCTCTCCACAGTCTGCGCCGCCGCCGGCAGGGAGTTGCAGAGGAGGGTCGCTGCGAGAATCAAACGCGTGACGTGTGCTTTCATCTTCAGTAGTCCTCCCCCTCGTAGCAGGTGAAGTGGACGGCCTCGTCGCGCCCAGCGCCGTAGCCGCCGGTCGCGTACAACTTGTCCTGCGGGTCCGCGCGGTTGAAGACGCGCACGCCCTCGACGTAAGTTTCGAGCACGTGCGTGTAGACGCTCAGGGGGTCGCCCGACAGGACGATGAAGTCCGCGTCCTTGCCTGCTTCGAGCGTGCCGACGCGGTCCTGCAAGTCGAGCAGTCGGGCGTTGCCCATCGTCATCGCGTAGAGCGCGCGCTCGCGCGACATGCCGTTGCGGACGGCGATCCCGGCCGAGCGGAGGAAGAGGCGCGAGTCCGTGATGTAGTCGTCCGTGTGAAACCCGAAGAGCGCGCCGACGCGTTCGAGGGCCGCGCCGTTCGTGGAAGAGAAGTCCATCGTCTCAAGCTTACCGCCCGGACTGTCCAGGACGATGATGGAGGAGCCCGCGCCCGAGCGCGCTATCTCGTCCGCCACCTTGTAGCCCTCGGAGACGTGGTGCAGCACGACGCGGAAGCCGAACTCTTTCTGGAGCCTCAAGACCGTCATGATGTCGTCGTGGCGGTGCGTGTGAAAGTGGACGATCAGCCTGCGGTCGAGCACGTCCGCGAGTTGTTCGAGCGCGAGGTCGCGCGGCGGCAACTTCGTCTTGTCGCTTGCGGCGCGGCGCACCTTCTCGCGGTACTCCTGCGCGCGGACGAACTGCTCGCGCACGAGCGCGGCGCTCTTGGCCCGCGTCCCCGAAAATGGCCCAGCCGCCGCGCCGGAGCGCAAGGGGTTAGTCCCGTTAGCCATCTTGATGCCGTAGAGGTAGCCCCCTCGGGCGTCGCGTATCAGCAGGTCGTCGATGGTGCGCCCGTCGCGGACTTTGAGGTAGAGCGTCTGGCCGCTCAGGAGGTGGCCGGAGCCGGGCATGACGTTGACGGTGGTGATGCCGCCGGCCTGCGCGCGCTGAATGCTCGTGTGGCGGACGCTGAAGCCGTCGAGCAGTCGCACGTCGGGCTGTATGGGGGCGCTGCCGTCCGCGCCCGCGCCGCCGCCGATGTGGCTGTGCGAGTCTACGAGGCCCGGCATGATGACGCGCCCCGCGGCGCTGACCGTCTCCGCGTCCGCCGGGACGCGCGTCGCGCCCTTAGCGCCGACGGCGACGATCTTCCCGCGCTGCACGACGAGCACGCCGTCGCTAATCACCGGCCCCGCGACGGGGATGATGGTCGCGCCTGTGAAAACAACCGGGCGCTCCTGAGCGCGCGCGGGCGCACACAGGCAGAGCAGCGCGAAGACCAAGACGCAGAAAGATTTCATCAGGTGTCCTTTCATCGAATCAGTCGAACTGTTTCTTGAACTCTTCAAACTCCTGCCGCAGCGCGTCGAGTTGCTCGCGCAGGGTCGCCACCTCCTGCTCAAGGGCGTGGAGCCTGTCGGCCCTCGGGGTGACGTGCGGCGCTTCCGCCTGTTCCGGCACAGAAAATTGCTCGGGCGTCACTTCGCCTGAGAGCAGGTGCGCGTAGCGGACCTCTTTCTGGCCCGGCTGGCGCGGGAGCTTGAGGACAAGTGGCTCCGGCTCCTTCGCGCTCAGGGAGTCGAGCGTCTCCTCGACCTCCTGCAAGCTCTGGAAGTCGTAGAGCCGGTCGGCTCGCCCGCGCAGCTCGCCCGGCGTCTGGTGGCCCCTGAGCATCAGCACGCACATGACGGCCAGCTCCCGCGGGCTCAGGCCGAAGACCTCGCCCGTCATGTGCTTGTACTTCGGCACGCGGCTCGTGCTGCCGTAAAAAAGATAGACCAGGTTCTTCGCGCGCAAACTCTCGGCGGCCCGCTCGACGGTCGCTTCGTCGTACGAGACGACGGGGCTGCGGTTGCTCTTCTGGTTGCACGCCTGCACGAGCGCGTTCAGCGTCAGCGGGTAATACTCCGGCGTGGTGACCTGCTTCTCGACCAGCGAGCCGAGCACGCGCACCTCCGCCTCGTTCAGTATCGCGGACATGGTTCCACCTGTTTTTCGGACGGGCTGTAGCGGGTAAAGCAAGAGACAACTTATTTGGGCGGGGCGGGAATTGTCAACGCGCACCGGGCAGGCTCTTGGATAATTCGATGACGCGCTCCCGAAATCCGAAGCTCTCGTAGAGCCCTCGCGCCGCGCCGTTCCGCGCGTGCACGTTTATCCTGACGAGCTTCGCGCCCCGCTGCGCGGCGTACTCTTCGGCCTTGCCGAGCAGGGCGCGGCCCAGCCCACGGCCCCTGTGTGCGCGCAGCACGACCAGGTCGGAGACGTAGGCGTATTCGTACTCCTCTTCCTCGATTGCCCTGGACAGGATTTTGGCCCAGATTGAGACGAAGCCGACCACGGAGCCGCCCGCCTCGGCGACGAAGACCTTGCCCTCAGTCTCCGAGCAGCGGCGGAACATGTAGCCCAGGTATTCTTCGGCGGACGACTGGCCGTCCCTCAGGTGCGGGTCGAGCAGGCGCTCGTCGTCCTGCAACTCCACGTAACACTCGCGGAGTTCGGCGGCGTCGCCAGTCTCGTATTCCCTGATTTCGGCCGCGGCCATCGCGTCGAGGTCTCCCGCCCAGTAAGAGTACGGTCAGCCCTCTTACTATAAGCCGGCCCGGAGGAAAAGTGATAGACGCCGGAACGTCGGGCTGAGTCAGTTGCCTGTCTGAAACCCGCTTCAGAAGAGGCCGCTGGCTGTGCCAGTTTCGTAGGCGTACCAGAGGCCGAAGGCGATGCTGAAGGCCCCGGCCGCCGCTTGCAGGCCGTGGTGTATGCCCGTCAGCTTGCGCGCGCTGAAGATGAACGGCAGGGCGATGAGGCCGGACATCAACAGCATCCCGACTATCGAGCCCAGGCCGAAGACGGCCAGGTAGAGCAGCCCGAGGGCCGCGGACTCGATCTGCGTGAGGACGAGGAGCGTGAGCGCCGCCGAGCCCGCCAGCCCGTGCATCGCGCCGACCAGCAGGGGCTTGAGGCCGATGCGGCGGACGGCGTGCGAGTGAGGGCCGGGCGATTCCGTGTGCGCCGCGTCCTGTTCGTGGAAGTGGACGTGCGCGTGGGCCAATCCGTCGTGGTCGTGCCTGTGGATGTGAACGTCACGCCGGCGGCGGAGCGCCCTCGCGCACGCGGCGACGCCGAGACCAATAATCATCAGGGCGACGCCGAACTCCAGCCAGCCGGAAACCTGCTCCGGGATGGTGACGCGCAGCGCGAGCACGACGACGCCGACCGCGACGAGCGAGATCGTGTGCCCGATTCCCCAGACGCCGCCGACGAGCGCCGCGCGCAGGAAGTTGCGCTGTTCGCTGACGATGGTGGAAACGGCGATGACGTGGTCAACTTCGGTCGCGTGCTTGAGGCCGAAGACGAGACCCAGGCCCAGGATGGCCAGCGCGCCGACCGAGGCCAGTTGCGGCTCGGCCGCAGCTTCGCCCCCCGCCCAGAGGTTGTTGAGGAAAGCCGGCGGGTTGATTCCGGCCTGCGAGAGCGCCTGGTAGCAGATGACGAGCCCGACGCACGTCACCACCAGCGCGCTCACCGCAGGCAGCACGCGGACCAAGCGCCCGCCGCCGGCCACGCTCTTCATCCAGCGCCCCGCGTAGACGAAGGCCAGCCCGATCAGGGTGAGCGTCGAGGCCAGCCCGATGCTGAAGGCGACCACCAGCAGCATGCCGTAGCCGACGCGGTGCAGGGCGATCGCCGAGAGGAGCACGACCAGGGCCGAAGGGCAGGGCAGCAGCCCGCCGGAAATCCCTAGCGCGAGCAGGCTGCGCCAGGTGACGGCGCTGCCGTCCGCGCCGGGCGGCAGGTGCGAATGCGCCCGCCCGCCGTGCGAATGCGTGTGCGGCGAATCGTCGGAGTGGTCGTGCGCGTGCTCCCCGTGTGAATGGTCGTGCGCGTGGTGAGTTGCGGAAAGTCCGAGCGCGGCGCGCAGGCGGCGGACGAAGAGGCCGAGGCCGATGGCGACGACGATGCCGCCCGAGACCAGGCTGAGGACGGGGAATAGTTTTTCGGGGACGACGTACTGCGACGCGAAAAGCGTGACGAGGCCGAGGGCGAAGACGCCTACGGTGTGCGTGACCGTGACGGTCAGGCCGAGGAAGACTGCGTGCTTCGCTGTCCCGCGCGAGCCGACGAGGTACGCGCCGACGACCGTCTTGCCGTGGCCGGGCGAGAGCGCGTGCAGCGCGCCGAGCGCGGCCGCAATCAGCAGCCCGAGGAGCGCGCCCCAGAGCGTCAGATTTGGCACAGCAATCAACTCGGCCAGATGGTCGCGCGTGCCGGTAATCGCTGCCCCGTCGCGCGAACGCAGGGCGGCGGCCCCGGCCGGGGCGGCCCCCTGCGCGAACGAGAATTCGGCCGTGCGCTCGTCGGGCGGCGCGGCGAGCATGTCTCCGGGGTACGCCTTCAACTCGTCGGTCAGCCCGGTCCCGAAGGCCGTGCTGTCGAAGACGGCGGAGCCCTGCGCGGGCGCGACGACGATTTCGCGCCAGCCCACGCGGGTGCCGTAATTAGTGTCCTCGAAACGCAGGCGGCGCGCGACGCCCGAAGCCGCGGGCGCGAACGCGCCCTCGAACTCGCACTCCAAGCGCAGCGTGCGCAAGCCCCCGGCCCCTTCGGGCGTCGTCACGCGCTTCGAAACAGTTTCGAGCGGGACGCGCGCGCCGTCGAGCGTGATGATTAAAGCCGCGGCGTACTCGTTGACGGCGCGGGCGGCGTAAGCGTCGAACTCCGCGGCGGACGTGACGCCGTCGCCGTCCGCGTCAATCGCCTGCAACGCCTGAAAGGCAGGAATCTCGGCCATGTCCACGACGTAGCGTATGCGGACGCGGTCGGCCCCGACTTCGAGGCGGCTGAAATGGTTGATGGTGAAATTCCCCAGGGGGTGCGCGACCGCCTGCGCGCCGAAGCCGAAGGCGAAGAGGGCGGCGAGAATGACGGCCGCGTGCCGCGTCCGGCGAGAAAGGCTGAACATGATGGAATTCCCCTCTTGAACGTTTCAGGCGTTGATGTCGCGCAGCGCTCGTTTCGCCGCCTCCGCCTGTAGCACGTCGAACTGCGGGTTGATGTCGAGCGCCGCCTTCAGGTACTTCGCGGCCCTCCCGCGGTCGTCGAGCGCCCTGTATATCATCCCCGCGTGGTAGAGCAGGCGCGCGTCGCGCGTCCCCAAACGCAGCGCCTCATCTATCGCCGCCTTCGCCTCCGCGAGTTGGCCCTTTTTGTAGAGACACCAGGCGAGCGCGTCGCTCGTGTGGATGTCCGCGCGCCGCTCGCGCTCGCGCCGCGCGATCTCCAGCGCCTCGTCCAGCTTCGTGTCGTGGTCGGCCCAGAAGACGGCCAGTTGGCGCGAGTAAGTGCCGGCGGCCGCGCCCGCGCGCTCGACGAACTCCACGAGTTCGTACTGCCGCTTCGCTTCAACCGTCTTGCCGAGCTTAGCGTAGATGTCTCCGAGCGCGACGGCGGCTTCGGGCGAAGGCGTGCGGTCCAGAGATTTTTGGTAGAGCGCGACGGCCGCCTCCGTGTCGCCGGCCGCGGCGCGGGCGCGCGCCTTGGCGTTGAGCGCCAGCGGGTAGTCTGGAAAGTAAAAGAGCGCGCGGTCGTATTCGCGCTCTGCCTCGGACGGCTTGCCCGCGTTCACCAGTTCGTCGCCCAGGTGAACCAGACACCACGCGAGCGCCTCGGGGTCGCCGGGGTCCGCGGAGGCGACGGCCAGGCGCATCGCCTCGATAGCGCCTACGGTGTCGCCGTGGAGCGAGCGCAGGTACGAGGCGCGCGCGTAGGAGGCCGTGTAGGGCCGCACGTCCAGCATCGCCTGCACGGCACGCCGGGCCTCGTCGTACTGGCCCAATTCGACGTGCGCGTCCACGAGCGCGCCGTACGCCTCGTAGTCGCGCGGGTTCTGCGCGACCGCGCGGCGGGCCGCCTCGCGCGCCTCACCGAAGCGGTGGTAGGCGAGCAGCAGGTAGGCGCGGAGCCTGTTGGCCCCCTGGTTGTCGGGCGCGACCTCTTCGGAGCGCTTGAGCGCCTCTTCGGCGCGCGCGTTGTAACCGAAGTCGCCCGTCTCGCGCGCCTTCTGCATGAAGGCCGCGGCCAGCGCGTTGTAGCCGGCGAGCGAGTCGGGCGCTTTCTTGATGAGCACTTGCGCCGCCTCAATCCGCCGGTCGGCCGGCGTCGCGCGGCTGTCCAGAGCGGCCGGGGCTAACTCGCGGCGGGCCGCTTCTTCGGCCCGCGGGGCGTTCGACTTTAAGACCGCACGGACTCCGAAAAGGAGCGCGACGACCGCGAGCGCCGTGACGAGGATGGTTGTTGGTTTTTCTCGCATGGTCCTCTTGAGTTAGAAACTATCCAGTAATGTCCTCTCAACTCCTTCGCGCCTTTGCGAGAGAAAACCGTCTCACGCTGGAGGCGCAAAGACGCAAAGGAGTTGAGCTTTGAGTTCGAAGTGAACTCAAAGCTCAACTTCCTTCGCCGTGCGCTTACGGCCTGGGCGTCGGCTCGGGCCTGGGCGTCGGGCTGGTGACGGTGGTGTCGGTCGAGCCCACGCCGCGCGCGTCGTTGGTGGTCGGCGAGTCGTAGCCGGCCCACGGCGTCGCCAGGTACGGGAACCTCGTCAGGAACGGCCTGTCGTTGGTGTTGACCCCGTCGCCAAGCTGGTTGTTCGGCGCTTTGTTGAAGGCGGGCGTCAGGGGCGTCGCGCCCGCGAGCGCCCGAATTTCGATGTCAACCACGTCGTCGCCGACGCGCCTGCCGTTCGGGAAGCCCCCGTTGTCGCCGCCGAGAACGCCGAGGCGATTCGCCGTGCCGATCTCGCTCGCCGTGCCCGGCGTCGGCGGAATCCCCAGGTTAAGTCTCAGCCTCTCCTGCGGGACGGTGTCGGCGGGCTGCCCGCTGAAAGCCATCACGCTCGGGTTCGAGGAGGTGTTCTGCTGAACGTTGATGCCCGGAATACCGGTCAGGAAGATGGTGGCGATGTCGTTGCGCGGCTCCGGCGGGGTGTTCACGCTCTGGTACACGTCGACTAAAGCGCCGCCCGGCCCTATGGGAGCGCCGGGGCCGATGAGCCGCGCAGGCTCCGGCCTGAGCACGAAGTTCAGGAACTGCGCGTCCGAGCCGGGTAGGGAGGCGTTGAAGCGGTCCTTCATCCCGAGCGGAATAATCACCTCGTTGATGAGCGGATTGCCGAGGCGCGAGACCTGGACCAGATTGCCCGAGGCGGTGGAAGTGCCGCTGCGGTCCTCGGCGAGCGCGGTCATGGCCGGGCGGCTGGCCGCCGAGTAAACGCCGATGACGGCGTTCGGATCGTTCGGGCCGGTCGGCGTCCGGCGATTCGCCGTCACCAGGCTGATGGGCAGTTGCATGGCGATGGTGTGGACGTTCAGACCAGCGGTCCCGTCCACGCCGGGCGCGTTATTCCTCGGCAGAAGGTGCGCCGAGTTGAAGGGGCGCAGGCCCAGCAAGTCGAAGGCCGAGCCGGTGTCCACGAAGAAGCCCTCGTCGCGCGGCCCCGCGAAAAAGAGCGCGCTGCCTTCGGCCGTGAAGCCGACGCGGACGGCGCGGCTCCCGAGGTTCGCCTCGTAAC
Source organism: Pyrinomonadaceae bacterium (assembly GCA_035563515.1). Lineage (GTDB taxonomy): Bacteria > Acidobacteriota > Blastocatellia > Pyrinomonadales > Pyrinomonadaceae > QHXM01. Next base: position 8,401 of record DATMVE010000062.1, read on the forward strand.
CGGGCGTGGAGCGCGGCCCGATGTTGGGCGGCGCCACCTGGAACGGGAAGCCCTCGGGCGAGCCGGGCGCGCGCGTGCCGGGCTGGACCATCGCCGTCGTGGTGTTGGGCGCGTTCCCGCCGACCAGCGTGATGTTGTAATACTGCCTGACGTTCAGGTCAGGGTCGGTGAGGCCCGTCACCTGCCCCGTGTTGTAGAGGAAGGTGTCGTCGTTGAGCACGACCGTCTTGAACCTGAACTGAATCTGGAAGTCCGTGACGGCGTCGCCGTTGTTGTCGATCCTCATGGCGTAGACGACGTTATCGTCGAAGTTGTAGAAGTTCGGCCCGCCCTGCGGCAGTTGGAACGGGATGAAGTTCATAATCAGGTTGACGCGCGTCGGGTCGTTCGGGTCGACGAACGCGTAAACGTCGGTCGCGTCAACCGAAGGGTCCCTCGAAGTCCCCGGTGCTTCGCGGTGGCTCGACGCCGCGACGGGGGCCGGGCCGCTCGGGCCGATAATCAGTGACGAGAGCACCAACGCTGCGACGGCCGCGGCTGTCAAAATTCTTCACATGTAATCTACCTTTCCTTGCTCGCCCGGATTCCTCCTGTCAGGCGACACACTCCGGGCGTCGAGAGCGCGCGCGCCACGCACACCGTTGGGAAAGTTCAGGGCCGACGAGGGTGCGCAAACTGAATCAACCCTGAAGCTGGATAAAGCCGTCCCCACCCGCGGACACACTTAGTGCGCGGCGAGATGGATTAAAATCTCTGCTGAAGGAATGAGACTGTCGGACAAATTACGGGCGACCCGTGCCGGGCAGATTGCCTTCCGGCTGTGTTATTTATATCCCGACTTAATGTCTTTGAGTGTTCGTGAGGAACAAATGTGTTGCGGCTGTGGTCCAGGTGTCACCGCTTGAGAAGACTTACTGCCGGCCCGAGGGCGTGTGGATGCTGATCCGCATCCGGCGCTGCCAGTTGCTGCGCGGCACTTCGCCGGTCTCGATCTGTTCGAGCGTGTCGCGCAACTGCTCGCCGCTGACCTGCCTGAGCTTCATGTAGAGCATCGCGACCATGATCGAGATGAGCGGGACGATGAGGATGTTGAGGAGCGACAGCAGGTGGCCGTAAATCCTCGCGGCGACCTTGCCGCCCTCGCCCTCGAACCGCGCGAGTCCGGCGACGAGGCCGGTCACGACCATCGGGATGACTATTTGCAGGAAGACGACCTTGACGACCGTCAGCCGCGCGCGGCTGACGAGTTCGCGCGCGCGCTTGAGTGCGGCCTTCTTCTCCAGCCCTTCGAGCAGGACGACCGGCGCGTAGAGCGTGTAGCGGACCATCATCACGATGCCCGGCACGATCAGGAGGATGAAGCCGAGCAGAATTCTGATGCCGACGCGGACACTGGTCCAGAGGAATGGCCGCCAGCGCTGCCTCAGCCGCGCGAAGGCCAGGCGCATCTGCACGGGCCTGAGCGGCGCGAGCGTCAACTGCACGACGAGCAGCACGGTCACGCCCGCGATGACGGAGTTCGCCAGGAAGGAGGTGACGACTGAGAGCAGGTTGACCGCGATGGGGACGAGGATGTGCCAGGGCCGCCGCAGCCACTGGTTCGCCTGGACGACTTCCACGAATATCTGGAGCGCCACCATCAGGGCGACGGGGATGTGCGCCAGCAGGGAGATTTTGAGGAAGAGCGGGAAGTGTTCGCTGTAGAGCGCGAACGAGCGGCGCAGCAAGGACCCCACGCCCTCCATGTTCGCGCGCAGAGCGTTGGCGTAGGCGGCCGCGCTCTCGGGCCGCCCCGCAGGGTCTTTCGCCATCGCGCGCTCGACTAAGGCCGCGACCTTCTTCGGCACTTTCTTCTGACTCTTCGCCCTGAGCGGCGGCGGCGGCGCTTCCTGGTGCAGGCGCATCACCGTGCGCAGGTCGCCCGCGAAGGGCGTCTCGCCCGCGAGCATCTGGTACGTGATGACGCCGAGGCTGTAAATGTCCGAGCGCGCGTTCAACTCCTCGCCGCGGCACTGCTCTGGCGACATGTAGAGCGGCGTGCCGAGGAGCGAGCCGACCTGCGTCAGCACGTTACCGGCGTCTGTGCTGACCCCGGCCGCGCGCCCTCCCGTCTCCGGCTCGAACCGGAGAGTCTTCGCCTCGCCCTCACGGTCTTCGGCCCGCATCAACTGGGTCTGGGCTTCAGCCGGCGTCTGCTCGCGGCCGTCCGCCTCGCGCGCCCCGGCCTGCTCGTCGAAGATGAGCGTCTGACGCTCGTCGCCGGCCCCCGCAGACGTGTCCATGAGCGTCGCGGCCTCGTTGGCCGTGCTCGCGGCCGCGGCCTTCGTCACGGCCGGCGACTGGCCCGCCGCGACGGTCGCCCCAGGCTCTCGATTGCCCTGCGGCGCGGTCTCGGTGCGGACGGGCGCGCCCGGCGGGAGCCTCACGCCGTCAAGTTTGGCGACGCCGAAATCCAACACCTTGATCGTGTAGCCGCCGCGCCTGTTCGGCTCAAGCCAGATGTTGTCCGGCTTCAAGTCGCGGTGCACTATGCCCTGCTGGTGCGCCTCGTCCACGGCCGAGCAGACTTGCTCCAGAATGTCCACGACCCAGTCGAGCGGCAGGCGCTTCTCTTCGGCCAGAACGTCGGCGAGCGTGCAGCCGTCCAGGTATTCCATCACCAGGTACGCGACGCGCTCTGTGCCAGTTTGCGCGAAGCCGAAGTCCGTCACGTCGACCACGTTCGGGTGGCGCAGGCGGCCCGCGGCCCGCGCCTCGCGCTTGAACCTTTCGATGAACTGCTCGTTGCGCATGAACTCCGGCGCGATGATCTTGAGCGCGACGGGCCGCTCCGTGCCGAGGTGCACGGCGAGGTAGACCGCGCCCATGCCGCCCTGGCCGAGCAGCTTCTCGATGCGGTACTTCCCGTCCAGCACCTCGCCTATGTAGCGCTCCAGGCCCTTCATTTCACACCCACTCCATAGACCCTCGGGGCCGCCTACTTGGTTCGGTACGGCGCGACCTGAATCTCTTTCATCCCTGTCTGCCCGCCCGCGTCCTCGGCGTTGACGACCAGCGTCTCGAAACCCGCGTTCGCGATCCGGGCCATCCCGGCCTTGCCGCGCCGCCGAATAAAATCATCGGCCGCGTCTTCGGCGGACGCCGCCTTGTAAGTGACGACGAGTTTTGTGCCATTAACTATCACGCTCGCCTTCTCGTCGCGCAACTCGCGCCTCAGCCCGGCCGCGACGGCGAGCCTCTCCTCCGCGTCGCCCACGGGCAGAGACGTGTCGGGGGCGGACGACCCGGGCGCGCCATTCCCGCCCGCGGAATCGGGCGAGTTGCGCCCCGCGCACCCGCCGAGAAGTAGACAGAAGGTAAGGAGGACGATGAGCTTCATGCTCCGAATCCTAGCACAGAGCATTTTACGGGCACGAGCGCGTGAGGGTTTCCTCGGTCAGCGGGAAGGGAGGGGGCAGGTCGAGATGGCGCGCATGGCTTCGGCGGCCATGTTGAAGGCGAGGTTGATGGAGCCGCCCTTCTTGCCCGCGCTCAAGTCGCCTATCAGGTAGAGGCCCGGCAGGCTGGTCTCGTACCCTTGCGTCAGCACGGGCACCTCGCCCTCGAACTTGATGCCGACGGCCTTCAGGAAGTTGAGCGGTGTCGTCCCGCCGAGCGCGTAGACGACGCGGTCGAACGTCTCGGCCGGGTGCCCCGTCTCCTGGAAGACGGCGCGCGGCCGCCCGCCGTCGTCTTCGAGCGCGCTGATGTTGCTCTCGCGCAGGATGCGGACCTGAGCCCGGGTTTCGAGCGCCATCAGGCTTTCGAGGTTGACGGGGTTGAGGCGCGCGAACTCGCGGCGGCGGTAGGAGAGCGTGACGCGGTTGCCCTGCTGGACGAGGAACTGGCAATACTCGGAGGCGGTGTCGCCGCCGCCCACGACCAGGACTGCCTGGTCGTTAATGACCTCGCTCGTAATGTCGTAGTGGACGCGCTTCGCGAGCGCGGGCGGAATCTTGTACTCGGGCTTGTTGGGCTTGTCGAGGATGCCTATGGCGATGACGCAGCGCACGGTCCGGTAAGCCCCGCCGGAAGTCTCGACCGTGAAGCCGCCGCCGTCCTGGAGCGGGCGTATCCCGGTGACGCTCTCCTTGTAGTGAACCTGCAACTGGCACTCCTCGATGACGCGGTCGATGTAGGTCAGCGTCTCCTCCTTGCTCATGTCGGTCAGGCACATGACGCCCGTGCAGACGGCCTTGATGCCCTTGTAGTTGGCGAGGACGGGTTTCGAGGCGGGGTAGAACTTGCGTATGGCCCAGGAGTGGGCGTCGCCTTTTTCGAGGACGACGATCTTCTCGGCGGGGATGCCGACGCCGCGCGCCTCGGCCGCCATGCTGATGCCCGCGGGCCCGGCCCCTATGATGACCATCTCGTACACGGCGTCCTCCGTCCGGCGAGGCAGGGGTTTGAAAAGCGCCGCCAAGCATTGTCCAGGAGCGCCACGGCTGTCAACGGAAAAGCAGTGATGAACTTTGCGGGATGAATGAAAGACAACCGCCTTTTAATTCATCCCGCAAAGTTCATCACTGCTTTGTACATATCTCGTCTGCGAAGACGACCCAGCGGCCGGCGGCGTCCTGCCGCTCCCAGAGGGCGTGGAAGCGGCGCTCGTTCTCCTTCGTGATCGTCTCCCGGATTTTGGTCTCGCCGGTCCTGTCGCTCGCGACCCCGTCGAGCACCATCCGGCCTGACTCCCAGCCCGCGCTCTCTATCCGCACGAAGAGGCCGCCGCCCGTGAAGGCGAAACGCTCTATCTTCTTGCCGTCCTGCCGCCAGAAATCCGTTGACACCCTCTCGCCGTTCTGCTCGACGACCCCGACCACCCAGCCTCCCCTCAAGTCGTCCTTCACCGTCCAGCGGAAAGAGAGCTTCGGGTTACTCTTCATCGTGACCGTCCAGGTCCCTTTGAAGTAGTCGAGGTCGGACGGCGTCTGCGTGGTCGAGGATTTGGTCGCGTAAAAGAACGCCTCGGCCGCGAGCAGGGCGAGCGCCGCGGCGAGGGCGATTCTGGTCCGGCTGTTCAGTCGGAAGGCTTCGGTCCGCATCAACCCCCTATACGACGGGGCGCGGAAAATAGATGCAGCGAATCAAAGCGAAGGGGCGATGGCCTCGGCCGCCTCCTTCGAGGTCAGGACGGCCGCGATCTCGAACTCGACCAAATCCTCCCAGCGCGCCATCCATTGTCGGAAGAGTTCGGGGTCGTCGCATTCCATCAGTTGGAAGCAGCGCCCGAAGCCGGTCTCCGTCCAGCTCTCCACGTACTTCAAGCCTTCGGGCAGCATGCGCCCCCGCTCGCGGAAACGCCTGTAGACGGCCGCCGCATCATTATTCTTAAAACGCTCGATCACCATGAACAGCATACGGTACCCTCTCCGGCGCACGCGCCCCCGCAAGACATCGCGCAGGAGTTCGCAACCGATAACCTGACTCAAGAATATCGATGGTTATACTGCCTGCTTGACGCCAAGCAGAAACGTCCATGAAATAACGAGGGGAAGAGAAAGGGGGAGGCGCTACGCCTTTGAATGTGGTGCGCGCGTCAGCACATCCTCTCACCCGGTCTGGTCGGGTATTCCCATGTCCGAGCGGGTGAGCGACTGCAATCCCTGGCTTTCTTCCCGACCCCCTCTTGAATAAAGTCGCCTGGTTTCTGCCCCCGTGAACCGGCATGATTTAATGAGTAGCGATACATAATCGGCTTCATTGCCGATAACCTCCGGCTTGGTTATAATCCAGCCACGTGGCGGGGTAGCTCAGCTGGTTAGAGCGCGTGATTCATAACCACGAGGTCGCCGGATCATGCCCGGCCCCCGCTACCAAATTCTTATTAACGAAGGGGCAGAGTCATCTTCGATGGCCTGCCTTTTCTTTCTCTTTGTTCCTTTGACTCCAGTGTTCTTTGCGGTGGCAATTGGCACATGGAACCCGGCATTTAGCAATCTCCTCTTGCAGCGACTTAAGAGTTACTCGTCTCTCTTGTCGCCCAATCGTAAACTTCTTATCTCGCGGATTAATGTGGTGGAACTCTAAACAGGCAGGGTGGCTCTCCCCGCATTCCGGGCAACTCAGAGAACTTTTATATTCCTTGAGCCAGGCTTCGATCCTTTTGTCTCTGTTTCTAACATACGCGATGTGGATCGCTTTATTCTTCTGATACCAACGTCGCATGTACCGGCGCTGATACTCACGTCTTTTCTCAGGGTCTTTTAACGGCATAACTCTCCGCCTCTCATTTTTGCGGGTAGAGTGTTACGCTCGGACTGCGGCTTAAAGCTTGGGTGGGTGGGGCGGCATTATACTACGGGCGCGGCGTGAGGGGAGGGGGGGCGTGCCGCGTCTTGCCGCCGTGAATTGCTCCCGGCCGCCGTGGATGCACCGCGCGGACTCTTAATTCACCGCGCTTCATCATTGCAGTGGACGCTGCTACCCGCATGTGTTAAATTTTCGGTGTTCAAGCCCGGCGTTTACCGGGCGGCGGCCCTGTGGGAGGGGACGCCGCCTACCACCCTTCCGACGGGTTTCCGAGCCAAGTCTAAATTGAAACGGGCCGCCGATTAGGCGTTTATATTCAATCTACTTGGCCGAACACGCCCTCGACGGTGACCTTTGACGAAAGAGAAACACAAGAAGCACGAACCCGGTGTGGTTGATCTGGCGGACGCGCGCGAGCGTCTCCAACGCTCGCGCGCGCGCGGCGTCGGCGCGTCGCGCGAGGAACTGGCCGCGGAACTCGAAGAGATACGCGCTCTGCTAGACCAGGGGCTCTCCAACGAAGTCAAGACCCGGCTCGCCCCGCTCATCAGCAGCGCGCGCCACGAGCCGTCGGTCCTGGCCGAAGCGCGCTGCATCCTCTCGGCCTCGCTCGAAATGCAGGGCCGCTACCGCGAGTCCCTCGAAGCCGTGCAGATGTACGAGTTGCCGGAGGCGCGCGCCAAGCTCGACCGGGAGGCGGTCGCCTGCCTGCGCGTGCAGATAGGGCTCGCCTACAACTACACGGGCGACCACCCGAAGGCCATAGCGCTCCTGAACGCAGCGCTCCGCGAGGAGACGGATAGCGGCTCGCACGCGCACCTCGGGGCCATCTACGCCGCGCTCGCCCGCGTCTACCGCAGCATCAGCGAGTTCACCATCGCGCGCGACCACTCGCAGAAGGCGCTCGACCACTACCGAGACATAGGCGACTGGCACGGCCTCGCCGAAGCCTACTTCGCCATCGCGATGGCCGACACGATGGAGGGCCACTACGAGGCGGGCCTCGAAAACTTCGAGCAGGCGCTGAAACTCGTCGGCGACCACACGGCCCCGTACCTCCTCGGCAAGATTTACTCGAACATGGCCGGGGCGTGCTGGTTCCTCAAGCGCCCGCAGGAGGGCATACGCCACCTCGAAAAAGCCACGGGCTACTACGAGCGCACGGAGCACAAGGCGAGCGCCGCGCTCGGCTACAACAACCTGGGCATCAACCTGATGCTCGTCGGCGAGTGGGACCGCGCGCAGCAGTCGCTGGAGCGCTCGTTGTCGCTGGCCTCGGAGATAGACGAGCGCGGCACGCAGCTCCCAATGGTCCTCGATTCGCTCGGCGATCTCTCCATCCTGCGCGGCGACCTGGAAGAGGCGCGCAAGTACCTGGAGCGCGCCGTCACGCTCGCCACGGAGAACGGCAACAAGTGGTACTCGGGCCAGACGCTACGCACGCTCGGGCGCTGCTTCCTGGCGATGGGCGACGCCGCGGGCGCGCTTGAGAAAGGCCGCAGCGCGCTTGAGCTGGCCGAAGGCATAGGCGACCGCCAGGCCATTTGCGAATCGCGCCTGATACTCGCCGAAGGATTGCTGCTCTCGGGTGACCTGGCGGCCTGCGCCACAGAGCTTCAGAATGTGATGGACGTGATGACCGAGTCGCCCACCGACTTAGCCATCACGGGCGAGGCGCAGCGCCTCTACGGCCTGCTCTCGATGGCGCAATCGGACGCCGGGCTCGCCGCGCAGCACTTCGCGCGCAGCGCCTCCATCTTCGAGATGCTCGGCGACCGCTACCGCAGCACGCGCGCGAACTTCGAGTTGGGACGCGCCTACGCCAGGCAGCAGCCCGAGCGCGCGGAAGAGTACCTCGCGCGCGCCGTGCACACCTTCCGCGAGCTGGGCGCTGCCTTAGACCTCAAGCGCGCCGAAGACGCGCTCGCCGCGCTCGACCACAGCACGCCCGAAAGGCAGAGCGAGCAGTCCGCGCTGGCACAACTTCTGACCTTGAGGCTCGCGGAGGCCGTCGCCTCGCGCGAGTTGCTGCTGCGCGAACTCGCGGCCGTCCTCGACCAGGAGACGGACGCGGGCCGGGTCGTCATCTTCGAGCCCGCCGAGAACAAGACTTACAAGGTGGTCGTCGCCCACGGCTCCCCGAACGACGAGGCCGCCGAACTGGCCCAATTCTTCGCCCAGGCGAAGTCCGACGCCGAGAGGGAGGAGTTCGCCGCGACCCAGGACGGCGCGCTCATCACTCTGCGCGCGCCGAACGCCGCGCCCGCGATGCTCTTCGTCTCGCCGCGCGAGGCCGCCACCCTGCCGGGCAGCATCTCCATCGAGCCGCTGCTGCGCGTCGTCGAGTTGGGACTCGACGTCTGCGCCCTGCGCGCACGCTCGCGCGGGACCGCGGGGCCGCAGAATCAGGACACGCTCGCCGGCTCCAGCCTGATGCCCGGCTTCATACATTCGAGCCCCGCCATGACGCGGCTCGTCGAAGAGGTGCACAAGATTCGCTCGTCGGACGTGACCGTCCTGGTGACGGGCGAGAGTGGCACGGGCAAGGAGTTGGTCGCGCGCGCCATCCACGCGCTCTCCTCGCGCCGCTCGAAGGTCTTCGTCCCGTTCAACTGCACGGCCGTGCCGAAGGAGTTGGCGGAAGGCTATCTCTTCGGCTACCGCCGCGGCGCGTTCACCGGCGCGGTCAACGACTCGCCCGGCGTGATTCGCTCGGCCGCGGGCGGCACGCTCTTCCTCGACGAGGTCGGCGACCTCCCGCTCGACGTGCAGCCGAAGCTCCTGCGCTTTTTACAGGAGGGCGAGATTCAGCCGCTCGGCGAGCAGCGCCCGGTCAAGGTTGACGTGCGCATCATCGCCGCGACCAACACGGACCTCGAAGAGATGGTCGCGCAGGGGAAATTCCGCGAAGACCTTTACTACAGGCTGAACGTCATACGCCTGAAGGTTCCCCCTCTGCGCGAGCGCCGTTCGGAGATTCCGACCATCGTCAACTACTACATCAACCACTACTCGGCCAAGTTCGGCCGGCGCGACATAGAGATCACGCCGCAGGCGGTTGACCTCCTGATGGTCTGCGACTGGCCCGGCAACGTCCGCCAGCTCTGCAACGAGGTGCAGCGCATCGTGGCGCGCGCGGAGGACGGCGCGGTGCTGACGCCGGACCAACTCTCGCCGGAGCTGCGCCGCACGTCCGCGCCCTCCACGCCCCAGTCTTCGATCACGCCCTTGAGCGCCGTGGCCCCCGCGCCCGGCCAGCACATCACCCTGGCCGACGCGCTCGCGGAACTCGAACGCCGCATGATCGCAGAGGCCCTGCGCAAGCACGGCGGCAACATCTCGCGCGCCGCGCGCGAACTCGGCCTCACGCGCCGCGGCCTCTACCTCAAACTCGAACGCCACGAGATGAGCGCCAGCGCCTGAACATCAATGATGAACTTTGCGGGCGGAATGATGAATTAAAACCCGCTCGTCTTTGATTCCGCATTCATCATTCCGCATTTTCTTCAAAAGCCTGGAAGCGTACAGACGGGCGAGTATATAATTGCGGGCGACGCGAGTTGAACGACTGTTCCCCCTGGAGGCATTCCCCCAATGCAGCCGACAAAGCGGCGTATCCTGTGCGTTGACGACGATGCGGACACCTGCAACATGCTCGTCGTCCTGCTCGGGCGTGAGAACTACGAGGTCACGGCCGTCAAGACCGTCAGCGAGGCGCTGGGGCTGGCGCGCGCCGAATCCTTCAACCTCTACATCCTTGACGAGTGGTTCCCGCGCGAGGCGGGCCTCGGCCTCTGCCGCAAGATACGCGAGTTCGACCGTTACACGCCCATCGTCTTCTACTCCGGCGCGGCCTTCGACTCCGACAAGGAGGAAGCCCTCTACGCCGGCGCGCAAGCCTTCGTCGCCAAGCCCTACGTAGAGGAACTGCTCGCGACCGTCCACCGCCTGCTCGCCGACAAGCAGGAGCCGGCCCCCTCTTAAGCCTCCCGGTCTCTCACCGCGCGACGACGCTCGGCCACGCGTCCATCTCGCCGTTCCGCGTCAGGCGAGTCCATTCGCTCCCGTCCAGCCTGACGGAAAATACCTCCTGCCGGTGGCTCAGCCATCTTTCTGAAACGTCTGTCACCTCGACGGAGAAGAAGAGGCGCTCGTCGTCCGCGGAGAAGTCTATGCCGGTGAGGTTGTGAACGGCCGGCGGCCCCATGCGTATGACGTGCAGGAGGCGTATGCTACGCGCTTTCGTGTCCAGCTCTGCGACGTGAATCTCCTCATCCGATTCGCGGACCACGCGGTAGGCGATTTTCCGTCCGTCGTGGGAGACGGCGGGCAGCGTCTCAGTCACTTCGCGCGTCTTCGTCAGGTTGACGGGCGCGCGGTCGTCCTTCATGGACTTGAGGAAGAGGTCGCGGTCGTGCCTGCCCTTCCACAGGCGGCGCGCGAAGATGATGTATTTGTCGCCCGCCACGTCCACGGCCTCGTCCGCTTCCTGCCCCTCCGTGACGGTGAGTTGCTTGAGGCCCGTGCCGTCGGGGCGTATGCGGTAGACGGCCGAGTTCTGCCGGCTGAGCGTGGCGATGTAGACGATGAACGGGTCGGACGCGGACTTGCCCCACTTGGGGTAGAGGGAGCCGGGCGGGGCGTTGGGGATGAAGCGCACGTCCCAACCGTCCATGTTCATCGTGAAGAGTCCGCCGGGCGGGCGCTCCGACCAGAAGACGATTCGCCTGGTCTTGTGATGTACGTCCGGCCAGACGGCGTAGTAAGGGTCCTTCGAGAGCTTGACCGTGTGGCCCCCGTCCGCGTCCATCTTGTAAATCTGCGAGCGCATCGTGCGCTCCCCCTCGGTGTAGGACGCGCGCACGAAAACGACCTGCCCGGCCGTGGATTTATCGGCCGGCGGCAAAGGCGCTCTGCGCGGCGGCTCCGCGCCGATCCTCCCCGCAGACAACAGCGCCGCCGCCCCCAGGCCGAGCGCGCACGCTGTCACGTAGCCGCGGAATTTCATCCAGACACCTCTTCGAAGACGGAAGCGAGCGGGCGTGGATAGTTGATGCCGCCAACGACCTGCGAGTGGCCTTCTCACGCACGCCGCGCGCGGCCGCTTTTGACTCGCCACTCCCGAAGGGGAATAATGAGCGCGGAAACAAATCTATGCTCCTCTTCATCATCATCTCCGTCGTCGCAGCGGTCGTCGCCATCGGCGCGTACCAACTGCTCCTACAGAAATACTACTGGGGGCCGAAAGGCCCGCCCAAAAAGAACGGCCGCGATAAAGACTCGCGCACGGAGTAAGCCGCACGGCCTCCCGGCGACTACTTTTCATCTTCCGCCGCGCCGCTTTGAGTCGCGCCCGTCTCGGATGCGGTTTCGGTCTCAGTCACATTCCCTTCGACACTCTCGGCCACGGTGATTGGTCGAAACATTGCTCTTGCGCCGGCGACGATTAGGCAGACGTAGGAAAGGGTGACGGCTAAACCGAAAATGGTTACGTCCAGGTTGGAGACCTTGTCGCCCCAATCATAAGTACAGACGAAATAAAGAAGCAAACCAACCGTTAAGACGACGACAGGTATGAGTGAGAACGAAAGCAAGTGTTTCCTGCGCTTCTTGGTTAAGCCAAGATAGGCTCCCCACAACAGACTGAAGACCACAGGGATGACCACGGGGAGCACACCGGGGGGCCAGCCGCCCGGCGCAGGCATGCGAGATATGGACGCGGCAATCACCCAGCCGATTGCCCCGCCCAGCACCATGAAGAACACCGAAGCGGCCAGAGGGTTAATAATGTCCGCGGCCACTTTACCGGATGTCGTCAGAAGCAACACCAGGGCGAAGAGGACCAGCGCTATGGCGATGAAAATGTTGGCGCTGGCTAATAAGAAAAGGCGCTCACCCCACCACTTGCGGTAGCTAATAAACGCCGCCGTTTCCGCCATCATTTGCGCGCCTATGAAACAGGAGACAGTCGCCACGACCAAAGCCGCGACTAAAAATGCGCGCAACTCCTGGTCGCGCGATTCGGACGCAGGGTTTGACGACGCAGAATTTGATTCGGCCTGTTGCGGGCCGAAAGAGAGGACCAGGGCGAGCACCGTGATGCTGACGCCCCCGACCGCCACGAGAAAGTTGGTATACAGTTCGGACAGCTTCATGTAATCCGATTCCATCGGAACACACCTCCTCACGAGATATGACACCGCGCCATCTGTCGCACGTCGCAAACGACCGCTAGTCAAAACTCTCAGGCCGGCCTGCTGCCCGCGCGCGCCTGTGAGCGAACGCCTTTATCTGACCGCCGCTATGAAGACATCTTTTGTGAAATACGATTGACATGAGGTCGGGATAAGCAAAAACGTGAGTACGTAAGGGACCCTCTAAAACGGCTGCAAAATATTCCTGTGCCCGGCAGATGTCAAGAACTATTATGCAGCGCGCCGGAATCCCGGCTCCGCCTCGAAACTGCGAGAGTCGCGTGAGGCGTGAGGCGGGCGGCGGCCCGGCCGCGAGGTCTGACCAGGCAGGGCCGCCGCGTCATCGTTTACGCAAAAATTAACTTGACCGTGGTCCCGAAAGGTGGCTTATTAAGAATAAGCAATTCGATCCCTGGAAGGAGCTTTCTGATGAAGAGGATTTTAACCACGTTACTGCTGGTGTTCTCTCTCTCCGGCGTCGTAGTCATGGCGGAGCCCGGGAGTTCCGGCTCGCGCACTGAGGGGAACAACTCGGTCGCGAGTTACGCCCCGCATTCGGCTCTGCTCCAACGGCGCTCTCGTCGCCGCTGGCGCAGGCGCTGGAACCGCCGCACCCGTGTCCATTGGAACAGAGGCCGCCGGGTCGGTCGTCGTTGGGACAGGCGCTGGGACAGGCGCGGGAACAGGCGCTGGAACAGGCGTCGGAATCGCGGTCGCATGGTCGGTCACCAGATGTAGTCGAGTGTGGCGCTAAGCCCGCGAGGCCCGCGCCGTCCACTGCACCGGCCTGCAAAGAAGAAGGCTGCGCGGCTCTGTCAGAGCCGCGCAGCCTTCTTCTTTAACTATCCGTGCGGACCCCGAAGGGCAAGGCCGCCCGCGCCACCTGTAGAAAGCGGCCCGGCGCGGGCGGCCTCTCCGCACAGCCCGCCTCTTCCACGAAAACGGGCGTGCGGTGCGGGGGCGCACGGCCCACCCAAGCCGCGCGCCCCCTTTCTCAGCGGCGCTTACTCCCGCCTTTGGCCGCTTTCTTCCTCGCGCGCGCGAGGCGCACCACGACCTTGTTGGAGTCCTCCAGGCGGAAGACGATGTGGTCGCCCGGCCGGGCGCGTATCTCTCTCAGCAGCGGGCAGGGAACGCGTCCCCTGATCAGCCCGCCGTCTTCCGTGATTCTGGCCCGGTACTCTTCTCTCCTTCTCATTGGCACAATTCCTTATGAGGCCGTCGGGTGATGAAAGCGTGATATGATGCGACCGGTCCAATTTTAAAAACTGGCGACGGCACATGCGCGGCTCAAGCCTCAACCTCAAAAGCTGAGAGATGAGCATCGCCGTTCGGAATGAAAGGTTCATTCTCACGGCGAGCGACTTGATCGGACGCATTTTATACCGTATATGGTATAGCCGCAAGTCTAATTTTGTCGTCCCGTCGGGAGGCGGCTCCTGATGGGCGCGGCGCGTCTTGAGGCCAGGCGTCTCGGCGAGAAGTTGTTGCGGGTCAGGACTGCCCTCGGGCTTTCTCAGTCCGGGATGCTGAGACGTTTGGGCTTTGAGGACGTTCTCGTTTATAACAGAATCTCGGACTACGAACGCGGCAACCGCGAGCCGCCGTTGCCTGTCCTCCTGGAGTACGCACGGCTCGCAGGCGTTTACGTGGACGTTTTGATTGACGACGGACTGGACTTGCCGGCGAAGCTGCCCGCGCGCCGGAGGTGAGTTTTTGGCACAGTTTTGGATTAAGATAGGGACGCGGCGAGCGAGAGCACGTAGCCAACTCTCCACCCTGAGATTGGAAGGCGGCTCGATTGCGCCTTCGCAGCCGAACCGGGGTGAAGTTGCGCGCAACCCGGCCTGGGGTTCTTAAAACCCCGGCCGGGAGTCGCAACTCCCACCTCGGGGATCGCAACTCCGAGCCCAGGACTTGCAAGTCCTGGGCTCGGAGTTGCAAGTTTGGGGCTTGGTTTTGCGTAACAGGGCTTCGAACCTGCAAGTCGGGGCTTCGAACTTACAAGTTCGAAGCCCCGACTTGCAGGTTCAAGCCTTAGACTTAACAAGTTCAAGCCTTAAACCTGCAAGTGCAAGGCTCGAACTTGTAAGTTTAAGGCTTGAACCTGCAAGTGTAAGCCTTACACTTGCAAGTTCAAGCCCTGCACTCGCAAGTTAGGGCTTGAAAATTGGGGGTTCCGGTGACAAACTGTCGCCTCCGGGCGCGAGTTTTGGGCGGAATTCAAGGTTTTCCTTAATAAAAACCGCTGTCGCCCGGACGATTGCGGCACGCGCCGCCAGCCTTCGACCACGTTTCCTCGCACCCTGACGTGCCTCACAAGAGCACGCCACAGTCAGCAAAACACCGCGCGCCTCTCGAAAGCGCCGGAGAAAGGTATCTTCACACCATGCCTACACCGAGTAAAAACATGCTTAAAATCCAGAAAATCCTCAACGCGTGGGAGACGCTCGCGCCAGACAAGAGCTTCGGCGGGATGACGCTCGCGCAATTCCGCGCGGCCGCCCAACCCGCACTCGACGCGCGCCAGCGCGTCGAAGACCTCGAAGACCAACTCAGTCAGGCACAGACCGACCGCGACCGCGCCGACGAAGACCTCCTCGCCAAGGCCCAACTCGTCGTCAACGGCGTCATCGGCGACCCGACACAGGGACCCGACAGCGCCCTCTACGGAGCGATGGGCTACAGGCGGAAAAGCGAGCGCAAGAGCGGCCTGACGCGCAAGCGCACCACGCCACCATCAACCCAGACCACCTGACACCCAAACGGCGGCGCGGTTGTCCGAATTGCTGTCGGACAACCGCGCCGCCCTCTCTGCCGCGGCCGGTACATCAAGTTACTTGCCGCGGCTTTGTTTCATCAGTCCAAATACTGTCTCATCAGTCGGCAGCCTGTTTCAAAAGCAGGGTCGCCGCGGCATCGCCCTTAACTCATCGCCCTTCGACTCGAAAGAGAGTAAACTCGCGCCAGTTAGATAGGGGTGACGTTATGACTATGAAAACAGCCCTGTGGCTCAGCGCCGCGGTAGGCATTCTCTGGATCGGTATCGGACTACGCGACCTGTTCGCCCCCGGCCTCTTCAGCTTCAGCCCGACCGCCGCCAGTAGTAGTACAATCGTTCTCGAATTTCTTGCCGGAGCAGCCTTTCTTTTCTGCGCTTTCTGTTTCCGCCATTCCAGGCCCGCCGCCCACTAGCGCGCGCTTCCTGATCTCACACAGAGTCTGACCACGGCCTTTTTGTGCAGACGTGACTTTATGTGCAAAGCCACTCCGCGGCAAGACGGTCTTGGCGCAGACCAACGAAGTGCTGTGCAAGGTTCTATGCCCTAACCTTTGTGTTGTGCTACAAAGCATGTACGAACTCGGGATAGAGCCTGCCTTCTTAACGGAGTAGGGATGAAGTATCTCTTACTGTCTTTCGGCATTGGCGTTTTTACCATAGCGTTGTTCTATTGCGTTGCCATGTTCGCGGTCAGGCATCAAGAGAGCGTCTTTGCGGTTGTAGGGTATGTGATGGGAGCGATAATAGACCTTCCTTTTATCTATACCTATGGCGCAGACCCTAAACGCCCTCCGTCCATGTTTGTCAGTATTGTTGTCTATCTCTCTGAAGCAATCATCGTCGGGTTGCTCGTTTACTTCATCTTCCTTAAATCCTAGGGAGCAAGACGACGACGACAGCGCAGATCAATGAGGTACTGTGCAAGGTCTTGGCCCATAATCTGTGCTGCGTTATTCAGAGTATGTCTGAGCCTGGTATTGACGTGGAGGTCGGGGCGGCAGAATCTCTCGGTTAGTTCTCACCGTTAGCTTTTCGGGGTCAGACGGCTTTCACTTTAGTTTGACACGTCTGACCCTTTTTACTATCCCCCACGCCCCAAATATCAAAAGGGCAAGATAAGGGATCATAAGCATCACGCCGGTGTAGTAGCAGTCAATAGCCAGGCCGGCTTCATAAAGCGGTATGTCGTCTGCCGGATAAGGCTTGCTGAATTGGTAGTGGCAATATAGAACGCCCGGCAAGTTTAAAACATAAAATAAAGCGGACGGAAGCGGGACGTACTCTCCGATTGTGGATAATAAGAATGTCAGGCTAATGCTCGCACAAAGGCACACAAGCATACGGACAACTATTCTCTCGGTGCGAGTCAGTTGATTCATTTCCCCATCATCCAGCTCTCATCGCGCGCATTGTACCATTAGCCGACTATTTCATCGGAAACTATAGTTGATGAAATAGTCCTGTAATCTTTGCACTTTTTCATCAAAGCCAAAGCTGTGGCATTGTTTCAAAAGTCCACTCTGTTTCATAAATCGGTAGCTTGCTTCAAAAGTGGTACAATGCTGCTCGCTCGGTGGTCAATTCGGGCGTTATGCCAATCGACTAACTCAAGCTTATGAAACGAGAGGATAGCTTCGCCTTATCACCGACAGAGGCCAAAAGGGTAGCGGTGTTATTCGCCGCCTACGGGCTTCTGCTCGCCGCAGCCGCTTGCTACTACTACATAGTCTCCGGGGATCGTAGATCCCCCCTTCCTTACCTCTTTCAAGTAGCGGTGGTTGGCGTCTGCGCGTGGGGCATTAACTCGCGCCGCGGGTGGGCGCTGGTGGTGGGAGGCGTCTTCGCGGCGTGGTACGTTTACGACGGCGTCAGCAACCTGGCCGTGTTGCTGAATGCCGGAGGCATGAATGCCACGATGTCGATTCAGGTAATAATATGGCTCCTGGCGCTCAGGACCGCTCTCCTGATAGTCCTGCTCTCGTTGCTGCTTTTTTATACGGGTCGTGGGCAGAGTAATAACCGCTAACGCGGCCTGACGACTCATTCAACCGGAGCGCCAAAGTCCACGTCAGCGCGGCTTTGCCTCAAAAGTCCCGTTTGCCCCAAAAGTTAAGACGCTGCCCCAAAAGTCTAGTTAAGACGGTGATGAAAAAGTCTGCCGGACAAAACGAGAGCGGCGCAGAGGTTTCATCCGATGCGCCGCTCTCAGCTTGATTGGGAGTGGAGAAAGGCTACATTGTTATAGACGCGAGTTTGTCTTCGATAGGCTGGATTACTACCTTCGCCCCTTCCGGTTTCAGAATCTTCTGTGCCCATTCCGCACACATAGCTTGCCACAAAATATTCCCGCTGCATTTTAGCGCGTTGGCGGCGGCTGTGACCCAATTGTGATGGTCGCCAAGCGTCATGGCCTTGTTGCATTCGTCCATCACGTTTGAAATATCTCGCCCTATCCTCGCCCACAAGTCTAGCCAAACCCTTTCAGCCAATGCTTTGAATATGACGCGCTCGGGGGCGGAGCCCGCTTCATTGCGGGCTTACCTATTCACCTTCCACAGCGACGCGGCGGGCTTCCTCCCATTCGCCATAGCAACGGGTTATCCACCCGCTTTCCCGCTTCTCTTTATAATCCGCCTCATCCTTCGCTGACCTCAAACAACGCACTTCGTACTCTTTATCTATGTCCAGAAGTCTCCTCACGAGGTCTTGATCTACGCACATTGCTGGCTGAGTGAGGCAGACCTTTATCTCGTCGTCTGTTAGCTTAGGCGCAGGCGCTTCCCGCATTGCGGATAGAATTATGCCAGCTGAAAACGTAAGCAGCGCAATAGTGAGGTGAAGGAAAAAGCGTCTCATACCCTCATCCTACCACAAGCGACTTTTCATGAACTTCTTATTCTGATGAATTAGTCGTGTAAAACTTGCACTTTCTCATCAAAGCCCTCTAGATGCACCTGATGTGCGGCGTCAATACCAACGTCGTGACGAGTTGTATCATCACGGATAAGGATGCAGGCGACTCCCCGCAGTTCAACGGTCTGGTGAACATGACGGCTGAAAACTTCGTGCTGAATGAAGTGAGCGCAGACAAAGCCTATTCGAGCCGTGCGAATCTCAAACTCGTTGCGAGCAAAGCGGCGACTCCGTACATAGACTTCAAAGAGAACTCTAAGCCTAACGCGAAAGATGCACAGTGGACTCGCTTCTATCATTTCTATGCTTACAACAAAGAATGGTTCAAGGCTCACTATCACAAGCGCAGCAACGTGGAAACTACCTTTTCGATGATTAAAGGCAAGTTCGGCGGCTCGCTGAAAAGCAAGACCTATCAGGCGCAGCAAAACGAACTGTTGTGCAAGAT
The DNA here is from genome assembly GCA_035563515.1 of Pyrinomonadaceae bacterium. Taxonomy (GTDB): domain Bacteria; phylum Acidobacteriota; class Blastocatellia; order Pyrinomonadales; family Pyrinomonadaceae; genus QHXM01. Next base: position 27,029 of record DATMVE010000062.1, read on the forward strand.
TCTGTGCCACAATATTTGTTGTCTCATTCAGTCAATCTATGAATTAGGCGTTGAGCCGAACTTCTGGGAAGCGCCTTAATCTGGCAGAAGCGCAGCTAATTTTTCCAAGTCTCCAGCAATTTCTGCTAGGGGGGACGGCCCGGCCAGCATCACGTAAACGCCTTCACGTCTGCGCCCTAATTTCTCTGGCGGGATGCGTCTTAGCATCTCGTCGCGAAGAAGTTCCACTTTAACTCTATAGTCTTTGTCGTACTCAGATTGGCGCTGCGTGTACCATTGTGTTAGCAGCCGACCTTCGAGTTCAAAGTATCTCTTCGAGACCATTTCCATTTCCTTTTTTGTCTTCGCTGATGCAAAGTCTCTCTGCTTTTGCTCTTTCAAGTCGGGCTCCGTTGCTTCCATACGTTGCTGAAAATCGTAAAGAGAGCGGGTGAGTTCAGCCACTTCGTGCCTTAATTCGCTATTTGATTTAGTCGATTTTGTTGAAGTCTGCTCACTTATTGAAGTCTGCTCACCTATTACATTCCGCTCACTTGTTGAAGTCTGTTCACTTGTTGAAGTCTGTTCACTCAATGCCGCATACTCCGGCCCGCGAAATCGAGGGTCTAAGCCCTTCTTGCGATAGGTAACTAACAATAAATCAATATCTGATTGGAATAATCTAGCCTCGTAGTAAATGTAAATACGTCCGGTAAAAGGAATATCTCTCAAGTTCTTATTACTTATTGGGCGCTCTCCTTTCGGGAATTGCTCCATGCCCATAGCTTCTAATCCATCTAGTGTTGTTTTGTATTGGTCAGAAAGAGCTTCGATAACTCTGAAAGTAAGGTCAGTGCCCGGAATGTAATAGGCTAAGAACTTCGTGTTTGTATCGGAGTCAATAATGATAAGGCTTTCAGCCTCTGCTTTCCTGCCAGGTAAGTCTGAAAAGGTGAGGGTATTTCGGTTGTACTTCATTATAGGCCGATTGGGAGCTACAAAGTCAGTCTGAAAACGTTCGCGCAACGTTTTTGGTTTGGTTGGCGGTGCGGTTGGCGGTAGGGGTTCAGCTTGTTGGACGGGCGGCAACTTAGCGTCGCGCTTGCTATTTACATAGCGAATCACCTCTACGGCAAACACCCCGCCTATCCCAAAAGCTAAGAAGCAGCCGATTAAGCGAAGAACATAATTATCGGTGGTTCGTATGCCCCACATAAATACACAAGCCTCCCAAACAATTGCTGCCAGTAGGAAGCACACTTTAGCTTTTTTGTAGTCAACTTCAGCCATTGAGAGGAACCCCCAGCCAAAGCTGACTAAAAGCGGAACCGCGAAAGCGATTATCCAGAGCAGCGTTTCCATAACGGCGCGAAGAGTACCACGACTTTTTGTGCAGAAACGCGAGTTGCACAAAAAGTACCTCGAAAAGCCGACTTCTTGTGCAAAGCCAAGTCTGTGCATACTTCGTTACCACTGTATATCTCGTAATCACTTGCGAGAGTTTGCTCATCAATTGCCTTTTAGCTAACAATTTCGCAATAAATTCCCAATAAAGGCCAAGAAGTCGCGGGTTCTTCGGAAAAGTGGATACGTGCTATCCAACTTGGGGGCTTGGAGTGGGTATCGGAGGAAGGGCGGTTTGAGGGGGTTAAGTGTAAAAATAGTTGGGGTTAGGTCGGGCAGCAAATGTTATTAGGGTGGTGGCACGGGGATTGTAGAAGGAAGGGGCAGATCGTTGATAGGAAGATGGATCAGGAAGGAAGCGGCCTAACTCTTGAGCCTGTCAGGGCGCTCCTCAAAACGCCCTGAACCCTATCAACGGTCTCAATTTCTTATTGAAAATCTTAAAAATTCTATTAAGTGCCAATTCCCCTCGCTGAAAGCGCGGCTTCCACGGTGAGGCACCGAAACGAAGAAGGAGAAACACAATGTTTCGTCGCATCACAGCAACAACGACCCTCGTAGCTCTGGTTCTTGTCTCTCTTGCCCCCATGGCTACCTTCGCTGCCCCCGCAGCCAAGCAGAGCAATCGCCAGCAAAGTCGCCGCCTGGAAAAACTCGCCCCCGAATTCGACGTCGCCGCCAAGTCCTCGGCGACCGTCCGCGTTCTCATCCAGACCAAAGGCCAGCCCTCGGCTTCGCTCGACGGCGCGGTCCAGAACGCCCGCGGCAAGAAGCGCGCGGCCCTCAACGCCGTCAGCACGGTCGTCGCGGACGTCCCCGCCAACCAGGTCGCCTCTCTCGCCCTGCGCGAAGACGTTGTTTACGTCTCGCCGGACCGCCCGGTCAAAGGCACTGCCAGCCTGACCAACGACACCGTCGGCGCGACCCAGGTGCAGACCGCCAAGGCCAACGCGGGCGCGACCGGCAAAGGCGTCGGCATCGCCATCCTCGACAGCGGCATCAGTGCCGACCACCCCGACTTCATCTCCAACGGCAAGTCCCGCGTCGTCGCCTCCGTGGACTTCACCGGCAGCGCCCGCAAGGGTGATGCGGACGGCCACGGCACGGGCGTCGCGGGCGTCGCCGCCGGCAGCGGCGCGGCATCCAACGGTTACGAAGCCAACTACGCCGGCGTCGCGCCGGGCGCGAGCCTGATTGACGTTCGCGTGCTCGACGAGCACGGCGCGGGCCGCACCTCCAACGTCCTGGCCGGTCTGAACTGGGCCATAGAGAACGCCAAGCGCTACAACATCCAGGTCATCAACATCAGCCTCGGCGCTCCGGTCCGCGAGTCGTTCCACACCGACCCGCTCTGCAAGGGCGTCGAGCGCGCCGTCCGCAGCGGCATCGTCGTCGTCGCCAGCGCCGGCAACATGGGCCGCACCGAAGAGGTCGTCGGACAGAGCGCCGACGGCTCGCCCATCTACCGCATGGCCTACGGCACGATCAGCACCCCCGGCAACAGCCCCTACGCCATCACGGTCGGCGCGACCGATTCTAAGGGAACGGCCAAGCGCTCCGACGACGTGGTCGCGCAGTTCTCCTCGAAGGGTTACACCCGCTTCGACCACCTGGTTAAGCCCGACATCGTCGCTCCGGGCCGGAAGATCGTCGCTCCGATGTCGCAAGAGCCGAATCCGACGCTTGCGAACGAGTACCCCGACCGCGTCGTCCGGCCCGTCTCCTCTTCGGCCGCGCAGAACGCTTACTTCAACTACTCCGGCACCTCCTTCGCCGCGCCCGTAGTCGCCGGCACGGTCGCCCTGATGCTCGAAGCCAACAAGTCGCTGACGCCCGCGATGGTCAAAGCCCTCCTGAACCGCAGCGCCACGCGCTTGCAGGGTGCGACCTACGAGAACAAGGCGCAGACGGTCTTCACGCAGGGCGCGGGCCTGGTCAACGCCGCCGGCGCGGTCGAGTTCGCCCGCGCGGTCGTCCCGAACGCCAACAAACTCACGGCCGGCCAGCAAATCTTCCGCCCCGGCACGACCCTCGGCACGCTGAGCCAGTCCTACACCTTCGGCGGCGAGAAGGTCGCGGCCAGCGCCAACGTCCTCTACGCCAACGGCGTCGTCTTCGCCAACCGCCCGGTCCTCGTCAATGGCATCATGCTCGGCGACGGGATCATGCTCGGCGACGGCGCGATAATGGCGGACGGCATCATGCTCGGCGATGGCATCATGTTAGGTGACGGCATCATGCTCGGCGACGGGATCATGCTGGGTGACGGCATCATGTTAGGCGACGCGATGGTGCAGGGCGACCACTTGGTCGTGAGCGGCGGCATCATGCTCGGCGACGGAATTATGCTGGGCGACGGGATCATGCTCGGCGACGGCATCATGTTAGGTGATGGCATCATGTTGGGCGATGGGATCATGCTGGGCGACGGCGCGATGCTGGCGGACGGCATCATGCTCGGTGATGGCATCATGCTCGGCGACGGTCACCTCTACAAGGATGGCATCATGCTGGGCGATGGGATTATGCTCGGCGACGGCATCATGCTCGGCGACGGCGTGGCAATGGCGGACGGCATCATGCTGGGTGACGGCATCATGTTAGGTGACGGAATCATGCTGGGCGACGGGATCATGTTGGGCGATGGCATCATGCTCGGCGACGGGATCATGACCACCGACGGCATCATGCTCGGCGACGGCATCCTCTTCGGCGACCTATAATCATTCAACTTAACCAGGGCAGTGAGAAGGGCGGAGCTGATTCAGGCTCCGCCCTTTTCATTTAACCTGGGAGCGATATTCCTGGGCCAGGTTGCTCGCCCGCCTGAGGGGATTTCGCCGCCGTGTGTTAATAACGCGTCATCCACCACGTTATAGAGTTGGAGAAAGTAAGAGGCGAAGGCTGGAATCCCTTCCCGCGAGACTCAGGATGAAATCTGCAAAAAGCATCGGGCGAAGTGTCGGCGTGCTGTTGTTGTTACAGCTAGCCGCGGGGCTCACTGTGCCATTTATCCTGCTGCGGCCGTTGACGGCGGGCTCGCCCGGTTTTCTCACGGCTGCGGCGGAGAACTCTTTTCAGATACGCTCGGCCGTGTTCATAGCCTTCGCCGGTGCCGCGCTCACCGTCAGTCTGGGCATCACCGCGCTGCCGGCATTTCGGCGTCACAGCAACGCGGCGGCGCTTGCGTTTCTCGTCGCCTGCGCGGTCAGTCTTACGCTCGACGTGGTGCACATCGCCTCCGTCATGTCCATGCTCTCTTTAAGTGAGCAGTACGTGAGCGGAGGCGGGGCGGACGCAGGGCTCTACGGGGTGGTGGGCGCGGCGGTCGCTTCGGCCCGGCGGTGGGCGCATTACACGCAGCTGGTCGCCATAGGCGCTTGGGTCTTTCTCTTCTACAGTTCGCTCTTCCGCTTCAATCTGATTCCGCGCCCGCTGGCCGCCCTCGGAGTCGTCGGAATCATCCTCCAGTTCATAGGGGTCACGCTGCTCATGTTCCTGGGCTACAGCACCGTGGGGGCGATGGCGATGCCGCTGCTCCCGATTCAGATAGCCGTCGGAGTGTGGCTGTTGGTCAAGGGGTTCAGGGAACGTGCCTCGAGCCGGGCCGAGGGCTAAGTTTCAACTCGCGCCTGCCTAGCGCTTTCCAGTGCCCCTTTGTCCCGTGCCAGCCTCCACACGACGAGGGCCAGTCCCATGATGAAGTAGAAGATCATCACCACTTCGGAGTCGCCGAAGTTGTAGTGGACCGTCCCGCTCGTGACGAAGCCCGCGAGCCCGCCCAGAGCGCCGAGGACTACGCCGCGCTCGGCCCACGAACCTTCCTCCGTCGTTCTCGTCAGGCGCAGGAGCATGAGCGCGTAGACGGCCATGAGGATGAGCCAGGCGAGGAGCGCGGGCACGCCGCGCTCGACCGCGAGCTGCAACGGCGTGGAGTGCATGTGGCCCACGGGCAGACGCCCCCCGTCGAAGAGTCCCCACTCGCGCCAGTGAGTCTTGATGGAGTCCATCCCGACGCCGACGAGCAGATGGCGCGGGCTGCTGCGCAATAGGTCGAAGCCCTCACGCCAGACCGTCCCGCGCCAGGAGATCGACTGGTCGCGCGCGTCCAGGAAGCTGACGTTGCGCTGCCGCTGAAGCACGAACAGCCCTGCGACGATGACGGGCAGCGCGCAGGCTGCGAGCGCGATGATCGTCCTTCGGCTGCGCGCTCCCGCCAGCACTATGACGAACGCCGAAACCAGAAACGCCAGCCACGAGGCGCGCGTCACCGTCAGCAGAAGCGCCCCGCCCATCCCCGCCGCCGCGACGAGCAACAGCACGCCCTTTCGACCGAGCTTCCGGCGCAAGGCTATAAACAGCCCGAGCGCGAGCGAGGCGATGAGCTGAAGCGCCTCCGCGTAGGTCGTGTAGTGTCCGTAAAGCCCCGCCGCGCGCCACTCGCGCCCGCGCGACCAGCCCGACACGCCCAATTGTTCGAGCGGCGTCGCGCCCGCGAGAAGACGCCCGCGCGGGACCTTCAGCACAGGCATCCACTCGGTCCTGTAAATCTTGACGAGCGCCGCCTCGTGCTCGCCCGCGTTTGAGCCGCCCAGGGCCGCCGCCAACTCTTCGGGGCTCCGAACGCGCCGCCCGTCAACTTCGAGCACGATGTCACGGTCCTTAATCGGCGTGGGGTCTTCGGTCTTATCCTCCCTGACGAACGTGGCCCCGCGCAGCGGGCTGTTCGAAGCGACGCCTTCGAGCCGAATCCCGCGCCCGGCCACGCGCTCGCCGAAAGTGTAAAGGACGTTCACCATGCACGAAATGATGAGCGTCAGCGCCAGCAGGCGCAGCACGCGCCGGCCGTGCACGTTGCCCGCGACCAGGTACACTATGGTGAAGAGGCTCGCCGCGCGCAGCTTGCCGACGGAGGTCGCGCGGTCGTAGGAGAGAAGCGAAGAGACGACGGTGAGAACGAAGAAGCCCAGGAGCGCGTAATCAATTGGCGTGCGCGGCAGACGCGGGCGCGGGCGGAAGAGGAAGCGCGCCGCCCACAGGATGAGGCCGCAGCCCCAGGCGAACTGCGTGGCCGCAATCGAGTGCGGGGCCGCGGCGGCCAGCGCGAACAGCCAGACAGTTATCGCGCGGTCGAGCCAGCGGGCCGCCCCGTGCTCAGTGGGCACTTCGCCCGCGGGGGCGCTTTCGGCCTTCTCGTTGATGGGCGAATCCATGCCTTCGGGAGTTTCTTGTTAGAATGTCTGGCGGATTATATTCGACCGGCGGGAAAAGAGCATGCGTAAATCAACACGGGCCGTCGCGCTCGTCGTCTCACTCGTTCTCATCAACTCAAGCGCGCCGGGCCAGAACCCGGAGCAGTATCTGGCACAGGTCAGGGCCGTCCAGGACCGCGCCGAGACGCGCGCCGCCTTCGACTACGTCACGGAGCACCGCGACCAGATTCTCCACGAGTGGGAGGAGATCACGGAGGTCAACGCGCCCTCGGGCCAGGAGCAGAAGCGCGCGGCCTACGTCTTCAAGCTCCTCAAGAAGCTGAAGCTGGACGAGGTCCGCTACGACTCAATCGGCAACCTCATCGCCGTCCGCAAGGGCACGGGCGGCGGCCCGCGCGTCGTCTTCGACGCGCACCTGGACACGGTCTTCCAGCCCGGCCTGGACATCGACCCGAAAGTCCGCGACGGGAAAATCTACGCCCCAGGCGTCGGCGACGACACGCGCAACATAGAGGCGCTCCTCGCGAGCATACGCGCGCTCAACCACGCCCGCGTCCGCACAAAGGGCGACCTGGTCTTCGTCTTCACGGTCGACGAGGAGCGCAGCCTCGGCGGCGCGGAGCACTTCGTCAAGGAGAACAAAGGCAAGGTGGATTACTACGTCGCGCTCGACGGCGGCCACGAGGGGTTCACGTACGGCGGCATCGGCATCAACTGGTACAAGCACCACTTCGTCGGACCCGGCGGCCACACGCGCTCGCGCACGCCGCCGCACTCGGCCACATTGCCGCTCGCGCGCGCCATCCAGCGCATCTACGAGTTGGAAGTCCCGTCGGACCCGCCCTCGAACCTCAACGTCGGGATGCTCGGCGCGGCCGAAGTCGTCAACGCGAAGGCGGCCGACGCGTGGTTCACCGTCGACCTGCGCTCGCTGAGCAACGAGGTGATGGCGGACCTGGAGGGGAAGGTCGCGCAGATTCTGAAGGAGGAGGCGGAGCGCGCCGGCGTGACCGTGCGCACGGAGGTGATTTCGGCCTCGCCCGCCGCGCGGATTCCGGGCCACCGCGACTCACCGCTGGTTCGCATCGCGGAGGCCGTGCACCTGGCGATGGGCTTCCGCAACCCGCCCATCACGGAGACGGGCTCGAACAATTCGAGCGCGGCGCTGCGCGAGGGCATCGCCTCCATCTCGACCGGCGCGGGCCAGTGCGGCGACTCGCACGCGCTCACCGAGTGGTGCGACATCGAATCCTTCTACGCCGGCACGAAGAAAGTCATCCTCCTCGAACTCGCGCTGGCACAAATCAGCGACAACTGAGGAGAACGGTCGCGGGCGTTTATTGAGGGCTCATGTAGACGCGCAAGGCGTTGATAAAATCTCTTTCGAAGACTTGAAGCGCACTCTCCTCGTTGCCCTTTGCTCTGCGGCACGAATCGTGGTAGCTGATTTCGTCTAAGGTAATCACGCTGCCGGAGCTTTTGTCTGCTATGCGCACTTCGGCGCGCGCGCTGCCACAGAAACCGGGCCGAATGTCCACGTAAAATTCCTCGGTGGAATTCTCGACCGGTTTGTCCGGGTGGGCGGGCCTGAAGATGAAAGCGTCGTCCCGCTGGTCAATCCGCACGGCCTTCGCCACCAGCGCGGCCCTGGTTTCCGTGAAGGCGTATTCCTTCCCGCTGTATTTCATGCGGTAGTTGAACGAAGTCGCCGTGAAGGCGAACAAGGAGACGCAGCCGATGAAATGTGGCACAAATCTGTACGGCAGGAGCGCGTGGCGGCCACCGCCGTAGGCGTAAGAGGCCGGCAGGATCGAGAGGGCGATGAGGTCCGTGAGGTCAACGGTCCTCGTAACCGGCAGCCACTGGCCCCAGAAATCAATGAGGGGTTGCGAGTAGGCCGACTTCCAGAAGACGAAGAGGAAGGCGGTCAGTGCGTAGACGGCCCGTTTGCGGCGCGGGAAGAGTGTTGTCCAGAAGAGCGGGAAGATAAAGAGGCCGGCGAAGTCCGAGAGCTTGCCGGTCAGCCAGTTGTGGAAGAGCGGCTTGAGAAGAAAGTCGTTCAGGAGCAGCAGGCACAAACCTGCGAGGAAGCCGCGCGACACCAGAATGCTCAGGTCTCTCTTTGTCATTCCGACCTCCGTGCCTTAGTAAGCGTCGTCGCCGCGCAGCATGACGGGCAGCGTGCGCAGGATGATTTTCAAATCGAGCAGGAGCGACCAGTTCTCTATGTAGAAGAGGTCGAGCCGGACCATTTCGTCGAAGGGCAGGCGGTTGCGCCCGGAGACTTGCCAGAGCCCCGTCAGCCCCGGCTTCATGTCGAGGCGCTTGCGGTGCCAGAGCTGATAGGCTTCGACCTCGTAAGGAATCGGCGGCCGCGGGCCGACCACACTCATGTCGCCGCGCAGCACGTTCAGCAGTTGCGGCAGCTCATCCAGACTCAGGCGGCGCAGCCAACGCCCGGAGCGCGTGATGCGCGCGTCCTTGACCATCTTGTAAGCCGGCCGCTCGCCCTCGACCATCACGGCCTCCGCCCTCCCGGAAATGTACTTCCGCTGGTACTCCCTGTGCGCGGCGTCGTCCGCGCCCGTCAGCATCGTGCGGAACTTGTAGAAGAGGAAGATGCGCCCGTCCATGCCGACGCGCTCCTGCTTGTAGAAGACTGGGCCGCGCGAGTCGAGCTTGATGACGAGCGCGATGACGAGCCAGAGCGGCGAGAGCAGCGCGAGCGTGACGGAGGCGATGATGATGTCCGCGGCGCGCTTGACGACGCGCGCCGCGGACCCCAGCGGCTCGCGGAAGAGGCGGATCATGGGGAGCGCGCCGATCTGGTCAATCTCTGTCTTGCGCGGCAGGCAGTTAAACAGGCTCGGCGCGATGCGGAACTCCACGCCGCGCCTACGGCCCACGCGCATCATCACGTCGAACAGCGCGTCGCCCGGCACGTTCGGGTCCGTGATGATGACCTCGTTGGCGCGCGACTCGCGAATCGCCTCGGGCAGGCCCTTGATGTCGCTCACCACGGGCACGCCCTCGAACTCGGTTGGCACAGTTTCGTCGAGCGGGCCGTTCTCGACCACGCCGATGACGCGGTAGCCCAGGCTTGGGCGCTCGCGCATCTCGCTTATGCAGAGCGCGGCCTCGGCCCCGCGCCCGACGACGAGCGTCGGGATGAGGTTGATGTCGCGCCGGCGGACGAAGGTCTGCGCGGCGCGGACCAGGAGGCGCAAAACTCCGAAGGAGGCGAGCGCGAGGAAGAAGTCGAGGACGAAGACGCCGCGCGCGTAGGAGAAGGCGCGGTACTCGAAGCCGCCGCGGTAGAGGAAGGCCGCCGCGACGATGAGGAGCGAGCCCGCGGCCGTCGCCTTGAAGACGCGCCCGCCGTCGTCGACGAACGAGAACTCGCCGCGCAGCCTGTAGAGGTCCAGGTAGTAGAGCGTGACCAGGCGAATCAGGACGACGAAGGGCAGGAGCGCACCGTACGGCGCGAACTCCTCGCTCCAGGCGAGCGCGCCCGCGCCCGTGCGCGCCAGGACCGCGCCCCCTTCGCGCAGGTAGAAGGCGGCGACGAAGGAGAGCGCGGCGATGCCTGCGTCGGCCAGGACGAGCGCCGCCTTGACGGCGGGCATGACCCAGCCGGGCGCTCGCGCCGGCACGCTCACCGCGCGCGCCCCACTCAACGATTCTTTCAGCCCTTCTTCGACCCTCATCGCGGTGCATCGTAAATCGTCAGACGCCGGGGTGGCAAACTCTACGGGGCGTGGTCGTCGGCCGGAGGGCTGTGTGAGGCGGGGTCAAACGCCGCGCCCGCCCCTCAGCCGACGAATCTCGGCCGGGGCGGGCGCGGGCGCGGAATCACTCGCCGAGGATGAGACGAGTTATCCAGAACACGGTCAGTATGGTAAGCAGCGGCCCCGGGATAGCCAGGCGCGCGAGCCAGGCGGACCGTTTCTGGGCCTGCGGCTCCAGGTCGGCTTCTTTAATACTCCATAAGACTAAGAACCCGAGGACGGGCCCGCTGACCACCGCAAGCAAGATCAGCCCCTGTGAGGCGCGCGCCACCCCGGCCCAATTAAAGAGCCAGCCGAGGGCCAATAAGACCGGGAGCCCGACCGGGATTAGCGCCAGCGTCAACGCCGGCGCTAACCACCACGTCCTCTCCCACCATTCGGGCGGCACGCGTTCGCGCGTCCAGACGACGAATCGTCGGCGCAACGAATTCACAGGCTGCTCCGTCATCTGCGCGCCTGGGGTGTTGGCTTTAGCGGGATGCTCATTCGCCAAGTATTAAGTCAGCGACCTCCGCGCGCACGTGCAATGCGCGTCGCGCCTCGGCGGCGCGCTTCTTCTCCAGCGGCAGCGCGTTCAAATCCTCGCGCGTGGTAATGCGTCGGAGCCTGCCTTCGCGGACCAGTTCTTCGTCAACCGCGGCCCAGCGCCCCGCGTAGATAGTCGCGGCCGGGACGCCGAGCGCCGCCGCCTCGCGGTTCATGGTGCCGCCCGCGCTGACGACTAAGTCGGAGGCGGCGACGAGGTTGGCACCGTCGAGCGCCGCGCGCGGGAGAATCAGGTTCGGGCGTCCGCCGTAGGTCGCGCGCTGCGCCTCCGTGCGCGCCAGCACGATGGTCTTAACGTCCGGCCGCGCGGCGAGCCTTGAGAGCAGCTCGTCGAACAGCTCGTTCTCGAAGCGGTGGTAGAGCGCGTCGCGCGCGGGTGGCCGGACCACGACCGCCACGTCTCCGGGGCGGACGCCGAGCGCCGCGAGTGTCTCCGCGAAGCGCGGGTCGGGCTCGAAGTCCGCCAGATAAACGTCCTCCTTCGTGCCCTGGTAGCGGCGGACCTTGCGCGCCCGCGCGCCGTAGCGGCCGAGCGCCTCCCGGGGGAACGAGCGCGGCACGATCACGCGCGACGCGAGACGGAAGGCCAGGTGGTTCGCGGGCTGGTGCTCGTAGTCCATCAGCGTCACGCTCCTTATGCCGAGCGAGCGGGCCGCGGCCACCTGCGCGTAAGAGTTGTGACTGACGGCGAGGTCGAACGCGCGACCGCGCGCCCAACTGCGCAAAGCCATCGCGCGCCCCACCAGGTTCCCGGCCTTGCCCGCGAGAGCGCGCCCGCCGTGACTCCCTATGACTGCGGGGGACAGCCCCGCGGCCTGTGCCAGTTCGATGGTCTGCGCGAAGTCGCGCGCCGTCAGCTCGACCGCCGCCCCGCGCCGCTCGAACTCCGGTATCAGCGCCCGGAAGAACGGCACGTGCGGCGAGTTCGCCAGGTCAATCCAGATACGCATGAGCAGTTGGCAGCGGGCAGCGGGCAGCGGGCAGTAAAAGCAAAACGCTTTTCGTTCTTACTGCCCGCTGCCCGCTGCCTGCTGCCCGCTTTCTTCCAGCAGTCGCGCCAGCGCGTACAGCATCCAGCCTTGCGACCAGCGCATGTAGGGCGTGCGGACGGTGTAGAGGCGGCGGCGCTGGTAGTAGAAAAATCCGCGCGGGTCGCGCAGGTTGCGCGTCGCCCAGAGGGCGATTTTTTGTGCCAGTTCGGGGGCCTTCGGGTCCAGCTCCCGCAGTTCGAGGAGCGCGACGACGGCCGCGCCCGCCGAGTGTGCGTCGGCCGGGTAGAGTCTATCATGGAAGTATTTCGGCCAGCCGTCGTCGCGGAAGAAGGCAGTGCGCCAGAACTCGTAGCCGCGCCGCAGCGGCCCGTCGAGTTCGTCGCCTGAGGCGGCGGGGCACGCGCTCCGTATGCGCGCGAGGCTCGTCAGGACGAAGGCCGTGTGGAAATTGTCGGCCCAGGATTGGAAGTCTGCCGCGCCGTAGGCCCACGAGCCGTCGGCGCGCTGGCGGTTGGCGACGTAGCGCGCGCCGCGCGCGGCCCACTGGCACAATTCGCCCTCGTTCGTCAGCGCGCCCACAGAGGCGAGTGTCTCGGCCGCGAGCAGGCTCGCGTTGAAAACGCGCGTGCGGTCGACGGGCGAGTAGCTCCAGCAGACCTCGCGCTCCGTCTCCTCGCTGCGGGGGAGGTCGTTCAGGATGAAGTCGCAGGCGCTGCGCGCCGTTCGCAGATAGGATTCGTCGCCGAGGTCGCGCGCCGCCTCCACGAGCGCGCGCGCGGCGAAGGCGGTCGGCACGACGGTAGGCGTGCCCCGGGGCGCGAAGAAGGCTCGCCCCTGCCAGTCGAAGTTGTAGCCCCACGCCGCGCCGCCGAACCCTTCGATGCGCAGGCACTGCAAGCGGCCGAGCAGCGCTCGGGCCAGCCTCTCATCTTCCTTCGCACGCGTCCGGCGAAAGTCGGCCAGCGCCGCGAGCGCGAAGAGCGCCGTGCCCTTCGAGTTCTCTTCGGCGGGCACGAGCGCGAGTCTGCGGAAGCTCAGGGGCGAGCGCTTGAAGAGTTGCGTCCAGACGAGACGCGCCGCGCGCGAGCGTTTGAGAGGCGTCGCCTGGAAGAGGCGGCTGTTCAGCGCGTCGAACGGGTCGTGCCCCGTGTAGTCGCGCTCGCGGCACCACTCGGCCAGGCTCTCGTGCGCGCGCTCAAGTTCGCTTGTGCTCACTGCCTGCTGCTCACTGACGTTTCAATCCGCCGCGGCGTCTCGATGAAGCTCTCGTGCCAGAGTTCGAACATGAGAAGTGTCCAGAGCAGCTTGCGGTGGTTGGCGCGGCCCTGCTCGTGCTCGTCCTGTAGGCGGCGGACGTAGGCCGGGTCGAAGAGGCCGCCGCGGCGTATGCGCTCGTCGGAGAGCAGGTCGTGCGCGAGCGGCCGCAACTTTCCTTTGAGCCACTCGGCGACGGGCACGCCGAAGCCCTTCTTGCCGCGGCGCGTCACGAACTTCGGCAGCAGGTCCGCGACCGCGCGCTTCAAAATGTACTTCGAGGTGCGCCCGCGCAGCTTGTACCGAAGCGGCAGGCTCGCGGCGTACTCCGCGACGCGCGGGTCCAAAAACGGCGCGCGCACTTCCAGAGACACGGCCATGCTCGCGCGGTCAACTTTGGTCAGAATGTCTTCGGCGAGGTAGAGCCGCGTGTCGAGGCTCTGCATGCGCTCGACCGGGTCCGTGGCGTCGCAGTCTTCGGCGAGCAGCCGGCGCGCCTCGCGGTAAACGTCGCCGTCGCTGCGGGCCTTCGCCTCGTCGGTCAGAAGCAAAGCCTGCTCTTCGGGGGTGAACGAGCCGAACCAGACGTGGTGGCGCGTGACCTCGTCGTACTTCATGCCGGCGACGAAGCGGCGCGCCTTGTAGTCGAACGACAGATTCTTCGTCTTGACCGGCAGGCGGCGCACCAACGGCTCGACCAGCGCGCGGCGCAGGAGGCGCGGCAGGCGCTCGTACTTGCGCGCGAAATTGTGGCCGGGGTACATAGGATAGCCAGCGAACAATTCGTCGCCGCCGTCGCCGCCGAGCGCGACCGTGACGTGCTTGCGCGTGAAGCGCGAGAGTAGGTAGGTCGGCACGAGCGATGGGTCGCTGAAGGGCTCGTCCATCCACGAGCCTATCTCGCCGACGAGGTTCGCCGCCAGATCGACGCTCAGGCGCTCCTCGTGGTGGTCCGTCCCGAGGAACTTGGCGACGGCGCGCGCGTAGGAAGACTCGTCGAACGAATTCTCCGCGAACGAGATGGAGAAGGTCTTGACCGCCTCGGAGGACGAGCGCACGGCCATCGCCGCGACCGTCGAGGAGTCCACGCCGCCCGAGAGCAGCACGCCGAGCGGCACGTCCGACACGAGCCGCATACGCACGGACTCTTCCAGCAACTCCCTCAAGCGCGCGGCCGCCTCTTCCTCCGACGGCGCGGGCTCCAGTTTCCTGTAGCTCAGGCGCCAGTAGGGCCGCACCTCGACGCGCCCGTCCTCGACCGTGAGCGTGTGCGCGGCCGTGAGCTTGTGTATCCCTTCGTAAATCGAGAGCGGCGCGGGCACGTAGTCGAACGAGAGGTATTGGCGGAGCGCGTCGAGGTTGAGGCTCGGGCGCACGGCGGGGTGTGCCAGTAAGACTTTCGCCTCGGAGGCGAACAGCAGCGTGTTGTCGAAGACGCCCCAGTAGAGCGGCTTTTCGCCGAAGCGGTCGCGCGCGATGAAGAGGCGGCGGCGGCGCTCGTCCCAGAGCGCGAAGGCGAACATGCCGTTCAGGTGTTGAACCATCTCCGCGCCGTATTCTTCGTAGAGGTGCGGCAGGACTTCCGTGTCGGACGCGGAGCGGAAGCGGTGGCCGCGCTTCTCCAGGTCCGCCCTCAGCTCGCGGTAGTTGTAAATCTCGCCGTTGAGGATGACGGAGATTTGCCCGTCCTCGCTGACGGCAGGCTGCTCGCCCGTCTGCAAGTCAATGATCGCCAGCCGCCGCATCCCGAGCGCCACGCCCGTCGAAGTCATCAGCCCCTCGGAGTCCGGCCCGCGGTGCGTCATCCGCTCGCACATGGAGTGCAGCAAGGCCCTCGCGCCGTCGGGCGCGGGCTGGCGCGGATTCAAATTGGCCCATCCGGTGATGCCGCACATAAGAGCAGTTGGCAGCAGGCAGCAGGCAGCAGGCAGTAAGAACGAAAAGCGTTTTGCTTTTACTGCCCACTGCCCACCGACTGCGGCCCACTTCTTTCAAATCCTATCTTCTCGCGCACGGCGTAGATGCGCTTGGCCTGCGACTCGTGGTAGGTGCGCACGAGCATCTCGGCCAGGAGGCCCATCAGGAGAAACTGTATGCCGACGGCGAACATGACGACGGCGATGATGGGCAAAGGCGTCTGGATGAGTGTCGCGTGGCCCGTGAACTTGAGCACGAGGGCCCAGACGGTCGCCACGAGCGAGATGAAAAAGCTCAGGAGGCCGAACGTGCCGAAGATGTAGATGGGCTTCGTCTGGTACGAGGCCATGAACTTGATGGTCATCAGGTCGAAGATGACTTTGATCGTGCGCGACAGCCCGTACTTGGACTTGCCCATCGTCCGCGCGTGGTGCTCGACGGGAATCTCCGTGACGCGCGCGCCGGCCCACGAGGCGTAGATGGGGATGAAGCGGTGCATCTCGCCGTAGAGCCGCACGTCTTCCAGAGACTCGCGGCGGTAGGCTTTCAGAGAGCAGCCGTAGTCGTGCAGGGGCACGCCGCCGATCCAGGAGATGAGGCGGTTGGCGAGCATCGAGGGAATCTTGCGCGTGACCAGTTTGTCCTGGCGGTTCTTGCGCCAGCCGGAGACCACGTCGTAGCCCTCGTCCAGTTTGCCCAGCAGGCGCGCGATGTCCGCCGGGTCGTTCTGCAAGTCCGCGTCCATCGGAATCAGCACGCGCCCGCGCGCCGCGTCGATGCCCGCGGCCATCGCGGCCGTCTGCCCGTAGTTGCGGCGGAGTGCGACGACGCGCACGCGCGCGTCCTTCTCGGCCAGCTCGCGCAGGATGTTGAGGCTCCCGTCGCGCGAGCCGTCGTCGACGTAAATGATCTCCGCCGTGCGCCCGAGCTTGCGCAGCGCCTCGTCCAGCTTCTCGTGCAGCAGGCGCAGGTTCGGCTCCTCGTCGTAGACGGGCAGGAAGACGGAGATGTCCGGCGGCGCGCCCGCGCCGTCGCCCGCGACCTCACGCTCTCTCGTCAAAGTTTTTTCCATCATCATCTGTTTAACTCTTCCGGGCGACGCACAGGGCGGAGACGCCGAACGGGAAATTCATGCGGCCGAGGAAGGCGCTCTCCGCGCCGAGGACGCGCCCGAAGACGCCGTTCAGCGCCGAGACGTTGATGTTGTTCTCCGAGGCGGGCCTGAGGCCCGTCACTTTCATCAAGGCGCGGCCGAGGAGAATCGGCGCGAAGAAAGTGATGTTGGCGTAGGTCGTGCGCTCGACTTCGAGTCCGGCGGATTGGACCGCGCGCCGCAGGTTCGGAATCGTGTAGCGCCGCCTGTGGTGGCTCACGTCGTCCTGCACGCCCCAGAGGAACATGAAGGCCGGGACGAAGAGCAGCGCGCGCCCGCCCGGTCGCAAGACCCGGCGCATCTCCGAGAGGCCGGCCACGTCGTCGTCCAGGTGTTCGACCACGTCGAGGCCCGTCACCAAGTCGAACGAGTCGTCTTCGTAAGGCAGCCGTTCGGCCGCGCCGTGCCGCACGTTCTCCAGGCCGCGGGCGCGGCAGAAGGCGAGCGCGTCCTGCGACACGTCCACGCCGTGCGCCTCGCCGAACTTCCCCAGCATCTCCAGGTTCGCGCCCGTGCCGCAGCCCACGTCCAGGATGCGCGGCCGCGACACGTTCAGCTCCCGCTCCAGGTCCAGGCAAATCTTCCTGACGAAGCTCTCCAGTATGCGGCGGCGGCCGACGAACCACCAGTGCGACCCCTCGACCTCGTACATGATCGGGTAGGTGTGCTGCTGCATCTCCTGCGGCAGCGGTTCGGCCTGGCCTTTTGTGACGCCGGACATTTCTTGAACTCCGCGCGCAAAGGTCGCGCGCTCGCTACTCAATCCTTCCGCCGTGCGACGCACAGGGCGGAGACGCCGAACGGAAAATTCAGTCGGCTGAGCCAGAACCTTTCGGCCCCGAAGACGCGCCCGAGCACGCCGTTGAAAGCCGGCACGTTGATCTTGAACTCGGACGGGGGCCGCAGCCGCGCCAGGCGCATGAACGTGCGCACGAGCAGGATGGGCGCGAAGAAAGTGATGTTGGCGTAAGTCGCTCGCTCGACCTCGAAGCCCGCCCGCTCGACGACGCGCTCCAGTTCCTTCAATTTGTAGCGGCGGCGGTGATTGCTCACGTCGTCCTGCACGCCCCAGAGGAACATGAAGGCGGGGACGAAGAGCAGCACGCGCCCGTCAGGTCGCAGCACCCGCCGCATCTCTCGCAGGCTGGCGAGGTCGTCGTCCAAATGTTCTATCACGTCGAGCGCGGTCACCACGTCGAAGGTGCTGTCGTCGTGCGGGAGCCGTTCGGCCGCGCCGTGCCGCACGTTGCCGAAGCCGCGCTCGCGGCAGAACGCCAGCGCCTCCTGCGAGATGTCAACGCCTTCGGTCTCGCCGAACTCTGCGAGCAGTTCGAGGTTCGCGCCCGTGCCGCAGCCCACGTCCAGGATGCGCGGCCGCCCTTGAAAATTCCGGCACACACGCGCGAGGAAACTCCTGATGATGCGGCGGCGGCCGGCGTACCACCAGTGCGCGTCCTCGACCTCGTACATGATCGGGTAGGTGTGCTCCTGCATCCCCTGGGGCAGCGCCTCGCCGACCTCCGCCGGTCTCACCTGATTTTTAGTTACGCTGGACATCTGGTCTAACCGCACACTCTCTCAGTCAAGCATAAAACGAATCACGGCCGCGTCCAATGCCGGGCCGGGCGTCGAATGGTTCGCCGTCTTCGGCCCGGTCAGCCTTTCGAGCTGGTCGGGCGCGACCGGGCTCAATCGGACGCGCCGGAGCATTCGCAGCGCGAAGGCCAGCGCGGGCCACCACAGCGGGAGCGGCAAGGCTTTGAAGCGCCTCCTGATTCGCCGCGCCAACTCAGCGCCGCTCAAACTCTCGGGGCCGCACAGCTCAAGCACCTGCACGCCCCGCCTGCGCTCCGACAGCAGCGCGCAGGCCGCGCGGACAAAATCATCGACGTGCAGCGGCGCGAATTGCAAGCGGGCGTGCCCGAAAAGGAGCGGCACGACGCGCAGCTTTCGCGCTAATTGTATGAACTTGTCAATCCCCTCGCTCCCGCCGCCGCCGTAGACTTCCGAGGGGCGCAGGATTAAGAGGCTCTCCCAATCGAACCTTTGCAGCTCGCGCTCCGCCGCAAGCTTCGATTCGCCGTACGCGCCGCTCCCCTCGGTCGCGCAGCGCGTGCTGACGTAGACGAAGCGGCGGCAGCCTAACTTGCGCGCGTTCTCGGCCAGCCGCGCCGTGCCGCGCATGTTCACGTCCCAGTACCTCTGCTCGTCGCGCGCGTGCGTCACCCCCGCGAAGTGAACCACCGCGTCGAGCGGCGCGGGGATTTCGTCTAAACTGAACTCGCCCTCCAGCCTCAGGCTGAAGCGGCGCAGCTTCGGGTGCGCGGCCTCGACGTCGCTCTCGTGTACGCCGCACCAGACCTCCGTGTAGGCGTCGTCGTCGAGCAGGCAGCCGAGCACGCGCCCGCCGAGCAATGATGAGGCCCCTGTGAAGAGCGCCCTCATGCCCGCGAGGCCCGGAGCGGGGCCAATCCGCTGCTCAGGCCGTTGCTAACGGCCGCCTTGATATATACCATACGCGCGTGACCGAACCTGACTTCTCTCTCGTGGTGCTCTGCTACCGCAGCGGACAAAGTATCGTCCCGTTCGTCGAGAAACTCTGCCGGACGCTCTCCTACTGCACCTTCACCTGGGAGTTGGTGCTCGTCGGCAACTACGTCGAGGGCAGCGACGACGAGACGCCGCAGGTCGTAGAGGCGCTGGCCCGCACGCGCGACAACATACGCACCGTCGTCCGGCCCAAGGACGGGATGATGGGCTGGGACATGCGCACGGGCATGAACGTCGCGCGCGGCGAGTACATAGGCGTGATCGACGGCGACGGCCAGTTTCCGCCTGAGTCCGTCATCGCGTGCCTGCTCAAAGCCCGCGTCGAGAACCTAGACCTGACGAAGACCTACCGCGTGCGCCGCGACGACGGCCTTTACCGCCGCGTCATCTCGGCCGTCTACAACCTGCTCTTCAAGCTCTTCTTCGGCCTGAAAATCCGCGACGTGAACGCCAAGCCCAAGATCATCCGCCGCACGAAGTACGAGCAGCTTCACCTCGAATCCGACGACTGGTTCGCCGACGCGGAGATCATGATCCGCGCGCAGGAGGCGGGCCTGACCATAGGCGAAATCCCGGTCCACTTCCTGGTCAACGACACGCGCGGCTCGTTCGTCAAGCCGGCGGCCATCTTCGAGTTCATGTCCAACCTTTTCAAATATCGCTTCAGCCGCCGCCGCAAAAAACTCCCGCCGAAGAACGCCGACGGCGGCCGGGAACTCAAGCCCTGACCCGCCCGAAGCCGCGCCAACTGTTCTTGTTGTGCCAGCCGATGGTCACGTCCTGCGCGCCGATCTCCTTCCACCACTTTTCGAACTGCCCGCGCGAGATGTAGTACGCGGTCGGCGCGACCAGGTGGTCGAAGACAATCGTGTGCTGCTCGCGCCAGCCGAAGCCCGAGATGGCCTTCAGGTAGTCATTGTAGAACAGGTGGCGGGCAATCGCTGAGCCGCGCTCGCTGCGGTTGAGCGGGCCGTAGACCAGTTTCGTCGTCGCGTAGAGGGCGGCGGCCGGCAGCTTCGAGAGGTGCAGCAGGGCGCGGCGGTTCAGGCGCGAGGTGAACCGCTCGCGCAAGGGGTCCACGAAGCGCGTGATCCAGCGGTTGTTCTCCGCGCCGTAGACCCACGCGGAGAGGTGGCCGCCCGCTTTGACTTTGGAGGCGAGCGAGCGGAAGCCGCCGGGCGGGTCGGGCAGGTGGTGCAGCACGCCGACCGAGAAGGCGTAATCGAAGACGCGCCTGAACGGCAGTTGATAGATGTCCGCCTGGACGACGTGCGCGTTCGGCAAGTCACGGGTCGCGGCAAACGCCGTCTCGACCGCCGAACTGAGGTCAACGCCTATGTGGTCGCGCGCGCCCCACTCGGCCGAGAGCCGCGAGTGGCGGCCCTTGCCGCACCCGCCTTCGAGCACGACCTTGTCTTTGAAAAAGTCGCGCCCGACGGGCGCAACCCAGCCGAGAAATTGTTCCTCGTACTTCTCGTCGCGCTGCGTGAAGTGCCGCCACTGCCAGCCGAAGTTCGAGGCGGTCGCGGCCTTCTCCTCGTCAATCGCGCTCAAGTCCGCGAAGCGCGGCACGCCGCGCACGACCGGAAAGTGACGCCCGCAGCCCGCGCAGTCGAGATCGCCTTCCAGAATTTCCTGCCCGTCACTCTTCGCCACAGACAGCAGGCGAATGGTGTCGCCGCAGCCGGGGCAGGACAGATATTGAAGCAACCTGTTCTTCATAAACCCGCGGGGCCGTCAGCCTTCGGCCCCGTCGTCTCCTCTTTGAATCCGCGCCGCCCGAGGCGGTTTCGCGCCGCGGACGACAGCCGCCACAGCGCCACCCCCGCGAAGACGGTCAGCAGGCCGTGCATGGGCAGCGTGTAGCGAATCTCAGTATGCGCGGCCGTCCCGGGCACCAGGTAGTAGAGCACGGCCGTCAAAATCAGCGCCGTCGCGAGGAAGTCCCTTCGCGCGGCCAGCCACACTCCTGCTGCCGCGAGCGGCAGGAAGAGGTATCGCGTTACGCTCTGAATCATCCCGAGCAGGTTGACGAAAAGGGCCAGCACGCCGCCCTGCATAGGCTCGGGCAAAGTCTTCCTGCTCGTCACGTTGATGCCGGGGCTTCCGTAATAGGGCAGCGGCTCGCCCGCCACCTTCAGCATCCCCCACATGCGGCGCATCATCACGCCCGCGTACCAGAAGGGGCGCTATTTGATGAAGGCGAGCGACTCGCGCGTGCGCTCGCGGTCGCGCCGTATGCCGTCGGGCCAGAAAAGCTTGAGCGGGGCTTCCGGCGCGAGCCCCATGCGCGCGCGCTCAACCGCCAGCATCTTGTCGTCGCCGTAGACGAAGCCGTGGCTGCGGCCGAGTTCCGTCTCGCCGAGCCCTTCCCAGAGATTGACGCCGACGGTCCCGCCCGTCGGCGTGAAGTCCGGGAAGACCACGTAATTGCGCACGACAATCGGCGAGACGACGAGCGCCGTGCCGAGTGCGACCGCCGCGCCCAGCGCGACCCGCTTTCGCCAGCCGGCGCGCACGAAAATCAGGAGCGCCAGAGCCCAGGCCGCCGCGAGATAAAGCGGGTTCACGCGGAACCAGCAGGCCGCGCCGAGCGCGAGCCCCGCGCAGAGCGCCCACAGGATGCTCTGTCGTTTGGCCGCGACCAGGAGCAGCCACGCGCTCCCAAGCACGAACCAGGCGGTCGGCGCGTCGGACGAAGGCCACGCGCCGTACATCGCCAGGAGCGGCGAGAGGGCCGCCAGCAGACTGGCCCAGAGCGAAGCGCGCCAGCCGTAGGCCGTGGCCGCGATGCCCGCTATCAGAACGGTGACGAGCAGAGTGTCCAGCACCCACTGCACGCGCTGGAGGGCGTACATCGAACGCTCGCCGGTCAGGCCGTAGACGGCGGCCACCCAGAGCGGGAACGCGGGCGGATACTGGACGAGGTCCGTCCGTCCGGGGTCGTCAATCCAGAAGGGGCGCTCGCGCCCGTCGAGGATGTTGCGCGCCCGCTCGTCGAAGACCCTGTAGGAGCCGGGCTGAAACCACGAAGGGTCTTCGAGGTGCGCCCGCATGAACCGCATCGTCAGGCCGCGCACCGCGAAGGCGAGCGCGAAGATGAGCAGGAAGAGGAGTGCGCGGCGGCGCGCCACGGGCGGGATTTTGGCCCAGCGAGCGCGCGCCTTCTGCCAGAGCGCTGAAAGATTCCGCGGCCGCAAAACGTCTAGCCCTTCGCCTCCCGCTCCGCGAGGAACCACCCGACGAAGCGACGGATTCCGTCCTCGATCTTCGTCCGCGGGTCGTAGCCGAGGAGCCGCCGCGCCTTCGTCACGTCCGCGTAAGTCTGCGGCACGTCGCCCGGCTGAAGCGGCTGGCGCTCGATGACGGCCTCGCGGTCGAGCTCTTTTTCGAGGAGCGCGATCAACTCCCTCAACTCGACGGTCTGCGACTCGCCCAGGTTGAAGACCTCGTACTCGCTCGCGTCGTAATCAATCGAGGCGCGCACGCCCGCGATGATGTCGTCTATGTAAGTGTAGTCGCGCCGCGTCGTCCCGTCCCCGAAGACGGGAATGGGTCGGCCCGCGTCAATCAACTTTGCGAACTTGTGAATCGCGAGGTCGGGCCGCTGGCGCGCGCCGTAGACCGTGAAGAAGCGCAGGCAGACGCACCGTATGCCGTAGAGGTGCGAGTAAGTGTGGCACAAAAGCTCGCCCGCGGCCTTCGTCACCGCGTAAGGCGAGATGGGCTGGCGTATGGGGTCTTCTTCGCCGAAAGGCACTTTCGCGTTGACGCCGTAGACGGACGAGGACGAGCCGAAGACGAACTGCTTGACTTCGTAAGCTCGGGCGAGCTCCAACAAATTGAGCGTGCCGCCGACGTTCGTCTCGTTGTAGAGCGCGGGCTCCATCAGCGACGGGCGCACGCCCGCGCGCGCCGCCAGGTGAACTACACAGTCAAAGCTTCCTTCCTTAAAAATCTCTTCGAGCCGCGCGCGGTCGCGTATGTCCGTCTCGTGCAGACGATACGAGGCGCTCTCCAGGTGCTCGCGCACGTTCTCGCGCTTCACCTCCGGCGCGTAGAAGTCGTTGAAATCGTCCACGACCGTGACGCGCCACGCGCCCTCGGCCAGCAATCGATCAACCAGATGCGAGCCGATGAAGCCGGCCCCGCCCGTGACGAGAATATTTTTCATAGACAGTAATCAGTAATCAGCAGTCAGTAGTCAGTAAAAGCTCTAAAAGCTGATTACTGACTACTGACTGCTGATTACTTTCTAGCGTAAATCCAGAGGTGCCAGCCCCAGCGCGAGGCGAGGCGCTTCTCCATGTTGCGGGTCAACAGGCCGCCCAACACCGGGAGCCAGCGCTTGTTCAAAAAGTGTGTCGCCAGCTCGACCTCGGAGAAGTCTTTGAAGAGCTCGCGCGCCTGGCGGCGCGAGTAGACTCGCGCCAGCGGGTTGCCGGCCCCGTCCGTGTGCTGGCTCAAAAATTCGTCCGGCGCGAGGTACCTCCGCGCGTCTTCCTTCAGGCTCCGCGCGTGTGCTCGAAGACTCTCCACGGGCTCGCCCGTCAGCCTGTGCACGAGCTTCAAGCCGCGCTCGCTCTTCAGGAGGTGCGCGCCCAGGCGGCGCATGACGCGTATGTTGACGCGGTAGTTGTACGAGTCCCTGTGGTAGAGCATGACGACGGCGCGGCCGCCCGGCTTGAGCACGCGGTGAACTTCGCGGACGGCCTTCACAGTGTCCGGCGTGTGGTGCAGCACGCCGTGCGAGTAGACGAGGTCGAAGCTCTCTTCGGGGAAGTCCAGATTCTCGGCGTCGGCCGTGCGGAAAGTGCCGGGCAGGTCGAAGAGTTCGAAACGCTTTTGTGCCAGTTCGACCGCCGCGTCCGTCAGGTCGACGCCCGTGTAAGTGGCCCCGGCCCTGGCGAACTGAGCGCCGTCGGTCCCGAGCCCGCAGCCGATTTCCAGCACGGACAGGCCGCGCGCACCATTGAAGTCCGCGGCCGCCGGAATGTGCCATTCTTTGGCGTAGCGGTGCTCCTCGACGCGCTCGTAGAAGAGGCGCGTCCCCGGCGGCGCGTCCGCGAACTTTGTCCCGCACGGGTTCTGCTGCCAGAAGGCGCGCACGCGCTCTTTCAACTTTTCGCTCGCTTCGGACATCTTTACAACACGCGTGAGACTCGCGGGGACGAAACGGGCGCTCACAGAAGAGGCCCGCACGCACCCGCGCAAACGAAAAAAGTAGCACGCAACGAGAGCCCGCGACAAGTGAGGACGGGCGGCAAATTTGTTGACACCCCGCCCCTTCCGACATATCTTCGCTACTCCCCAAGGTAAGGAGTGAGGAACGCGTATGGACAAGAAGGCTTTGGCCCGCGAATACAAGGAGACCCCGCGCCCGATGGGCGTCTACCAAGTTCGGAATACGGTTAACGGGAAGCTGCTGGTCGGGGTCAGCGTTGACCTCCCCTCGATTCTCAACCGCCACAGGGCGGAGTTGCGCATGGGCGGGCACCGCAACCGCGAGCTTCAGAAGGACTGGGCTGAGTTCGGCCCCGAAGCCTTCGAGTTCGAAATCCTGGACACGCTCACGCCGCCGGAACGGCCGGACTATGACCCGAAAGACGACCTGCGGGCTCTCGAAGAACTGTGGCTCGACAAGCTCTCGCCGTTCGATGAGCGGGGCTACAACGCCAGGCCGAAGAGTCACGCGTGATGGTGGCGCGCGCACGACAGCGGGCAGGGAGACGCCATGAAGCCAATCTCAAGGACGGCATTTTATTGCTGCGGCGTGCGCATGCGGGACGCCGAGCGCAGTGACCCCGTGTGCGGCGACGTCTACGCCGGGGCTTTCATGAACGAGGAGGGGTTGCGAATCCTTGAGGCTTTTAAGGACGAGACGAGGCCGAACGCCTCAAACGTCGCACGGCACCGCATCATTGACGATCTGCTGCGCAGGGAACTCCTCGCCGACCCCAATCTGTGCGTCGTGATTATCGGCGCGGGGTTCGACAGCCGCGCCTTTCGGCTCGCGGGCGGCACGTGGGTGGAGCTAGACGAGCCGCAGGTGATCGCGTATAAGGACGAGCGGCTGCCCGCCTCGGAGTGTGAGAACGAGCTTCACCGCGTCGCGATAGACTTCTCGATTGACTCGCTCGCAGACAAGCTCGCGCCCTTCTCAAACCACAGCCATGTGGCGGTCGTCATAGAAGGCGTCTTCATGTACCTGGAGGAGGCGGAGATCAGGCGGCTGCTTCAGACGCTGCGCCGCCTCTTCCCGCGTCACAGGCTGATTTGTGACCTCATGGACAGGGAGTTCTTCGAAAGCCACGGCCGGACGTTGCACGAGAAGCTCACGGGCATGGGCGCGTCTTTCAAGTTCACCGCCGACGAGCCCGAACAAGTGTTCCTGGAAAACGGCTACGCCCTGACGCAGAGAATCTCCATCGTCGAAAAGACCGTGTTGTTCGAGTCGCCCGAGATGCCGAGCGACGTTTTAGAGACGCTATTGCCCACCCTGCCCGCCGGCTACGCGATTTACGTCTTCGAGTCGCGTTAGTGCCTGCGGGACGAAATGCGAACCTGACGAGCGCTCGAACCGTACACGCCATTGGCGCTCCCCTTACCTTCGGCAATCAATACGCGACGCGTTTGGCTGCTGTCCAACTCTGACTTGAAGGAGGGTCACGGTTCGCATGAAAAGGTTTCACCTGCGAGTTGTCCTGCTCGCCGGTCTCGCGCTGGCGCTCGTGCTCGTCTCGGAATCAATCCTGGCACAGGGCCGTTCAGAAAAGTTGTCGGCGGCGGACCTGGCGAAGATACGGGCGGTGAGCGAGGCTTACGCAGACGCGTGGCTGAAGAATGACGCGGAGGCGGTGCTGAACACCCTGTCCGAGGACGCCGTCCTGATTCCTCAAGGGAACCGCCCGGTCGTGGGCATCGAAGCCATCAAGAAGTTCTGGTGGCCGCCCGACGGGGGGCGGACGACCATCAAGAGTTTCACCATCAGCACAGACGAAGTCGGGGGCGACGGCGGGGTGGGCTACGTGCGCGGCACGTTTCAATTCAGCTTCTCGTACGAGGAAAAGGGGAAGACGACTGAGCTGACGAACGCCGGCAATTACATGATGATCATGAAGCGGCGGGCGGACGGCTCCTGGCGAATCTCGCATCGCATGTGGGGAGACCTGCCGCGGAAGTGACGCCGCCAAAGTCAGTGCTTCACCAGGGCAGGCTGCGCAGGTCCGTCGCGCCTTTGGGCCAGACGCGGGCGCCGAAGGGCAGCACCATCACGTTCAGGGGCGAGACCATGCGGCCCGCGGGCTGTTCGATCTCGACGGGCTCCGTGAGGAGTTGCCAGCCCTGCCGCTCGTAAAAGGGCTTCAGTCGGTCCAGGCAGAAGAGGAGCCCGAACTCCACCTTCATCTCGTCGCGCATGAACTGTTCGGCGTAACGGAGCGTCTTCCGGGCGTAGCCGCGCCCGTGCATCTCGCCGTTCGTCGCGACGCCGCCGACGCCGCCGACGCGCACAGGTTGCCCGCCCACGTCCACCGTGTGGTCGATCAACCCGACGTGGCTCGCGGCCTGCCCGTCAACGTCGAGGACGATGTGAATCTCTTTCGGCCGCCAGGTGTACTTGCCGTCTTCGAGCCCGAAGATGTGTTCGCCCCAGCCGAAAAGCCGCTTGCGCTCTTCGTCCGTCAACTCAGTGACGACGCGTATGGTCTCGCTCACTGGCCCTCCTTCACGATGCGCTCGATGAGTTTCGGGTCATCGGGCAGGAGGCCGGACTTGGGCAGGCGCGGCGTCAAAGTGGCCCAGTTCTTGTCCATCGCGAAGACCTTGCGGAAGAGCGGCAGCGCCTCCTCGACGCGGTTCATGTTGACGAGGGCGACGGCGTGCCAGTAGATCATCTCCGCGTTGTCCGGCACGAGCCGCTCGGCCGCGCCGTACTCGCGCAGCGCGCCCTCGTTGTCCTTCTTCTCGACGGCCAGGTCGCCCGCGTTCATGTGGTTGTAGGCGCGCTGCAAGGTGACGAGCCTGCGCAACTCCTTCAGGGGCTCAGGGTGGTCGTCAACCCTTAGGTCGAAGACGCGGTCGGCCCAGGGCCTGCCCGTCGGCTTGCCGGAGACGACGATGAGCGCGGCGGACTGGCGTCCGCGTATGTCGCCGCCCTCGGCCTGCGCCGCGTCGAGCGCGGCCAGCATGCGCTCGGCCAGGTCGCCCTTCGTCGCCTCGAAAGCCTTGGACATCGCGGGCCACACCTTGTCGTTGAGCATCAGGTTGGCCTGGACGGAATAGTCGCGGCCGACGGTGTGGCCTGCGGCCTGTATGTCGCGGCTCCCGGTCCAGGCGTCCACGCCACCTCGCGCGTCAATCATCGCCACCTGCCGCACGTCGCGCCCCTCGTCGCCCGCGAGCAGCGACTTCAAGGCGTCTGGCGCGCTGCGGCCCATGCGCATCAACTCCAGCCCGAGCTTGCCGTAGCTGGGGTCGACGAAACTCTGCGTCGCCACCGCGCCCACGCCCGCCTCGGCCCACGCCACGGTCGTCCCCACAGAGAACCAGTGCGACTGCACCGCCACGCCCAACTCGCCCGTCGCCGGGTCGCGCGCCACGATGGAATACGTGTGGACGGGCCGCAAAGGGCGCGGGCGCGCCGGGGCTTGAGACTGCTCCTGCGCGCTCGAATTCGAAGTCGGGAACGTCATCGCAGACAACGCCACGATTGCGAACGCAATCATCTCAAGACATCTCTTCATGCTTCACCTTTGTCTTCTTTTCAGGAGTCGTGCGCCGTCGCTTAATCGAAGAGGTCGTCCACGTGCATCGTCCATCCGGGGACGGCGGGCTCCGCCTCGGCCGTCTCTCCGCGGCGGTAAACGGTCGGCTTGTCCGGCTCGGCCGCGCGGTAGACCTTGACGACCTCGTCGCCCAGCAGATCAACGTCCCAAACGACCAGCGCCCCCGTGGCGAAGTAGTCAGCGCGCTTGCGCGCAATCTCCTCGTCGGCTGCGGGGCTGTAGTCGCCGGCGCTTCTAACTTCGGCGGCGAAGACGGGCGCGCCATCGAAGAACTTCATCCCTCCGGGCTCGCCCGTGTAAAAGGCCGCGTCCGGGCTCAGCGAATCCCTGTGAGGCAGGTTGACCTTGAACCCCGCGCTGTCTGTCACCGCCCGCCCCGTCCCCGTCCTTCGCGCGTACTCGCGCAGGCTGGCGAATATCTCACCCGCCGCGTAATTCGGCGCGGCCCCCGTCGGCGACATGACGACCACCTCCCCGTTGACGATTTCGGCCTTGCCGTTGTCGGGCACGCCGTACAAATCTTCAAGGGTGGCGCGAGTCTTCGTAATCATGTGGAAACCTCGTGAAGGGATTTTAACACACGAGGCGCGCGGCCATTGACTACGTCGCGCGCGAGTCGATGAACGTCCGCTGCCAGAGTTCGAGCGTCAGGAGTTGGAAGACTTGCAGGTTGTAGTCTTCGCGCCCCGAGAGGTTGGCCTCTATGATGCGGCGGACTTCGCGCGGGTCGAAGAGGCCGCGGCGGCGCAACGTCTCCTCGGAGAGTAAGTCTTCGACCATCGGTTTGAGCGGGCCGCGCAGCCATGAGCGGATGGGCGCGCCGAAGCCCGCCTTCTTGCGCCAGACCACGTCTTTCGGCAGGAGCGTTTCGGCCGCGCGCTTCAGGATGTACTTGCGCTTGAGGCCGCGCAGCTTCAGGTCGGGCGGCATGCGCGCGGCCAGCTCCACCAGCTCGTAGTTGAGGAACGGCACGCGCACCTCCAGGTTGGCCGCCATCGAGGTCTTGTCGGTCGTCGTCAGGTTCAGGCAGGGCAGGAAAGTTTTCAGGTCCACGTAGAGCAACTGGTTGAGCGGCGCGGCGCGCCGGGCGCGCTCGAAGTAGCGGCGGTGGTGACGGTAGGCGTCGAGCCCGCGCGTCTCCCCGCGCAGCGCGTCAGAGTAGAGGCGCTCTTTCGCCTCGTCCGTGAAATAGGTCCCGTAGCCCAGGTAACGGTTCTCGAAATCGAGCGCGGCGCTCCTGGCGAACTTCTTGGCGTTCCTCAGCGGCGCGGTCAGCCTGCCGGGCAAGCCCCCCGGCAGCACAGACGCCACCGTCTTCATCAGCGGCCTTCTGATTAAACCCGGCACGGGGTCGAGCGCGCTCGCCAGCCGCATAGCCATCTGGCGCGGGTAGCCCGCGAAGACCTCGTCGCCGCCCATCCCCGAAAGCATCACCGTGAGCGTCTCGCGAGCGGCGCGCGAGACCAGGTAGCTAGGGATCGCCATGTCAATCGCCGGCTCGTCCATGTGGTAGACGAGCTTCGGCAGCAAGTCAGCCACGTCCGGCCTGAGCATGATCTCGTGGTAGTCCGTGTCGAGCAGTTCGTTGACGCGCCTGGCCCAGACCACGTCGTCCGGGATGATGTCGTAGCGCAGGTCAGACGCCTCCATCCCGATGGTGTAGGTCGAGACTTTCCGCCCGCCGCTGTGGTTCTTCATCAGCGCGACGATTGCGGACGAGTCAATCCCGCCCGAGAGGAAGGAGCCGAGGGGCACGTCCGCGACCATCTCCATGCGGACGACGCGGTCCAGCGTCTCCAGCACGCGCTCGCGCCACCACTCCTCGCCGCGCCCTTCCTCGATCTCGTCGAAAGAGACGTCCCACCACGCGCGCACCTTCAATTCGTTTTTGTGCCAGGTGAGCACGTGCGCCGGGGGCAGCTTGCTGACGCCGCGGAAGAGCGTGTGCGGGTCCGGCGTCCAGAGGAAGGTCAGGAACTGGTTGAGCCCTTCAGCGTCGAGCGCGCGCTCGACCAGCCCCGTCGCCAGGACGGCTTTGACTTCGGAGGCGAAGATGAAAGACCCGCCCGCGCCGTCCGCGCCCGGCACGTTCGCGTAGTAAAGCGGCTTGATGCCCAGGCGGTCGCGCGCGACAGTCAGCCTGCGCTCGGACTCGTCCCAGATCGCGAAGGCGAACATCCCGTTGAGGCGCGGCAGGCAGCCCTCGCCCCACTCCGCGAACGCCGCGAGCAGGACCTCCGTGTCCGTCGCCGTCCTAAACGGTCGCCCGCGCGCTTCTAACTCTTTTTTGATTTCGAGGTAATTATAAATCTCGCCGTTGAAGGTCAGCGAGAAGCGGCCGTCATCCGAGAGCATCGGCTGGTGCCCCGCCGCGCTCGTGTCAATGATCGAGAGCCGCCTGTGGCCCAGACACGCGCGCCGCCCCTCGTCGTCAATCACTTCACTCGTCCACACGCCCTCGTCGTCGCGCCCGCGGTGCTCGATGCTGTCGAGCATCGGCCCGATGCGCTCCTCCGGGTTCGTGCTAATGATTCCGGCTATACCGCACATATAAAAACCCGTAATAGGTGACAAGAGAAAGGTTCTTTATTCTATCACCTGTCGCCTGTCACGCTCCTTCTGGCTAGCGCTTCTTCGATCAGCGCGCTCACCCATTCGGCGCGCGCGTCCCACGTGCCGCCCTCGACCGCCGCCTGGCGCGCGCGCGCAAGCTCGTCGCCCTCTTCGCCCAGCGCGTCTTCGATGAGCCTCAGAAAATCGTCGCGGCTGCGGGCGATGCGCAGCACGTCCTTCATCGGCTCGTACTCCGGCAGCGGCGCGATGACGACGGGCTTACCGGTCGCCAGGTACTCGCGCACCTTGATGGCCGAGCCGTAGGAGGTGAAAGCCTGCTCGGTCTCCCACGGCAGGACGCACACGTCGAAGCCCGCGGCGTAGCGCGGCAGCTCGTCGTACGGGACCGCCGGGAGGAAATGCACGTTCGGCAGGTTCTCGATCTCCAGGCCGCGCGAGCGGTTGCCGATGAAGACCCAGTGCCACTCCGGGCGCTCCGCGCTCGCGCGCCTGATCAGCCCCTGATCCACCAGCCACGGCTCGATGGCTCCGAAGTAGCCCATGCGCGGGCGCGGGATGCGCGCGACCTCCGGCGCGACTTCCAACTCGCCGCCGCCGACTTTGGCCCAGTGGTCGAAATCCACGGCCTGCTCAAGCAGGAAGGAGCGTTCGCGCGCGCGCGTCGCCTCCGCTAGAAGTTTCCGCCCCGAGTAGAGAACGATGTCGGCCGCGTCGAGAGCGCGCTCGTGCAGGCGGCGTATGGTCGCGGGGTCGGTCGCGTGATCCATCGTGTTCGCGTCGTACTTGTCCGACACCTGGTAGACGACCAGGGACTCTTTGAGGCGGCCGATCACCTCGGCGGCGGTCGGGATGGCTATCCACAGTATAGGGTCGGAGAGGCCGCGGCTGCGCGCGAGCGCCCCGACCTGCGCGCGCAGCATGTGGCGGTTGGCGGCGCGGGCGGCGCGGCTCCCGAAGAAGGGGAGCGCCGCGGGCGACACGACCGTGATGCCTTCGGGCGTCGTGCGCGCCAGCTTCGCGTAACTCTTCAGCTTTCGCGCCAAGCGCGGCAGCAGGTCCTTGTTCCCGAGCGACGCCAGCCCCATCGAGATCGAGTTGACGAAGATGACCCGGTTGCCCGCGCGCGCGAACCGCTTCATCAGGTGGTTCTTCGAGTGCGGGTGGTGATACCACCAGTCCTCGCCGCCGAAACAAACAATGCTTTTTCCTGAGAAAATCGGCACTTTTCGATGATTCTGACGCTGTTTTTGCTCTTAAATTTACCGTTGGGGTACACCAAAGGTACACCAATTTCAGGATAGTAGCACGAGCCTTATTAGGCGCGTGATTCTTCAGGAGCTTGCCCTAGCAACTATGAAAGGAAAATTGAAAATGACGAAAAAAGAACCGCTGATGAAAGTACACAATGTCTGCAATGGTAAGATTGAGTGTATTGTCGGCTTTGAAGGCTGTTACGACGATAACTATGGTCGTTGTTTGAAATGTGGAGTTGAAGGTGAGCTAATTACGGTAGGCATAGACATGGCAAAGGATATAGTACTCGTTCTAATAAAGCCTATAAAATCCCGCCACGATTTATTGGGTGAGAACTCTTCTAATGAGGCATAATCCAATAGTAATTAACCCCGTAAACTTATTCAGTCTTTAGCTTGCTTTTTGAGTGCTTACGGTTGATTCTTCTATCCCTAAGTTTCTCCCAGATTCCACGAATCATTTTAACTCGTTCAGATGTTAACCCTAGTCCATCAATTAAAAGGGCCTTGTCGGTTATGTTTAGGATGCTTTCAATGTCGTCTTGGAGTAACAGCTTGTGAAGCTCGTTAAGGTCTAGGTTTTCAGCCCCGTTAAGCGGTAATGGAAGCTTTTCAGCTTCATTCGGCTCTAGCTCAAGCACACCACCACCATAACTCCTGCCTATGACCTCTGAAAAAGCGAAGGTCAACGAATTTAGAAAAGCTGCTGCTATCACATCACCGCTTCTACCGTTGAGAAGCCTCACCCGATGGATAGTGTCAGTACAGGTTGCCCCCGACGCGTTGACTATAATCTTAGGATAGCCATGCACCTGCCTGAGCATGAAAGCGTCAGGCGTCCAAACTGAAGGAACTATGTACCAAGGATTACGAATACGGCACTTATAGCCAGTATGGAATTCTGCGTCTTCTCCAGTCTTGACGTATTGCTGTGCGGCTATAGGAAGCTCCTCAAAAGGCTTCTTGGGTAGGTCTAGCAAGTAGGCCGGCAAGTTGTTTTCAACGTTGGATTGCCAGTCCTTCTCAGAGAATATAACTCCCCTCAAATGCCCAGAACGACTCACGATACGCTTGTGATACTTTTTTAGAGAAGCAGCTTTAATCTGCTCCTCGTTCAGTACAAAGAACTGGTTTTGCCCAGTTACAACTCCGACATCAACATCAATAACCTTACCTGCTTCAGTAAGGTCAGGGTTCCCCTTCAAGGCTCGCAGAAGTTCAATCTCTTTAGTGTCTAAGAAGTACTGAGTCCACTTCTCAGTGCCGTGATTCATCGGCTTCAATTCAGTATCTGAAAAGTCGGTATGCTTATATGATGCCAGTTCCTCCACCCCTTCAAGTTCGATTGTCCTAATACCTGAATACCTATCACCGTTCTTCTCAGCAAGTAGCAACACCACTTCTTGCTGAATACCCTCAAAAACTAACTTTTTAAAAGTTATTAGAGTTATCTTCTTATAGAACTCGCTCAAGAAGTGGCGCAACTCTGCCGCGTAGTTAACTTGTAGCAACTCAGCAGGAATGACCATCGCCATTCGTCCATGCTCTGTAACAAGGAAGGATGAGGCGACGATGAATGGAACCCAAGTGTTAGTTAGCTTAGTAGGGTTCATCCCAGCTCGCTGCATTATCTCGAAGGCTGGCTTGCGTTGCTCGTCTGGGAAGTTCTGATAGCGAATGAATGGCGGATTGCCGACTATGGCATCAAAGAATCGAGGTTCTCGCTCATCGCAGAATGCAAGAAGCCCTTTATCCGTAAGGTGCTGTTGACAGTAGGTAAAGAAATCCCCCCTATGAATCATCGAATCTTCGGGAGAATAGCCGAGAAGCCGCACCCTCTCAAGTGCTTTGAGACGCTCTTTATTGTCAAGTTCTACGCCATGAACCAATATGACGGCCTTATGCTTAGGCGCACCCTGCGCGACCAATGCTGTTAGGCATTCCTGAAGAATGTTCCCGTCCCCACAGCTTGGCTCTAACACTTGTGCTGTAGGTGATTGGATAGCCCACCGAGCAAGGAAATGGGCAATAGGTTGAGGGGTATAGTATCCACCCCTAAGCTTTTGATAGGAAAGTGCAGGTTTCAAGTCTGCTCCCAGATATATTCTATAAGTTGTGGAATGTAGAGTGGCCTTCACAATTACTTGTGACAGCGCATTTTAATATAGAAACAATACGGAGACAATGAGACAGCTAATCTCTGTCGTGTGGTGGTAGGCTTTTGAAACGGTTCCGGTACGCCCGTTCTATCAAGGTGGAAAATTTTTCTATACGAATGTGAGAGTTGGGGTCAGGGAATTCAGTGCTTATGCGGCCGTCCTTTGGATGCCACAGCACAAAGGCGATTGCCTCGGCTTGGTAATGCTGGTCTGCCGGATTCATGCGGCGTGC
Organism: Pyrinomonadaceae bacterium; assembly: GCA_035563515.1. GTDB lineage: Bacteria > Acidobacteriota > Blastocatellia > Pyrinomonadales > Pyrinomonadaceae > QHXM01. The sequence continues at coordinate 60,829 of DATMVE010000062.1, forward strand.
AAGCCTCTCAAACACCGCTATCATCTGGTTTCGCCTAGTCTCGCTGATACAAGGTAAAGGGACAGCGATGATGAACCCAACCACTGCATCAGGGTATACGCTGTGAACCGTTGCTGCCTCGGTTGCAATATCATTCACCATATTTTGCCAGTTCTTCATAACGCTCTTCGTATCGTTGAGCGTCTTACTGTCAAAAGCGAACCTTACTCCCTCAGGGGCAAATCCAGTAGGGCGATAAGCAACATCAAAGTTCTGGTGGCGTATTCCTCCCTCAATTCGGGCGGGGCCGATTTCGACGCAGTTTGGCATCGGTGGTGTCAACCGGCGAGGGTTAGGCTTAGCAGTAGGGATGCCGCCCAGCATCTCAGCTAGGGCATGACCTACTGTATAGTCAATAAGGTTGCCAAGCTGCCCAGAAGATTGAGGCGGTGTACGGCTTAGACACATCCCATTCCGCTGCCACGTTTGACCAAAGACGGCAAGTTCATGTTGCGGGATAACAATAGGTGGCATTGCCCTCAGTCTCGGCATTACGCGTCTCTTTCGACAAAGGTGAGAAGTAGAAAAGCAGAGGAAGTTATAACTCCAGTGGTTTAGGTAAATAAAGAGTAATAGGAAAGCCTTCGTCTCATGAGGCTGCACTTGGCTCTTGTTACAATTCTGACCATATGATACGTTTAGCCGCTCACGCTCTGCTTACAATTAATTCGTCGGCAGCCGAAATATTCTTGATTAAATCTCAAGGCTAACCTCATTCATCAAGCGAGGGCTTCATTGGAAATCCTACAATCCATAAGAATTCAGCGCGCGGATAATGGTCAGTACATTGAGGCTGCAATTGTCAGACTGAGCGCTGATGATGCGCGTCTAATGATAGATAACATCTGGTGGAATCTACCCGAAGTGCCTGCCGAGGTTCTGAAACAGGAGGGTGATAATCACTGGAAGTGGGATTCAATTGTCCATCATTACGGCACTGGGGTTCTAAAGGAATGTGTTGCAATCAAATCCAAGGAAGGCTATATAGAAGGGGCTGTAGCTTATAACTTTAACGCTAAATCCCACCTCGAAACGAACGAGGGCTGTGCTTATATTGACAGGGTTTCCACCGCGCCGAGAAATCGTAGGCGGGTGGTAAAGCAGCCCTTATACAAAGGCGTAGGCAGTGCCTTGGTGTATTGGGTTCTTAAAGAGAGTTATAATGCAGGGTTGGGTGGAAGGATAGCCCTAGAATCATTGCCAGAACCGGACACTATAAAATTTTACGAAGCTAAAGGGTTTATCCGTACTGACCTTAGTCAGCCAGCCACTGGGCTGATGGACTACGAATTGCCGAAACCAAAGGCTGAAGCATGGTTAAAGCAGAAAGGAGACTTATCGTAATGAACAACGATGAAATTTTCGATGGATTCGCTGGTAGGGGAGAGATGCCAGAAAGTCGCGTCCGTGAAGATGTTGTTGAGCCGGAAAACCTGATAATCAAAAGTGAAACAGATAGGAAGATGGCGCGGCTTCTAGCACTTCATTCAAAACTACGGGTGAAGTTCAGAAGCAATGATTTATCCACTCTTGACGACCAGACTAAGGAAGCTTTGCTTCAAGATATGTACGACGTGCTGGGTGTAACTCCATTGAAGTAATGTTTAGCTTATCCGTCAAAGAGGCATTGGCACTAGCTGAAGAATTTTTCCCTTACGCCCCAGAAAGAATAGCCGAACAACTTAAAATTCAAGTTCGGCGCAGCCAGTTAAATTGTGACGGCTGGTGTCTTCAGGCAGATGACAATGCAATCATTAGAATCAATAGCGCCACCACCGCCGCCCGCCAAAGATTCACACTCGCCCACGAACTTGGGCATTTAATACTTGGGATTCCGGCGGTGGTCGGTGAATCCATGTTAGGTAATGCTAACAGAAGAAGTGCTGAAGAGCGGGAGGTTGATAAGTTAGCTGCTAGTCTTCTCCTACCTGAGTCGAAAGTTCTTAATGAAATAAAAGAAGTCCCAATTACTGCGGCTGTAATCAAGAAAATAGCAAGGCGTGCAAGAGTGTCGGATATAGTTGTCGCTTTGCGCTTAGCCAACGCAGCTTCTGTGTTCGGCCTAGCTAATGCCTCTGTGGTTTTTTACTCTAACGATAAAATGGTATGGCAATTCTCTGAATCATTAACATTGACAGAAGAAGGCAGTGAAGAATTACTGGAAGAGTGCACAGAAGCCTTTCCAATGGTGGCAAGAATTCCCCATGAAGAAAATCAAGTGATAGTAGCGTCCTTCCTTGATAACCCTCAACGGAACACTAAAACTGTATTCCTTCAGCTTGTGCCGGACTCGGAAGGATTAAAAAAGCTACAAGTAGAGCGTCTCCGTGAAGCGGAGACGGAATTGTTTAAGGGAGACGATACCTTTAGGCGTAGCATAAATGGGCGTTTTGGCAGCTTCAAGTTCAAGGCTGAAAAATTATTAATTGAGGAAGCCGTGGCCCAGTTCGTTCAAAAACTAAAGGATGACCCCCCTTATATGTTAAAGCCTCAGCAAGTCCAGCTACTACTTTCGCCCAAAGGGCGTGAGTACATTCGATTGAAACTACAACAGTGGACTAAGAGCTAAGATGATAGAAGGCGACGAAAACACTTGAGGCGGCGAAGCTGTCACGAACTTTTTACCTTGCAAGTGGTAATTTGGCGCTTGCAACAGCTATTTATGTCTCGGCTTCAGGAGCTTACTGGGAAGCTCTAGTTTGTCGTCTATCAGCAAGTCAGTAGAGATACCAATAGTGCGAGCGTAAGCAAGTAGAAGAGGCAGCGGAGGCTCGCGCTCGCCCCGCTCGAATCCAGAAATGTTCTGCGGGTGAAGTGGTGAAGCCTTGTACTCCAGCCGCTCAATCATCTGCTCCTGAGTAAGCCCTAACGATGCCCGAATCTGCCGCAGTTTTGCCGCCAGTCGAGCTGGCCGGACTCTGTTCCCCCGTCCCATTCAGAGTAGCCCTCCGAACGGAACAAGATGAGAAAGAGCCGTCTTGACTGATGCCCTATTTAGGGAGTTATTCTGTGCTGCCTTGAATCTCGCCCTAAGCCTTAGCGCCGATGGCTTCAGGGCGGCGAACATCAGGTGTGATGTGCTGCCTTAGCTGTCAAGTTCAACTCCCTAAACAGGGAGAAGATAACAAAGGAAGCCCCTAATAGAGAATCGGAAAGCATTTCATCCTCATAAAAGGGAAACAAAATGTCTAACCAGCAAATTGAGCCAACCCTCATCCCTTGCCCCGCCTGCAACGCTCAAGTTTCGAATCAAGCCCGAGCGTGCCCGAAGTGCGGACAGCCTATAAGTCCAGCAAGCGGTCGGGCTGATAACCAACGGACAGGCGTTCCGTTCGCCTCGTTGCCCTTCCAACAATTCCAGCCTGAGCCGCAAAAGATAAGGAATCCTCGCCTCGTCGGGTGCGTAGTTGTCATTCTCGCCCTCACATTGATTGGCACGATTGCCCAGATATTTACCGGCAAACTTATGGACGGCGGCAACAAGAATTCGTCGGTAGCGAATGTCACACCGTCACGAGGGGCCTCGTCTGCTTCAGACCCGAACGTTGCCGAGCGAGTCAGGCAGGGCGCACAGCTTTTCGAAAAGATTAAGTCTTCGCCGCCGAACCCACTCGTGACAGGTGTGGGTATGGAATATCCGGCGCTTACTACTCTTGTTCGTAAAGACAGATGGGATAGGCTGTCGAAGCGCGAACAGGTGGACTTGACCTACTACGCGGAATCCTTAGTGCAGGACGCCCGCAGTAATCCCGCAAAGTACAGCGTCATACCTCCGTCAGCGCCCAGTTACCCCTTATATGAAAAGAAGGTCAGGGATTTATGCGCGGAGTGCTGGGCGGTAGGTATTACTTATCCTTCACCAGACGTGCGGGGCGAAGATACTTTCGACCGGATAGTACTGGGGGATACAGCGTGGGAACAGAACAAGTCTGGAAGCCGAGCTTCTGAGTTTAGGCAGCAACGCTGAGAAAGCAGATTATTTATAAGTCAAGCTCTAGCTTGGCTGCTAATCTTGACAGTAATTCTTGGGCAGACGGGTCAGTGTCTTCAGCCGCAGGGCTGCTCGGTGTCTGGGCAGCAGAGCTGCTCGGAGTATGGAAGGGCACTGGGGCAGAGTTGACAGCAGCAGTTTCCTTGCGCGTTATCCCCAGTCGTGAAGTAGGTGTTATCTCTCGCGGGATGCGCCTGTCAATCGCGGAGCGAACCTTCTGCGCCTCAAGCTCTGATAAAGGCAAACAAGACAGCTTGTCTTCCACACGACGCCAGAATTCTGCACGCACACGCGGGTACTTAGTCCAGTGTTCCTTCACGCTGGCAAGATAGCTGATACTTCGCTGCCGCACTTTGCCAGAACATTTGTCTCGGTAATTCTCTACAATCTCACATCGAAGGCTTTTGTGCCCTGACACCAACTCATACTCACGGAATCTTACGAACATAGAATACCCACTACATTTCCGCCGTGCCCACTAATCCGCATTCGGCACAAAATTCTGCCGCGCATAGGCTGCAATTCTTAAAAGTAGATGCTGGCGATTATTTGCTCATCTTTGCCCACCACAAAGGTCTAGCTGGAGCGCGGGGCTAGAGATAAAGCTAGTCTGAAGGCGATATTTGCCCACTGGGAATCATTGCATTTATCCAGATTCGACTCTCTAATACTGCCCCCTACTGACTTGATACTAGAACTTCCTTAGCCCAGATTTCCCAGCGTTACGCCGTCTGCAATATTCGCGGGCTGTCGCTTCAGCTTCATCAAGATAGTTCTTGCCCTGTGGTATTTTGTCCTCACTGGTCTCGGGATAATTTGCTGACTCCTTATCTGTTTGTTTCCGCTTATAAGCATCGCTCTCAGCACCTGAGCCGGAAGAGCCGAATGGCTTGGTCGTCTCCCCAATGCGATACGTTGTTGGCGTTGTTCTCCAGTACATAAATCACTACCTCACATAATTATTTGAATCCGCGAACCAAAGAAAAATGCGGCGGCAGGAAATGAACCGCTAAGACATAGCGAAGGAGAACCTGCCGCCCTTGCCCGCCACCGAGTACTCAGCTTAGTGGCGAGGTCTTTCTAACCGCCGCTAAGCTATTTTCCGAACATAGCTCTCTGTTAGCCGAAGATATTCCGCAAGTCTCCCGCGCATCTTCTCCTCACGAACCCTTGGCGAAACCTTTTTCAGTTCAGCGATAGCTTCCGACATGGAGAAGCCACGCTTTACTGATATAGCCAGAAATGAAGCGTCTGCCGCCGACCTGTCGCCGTCCTTATCCGTCAAGCACCGCTCGTAGGAGGGGAACTTTTGGGCCTGACCTTTTGATAGGGGGGCAGAGGGCGAGACAGCGGGCTTAGCTACCGGCAAGAGAAGTCCCGCCTCCTCAAGCTCAGACGCAGTAGTTCGTTTGAACGGTGCGACGCTTCGGACACGCACCCTGAAGCCGTTACGCTTCGGCTTGCGGTTGACTGAGCCACACATCCGCATCGCCCCGTTTGCGCCAATGTCCCCGCCGAGCTTCTTCACTAACCGCTCGCGGATTGCTCGCCGCGCCGTTTCGTCTGCGCCGTCCAGAGCGACCCACGCCTGATAGTTGCCAGCCGAAGTCTCGACAGTTAGAAAGCTATAACGTTCAATGCGTGCGAGGTCAGCTTCCTTCAAATCATCAATCTGAATTAATGACGCGCCGCGAGGTCGGACGATGAATGACTCAGAGCGGGTGGTGTTAGCTGATAAGTAGTAAGGCAGCATATCGCGCAAGCCTTGGGGATAATGTATGCGATACTCGGTCCCTTCGCCTGTGCGCTCGTCTCGCATCGAAACATCGTACTGTGTCACGCCCACGCTCTCGAACGCATTCAGAGCCACGACGCTCTCGGCCTCATCCGTGACAGTGTCCCCCCGCCCTGTGTCCCTAACGCTTTCAAAATAAGAATCTCCAATCCCGTCACCTTTTTCACCCGCGTCGTCGGTTTTCCGACGCGGGCGTGTGTTCCTCGTAATCTCTGGAGTCTTCTCTGATGAAATCTCTGATGTAATCTCTGTTATAGTTCCTTCAGTTTCTACGGATTCGATTCTTGAATCAGTCGCGGTTTCATTCTTTAACAATTCGAGTGCCGAATCTCTATTATTTAGATGTTCGAGGAAGGATTCCGAGAATTTTTCTACGACGAGGCGGTAATGAACTGTGGGATTACCATTAGCCTTTTTAAGTTTAGTCTCTAACACGCCTTTAGCTACGAGTAGCCTCGCCGCCTTGCGAACCTGATACTCGCTCAGGAAAATCTCCCGTTTCCAATCCTCATATGTTTTCCAGAACCAGCCGTTAGGCATCGTCGCACGGTCTGTCCAATAGAGAACCTGATTGAGAAACAGCGCGGCGTCGGACGAGCCTGTGTAGCGCACGAACTCGGTCGGTATGACTAACACGTTGTCCCTGCCCGTCAAGGCTTTTATCAAAGTAAGTGCGTCGTCGCGCACGGTGGATTTCCTCCTGTTGCTGCGCTTATCATTTTGAGTTACATTATTCATGTTCGTATCACCATTTAGTTCGAGCCGCGCTGACGCCCATTCGCTTGCGTCGGCGCGGTTTTCTATCTGCAATAAAAAGAACGGAGTCGGACAGTTGCGCTGCCGCAAACGTCCATCCTCCGTTCGCTAGACGATTTATATTTCGAGTTGTGGGGGCAACATAACGGAATCCGTTATGTTGCCCCCACGACCTCTGTAGGAGGAACGTAACCTATCATGAGACGCTCCCCCACAACGATGGATTCTTAGCCCAGTGCCAAGAACTGAACGGGTAAACTGGGGCAGGGGCGCGCGGAATCCGCTGTTCAAGCTCTTCCCTGAATTTCGACACTTCTTCAGGCGGAAGTGCGAGCTTCGCTAAACGCTCGTCCGCCTGCTTCCAAAACCTTTCGCGTTCGTAATACCCACGCTCCTTAAAAGTGCCCTGAAGATGCCGCTCCTTGACCGACCCCATGTATAAAATACTCTTCCGGCGGGGCTTCCCTGTCTCGTCGCGGTAGCTGGTAAAAATCTCCGCCTGAAGGCGCATACCGCCCCCCTTTAACTCAGTCCGTTTCCACTTCAGAAACATAACGATTAGTCCACTAAGCTACTTCTGCTACCCGCTGTTCGTTGGCAGACAGATACTGGTTAATGTGTGATGCGCTGACAAAAATTTTCCCCCCGACGCGGTAACAACTAAGCCGACCACGCCGGATTTCACGCCAAACAGTTACAGGGCTTATAGGCCCAAGTAGATGACCGTTTGCTACCTGCTTGATAGTGTATTTCTGCTCTTGATTCTTATTAGCTTCATTCATTGAACTGTTTTTCACCCTGCTACTAGAATGCTCAACTATAATAAAAGCCCCTGCCTTTGTCAAGGACAAGCTATTGAAAACAAAAGAGTTATCTGGACGGCGGTAAGCTAACCATGCGTTTTACGGAAAACCGTAATGTATTTGTTGTGAGTATGGTCTTTGCAGCAAGAAAAAAGGCTGCCGTATGCCTTATGCAAATACGCGACAGCCTATTTGTTCGTGGTGTGTTACTTGGACGGCCAGTAATTACTAGCTAGTACGGGACGCCGTACTAGGCTCGAAGACAAGTAAATCCCCGACGCCGCATCCGAGTACCTCGCATAACTTCTTTAATGTTGATATGCCAATCTTTTTGAAGTCACCCCGCCAAAGTTGTGCTGCTGACTCCTTAGAGCCGCCGATTTTCTGCCAAAGCTGAAAAGCGTTTTCGATTCCTTTTTTCTTCGCCATGTCTTGAATATGTGACACTACTTCATAAGCCTTCCTTGATACTGTTTGTCCATTTGATGTTTCTTGCGGCTTAATGGATTCCGTGAAACCCGATGCCGATTGTTCTGGCGTGTCTCGGTTGAAAGAAGTGAACAAATTTTGTAAGCCGTCGGGCAAGGTTTCTTCGTCCGATACTTCCTTCCTTCTTTTGCTGGCTGGCCTGTCTGTATCGCCGCCCAACCAAGACATAAAGTCTTCCGCCTTTTTCTTCCTTCTTTTATTAACTGGAGGATATTTCTTAATGGCTTGTTTGTACTCTTCTGTTTTCCCTAGTGTTGTAAGCGTTCTTTTATGAAGAGCAGATATACGATTAACGACAGGCTCATCAGGACTTTCCTTGGCAAGTTCTTTTTCTGGGATTTGCACGCTTGTATAAGCGTCGGAGAAAATTCGATAAGTCCTTCTTCCTTTACGCATACACGCCCTTCGATGCATTAGCTTGTTCACTTCTCTGGGCTTGAAGTCGCTGAGTTTCATATCTTCCCTCATCAGGTCTATTCAAAAGAACACATCGCGGATAGTAAGTGTAGCGCGCAGATAGCGTCAAGCAATTTTTACGGAATCCCGTAAAAACTGCTTGACGCTGGTTACGGAATTCCGTAATATACGTTGATAAACCGCCCTGAGCGGCAACTACTAAAAGGATGGATTAAGAGATGATTGAACTTCGGTCGAAAGAACAGATGCGGAACGCAATCAGGAGGGCTTACCAACTCCGCCCTTTTGTTCGGGTGCGCGGCTTCCGCTGGTACGAGGTAATGTCCAGCAACAACGACTCAGTTTACACAGTCCACTTCTACAAGAGAGGTCGCCAGAGGCTAGGTGAGTGTAACTGCAAGGCTGGCGAACGAGGCTTGATTTGCTACCACATGGCTGGCGCGGCGGCTGTCCACATGGGCATTGCATCCATGCGCCGAGCGGCGTAAGGCGATGGGCATAGGAAAGCGCCAACTTCCCTATGCCCCTTACATCAACCCCTTCCGGTCAAGAAAGGAAAGAAGATGTGCCCCGATAGTATCAACTCGAAAGGTCATGCGGCAAAGCCGAAAAAATATCCCATAAAGCACAAGCGCCCAGTAGGGCGAATCATACAGCGAGCGCCTAATCGTTTTTTAGTGTGGATTCATTCTCACACGGATTCGAGCGGGCAGAAAAAACGCTACACAAAAATGTGGAGTACCTTAAAGGAAGCGGATGCCGACCTCGCGCGGGTAGTGGCTCAGCGTAATCGCGGCAAGGGAGTAGTAGATACCAATGAAACCCTCCGCGCCTTTATAGAAAGATTCTTGAGCGAGGCACACGCCCCCAGAGTTAAGTCTTACGTCAACGGCAAAGTGACGAGAGCGTTTAAGGCGTGGGTCTTCCCGTTCATCGGGTACAAAAAAGTTCGCAGCATAACACCCGCCGACGTTCAAAACCTGTACACCACCCTTCGCGGCAGGATTTCGCCGCGAACTAACGCCCCTCTTTCGGAGGCGACCATCCAGCGCGTTCACGTTCACTTACGCATGGCTCTTAACTGGGGTCTAAAGACAGGAGAATTAAGCCGTCACCCGATGGAGAACGTTACGGTTCGCAAACCGCCGCGCCAAAAGATGGTGACGTTCTCCGAACAGCAGATTCGCCTTTTCTTCCAGAAGTGGGAGGAGTATCAGGCGGAACATCCCTTGCGGATTCCTTACGGCTGTATCTTCCACGTCGCATACGAGACGGGGATGCGCCCCGAAGAGTACTTAGGTCTGCAATTCTCCGACCTTCATCTGGACGACGACCTGCCACACATACGAGTCCAGCGCGTCGCCATCCGCGACATAGCAAAGGGCGGCTGGTGGTTTGACGAGCCGAAGACGAAGGGCAGCGTGCGGAACATCCCCATCAGCCGAGAATTGGCCCAAATGCTGCGGCTGCAACGGCTGACGGTCGAAAATTACAAGCGGCTGCGGGCTGAAGCTTGGCGCGAGAATGATTTGGTCTTCCCAAATCAGAAGGGCGAGCCGATTTACCAATACCTACTTACAGACCTGTTCCGCGAAATTGTCAGGGGCATCGGCTTAGACCCCAAGAAGTATCGCCTCTACACTTGGCGGCATTCGATGGCGACACTGGCGATTGCCAACAAGGTCAACGTGAAGGCTGTTAGTGAAAGGCTGGGGCACGCCGACATCTCGCGGACGCTCGAAACCTATACGCACGTCCTTCCTAGTATGCAGCTTGAAGCGGTCGAAGCCCTCGGCGCGATTGCTTACAAGCGGGATACAGAGACGCGGATTATCAATGCCCAAGCGGCGGAAGGGGACGCGACCAGACCGTGTTAACTGGGTGAAAGGCTAAGATTATGAGGGCGTTGGAGTGGTTCCGACGCCTTTATAAGCAAGGTAAAACTGACGGGTACACCAGAGGTACACTAGGTGAAATGACATTCCTATCAACTCCGGTTAAAGTAATATTTTCTCTTAATCGCCTGCGCGGGTAACACATTGATGGTCAATCGGTTCCCCGCGCGCGCGAACCGCTTCATCAGGTGGTTCTTCGAGTGCGGGTGGTGATACCACCAGTCCTCGCCGCCGAAACAGACAATGCTTTTTCCCTGTAAAATAGCCGTTTCTCTCTCGTGAAATAAGCTTAAATTTCCACCTGTTTAGACTCCTGAGGTAGACAAGAGGTAGACAAGGTAAACAACATTAAGTTGTGAATAATATCATGCGAAAGCATCTGCCCGTACACGCACTAACTAGCTATCGATTTGAGGAGACAGATTACTGGCGGTAGAGGAACAACGTTTAATTGGCACTGCGGGTATAGGCCCTGATAGAACCTTCCGCTAAAGATCGAATACAAGCCGGAGGCAGGCATTTTGGTGCTTAGTTGTTAGCGTGTAGTATTCATAAGCCCGACTTTCGACTGACGGATCGCTGGGTATAATGACGACATTGACCCGAACCGTACAGACAAATAAACCCCTCGGCATTATTTTCTAGGTTTAATAAGGAGGCGGTAAAGAATGGATAGCGAACAGGGGAAGCAGCAGACTATCTTCCTGATTGAAGAGGACGACGAAACGCGCCGGGTGTTGGTGAAGAATCTGCGCAGGGACGGCTACCGCGTGATAGTGGCGCTCGATGAAGAGGACGCGCTGGAAAGAGTCGGCGGCGGACACGTCCACGCCGATTTAGTGCTGGTCAATCTCGTCGGGAAGACTTTGGATGAGGCGCTGAGACTGGGGCGCGGAGTCCGCAAGCACGCCCAATATGACGGTCCCACGCCGCTCGTCGTGATGCCTGAAAAATACAGCAAGGACGTGGAAGGCACGGACGTAAACGTCGAAGGCAACGACTGGATACATTACCTCGGGGAAGAACCCGACCAACTAAAGAATCTTCTCTCCCGCCTCACGTCGAGAGTATAGGCGCACAAGCGGCGGCGATCCTTGATGCTTACCAGGAGAAAACGACTGAAACGCAGCCCACAAGCGCGGAGACGATTCACTGGCTTGTGATTGTCGGTTATGCGGAAAGAGCCTGCTCTATTTTCCGGGGCAGGCTCTAGAATTCGCGGCGCTTTCTTAACAACTAGGCGGCCTTGAGGAACTGATGCAGAACGGTATTTAATTGAGCGAAGTCAACGGGCTTGGTGATGTATTCATTGAATCCTACGGCAAGGGCTTTATCACGATAGTCTGACATGTTATTGGAAGTGCAGGCCACAATCGGCACTTCACAAATGCCCTGAGTCTCGCGTATCCGCCGCGTGGCAGCAAAGCCGTCAAGCACAGGCATGTTCAAATCCATGAATATCAAGTCTGGACACTCACGCTGAGCAATCTCTACGGCCTCCTGACCGTTCGTTGCTTCTACCACGTGGTAGCCAAAGATACTGAGCAACTCCTTCAAAAAATCACGAATACAGTCGTTGTCGTCCACGACTAAAATTACAAGCGGGGCGTTCCCGGTTAAAGCCATGATGAACCTATACACAAACTAAAGTTCCAGCAGGGGACGACAGGATAAATGTCTCTGCGAAAAGATTAAGGCTAGAACGTAGGTTAAGCCCGATTGGTGTTCCTCCGTTGAAGGAATAAGGTTTCAGCAGTAAACATTCCGAATGTACGCCCCGCTAAAACGATAGTCAAGGCTATATGTACGCAACCGTACATATAGCCTGAGGACGGCAAGCAGCAATAGAATCAAGCAACTTTAAGTGATTCTGATGGCTTCGTGTAAATTCTGCCGAAGCGCAAGCCACTGGCGCAGAAGTTATCCAATAGCTTGAGATTGCTGGCACGTCGGCCGCCCCCGCGCTTTCAAGGTACACGGGAGGTGCGCGAGAATTGAAATACTGAAACGCGGCCGAGGGGAACGCATGAGACGCGCGCCCGTGTGTCTAAGTCTCATTCGCCGCGCCGGCCGCATCTATTGTTTTTTATCTTCGAGTTGATACACTACCGGCACACTTGAGGAGGATGGTTGACTCGAATGCCTATTTTGCTCGCCGTCGTGGGCCTGGCCGGGACAGGGAAGTCGGAAGTGACCGGTTACATCAAGGAGAGGTACGGTTATCAGGCGATCTACTTCGGGGGGTACGTCCTGGAAGAGATTAAGACTAGGAACCTGGAAGTCAACAGTCAGAACGAGAGACTCGTCAGGGAAGACTTGCGGCGGCAGCACGGCATGGATGTGATAGCCAGGCTGAGCGCCGAAGACATCCGCAGGGGCCTGGACGGCGGGCATAACATCGTCATCGACGGGCTCTACAGTTATTCGGAATACAGGTTCTTAAAAGAGCTGGCCCCCGGACGCTTTTACACGTTGGCGGTGCACGCCTACAAGGAGATGAGGTACGAGCGGCTCGGCCGGCGGAGTTACAGGCCGCTGACGCCAGCCGAAATTGACGACCGGGACATGTTCGAGCTGGCGAACCTGGAGAAGTGCCCCCCGATTGTGCTGGCGGACTATCACGTGGTCAACGAGGGCTCAATCGGCGACTTGCGCCGGAGGATAGACGCCGTCTTTGACCTCCTGGAGGGCGGGTAATTGAGGGCAGTTGCGTTACCGGCTGCGGCCGGGTATACTGCGAAGCAATCAGGGCGGTTGGTGAATCCTTCCGCCCGTAGCGGTTGACGGGGTGAGGACGTTGACCGCACACATAAACAGGCGCGACGGCTCCCAAGGCTGGCGCGCCTGTTTGCTTTTGCCCTCGGTGCTGGCGGCGCGCGACGGCCGCGTGGTAAAGTTTAAAGCGTCGGAAATTTCCCCGCGGAGAGTAAGTAAACCGTGAAATTCGGCGTCATTGTCTTCCCCGGCTCAAACTGCGATCACGACGCTTACCACGTCATCTCCAAGCACGTCGGCCAGCCCGTCGACTTCATCTGGCACCGCGACACGGACCTCAGTTCCTACGACGCGGTCATCATCCCCGGCGGCTTCTCCTACGGCGACTACCTGCGCGCGGGTGCCCTGGCGCGCTTCTCGCCCGTCATGTCTTCGGTCAAGGAGATGGCCGCGCGCGGCCGCCTGGTGCTCGGCATCTGCAACGGCTTCCAGATTCTCTGCGAGGCGGGGCTTTTGCCCGGCGCGCTGATACGCAACCGCGACCTGCACTACATCTGCGACCACGTCCGCATCCGCGTCGAGACGACCGAAACGCCTTTCACCAACCGGCTGAAGGCGGGGAGCGTGCTCAGCATCCCCATCGCGCACGGCGAGGGCAACTACGTCTGCGACGACGCGACGCTCGAAGAGTTGCAGCGCGAGGACCGCGTCATCTTCCGCTACTGCGACGAGCGCGGCGAGGCGACGGAAGAATCTAACCCGAACGGCTCGCGCGACAACATCGCGGGCATCTGCAACCGCGAGCGCAACGTGCTCGGCCTGATGCCGCACCCGGAGCGCGCCTGCGAAGACCTGCTCGGCTCGTCGGACGGGAGCGGCGTCTTCAGCTCGCTCGCCGCCACGCTGGCCGCCACGGCCGCCGCTTACTGAGTCAAAGAGATTTCCCAAATCGTGATGGACGAGAGAAGAGAAGAGGAGCGAAAGACCGTCTCGCTCGAAGTCCGCTGGGAGGGCGGCTCGGGCCGCCACTCGGCGCGCGTCAGCGACCTCAGCCTCGGCGGGTGCTACCTGGACACGCTCGGGCAGGCGGAGGTCGGCGAAGTCGTCGGCCTGGAAATCAAGATGCCTTCTGGCGAGTGGCTCCCCTTGCGCGGCACCGTCGCCTTCCAGCACCCGGGCCTCGGCTTCAGCATCTGCTTCACGTTCATGACCAACGAGGAGCAGTACCAGCTCACGCAGTTAATCAACTCTCAATCCTGACCCGAAATCCGCACTTGAAGACGGCCGGCAATCACAGGCGGCGAAGGCGAGAGGACACTCCTCCTGAATCTTCTTCCGCGCCCGCGCGCCTGCCTAAACCTGAGTCCGAAGAGATTCTCTCCTGGGAAGAGGTGAGCCGCACGCACCCCGTGCGCAACGGCGTCTACCAGCGCAGCGGGCGGCTCGTCTCGCTTCTGACGGACTTCGGCCGCATCAACCCGTGTTACCCGGACCATTTGGGCGAGACGGAGGACACGCTCTATTACACGGGCAACGGCCGGCGCGGCGACCAGTATCTTAACCCGGGCAACCGCGCCCTGCTCGCGGCAATCGAGAGCGGCCACAGCGTGCCGCTCTTCAACAAGCTCGCGGTCGGCCGCTGGCAGCACATGGGCTTCTGGCGCGTCACGTCGGGCCGCCAGCTCTTCGACGAGCGCGAGAACCGCATGCTCTGGCAGTTCACGCTCAAAAGGGTCCGAAGCCCGAAGTCGGAAGTCCGAACTCGCAGAACTAATCGCTGAATTCTATCGTTTGGACTTTGGACATCGTTTTAGTTATTCTTCCCGTCCCAATGCTGAAAGGAGTTTAGAAGAACATGAGAAATCGCAGATTTGTCGTCGCCGCCCTCTCGCTGCTGCTCGCCGCGTCCGCCATCACGCCGGCCCACGCGACTAACCCTGGCGGCACAGGCATAGGCCAGCCCGTCGCGGACTTCAAGCTGCCGGACACGGACGGCAAGGAGCGCTCGCTCGCGTCGCTGAAGGGCGAGAAAGGCACCGTCATCATCTTCATCTCCGCGCAGTGCCCGATGGTCAGGGCCTACAACGAGCGCATAGAGAAACTGGCACAGGACTACCGCGCCAAAGGCGTCAACGTCGTCGGCATCAACTCCAACGTGACGGAGTCCGCGGACGACATCAAGCGCCACATCAGCGACAACAGCTTCTCGTTCGTCGTCCTGCGGGACAAGGGCAGCAAGATCGCGGACATGCTCGGCGCGGAGCGCACGCCCGAAGTCTTCTTACTCGACGCCTCGAACAAGCTCGTCTACCGCGGCCGGATTGACAACCACAGGGACGTGGCGCTGGTGCAGACGAGCGACCTGCGCAACGCCATCGAAGAGACGCTCGCCGGCAAGTCCGTCACGAAGACGGAGGCCGCGGCCTTCGGCTGCACGATCAAGCGCGGGTAGAGGCGGTCGATGAAGAGTAAAGTCCTTCTAGTCCTCGCCGCCGCGGCCCTCCTCATTCTGCCGGTCGCCACGCCGTCGCAGAAAGGCGGGGCCGCTTCTTCCGCCTCTACGGCGCGCGCGGTCTCCGTGCGCGAGATTGACCTGGACGGACTCAAAAAACTTATCGGGCGGGAAGGCGCGGGCGCTGCCCGCCCGGCCCGCCCGCTCCTCGTCAACTTCTGGGCCACCTACTGCGAGCCCTGCCGCGACGAGTTCCCGGACCTCGTGGCGATAGACAGGGACTACAGGGCGCGCGGCCTGGAGTTCGTCACCGTCTCGCTCGATGACGCGGCCGAGATAGAAACTGCCGTGCCGGAGTTCCTGCGCTCGATGCGCGCAGAGATGCCTGCCTACCTGCTGAACGTCCCCGACCCGGAGCCCGCCATCAAGTGGGTCGACGAGGCGTGGAACGGCGGCCTGCCCGCGACCTACCTCTACGACGCGCGCGGCCGCGTCGTCTTCAAGCACACGGGGCGCGTCAAGCCCGCGGAGCTGCGCGCCGCGCTCGACAGGCTGACGAAAGACGGTGGCGAGTGACAAGCGGCGGGTGACGGGTTAATATCTCCTGCTCGTCACTTTATAACTTATAGCCCGTCACCGCTTTTATGATCACTCCCGAAGTAGTCTCCGCACACAACCTGACAGAGGAAGAATTCGCGCGCATCGAGGCGTTGCTGGGCCGCGAGCCGACGTTCGCGGAACTCGGCATCTTCTCCGTGATGTGGTCCGAGCACTGCTCGTACAAGTCTTCGCGCGTGCACCTGAAGAGGCTGCCCACCACGGGCGAGCGCGTCATCGTCCCGCCCGGCGAGAACGCGGGCGTCGTGGACGTGGGCGACGGCTGGTGCGCCGCCTTCAAGGTCGAGTCGCACAACCACCCCTCCTTCATAGAGCCTTTCCAGGGCGCGGCCACGGGCGTCGGCGGCATCCTCCGCGACATCTTCACGATGGGCGCGCGGCCGCTGGCCTCCATGAACTCCTTGCGCTTCGGCTCGCTCGAAGACGAAAAGAACGGGAGGCGCAACCGCGGGCTCCTGGCCGGCGTGGTCGCAGGCATCGCGCACTACGGCAACGCGTTCGGCGTCGCGACCGTCGCCGGCGAGGTCGCGTTCGACGACGCTTACGCGCTGAACCCGCTGGTCAACGCTTTCGCGCTCGGCCTGGTGCGCCACGACCAGATTTTCTTCGGGAAGGCGACGGGCGTGGGCAACCCTGTGCTGTACGTCGGCGCGAAGACCGGGCGCGACGGGATACACGGGGCGACGATGGCTTCGGCCGAGTTCGACGAGGAGGCGCTGGAGAAGCGGCCGACCGTCCAGGTGGGCGACCCGTTCCTGGAGAAGCTGCTGCTCGAAGCGTGCCTCGAAGCGATGCGCTCGGGCTCGGTCGCCGGCATTCAGGACATGGGCGCGGCCGGCCTGACTTCGTCGTCCTGCGAGATGGCCGCGCGCGCGGGCACGGGCATCGAGCTAGACCTCACGCTCGTGCCGCAGCGCGAACAGGCGATGAGCGCCTACGAGATCATGCTCTCGGAGTCGCAG
>DATMVE010000063.1:0-23500 GCA_035563515.1 Pyrinomonadaceae bacterium
AGCGTCCCGTCGGAGCGGTAGCCGCGCCACTCGCGGCGGAGCGAGCGCCTTTGCGAGCGCAACTCGCGAGCCTCGTCGCGCGTCAATTGCCCGGAGCGCACGCCGTCGCGGATTCTGCGGCGGTCGCCGCGCCCCTGCGCGTTGACGTCGGCCGTCAGGCCGAGCAACATGACTATTGCGCTTAGAAGAACAAACTTTCTCATCTGTCACCCCTTCCTTTTCGTGAACACAAAGATTCCTTGCTGATTTTTTAATGGCCTGCGGGAGAGATGAAACACTGATTAACCTTGTGCAAGCGCCATTCCGGGCACGCGCCGCCCATGAGAATTGCCGAAAGCGTTGGACTTACGCCCTTTACTCGTGGGAACTGCGGCGTCTTCGCCTTCCTCCTGGTGGATACATCCCTGACAGATTTCACGCGCGGAGTACGAATGAAGTACACGCCGGCCGGCCGAAAATTTGACAAGGCCGAGACGCAGGGAATAAAGTGCGGGACTGCTCTAGATCAGCCGCTCCCCGGCGCACGACCGCAGGGGGCTAACCTTTCACCTGGCTATGCCCTCCCAAACCCTCCGCACAAACGTATTCGGTTCGCGCAGCGCTCTCGGGCGTCTGGTGTTGAGGTGCGCGTTGTGCGTCGCTCTGCTCGCCCTCTCATCGGCTGTTTACGCGCAGCAGGACGAGAGGCTCGTGGCGGCGAACAAGACGCTGACGGATTCCGCAGCCCTCATCGGACAGGACAATCAAGAGCGTTTCCCCGCGATGATCGCCAGGCTCGAAGAGGCGCGCAAGGTGTATCAAGAGCGCGGGAGTAAAACTTACGAAGCCTTCGCCGCGCTCCCCATCGGGCGGCTTTACTCCGAGATGAAAGAGCAGCAGAAGGCCGTCCCCTACCTCGAAGCATCCCTCGCCCTGTGGCGTGAGGCCGGGGAGAAGAACGGCGAGGCGACGACCCTCGCGGGCCTCGGCCGCGCCTACTCGCTGCGCAGCGAGAAGCGCAGAGCCGCCGATGCCTACCAGCAGGCCGTCACCTTGTTCGAGGCGGTGGACAATCGCAGCAGCCTGGCCTCTGTGCTCGACAGGGTCGCCGCCGCCTACAACTTTCTGGGCGAGAGGGAGTAGGGCGCTCGCCTCTTACGGGCGCGCGGCCGACCTTCACGCGGCGCTCAACGAGCAGAGGGAGCAGGCCGGCTCCGTGGAGAGCATGGGCGGGGTTTACCAGGCTCTCGGCGAGTACGGCAAGGCGCTCGACCATTACAACCGGGCGCTGGCGCTGCAAAAAAAGGTCGGAGACAAAAGCGGGCAGGCCGAGACCTTGAACAACCTCGGCGCGCTTTACGACCACTTCGGTGAGTATGACCGCGCGCTCGACAGCCTGGAGCAGACCTGGAACCTCGCGCGCCAGGCCGGGGCCAAAAAGACGGAGGCCATCGCCGTCCATGACATCGCGGCCCTCCTCAAGCACACGGGCGACACGGAGAGGTCTCAAAAGACTTACGAGATCGCCCTGCAACTTCGCCGCGAGGCCGCGACGCTCAACAACCTGGGCATGGTCTACCTCGCGCGCGGTGAAAACGCGAAAGCCCTCGAAGCCGTTCAGCATGCCCTCACCATCTACCGCCGGTCGGGCGACAAGCGGGGCGAGGCGGCGGCCCTCGTCGGCATGGGCAGCATTCACGAAGCGCTGAGCGACGCGCCGAAGGCTTTGGACTTCAACCAGCAAGCCATCCCGCTCCTGCGCGCGGTAGGCGAAGAGTCCGGGCAGGTGTCCGCCCTCGAAAATCTGATGGGCATCTGGGAGAAGCTCAACCGGCCGCGGCTCGACATCTTCTACGGCAAGCTGGCCGTCAACCTGCAACAGACACTGCGCGGCAAAATCCGCACGGTTGAGCGCCAGATGCAGCAGTCTTGTTTACGGAAATCCGACTGGGGCTGCAGGTTCCTGACGAGGCTGCTGCTGGACGAGGGCCGCTTATCCGAGGCGCATCAAATCCTCAACTTCTTCAAGGACCAGGAGTCGTTCGATTACGAGAAAGTCATCTCGCCGGGCGACGTGCCGCCCCTGAAGGAGCAGTTCTTCACCGCCGAGGAGGAGGCGGCGGCGCTGCGAACGCTGCAAGGGGTGAGCGGGAGATTGAGCGCTCTCGAAAAAAGTTTGGGCGAGTTACAACTCGTCACCGGGGGGCGCGACCCGACGCCGGAGGAGTCGCGGCAACTCGCGGGGCTCAACGCGGAGTTGAGCGCGGCGGCCGCCGTTTACACGCTAGTCCTGGCGGAGCGAGTGTCCCTCCTGCTCGTCACCCCCGACCGGGTCGCGCTCTTCTCGCACGCGGTAAAATCTTCCGAGCTGAACCGAAAGGCCGTAGATTTTCTCGGCCTGCTGCGCGACCCGGCGGCCGAGCCCCGCGGCCTCGGCAAAGAGCTTTACGCCATCCTCTTCGCGCCCGTCGCCACGGCCGTCGAGGAGGAGGGAATCAAAACGCTCGTCTGGTCGCTGGACGGCGCGCTGCACTACATCCCGCTCACGGCCCTCTACGACGGGAAGCAGTACCTCGTCGAGCGTTTCCAGCACGTCGTCTTCACGCGGGCCGCGCGCGAGCGCATGGTCGCGGCCGTCAGCCCCAAGTGGACGGGCGTCGGCGCGGGCACCACGAGCCCGCGCCGGGTTCAGCTCCTGGGTAAGTCCTACTTCTTCGACGGCCTGCCGGGGGGCACAGCCGAATTGGGCCAAATCTTCGGCGCGGTGGGCGACGGGCGGAAGGGCCTGCTCGGCGGCCCTGTGCTGATGGACGAGCAATTCTCTTTCGCCGCTCTCGAAAGCGCGCTGCGGGGCCGGCCGAAGCTCGTGCACATCGCCAGCCACTTCCAATTCGAGCCGGGCGACGAGGAGCGCTCCTTCCTGCTCCTCGGCGACGGCGAGGCGCTAACACTCGCCCGGCTAAAGGGGCGCGGGAAAATCTTCGACGGGGTCGAGCTTCTGGCTCTCTCGGCCTGCGAAACCGGGGCGCAACAGAGGGACGAGAGCACCGGGCGCGAGATCGACGGGTTCGCGGAATTGGCCCAGTGCCTGGGGGCCGGCGCGGTGATGGCTTCGCTCTGGAAAGTGGCCGACCGGAGCACGGCCCAGTTGGTGTTCGATTTCTACGACGGGCGGGGGCTGCGCGGCTGGTCGAAGGCGGAAGCCTTGCGCCAGGCCCAGTTCAAGATGATGCGCGGCAGCCACGGCGCCGAGGAAGTCGCGAAAAAACGCGGGGCCGAAATCGTCAACCTGAAGGCCGGAAAGAGGAGGCCCTTTGAGACCGACCCGAAAGCGCCCTCCGCGCACCCGTATTACTGGGCGCCTTTCATCTTAATCGGCAACTGGAGGTAGGGACGCGCCCGGCCGGCAAAAGTAATAGTCAAGCCCCAGGGACTGCGGCGGCTTCCGGCAGTGACGCGGTTTAAAGTTCGGGCTTTAGCCCGCCCCCGTGGGCCGGCATTCAAACGTCGGACGACGAACTGACCAAACCACTACAGGAGTTCTTTCACTCTTGACTTATTAGAAGTTTGGACGATACTAGGCGGGAAGTCTCACGCCCGCAGGTCGAATGGCTCGGCCATACCTCGCTGCGCCGAACTGAGCGGGGCCGGCGGCCCCGAACCTGCTTCTTCTGTCCTCCGCTCTTTTACTTTCACAGCAATTCGGACCGCTGGCGCGTGGGACTCAAGACGCGAGCCGCCCGGAACCACAAAGGCCGCAGCAGCTCTCTTACTTTCGGCCTACCACCGACAAAGATGTGGACTATGTTCCCCCCAACTGACATGGCCCCGCGCCCGCGCCGCGCCGCGCCCGTCATCTTTCTCGTCACGCTTCTTCTGCTGGCTGGAGCTTCGCCCGCGACCGCGCAGACGGACCAGACCCCGGGCCAGGAAGAAACGCCCGCGCTCACGTTTGGCCGTCCCGTCGAGCGCACGATAGCCGGGCAGCAACAGCACACTTACTCGGTCGAGATGAAGGCCGGCCAGTACCTTCACGTTGGCGTGCATCAACGCGGGGTCGACGTGACGCTAAAGCTCGTCTCGCCGGGGGGCAAAGAGTTACTCCACGTCGACAGCCCCAACGGGACCGCCGGCCACGAGACGCTCTCGTTCGTGGCGGAGACGGACGGCAAGTTCCTCGTCATAGTCAGCAGGCTACAGTACGCTGCGCCACCCGGCCGCTACGCCCTCATCGTGACC
The DNA here is from genome assembly GCA_035563515.1 of Pyrinomonadaceae bacterium. Taxonomy (GTDB): domain Bacteria; phylum Acidobacteriota; class Blastocatellia; order Pyrinomonadales; family Pyrinomonadaceae; genus QHXM01. Next base: position 4,219 of record DATMVE010000063.1, read on the forward strand.
CCTCCTCACGCCCCCGAGCCCGCGGATAAGCTCCGCATTGAAGCCGAGAGGGTCTTCCGCGAAGCAGGCAAACTGAATCCGTATTATTACAAAGAAGACTACGGCAAGGCGCTGGCGAAATATGAAGAGGCGCGGTCTTTGTGGGAGAAAATCGGAGACAAATACTGGCAGGCGGTCGCCCTCATGTCGAGCGGCCTCGTCAGCCAGGGGGTAAATGATGACAGAATATCCCTCGAGGCAAACAGCCGGGCGCTGCTGCTCTACCGCTCCCTCGAAGATTACGCGGGGGAGTGTCGGGCGCTGATTAATATCGGCAACCACCACCTTAAAGCGAAGAAGTACCCCGAGGCGCTGGATAGCTTTAACCAGGCGCTGACCGCCGCCCGCCGTCTGGGCGACAAAGTGTTGGAAGTGAGCGCGCTGCAAAGCGTAGCGCTTGCGGAATGGGACTTCGGTCGGAAGCGGGCCGCAGTCAGCCTTTACCTTCAATCGTGGGAAACGGACTGGCCGGCGGCGGAACAGGTCGGCGACGACGTGGTCTCCCGCGAGCGCGCGCTCGAACTATTGAATGAGGCGTTGAAATTCGAGCGGGCGGAGAAGGGCGCGGCCGGGGAGGAGAACATCTTCTTCAAACTCGGGTGGGTCTCGGGACTGAATACTTACGGCTGCGGCGGCGGGGTCGAGTATTACCGAAAGGCCCTGGCAGCCGGCAAAAAAAATCCAGACGGAGCGGAGAAGGCGGCCTTCATCGAGAAACTCAGGCAGTCATTCGTCGTGGCGGCCCGAAAATGTGAGGGGCAGTGGGGCGAAGACGCGCTCCACGCTTTCGAAGGTCTCCTGGAAGTAGAGCGGGAAAGAAACAACCCCGCGGATGTCGCGGTCGCGCTCGCGAGGCTGGGCGACGCCTATCTGAATAACGGGCAAAAATGGAAGGCCGTCGAGAGTTACCGTTCGGCCGTGACGACGTGGCGCGCGCTCAACGACCCGGCGAGCGAAGCGGAAGCCCTCAACAGACTCGGGGATATTTTCAACTCGTATTACGGGACGGAAAACGCCCTCGAGTGTTGGAGGGAAGCGGCGGCAATTAAACGCAAGCTCGATGACAAGCGAGGGGAGGTGCTCATCCTTTTCAAGCAGGCGAGGTTCTATTTGACAAGGGGGAAGCATCAAGAGGCGGCTCAATCCTACGAAGCCTTGTTGAAGATTCCTGTCGAAAGAGGGGCCGAGATTGACGACATTTCTTCAGTCAACCTGGGGACCGCCTACTTTAGACTCAACCGGATCGAGGACGCCATCTCGCGCCTGGAATCGGTGGTCGCCCGGCACCGGAGCGCCCGCGGCCCGGAGGAGCAATCGGAAGAGGGCTTGCCCGGAAAGTCCGCGGAGTCGGGAGACCCGATAAACCTCATCGCGATGAATAACCTCGGTGAAGTTTATCGCTCGACCGGGCAGCCGCAGCGGGCCATCGAGCTCTATTCCACGGCCATCGAGTCGGCATGGCTGCCGGCGCGTGAAGAAACGATCATCCCCCAATACACTGACCTGATTGTTGGCTCAGGGTACGACTCCATCCAGCGGTACGTCACCCCCCTTGAAAGGGAGAACCGGACAGGGGTCGCCGAGGCCGCGCCCAGTCGTCGCCCCTTAATTCTGAGGGCGAGCATCATCTACAACAACCTCGGCTTGGCGTATCTCTCCCTCGGCGAGTATGAGCTTGCGCTCAAGCGCCTACAAAACGCCGCGTGGTGGGCCGTGTATTCCGAAAGGAGGGATTATTCCGGCGACGTGCAGGAGGTCATCGGTAACAATCTCGCGCTGGTCTATAAAACGCTGGCCCGGTACGACAAGGCCCTGCCTTACTACCAGCGGAACCTGGAGGCGATGCGGCAGGCCGGTGACCGCGCGGGCGTCGCCCTCGCGCTGAACAACCTGGGCGCGCTCCATCAGGCCAACGGGAAGCACGAGGAGGCGCTGGCCCGCTTTAAGCAGGCGCTGGAGGTCATGCGGGAGGTTAAAGACCGCAGGGGCGAGGGCGCAGCGCTCAACAACATGGGCGACGTGTATATCTCGCTCGGGCGCGAAAAAGATGCGATAGAGTATTTCAATCAGGCGCTCGACATCAGACGACAGATCGAGGACCGCTCGGGCGAAGCCGACACCCTCAGCAACCTGGGGAGCGCGCACCTGTCCCTCAAAAATTACGAACAGGCCGTCGGGTTCTACGAGCAGGCCCTCGTCATTAAACGATTCGCCCGCGACCGCCTGGGCGAGGCCACGACGCTCCACAACCTGATGCTCACACACGGAGTCACCGGCAGCCCCGCCCTGGCAATTTTCTACGGGAAACAAGCAGTCAATATCTACCAGGCCCTCCGCGACCACGTCGAGAGGCTTGACGAAGCGTCGGAGCGGAGCTTTCTGGCCTCTGTGGAAAAAACGTACCGCCGCCTCTCCGACCTGCTGATCGAGAGCGGGCGTTTCCCCGAAGCGCAGCAAATCCTGTCAATGCTCAAGGAGGAGGAGTTCCTGCATTTCGTCCGCCGCGACGCCGGGGAGATCAAAAAGCTGTCGAAGCGTGCCGACCTGCGGGAGGACGAGCGCAAGGCGCTTGAGCGCTACGAGCAGCTCGCCGACCGCCTCACGTCCATCGAACTGGAACTGGACCGGCTTGAATTCATAAAGAACCGCCTCCCCGCGGGCAAGCCCTTCGAGCACCAGGCAAAATACGACGAGCTGAACGAACAACTCCGCGACGCGAACAAAGCCTTCCGCCTGTTCCTCGAAAAGGAGCTGGCCGGCGAAATCGGCCGGGCGGCCAAGCGTGAGGTAGAGGTCGACCGGGCGCTGCAAGGCAAACTCGCGCAGTGGGGCGCGGGCACCGTGGCGCTCTACACGGTCGTCGGCGCGGATCGCTACCGCGTCATCCTGACCACGGCGAAGTCTCAAACTGACGGCAAGACGGAGATCAAGGCGGCCGAACTGAATAAGAAAATCTTCGCCTTCCGCGAAGCCTTGCAGGATCCGAGCGTCGACCCCCGCCCCTTGGGCAAGGAGCTTTACGACATTCTCGTCAAGCCCGTCGAGCAAAATTTGGGAGGGGCGCAGACCCTCATCTGGTCGCTCGACGGGACGCTGCGCTACATCCCCCTGGCCGCGCTCTCCCCAGACGGCGAGCAGTATCTGGCCCAGAAATATCGGATCGTCGTCATCACCTCGGCCACGCGGCAGACCATGAGCGAGCAGGTGGCCTCGGTCTGGCGCGCGCTCGGCCTGGGCGTGACGCAGGAAAGCAAAGTCACCGAACCCTTCGGCACGGCGCTGATCACCTTCGGCGCGTTGCCGGGCGTGGAGAGGGAACTGCAAGCCATCATCAGCAACGAAGACGCGCGGGGCGGGGAGCGCGGCGTGCTGACGGGGAAGCGGCTCGTCGACGGCGACTTCACCGCCGCCGAGGTGGAGAGGCGGCTCGGCCAGCGCGAGGGGCCCGCGCGCAAGTACAACGTCGTTCACTTCGCCACCCATTTCCACCTAGGCGATGACACCGCGAACTCTTTCATGCTGCTCGGGAAAAACCAGGCGATGACGCTCGAACAGGTGAGCGACTCGCCGGAGATGAACTTCACGGACGTGGAGCTAGTCACGCTCTCGGCCTGCAACACAGGCTACGGCGGACTGGTCGCCGCCGAGGCCCGGGAGAAGGAGCGGGAGCGGCTAACGGCCCACAACGGCAGAGAGGTTGACAGCCTGGCGGCGTTCATAGAGGGGCGCGGGGCCAAGGCCGTGCTGGCAACCCTGTGGCCGGTCGCAGACGAAAGCACCGAACTCTTAATGGCACAGTTTTACCGGGTGCGGAAAGAGAACGCGGGCGTGACGAAAGCCGAGGCCGTGCAGATGGCGCAGCGCGCAATGATTGAGGGCCGGTTGGCGCCGACGAGTGCGGACGACAAGCAGCGCGCGGAGCTTGCTTCCGCGAAGGGCGCGGCGGCCAAAGGCGCGCCGCCTTTCAAATACGACCCGGCGAAGCCATACGCCCACCCTTATTACTGGGCTCCCTTCATCCTGATCGGAAATTGGAGATGAGGCGAGCGTCGAGGAAAGCGCCGCCGCGGGCGTGAGCAAGTTGAGCCCGCGCGCTGCGAAATCTCCCCCCAAGCGACGGGAAGCGAGCGAGACGACGCTCTGCGGATAAGCGGAAGCTAGGAGAAACTTATGAGGCTCAAATCAGTTCTCAGCGTGACGTGCCTAATCGTCCTCGGATGGCTCTCCGTCCACTCATTCGGGGGCGCGCCCCCTCAGGCCCATGCGCGTGCGAGCAGCACTCCTTCTTACCCGGAGAACCTGGAGAAATTCGTGCTCCAGGTCGGCATTGATAAGTACCAGTACGAAGCCAAGCTGGAAGGTTGCGTGCAGGACGTGCTCGACATGAAGGAGTTACTGACGAGCCCCAAGTACGCTGTCCCCGCGGGCAACATCCTGACGCTGCTCAACGAGCAGGCGACGCACGAGGGCATCGTCGCGGCGTTCAAAAAGCAACTCATCGAGAACGCCAGAAAACATCCAAACGCGATAGTTATCTTCCAGTACAGCGGCCACGGCTCACAGGTCCTCGACACCAACAACGACGAGGAGGACGGCCTGGACGAGACGCTGGTCCCCGTCAACAGCCGCGACCCTCAGAACAAGAACTTCGACCTCACCGACGACGAGCTTGGCGACCTGTTCGAGGAGTTGATCAAGCACACCCCGAACGTCACCTTCATCCTCGATAGTTGCCACTCGGGCTCCGGGATGCGGGGCTTCGGTAAAGTGCGCAAGGCGGACAGGGACAAGCGACCGCAGCCGGCGCAGAAGCCTTCGCCCAGGGCGCGCGGCGAACGCGACGCGGAAAACGTTGACGTGCTCCCGCGCAGCCAGCGCTACGTCACTATCTCCGGGAGCAGGTCGAACGAGCTGTCGAACGAGATGGTCGTCCTGGACGGAAGCAGATCCAACGGCGCGATGACCTTCTACCTGATAGACGCCCTGAAGCGGGCTACGCCGGAAACGACTTACCGTGAAGTCATGGAGGAGGTGTCCAGCAAAGTCGGCGAGGAGTACCCGCGCCAACACCCGCAGGTGGAGGGCGACGTGCGCCGCCCGGTGTTCGCCGGCGCGGCGAGCCGCGAGAACCCTTTCATCGGCATCGCCGGCGTCAAGGGCACGACTCTGACGATCAAGGCGGGATTGGCGCAGGGGATGAAGAAGGGCACGCAACTCGCGGTCTACGCGGCGGACGCGCGCAAGATGGCCGGCGGGGAGAAGAGACTGGCGACGGCGGAAGTAAAAACCGTCGAGAATTTCACGGCCACGGCCGAATTAAACGGGGCGCAGTCCGTACCTGTGAACGCCAAGGTGGTGGTCATCTCTCCCGATTTCGGATCAAATCCCTTGCGCGTCGCCTTCCAGTCGCAGGCGGCGGGCCGTGCGACCGCGGCCGATTCTAAAATGCTCGCGGACTTACGACGAAGGCTCGCGCCTGAAGCCCGGCCCGGCGAGGTCCGCGGCATCGTCGTCACGGACGCGGCCGTCGAGTCGCAGGCGACCGGGAATAAGGAACTCGGATGGGACGTTGCCGTGTTGCGAGACAAGTTCGGCAACGTCTTCCGGGACCGGCTCGGCCGTGCCATTACTGACGCGAAGGATTTGGCCCCGCTGGCGGATAAGAGCGAGAAACTCATAATTCCCGGGCCGGAGGAGGAAGTCTATTACATCGCCGCGCCTGACAACGTCCCGCTGTATGGCTTCTTCGTCAGGCCGGGCGACAACTACGGGGCGGGCAAGATAGAGAGCGCTCTGGTCCACTTCGCCTACCAGCGCGCCTTAAAATCCATCTCGAATCAAACGACCACTCTTAAAAACGCGATCAAGCTGACCCCGGTCAGAATCACGGCCACGGAGGACGCCAACGGGGAGCTGGAGGTCACGAAGGAAGAGGTCGTCACTTTGGCCGCCGGGCAGAAGGATTATCCTTTCGACCAGGGCGAACTTTTCAAAATCGAAATCGAAAACACGTCAGACAAAGACCTGTACGTGACGCTCTTCGACATCAGTACGGACGGCAGTATCGCCATCATGTACCCTTCGGAGGAGGAGGGAGTCAAATTGCCCGCCGGAGATAAAGTGCGGTTCAAGGCGGTGTACCGGACGACCGGCCCCCCAGGATATGAAACTTTCAAGGCGATAGCTACGACGGAAGTAAAAGGGCGTTCCGATTTCGCCTACCTGGAAATCACCGCGGTCAAGAGGGCCAAGCAAGAGACCGTTAAAAGCTTCGGCGATTGGACGACCTCGGAGATTAATTTCGAGATCAGCGATAAGAAGAAGTGACCATCCTTTGTCGCCCTCGGAGGCAGGGCAGATTTGATAAGGAGAGTGATGAGATGAGAAACAGAGTCGGCTCAACCTCACGCCTCTGGTGCGTCGTCTCCCTGCTGGTCTGCGTCTGGCTGAGCGGCGTCCCGGCGCAGTCGAATAAAAACGCGGCCCTGCCGGCCGCCGCGCAGAAAACCGGGCCCGGCGCGACCGTCGTTAAAGTCGACACCGAAGGAATCGAGAATGCGCCGGCCGGCGCGGAAGTCCTCGCCGCGCTCGACAAACTGCCGTTCGTGATTAAAGGAAAGTTCAGGGACGACGAATGGCATCTGCGGCTCAGGCCGAGGGCAGGCGAGCCCGGCATCCGCGTCGAGCGCAACGGGGTCGGCCGCATCAAAAACATTCCTCTGGGCACCGCGGCGCGCGACGTTGCCGAGTGCGCACGCCGCGAGGCCGCGTGGCAGGCGATTAAAAATCTGGAAAACACAAACCCGAACTCGAAAGTGCAAATCGAGTTGCGCGTCGTTTCGGTCAGGCCGGTGCGCAACGCCGAGGGGCTGGTCACGGAGGTGGCCGATATCAAATCGAGCGAGTTCTGGTCCGGCGGCTATTTCCAATTCGAGGTCAGAAACGTCGGCTCGGCCGCCGCCTACCTGACCATCGTCAACCTGAGCCCCATCGGGGAGATAAAGCCCATGTTCCCCCTCCCGGCATTGCCTCAGGTCGAAACCAAAATCCCCGCCGATAAAAAATGGCACCGCGTCCCCGAGCCTTACGTCTACGAAATCGTCCCGCCTTTCGGCCTCGAGTACTTCAAAGTCATCGCCACCGCGGAGAACGTAGGACTCGTCGAAATCTTTCAATCCGGCCTGCCGCTCAGGAAGGGCAGAGTCCCCGCCGACGCCCTCGGGCAATATTTCGCTACCCTGCCGGAGTCCGTGGGCAGGACAGACATCGAGGGAGACTGGGACACGGCGACCTTGACCTTCAAATCCACCCCGTCCGGCGAGCCGGAACGAAAGACCCTGCACGTTTTGTCCGTCGGCGTGAGCCGCTACAGCCGCGCGGGTGAAAGCGCGGCGGCCACCGGGCTGGTGGACTTGAACACCAGGAACGACGTAGAGGATTTTCCGGCCGCCCTGCGTAAGTACGGCAAAGGGCCTTTCGACGACGTGAGCGTCACCCTGCTCTACGATCAGGGCGCGACGAAGGGGGCCATCATTTCGAGCTTTCAAAGAATCATCGCGAAGGCCAACCCGCAGGACGCCCTCGTCTTTCAATTCTCGGGCCACACCTTCATCGAACAAGCGGGGCAGCAACTTTACTTCGTGCCGTTCGATTACGACGGTAAAGACCCCGCGGGGAGCAGCCTTTCGAGCATGGAGTTGCAGACCCTGCTCGGGCAGATTCAGGCGCAGCACCAATTCGCGGTCCTCGACACGAAATCCTCCACGCGCGGGTTCGACCACCTGATCTCGCGCCTGGAAAGCGAGAGCAAGGAGCTGGAGGGCCTGGTCAAGCGCGACCTCTGGATTTTCGGCACGGCCGACGCGTCCAGGGCTTACGAACTCCTCGACGAGGGCACGGGGAAACGTTACGGCCTGCTCACGCTTTCGCTGATGAAGGGGCTGGACGGCCTGGCTGACGCCAACCGGGACGGCCTCGTCAGCGTGAAGGAGCTGACCGATTACTCGCAGCGTTTCGTCGCCGCGAGGCAGCCGTATCAGAGGCAGCAGCTCTGGAAGTTCGGCAATGATTTCGTCCTAGCCAGGTCGCGCGGCAAGGAGGCCGGCCGGAACGCGGAAATTGGCCCACACAGGTTCGTCCCGTCCAGCTTCGCGCCGTGGGCGCAGCAGGACAGTCAGACGGACGGGCAGGGGGAGAAGCAGCAAGTCCGCGCGGAGATTGTCGGCGGCGGCGCGGGCCGTCTGGTTCGCGAGAGGAACGGCAAAGACTACGCACTGCTGATCGCCACGGATGACTACAAAGTCTGGGACGACCTGTCCAACCCGGTCCGCGACGCCGAGACGATAGCCAACGACTTGCAACGGATTTACGGATTCGAGATAGACCCGCAAACAGACGTCTTGAAGAACCCGACGAAGAAGCAGATTCTGGACGCGCTGCGGCGAATCAAAGCCCGCCAGTACCAGCCCGACGACCAGCTCTTCATCTTCTTCGCGGGGCACGGCCACTTCAACGAGTCGCTCAAGGAGGGCTATTTAATCGCCGCCGACTCGCTCAAGCCTGACGAAGACGAGTTCGGCGAGAGCTACCTCCCGCACTCGCGGTTGAGAACAATACTCGACTCGATAGAGTGCAGGCACATCCTGCTGGTGATAGACGCCTGTTTCAGCGGCACCTTCGACGAGGAGGTGGCGCGGCGCGGCAACGAGCCGGAGTACGAAGAGCGGACCAACATGGAATTCATCTGGGAAATCATGCAGCACAAGACGCGCCGCTACATGACCTCGGGCGGGAAAGTCTACACGCCGGACGGGAGGCCCGGTTACCATTCGCCGTTCGCCTCCAAACTCATAGACGCGCTGCGGGGGTACGGCGGCAAGTACGGGGTGCTGACCGTCAACGCGATTCTCGCGCACGTCGAGCGCGCGCGGCCCTCGCCCTACCACGGGCGGTTCGGCAGCGACCAACCCGGCAGCGATTTCGTCTTTATCGTCGTCAAGAAAGACAAGTAGGAGCCGAAGGCCCGCTCGCTACTTTTCACGCCGGATATAATTCTTCGCGCGGGAAGCGTTTTTCTTCCGCCGCGGCGTCAGGCGCGGGCGGTCGGGTTCTGGAAAACGACAGGAGGACGCGAGCGATGAACCCGAAGAGGCCAGGGCAATAGGCGGTCACGAGGTACGGCATGACTCGGCATCGTTTTAAATACTTACGCCTGGTCCTCCTTCTGCCCCTGGTCTGTTCTGCCGCCGGGCTGACCCTCCGCGCGCAGAGCAACGAAGCGAAGCAGCCCGATCTAGTGAGCGCCTTCATCAACGCGCGCCTGGGCCAGGAATCGGACAGCAAGATATACAGAACGCAAGTCTCCTACGAACGTCTCGAGCCCGCATTGGACAGCGAAACCGGCCGGCCGGCCTATGTCAGTCCGAAAGCTCCCGCCTTGGGGATAACAATCTGGAAACTAAAGCAACGGCCTGAGCCTGGCGGGGAGTATTCAAAGATATTTCAAGTTGAGCGGGACGGTAATGAGTCCACATGGTACGCCGCGCGCGTGGTGCGGAAAACTGCCATATCCGTCGGAGATCGGTTCAGAATCGGCATTGAAACAACGCAGGAGGGCTTTCTGTATGTTTATGCCCGAGGCTTCTATCAAGACGGCACTCGGGGGGCGCCACGCTTGATATTCCCTGACAGATACGGCGCGAATAATTTACTTAAAGCCGGGATGCGGAAAAATCTGCCGGAGCACACGACCTCTTCTTTAAAGTTAGTCGCCGGCGGCCGCGATGATTATATCGGCGAAGAACTAACATTCATCTTCAGCCCGTCACAGCTCGAAGAAGTACGGCTCAACGGTAGCCCGGAGCAGTTCGATAAGTGGCGACGGCTCTGGAGGGCACCCACTGAAATATTTGAGATGGTAAGGGATGGTAGCCCGAATTCTGAGAGGATGGGGGAAGCCGGGCCGAGTAAGTCGGGGCTCAGTATGAACGATCCGTTGCCGCAGACTGTCTACCGCCCGGCGGCGCAGTCCGGGAAACCGATTCTGGCGTCCGCGTGGTTGGGAATAGGCGACCGGGCTAAGCCCGCGGAAAAGCCGGACAAGGTTGCAGGCGTGCCGGCCCGGAAAGGCGAAAGGCCGCGCCTCACCTCTCGACTCGGGGCTTTCACCTCCAAGGAGGAGGCGCTGCGCAAGGCGGCGGAAATCATGCTGGCGGAGGGTCGCTATGAGGAGGCGCGTCTGAGCTTAGAGCTGCTCAAGCAGGAGGAGTATTTCGATCTGATGGGGCACGGCCCTAGGAGGCCGGCCTCGTTCTCTCACCACACGTCCTCGCCCGGGAAGCAGGCCGGCTGCCAGCAGGGCTACCAGGAGCTGAGAAAGCAGCTCGCCGAACTCAGCAACGAGCGGGCCGCGTTGCGCGAGAAGCAACACAGGTCGGGGCCCGAGGACGCCCGGCTGGCCGAGGTGGAGGATAAAATTAATTGCGCCGGCCTCGCCTACCAAAAGTTCCTGGACGACTTGCTTAATAACTCGGGCGACGCGGGGGCCGAGGCAGCAAAGTATTTCAAGCACCAACACCTGAAAGCCTTTCAGTCGGCGCTGAGACAGTTGGGGCGCGGGACGGTCGCGCTCTACACGCTGATGGGTAACGAGCGGTATCACGTCTTCCTCGTCACGCCGGACGTCATCATCGCGGGCGAGGAGACGGAGAAGTCCAACGTCAGTCACCAGGACTTGGAGGCGAAAGTCACGGCCTTCAGAAAAATATTGGAGCGGCCGGCGGACGACCCGCGCCCGCTGGCCCGGGAGTTATACGAGGTGCTGCTCGGGCCCGTGGCGCAGGCCCTCAAGAAGCTCGGGGCCAGGACGCTGATGTGGTCGCTCGACCGCGACCTGCGCTACCTCCCCGTCGCGGCCCTGCACGACGGGCGCAAGTACCTGGTCGAGTCTTACCGCAACGTCATGTTCACCCCGGCGAGCTACACCAGGCTGCGGGACGCGCCGAACACTGTGTGGCAGGGGCTCGGGATGGGAGTCTCCGAGGGCGAGCCGCCGCTGCCCGGGGCGCGCCGAGAGCTCTACGGGATTTTCGGCGGCGGCGGCGGGAAGGGGCCGCCCCCGATTCCGGGACAGGTGTTACTCAACCAGGACTTCACGAAGGATGCGATGCGCTCCGCGCTCAGGCGCGCTCTCCCGCAAGGTTACAAGGCCGTCCACATCGCGAGCCACTTCTCCTTAAAACCTGGCCCAACTTTTAAGGCCGATTCTTACTTACTCCTGGGCCAGGGCAGGCTGACGATTGAGGAGGTGGACGGCGGCTACAACCTGTTCGACGGGGTGGAGCTGCTGACGCTTTCGGCCTGCGACACGGCCGTCGGGCAGGCGGGCGCGGACGGCAGAGAGGTCGAAGGCTTCGGCGTACTCGCCCAGGACCAGGGGGCGAAATCCGTCATCGCCACGCTCTGGGGGATAGACGACGAAGGCACGAGCCCCCTGATGCGAAACTTCTATTCGGCCTGGCGCTCCACCCCCTCGATGACCAAAGCGGAGGCGCTGCGGAGGGCGCAAATGTCATTACTGAAGGGCGAGGCCGCGGGCGTGGCCGGCAATAGCAGAAGAGGGGCCGAGGTCGTCGGCCGAGCGGCGTCCGCCAAGGGCTCCTTCAAAGTTGACCCCGGTGCTCCGTACGCCCACCCCTATTACTGGGCTCCTTTTATCCTCATCGGCAACTGGCAGTGACGTTCTGTCCGGCGGGGCCGCGCGGCAAGCACACCGGGGCAAACACTGCGGGGCCAAGTCAGACGATATGCTCTTGACAGGGCGGCGATTTTGCAGATACTAGGCGCGAAGGCTCACGTTTCTTCGCCTGAAGGCAGCGACTCTAGGTCACCCTTCGATTAATTCGGCTTTTCGTTCAGGGCGGTGCGCGTTTCCGGCCGCTGCCCCTTAATATTCTCGCTTCATCAACTCTGACAGACCGGCCGCCCGTCACCGGCAGAATTATCCCGTTCACCTCTGACAAGCGGCGGGTTCTCTGACCCTGAAGGCTTCTGCCTCTCCCGCGAGACTAACCTGCGGCGCGTGCGAAAGCGATGAACAGAACAGCAGTTTCGCTGATCGTGCTGTTGCTCCTAATCCCCGTCCCGGGCGGGGCGCAGGACGCCCGCGACGTTCGCCGGCTCGCGCCGGGCCAGAAGGTCGAGCGCGCGCTGCGGGAGTCTGAGACGCACGCGTATAGCATTGCATTGAGGCCGGGCGAATTCCTGCGCGCGGAGGTCGAGCAGCGCGGCGTCGACATAGAGTTAAAGCTCCGCGGCCCGTCTGGCGCAGAACTGGCCCAAGTGAATCTGCTGAGCGAGTTCGGCGCGGAACCGCTCTCCTACGAGGCGGCGGAAGCGGGCGACTATTACCTGGAAGTGAAGGCGGTCGAGGCGGAGACGCCGGGCGGGCACTACTCTGTAACGCACGCCGTCAGCGCGCACCCGACGCAGCGCGACAGGGAGCGGGCGGCCGCCGAGCGTTCATTGATGAAAGTCAAATCCCTCTGGCAAGCGCGCGGGGCGGAAAGGCTGCGGGAGGCCGTTGCCAAAGGCGAGAAGAATGTCTCCCAGTGGCGCGACCTCGGCGACGAAGACTGGCTCGCCCACGCCCTCAATCAACTCGGCCTCCTTCACTACGACCTCGGCGAACAGGAGAAGGCCCTGGGCTATTACGACCAGGCGATACTTTCCTACAGGGCCGCCGGCGACCGCGCGGGCGAAGCGCAACTGGCGCGCCGACTCGGCAAGCATTACGCACAACTCGGCCGGCAGCAGGAAGCGCTGAAGTATTTCAACCGGGCGCTGGCACTCTTCAGAACTCTGGGGGCGCGCGGCCCCGAAGGCTACACGCTCGTTGACATCGGTAGAGCCTACGATGATTTGGGCAAACCGCGGACGGCCCGGAAATATTTCGACCAGGTTTTGAAGCTCTCAAAGGCGGCCGGCAATACCCGTCGTGAAGCCGTCGCGCTGACCGACATCGGCAACCTCTATTCGCGCCGCGGCAAGTGGCGCACATCCACCCGATATTACGAGCAGTCGTTGCCGATTTGGCGGGCTGTCGGGGACAAGGATAGTGAAGCCCTCACGCTACACAACCTGGGAGCAGATTACCAGCGTTTGGGCGACCTCCAGCGAGCCGCTGATTATTACAACCGGGCCTTGCCGCTTTACCAGTCCGCTCAGGACCGCGGGCGCGCAATCAAAACGCTCGAAGAGCTAGTCCAAATTCATCTGTACTGGGGTGAGAAGCAGAAAGCCGTCGAGGCTTATCAGCAGGTCGCGCTCCTTCAAAAAGCTGTCGGCGACAAGCAGGGAGAGGCCAGCACCTTAGGCCACATCGCCAGGGTCTATGCCGGGCTGGGCGAAACCCGGAAAAGTTTGGAGGCCCACCTGCTGGCTCTGCCGCTATGGCAAGCCGCCGGCAATCGCGCCCGCGCGGCCGAGACGCTGAGCAGCATCGGCGACGCTTATAACGAATTGAACGACTACGAAGCGGCCGCGGAATATTACGAGCAAGCCGTCCCGCTTTGGAGAGAGCTAAAGGACGGCGGGCGCGAGGTCGAGACGCTTGGCGAGCTAGGGTCAATGTATGTGGTGTTGCACAAAAATCGGCAGGCGTTAGAGCGTTTCGGCCAACTTCTATCAGCCGTCAGAATCCTGGGCGACCGCAGGGGCGAAGCGGAGGCGTTATACAAACTCGGCTTTAATCATTATGTCCTCGGAGAAAAACAGAAGGCGTGGGAGCATCTCGGCCAGGCGCTGGCGCTCATAAAATATCCCGCCGTCAGCGACTCTCTGTCCGCACTGCTGACTGACGGGGTTCTCATATTTCTCGTTTATGAAGATTACCAGGACGCTTTGGCATATTACCGGCAGGCCGTATCAATCGGCAGAAGGACCGGCGACCGCCGGCTGAGGGCCGCCTCGCTGACTATACTCGGCCGGGTTTACTCCATCTTAGACGACGGCCGGAACAACGCGCTGGATTCCTTCCAGCAAGCCCTGTCGCTTTACCGGGCGATGGGTGACCGCAACGGCGAGGCCACCGTCTTGACCGAGATAGGGGAGGTTTATTGGGCGGGGGGCGGCGAACTCAGCTCAATCCAGGCCCTGCTGGATGAGATTAAAAAACCCGCCCCCAATTTAAACCTGGTTCTTCAGCGGCGCGACGCCGAGATTCGTAAGGCGCAAGAACTTTTTCAGCAAGCCCTGTCAGTTTATCAAGCCGTCGGGAACCGCGGCGGCCAAGCCAGGGTGCTGACAAGTATAGGCCGCACTTATTTAGCGCTCGACAACAATGAGGAAGCATTGAGTTATTGCCGAAAGGCTCTCTCCATCCTGGAGATAACTCCTGACGCGCGGGCCGAGATGATGGTGTTCTACGCGTTGATGAAAATCTACGCAGACTTGCCCGACCCGCGGTTAGCCGTTTTCTTCGGCAAGAGGGCCATCAACCTCTTGCAGGATACTCGCGCGCTAATCAACACGCTTGATAAGGGGATGGCGGAATCCTTCGTCCGTCTGGTGGGGGACCTTTACCGCGAGCTGGCAGACTTACTGTTCGAGCAGGGGCGCATCGCGGAGGCCGAGCAGGTTCTGGCGATGCTCAAGGAGGAGGAGTATTTCGGATACCTGCGGCGCGAAGACAAGGTGGCGAAGGAGCTTCTACAAACGGCCTCGCTGACAGAGGCGGAGCGCCTAGCCTTGACCCGCTACAACGAATTCGCCGACAGAATCACGGCCATCGGCAAGGAGATCGGCCAGTTAGAGGCCGAGCGCAGAAAATATCCGAGAGGCAGGTTCCCCCGGCGGGCCCGCTACGACGAACTCAACGGGCAGTTGAGGGACGCCAACAAGGCGTTCGAAAAATTCCTGGAGGGGCTGAAAATCGAATTGGGCCAGAAGGACGAGCGCGTCGCGCAAATCGATTCCAGCCTCCAGACGACGCTCGGAATGCTCAAGGCAGACCGCACCGCCGTCGTCTCCACCATCGTCTCCAAAAAGCGCCTGCGCCTCGTCGTCACCACCGCCCGGGCGCAACGCCCGCACGCGGTGGACGTGGGCGAAAGGGAGATCAACATGCTCATCGCGGAGTTTCGCCAGGCGCTGATGAACCCGAAAGTAGACCCGCGCCCGGCCGGACAAAAACTCTACGACATCCTGGTCAAACCGATCGAGGGCGACCTGGCCGCCATCAACGCCGACACGATTGTTTGGAGTCTGGACGGGACGCTGCGCTACATCCCCACGGCCGCGCTCTGGGATAAGGAGAAGGGCTACCTGATGGAGCGCTTCGCCAGCGTGGTGATAACTCTCGCCAGCCGCGACACGCTCGCCCTGCACCCAGAAGATAGGCAGGGCTGGGAGGCGCTGGGCGTGGGCGTGTCGAAGCCGACCGAGGGCTTCAAGGCGCTGCCCGCCGTGCCCGACGAGCTCGACTGCATCATCACGGACCCTGAGGCGAAAACAGTCTCGCTCAAGCCGAAGTGTGAAAGCGGGGTGCTGCCGGGGAAGAAGCTCCTCGACGAGAGTTTCACGCAGTCGGCCTTCGAAGACTCGCTCGGGCGCTTCCCGGTGGTCCACATCGCCAGCCACTTCCAGCTCAACCCGGGCGACGACAGGGACTCGTTCCTCCTCCTCGGCGGCGGCGAGCGGAAGAGGTACACGGTCGAAGACCTGCGGCTCAGGTCGCTCGTTGATGTCGAGCTGATCGTCCTCTCGGCCTGCAACACGGCGACCCCCGGCGGCGAGAAGGCGAACGGGATCGAGATCGAGGGCTTCGGGGTGGTGGCACAAAACAGAGGCGCGAAGGCCGTGATGGCGAGTCTGTGGGAGGTGGCCGACGACTCGACGCGCGATTTGATGGTCCATTTTTACGGGCTCTACGGGACGGGGAAGGTGTCGAAAGCCGAGGCGCTCAGGCAGGCGCAACTGGCTTTATTCAGCGGGCAGGTTAAGGGAACGCGGGCGGCGGAAAATGAGGGAGGGACGGCCGGGCGGGCCGAACTCGCCGGGCGGGCCGAGGGCGGGAGGAATCTGCCACCGTTTTCGGCCGCCGCCGAAAGGCCGTTCGCACACCCCTATTTCTGGTCGCCGTTTATCCTGATGGGGAATTGGGGCTGAGGAAGTCGGGCGGGCTTCGGTTGTGAGCGAAATCCCCTAACAGTTTGAAGGAGACGCGCGGATGAGGGCAAAAAGGCGGAAGGCGGCTTCGGCGTGCGTCGTTGTCACCGGTCTCTTGTTGTGTGCGCTGACGGCCGCGGCGCAGTCGCCGCAAACGCAGGAGCAAACACTCGAGGCGGCGAGCGCGGCGTTCGCGCAAGGCTTCCAGTTGTTTCAGGAAGGGACGGCCGAGTCTTTGCGGGCGGCGGTTCCAAAGCTTGAGACGGCGAACGAGTTATTCCGTCGGGCCGGCGATAAAAAGTGGCAGAGTGCGACGCTCCTCGCGCTCGGGCGTATCGCCAACGACTTGGACGACAAGCGCGCCGCCATCAGGCGGTACGAAGAGGCCGTCCCGTTGCTGCGCGAGCTGGAGGAACCGCTCGGGGTGATAGCGGCCCTCAACAACATCGGCACGGCCTACTTCAGTCTCGGCGAGAACCAACTCGCGCTTAAGTATCTGGAGCAGTCGTTGCCGCTGACACGTCAGCTCGGCGACAAGGAGGAAGAGGCGCGCGCCCTCTCCAACATCGGGAGCGTCTACGAGATCCTGGGCGACAGGCAGACCGCGCTCAACTATTTCGAGCAGGCGCTGCCCCTCGTCCGCATACTCGAAGACAAGAGTCAGGAAGCCACAACCTTGAGCAACATCGGCGGGCTACACTACTCGTCCGGCAACTTGCCGGCGGCGCTCAAGTATTACGAGCAGGCCCTGGCGCTTACCCGCACCCTCAAGGACAAGCGCTTGGAAGCCACAATACTGAACAACATCGCCGTGGTCTATTCGGACCGTGGCGACGCGAAGAAGGCGCTTGAGCTTGGCAGCGAGGTGCTGCTGCTGCGGCAGGCCACGGGGGACCGCGAGGGCGAGGCCGCCACGCTCAATAACATCGGCACGCAGCACCTCGCGCTCGGCGACGGGCTTAAAGCGGTGGAGGTTTTAAACTGCGCCCTACTGCTCAGGCGGACGACCGGCGACCCGCTCGGGGAGGCCGTGACGCTCAACAACCTGATGGGGAGCTGGCGCATTTTAAACAACCCGCGCTTCGCCGCCTTCCACGGGAAGCAGGCCATCAGCATTTACCAGAAGCTGCGGTCCAACATCCGCGGGCTTGGCATAGACCTGCAGCGCACTTATCTTAAGTCCATCGAAGACACCTACCGCCACCTCATCAGGATCCTCATCACCGAAGGGCGCTTAGGCGAGGCGCAGCAGATGCTGAATTCTTTGAAGGACCAACAATTCTTCGACTTCGACCAGAGGCATCTCAGGCAGTCCGCGCCGCTCACGCTGACGCCGCGCGAGGCCGACCTGTCGGCGGACTACGAGAGGGCCATCGGGCGCGTCGGCGTGGCCGACGCGCAGCTCGAAGGTCTGCGGCGTCAAATAAGCGGCGGCAGGCCCGACGCCCGGCAGGCCGCGCTCCTCGCGCAACTTGAGGACAATTTGAAAACGGCCTCGGACGACTTCGTCGCCGTCCTCAGACAGGCCGAAAGCGCTTTCTCCAAGCCGCCGGACGAGAAGGACAAGGCCGGCGAGGTTCCCGACACGCGCGAGATGCAGGCCGCCTTGCGCGAGCTTTCGCGGCAGACGGGGCGGAAGGCCGTCGCCGTCTATCAGTTCGCGGACACAGACTCTTTCCGCCTCATTCTCATCACCCCGGAGGATGTCAGAAGCGTCTCCACGCCGATCAAGGATGAGGTCCTGCAAGAGCGGGCTTTGCAGTTCTGGGCGCTGCTCCAGTCGGACAAGTACGACCCGACGAAATTGGGCCGGGAGCTCTACCAGACCATCTTCGCGCCGCTCGAAAAGGAGTTGCCAAAGGACGCCAGGACGATCCTCTGGTCGCTGGACGGCAATCTGCGTTACGTGCCCATGGCCGCGCTCCACGACGGCAGGCAGTACCTGGTCGAGCGTTACAGCCACGTCAATTTCACGCGCGCCGACCCGGAGAGGATGACGCGCGCCGCCAGGCCGAACTGGACCGCGACGGGGCTGGGTAGCTCCGCCGCGCACACCATAAAGTTACCCGACGCCGAGATCCCTTTCACGGCGCTGCCGGGCGTCGGCGAAGAGCTGCGGCTGCTGATTAGGGGCGGAGGGAACAGGGACGCCATCTTCGACGGCGAGATTTTTCAGGATGCGGAATTCACCAGGCCGGCGATGCTGGCGGCCTTGAAACAGAAGCGCCCGCTCGTGCACATCGCCTCACACTTCGCGTTCCGCCCCGGCGACGAGGCCCGCTCGTTTCTGCTGCTGGGCGACGGCCAGCCACTCACTCTGGCTGAGATGAAAGAGCAGGAAAAATTGTTCGATGGCGTGGACCTGTTGACGCTTTCGGCCTGCAACACGGCGGCGCAGCAGACGGGGGCCAACGGCCGCGAGGTGGACGCCTTTGCCGAACTCGCGCAGCGACTCGGCGCGAGTTCCGTGATGGCGACGCTCTGGCCGGTGGCGGATAACTCTACGCCCCGGCTGATGCGCGAATTTTATCAGAACAGGCAGCACAAAAACTTGAGCAAGGCGGAGGCGCTGCGACTGGCTCAACTTGCCCTGCTCAACAGCCGGGCGGGTGCGAAGCCCCTGCCCGCGGGGCGGACGGGCGCGCCGCTGATCCAGGTCGTCGTCGCCGACGACGCGGCCAGGCAGACTCGTAACAACACGCGGGCCGAAATCGTTTACGTCTCCGCCAAAAACGCCACGCCTTACAAAAAAGAGTCCGGCAGGCCGTTCTCGCATCCGTATTTTTGGTCCCCGTTCGTCCTGATCGGCAACCCGAGATGAAGTCAACCGCCCCGCCGGCGGCTCGCGACGCCGGGCGCGCCATGCGCCGCCCTTAACCCGAAGCGGCCGCCCGACTGGCGGAAACGAATTGGCCCATTTTCTCATAATAATCAGGGGAAACTTTGCGATGCGAAGAGTCAATTACCGAAAGCTACTGTCAATCCTTATCGGCGTCCTCACCCTCGTGACTTCATGGCCGGTCGCGACGGCGCAGCAGCCCATGCAGAGTCTGAAGTGGGAGTACCCGGAGATAAAGAG
>DATMVE010000064.1:0-11341 GCA_035563515.1 Pyrinomonadaceae bacterium
TGGTCTTCGTCCGGCACCCAGAACATGCACGCCTCGATGGGGCAGTACTCGATGCAGGCGGGCGAGCCCGCGCAGCCCGTGCAGCAGTCGGTCGTGACGGCCAGGATTTTCGGCTTCTTCTTGCGCGTGGCCTTGCCGTCGCCCTCGGACATGGGGAAATGTTTTTCGATGACAGCGATCATCCGCAACCTGCTCCGTTCTGCGTTTCGGAATAGCCAATGCACTTTAGCACGGCCGAGCCCGTCGGCTCAATCTTCTAATTCGGAAGGGCCGCCCGGTGCTTGAAAGAGTCGCCCGAAAAGGATAAAACTAACCAAACTTCAAACAGGAGGCACCAATGAGTACCGTCGCCGGGATTTTCCAGTCGCGCGCCGACGCCGAGCGCGCCGCAGAGCACTTACGTTCCGCCGGGATCAGTGACGACCGCATCAACCTGCTGACGCCGGGCTCGACCCCGGAGGAGATAGACGCGGCCGTGCCGACGACCGAGACAGAGCAGCCGGGCATGGGGGGCGCGCTCGGCGGGACCGTGGGCGCGGCCCTCGGCGCGGCCGGCGGCATGCACATCGGCGCAGCGCTCGCCAGCCTGCTGGTCCCGGGCGTCGGCCCTGTGCTGGCGGCCGGAGTCATAGGCGCGGCCCTGCTCGGTGCAGGCGGCGCTGTGGCCGGCGCATCGGCCGGCAGCGCCATGGAAGAGAACATAGAAGGGCTGCCCGTCGACGAGCTTTACGTCTACGAGGACGCGCTCAGGAAGGGGCACTCGGTCGTCATCGCCGTGGCCGAGGACGAGGAGCGGGCCGAGGCGGCGCGCACCGTTTTGGCCCAGGCCGGCGCGGAGAGCGTCGACGCCGCGCGCGAGGACTGGTGGGTCGGGCTGCGCGACGCCGAGGAGGCCGAGTACGCGGAGGGGGATTTCACAGCGGACGAGCCCATCTACCGCCGCGGCTTCGAGGCGGCGCAGCACCCGCACTTCCGCGGCCGCGCTTACGACGAGGTGCAGGAGCGCCTGCGCGAGCTGCACCAAGACACCTTCGAGGCCGGGCCGTTCCGCCGCGGCTACGAGCGCGGGCTGAGTTACCAGCAGCGCCTGCGGGAGAAGTACAAGGCTTGAAGGACGCGCTGCTGAGCGTCGCCGTCCTCGGCGGCATTCTCGTCGTGAGCGCGCTCATCACCAACTGGTTCGCGCGCAAGATGTACAACCGCTGCGCCGAGTGCGGAACGCTCAACGCCAAGCGGCGCACGCACTGCCGCGCCTGCAACCAGGAGATTCAATAAATGCGGAGTGCGGAGTGATGAAGGATGAATGAAAAGCGATTTGGTCTTTAATTCATCCTTCATCACTCCGCACTCCGCATTCCGCATATGCCCTGGAACCCGGAACAGTATCACCGCTTCCAGGCCGCGAGGTTCGCGCCTTTCGAGGACCTGCTCGGCCTCGTTAAAGTGCGCGAGGGGATGCGGGTCGTCGATTTGGGCTGCGGGACGGGCGAGTTGACGCGCAGGCTGGCCGAAGGATTGCCGGGGGGCGAGGTCGTCGGCGTTGACTCGTCGCCGGAGATGTTGGAGCGGGCGGGCGCGATGGCGGGCGGGCGCTTGAGGTTCGAGCTTGGTTCGATTGAAACGGTCGAAGGCCAGTGGGATTTGGTCTTCTCGCACGCGGCGATTCACTGGGTCGATGACCACCGCGCCTTAGTCCCGCGCCTGCTCTCGCTCGTCAGCCCCGGCGGGCAACTCGCCGTGCAGTTGCCTTCAAATCACACCCACCCGACGCAGACACTGATTACAGAACTCGCCGCGGAAGAGCCTTACCATTCGGCGCTCGGCGGCTGGCGTCGCGAGTCGCCCGTGCTGGCCGTCAACGAGTACGCGGAGCTTCTGCACGAGGGCGGCGCGGTCGAGATGACTGTTTTCGAGAAGGTCTACCCGAGCCTGATGGAGAGCGCGGACGCGCTCGCCGAATGGACGGCGGGCACGACGCTCGTCCCTTACTTCGAGCGGCTGCCGAAAGATTTGCACGGGCCTTTCATGGAAAGATACAGGGAGCGGCTCCGCGCCCTCTACCCTCCAGGCCCGGTCTTCTTCCCGTTCCGGCGGACGCTCTTCGCCGCCACACGTTGATTAGCCGCTTCTAGTTCCGGGCCGACGCAGCGCCCGGCGTGTCCCCCGACATCAACCGGGACATCTCCGCTAGCCGCTCGACCTGCTCGCTCGCCGGGAGGTGGCGGTTCAAGCGCGCGAGGGCTTCGGCGGCTTCGACGCGGCCGATCATGTCCGAGCTGTGCGCGAGCTGGTATTTGAGCATCGAGGCGGGCTGCGGGAAGTTAATCATCTTCAGAAGGCGCATGCCCTTGTCGAAGCGGACCATCAGCGGCTTGCCGTCGAGCTGGAAGGTGAAGCGCTGCGTGCGTTCCGTTATCTCTACGCGCTCCGTGCGCGTGCCGGACTGCGTCGCCAGCTCGATCTCCATCGGCAGGCGGAAGACGAGCGGCGTCATGGCCTCCTGCCCCTGCGTCTGCGTGACTTCTAACGTGAGCTTGCGCGTCTGCGCGTTGTAGAAGGAGCGCACGCGCAGTTCGGGGAAGCCCGCCTTGTAGACCCACTGGTCGAAGAACCAGTCGAGCCGCTGGCCGGTCGTCTCCTCGAAGACGCGCCTGAGGTCCGCGGTCGTCACGGGCTTGAACTTGTTCTCTTCCAGGTAGCGGTGAAGCGCCTTCCAGAACAGCTCGTCGCCGACCGTCTCGCGCAGCATGTGCAGGACGACCGCGCCCTTCTTGTAGACGGTCGTGTCGAAGAGGTCCAGCGGCGAGCGGTAGCGGTCGAAGACGAGCGGGCGGCGGTGGCGCGCCAAATCTTCCAGGAAATAGAGCGCGGTGTTCGAGCGCATCTCGTCCAGGTAGGCGTCGTGCCCCGCGTCGTGCTCGCGGAAGACGGCCTCCATGAAGGTGGCGAAGCCCTCGTTGAGCCACAGCTCGGACCAGTCGCGGCAGGTCACGAGGTTGCCGAACCAGGAGTGTGCCAGTTCGTGCGAGATTAAATTCTCGGTCGAGACCCGCGACTCCGGCGAAGAGCCGTAGAGGATTTCCGAGTCGGCGTGCGTCGTCGCGGTGACGTTCTCCATCCCGCCGAAGATGAAGCTGGCGACGACCGTCTGCGCGTAGCGGTTGTAAGGGTACTCGTGCCCGAGCTTGTCCGAGAAGAGGCGCATCATCTCGGGCGTCTTCGCGAAGGCGCGGCGCGCGGTCTCCTCGGTGCCGCGGTAGGTGTAGTATTCGAGCGGGATGTTCTTGTAAGCGCCGTCGAGCCGGGCGTAGTTGCCGACGACGAGCGAGACCAGGTAGCTCGCGTGCGGCCGCTCCATCTTCCAGTGGAAGGTGCGCGTGCCGTCAGCGTTCGCGGTCGTCTCCAGGAGCGCGCCGTTCGAGATGGCGATTTCGTCCGCGCCCGTGGTGATGTACTGCTCGCTCGTCGCGTGGTCGTCAGGGTAGTCGTAAGACGGGAACCAGTGGTGATTGTCCTCGGGCTCGCCCTGCGTCCAGATTTGCGCGGGCTTCGTCCACCCGCTGCCCTGGCTCTGCGCGACGAAGTAGAGGCCGCGGTCGGGCTTCGCGCGGTAGCGTATGCGGACGCCGACCGCCTCGGAGGGTTCGTAGGCGCGGTCGAGCTTGATGGACAGTTTGTCCTGCGGCTGCGTCCACTTGAGCTGCGTGCCCGAGTCGCCGAGCGTGACGGCCTCAATCGTCATGCCCGAGGCGTCCAGGTCGAAAGAGCCGAAGCCAGCGGCGAGGGGCTTCAGGACGACGGTCGTGTCGCCTATGACTGTCTTGTTCGGCACGTCGAAGCGCGTGCGGATGATGTAGTGCTGCACGTCGTAGGTGCGCGCGGGCCGCACGCGCTTGGTCCCCGCGGGAAGATTGCGCGGGAACCTCGATTCGGCGGGAGCCGTGGCGCGCGTCCTCGCACGGCGACGCTGTGCCAAAGTGGCGGGCGCGAAAGCCGAGAGGGCGAAGGCGAGGGCGACGGCGAAAGCGAGCGGGCGGCGCGCGGTGTTGCGAGTGATCATCAAACCTTCCCTGACGTGGTCGAAGATTTCTTTCCTCGGGAGAGATTAATCGTGCCCGATGCCGGGTGTAAAGCCTGGCCCAGGGAGAGCGCTCTCGGTCGGGCAAGATTGGACGCTCCGGGCTTCGGAAAATTGCGCTCCGGGGTAATTTGAATTCGCGGCGAAGCGTCGTATATTCGTCGCGAAGAAAGCAGTCGAGACAGATTGGAGAAACAGGATGCTCCGCCGCGCCGCCTCTTTGATCGGCCTTTTGTTATTCGCTTCCGGCTTCCACCAAAAAATTATGGCACAGAGCACAACGCCCGCGGCCCCGCCCGAGTGGCAGACGCGCGCCGAAAAGACCGACTACCGCGAGACGCCGCGCTACGACGAGACAATCGCCTTCGCGCGCAAGCTCGACGACGCCTCGCCCCTGATTCGTTACACGACGTTCGGCCGGAGCGGGGAAGGGCGCGAGCTGCCGCTCCTCGTCGCGGCAGCCGGGAACGACTTCACGCCGCAGGCGGCCAGGCGCGCGGGCAAGGCCGTTATTTTGATTCAAGCCTGCATACACGCGGGCGAGTCCGACGGCAAGGACGCCGGGCTGGCGCTGCTGCGCGACATCGCCGTCACGAAGACGCGCGCGGGGCTGCTCGACCGCGTCGTTGTCCTCTTCATCCCGATTTACAACACGGACGGCCACGAGCGCTTCGGCCCCTTCAACCGCATCAACCAGAACGGCCCCGCCGAGATGGGCTGGCGCGCGACCTCCGCGAACCTCAACCTGAATCGCGACTACATGAAGGCTGACGCGCCCGAGACGCGCGCGTGGCTCAAGCTCTGGGCGGAGTGGAGCCCGGACCTGCTCGTTGACTGCCACGTCACGGACGGCGCGGATTTTCGTTACAACATCACCTACATCTACGAGCACCAGCAGCACGCGCCCGCGCCCGTGCTGGCCTGGATGCGCGAGGCGTTCGACGGGGGGATTTTCCCGGCGACCGAAGGCGAAGGGAATTTATTGGCACAGTACATGACCTTCCGCGACAACAGGGATTTGATGAAGGGGATTGACGGCTTCGTCATGCCGCCGCGCTTCTCGACGGGCTACACGACCGTGCGCAACCGGCCGGGCCTGACGATTGAGACGCACATGCTCAAGGATTATCGCTCGCGCGTGCGCGGGACGTACGACCTCCTGCGGTTCACGCTCGAAGAGCTTAATCGGAACACGGAAAAGCTCTTGAGCGCAGTGCGCGAGGCGGACGAGTTGACGGTGAAGGCCGGGCAGAATTACGACCCGGCGCGGAGTTACCCTCTGCAAATCGAGATCACGGATAAGCCCAGGCCGTTCGCGTTCAAGGGCGTGGAGTCGCGCACGGAGATGAGCGACATCTCGGGCCAGGAGCGCGTCGTCTTCGGGTCGAAGCCCGTGGACATGACGCTGCCTTTTTACGACGAGGGGCGCGTCGCCACAGCGGTCGCGCCCCCGCTCTACTACGTCGTCCCTCCGCAGTGGAAGAGCGTCATAGAGGTGCTGGCCGCGCACGGGCTGCGTCTGCAACGCCTCGCGGCCCCGGCGACCATCGGAGTCGAGACCTACCGCTTCACGGAAGTGAAATTCGCCCCCGCGCCTTTCGAGGGGCGCGTCCTGCCGAGCTACAAAACGAACCCTGTCAAGGAGCGCAGGACTTTCCCGGCCGGGTCGGTCGTCGTGCCCGTGGCGCAGCCCGCAGGCTTCGTCGCGATTCACCTGTTAGAACCGCAGGCACCGGATTCGTTCGTCGCGTGGGGATTCTTTAACGCCGCCTTCGAGCAGAAAGAGTACGGCGAGGATTACGTGCTGGAAAAACTGGCGCGCGAGCTGCTGGCGAAGGACGAGAATTTGCGGCGCGAGTTCGAGCAGAGGCTGAAGAGCGACCCGCAGTTCGCGTCGAGCCCTGGCGCGCGGCTCAACTTCTTCTACGAGCGCTCCCCCTACTGGGATCGCGAGATGAACCTGTACCCCGTCGGGCGAATCGTCACCCCGCTCAACGTCAGTCTGACCGGCTTTTAGTAATTCGCGCGGGTCAACGCCCCTGAGTCTCCTGGTTGAATACCGCCACCCACTTGCCGTCGCGGTTGACCCAGATCGTCGTCTGGAATGCCGAATACGTCTTCTCTTCCGGCTCCTTCATGATGTAGGTCGAGCGGTAACTGAGGATGGCTACGTCCTTGCTCGGCGAGACGATCAAGGGACTGTCTATAGAGTAGCTCGGAATCGCAGGGAACTGCGAAACCATTCTAAGGAAGTCCGACTTCGTGAACCTGCCGTCCGGGGTGACGAGTGTAGCGTCGTCGGCCATCAGGTCGTTGACGATGTCGGCGTCTCTGGTCTTGAACGCCTCCCAGATTTTTTTCTCGTTCTCTAAAACCGCCTGCTCGATGGCCGACTGATTTTTCTCTTCGGCCGGCCTCCTCGGAGGAGCCGTGTCAATCATCCGGGGCGCGCCGTCCTTGCGGGCGGTGGGCGAGCAGGACAGGCAGACGGATGCCAGTATCATGACGCAGGCGAGTGGCAGGCTGGACTGTTTCATGATGATTCTCCGTAGCCCGCGGCGCGCGTTAAAAGAGAAGAGGGCGCAGAGGGTTTTTAAAGCCCACGCGCCCGCTCCCCGATTCAGTTGTTGCCCTGAGGGCTAGACCGTGCGACGGCCGGTCAACAAATTGATGACCAGAACAACCAGAGCCACCACGAGCAGCAGGTGAATCAGACCGCCGCCGATACCGCCAATCGCACCGATTAACCATAAGACCAGAAGCACTACCAAGATTGTCCACAACATTTCGCCTTCTCCTTTGTTTGAGCCTCACCTAAACCCGTTTCGCTTGACCCCCACATCTACTTCGAGCGCCTGACCGTGATACAACTCACGAGGTGGTCAGACTAGACCGTGCGACGGCCTGTGAGTAGATTGATAACGAAGATGATAAGTGCCACTACGAGCAGCAGGTGAATCAAGCCACCGCCGATTCCGCCGATAGCACCGATCAACCACAAAACCAGAAGCACTACCAGAATCGTCCACAACATTGTCGCCTTCTCCTTTGTTTGAGCGTCGCTAATTTAATCTCTCTTGGTTCTATTGAACCCCACCCGCCGCTGAGAAAGAGCAACGGCCGTGCCAGCTACCTCTTCGAGTGGCGGCACCGGCAGGTAAACTTAGAAATATAAGGGGTTTGAGTTTCCGGCGCGGGGTGAACGCCCTGCGGCCGCCCGCCTCGTGACCGCCATTTTGTATCGAAATTGAGCACACTCGGCGGAGGTGCTGTGTCCTGATTTGAGCCGCAGGCAATTTTGTCTGTTAGAAAGCTGACATTAACGGCAACCGAAGCCGTGCTTCGTTCATCGGAGTTTGCGTGCAGGCGAGCGCTCTTTTTTAAGTTCTCGACCTGCTTTTTCATTATTCGGGTGAAGTATTTAACTAAGGCTGGACGAAACGGGCAGGGGCTGGTAAAGTACAGATGCCGTTCGCGACGTGCCCCGGCGCGACGTGCCCCCAGAAGGTTTCTCCGCACTTTCCGCGAGAGTTGCTCCTTCCGTTGCCGGACAATTTTTAACCCCCGATTCTTTCTCATTTACGTGATTCTGAAAGAGCGTACACGCTCGGGCCTTCCCCTTTTTCTGGCCCGGCCGGCCGCACGCTCAGGAGGAGTGTTATGCCGTCCCCGTTGCCCCGTTTGATCCCCCGTTCGCAGAAATCCACCATCGTCGTCGCAACCGGCTTTCTCCTGCTGCTCGTGGCAGCGAGCGTCTTCGTCTTTTACCAGCGGAGCAAGCCCGTCGTGCGCGAAATCAATTCGACCGAGCTGCGCGCGCTCGGCGAGACCGGCACTGCCGCTTCGCTCAAAGTTGACGACGAGACTTTAATCGTCACGAGCAAGGACGGCGTCGTCTCGCAGGCCATCGTGACCAATACCGCGACGCAGAACGAGATCATCAGCGTCTTCATCAAAAACAATCTGCCCGTGGACTTCCGTTCGCTCAAGCCGAGCGGGTTCTCGACGGCCATGAACTACATGATTCCGTTCCTGGTCGCGGCCGCGCTGGGCTTCGTCTTCTGGCGCGTCTACGCGCACATGGGCGGGCGCGGCGGCGACTTCAACCTGGCCGACGCGGGCGGCAAGCAGAACGTCAACTTCTCTTCAGTCGCGGGCGTTGACGAAGCGAAGCAGGAGCTTTCGGAGACGATTGAGTTTTTAAAAGACCCGCAGAAGTTCGGTCGCCTCGGCGGTCGCGCCCCGCGCGGCATACTGCTTTCCGGCCCTCCGGGGACGGGCAAGACGCTGCTCGCGCGCGCCGCGGCCAACGAGGCCGGCGCTCCCTTCCTCTCGGTGTCCGGCTCCAGCTTCCAGGAGAAGTTCGCCGGGATGGGCTCGGCGCGCGTGCGCCGTCTCTTCGCGGAGGCGCGCAAGCTCTCGCCCTGCGTCATCTTCATAGACGAGATTGACGCCCTGGGCCGCCAGCGCGGTCGCAGCAACGACTCCGCCTCCGCAGACCAGGACCAGACGCTCAACCAGCTTCTTGTCGAGATGGACGGCTTCGAACAGTTGAGCGGCGTCGTTGTCATCGCTTCGACGAACCGCCCGGACATCCTCGACAGCGCTTTGACCCGCCCCGGCCGCTTCGACCGCGAGATCGCAGTCAACTTAGCGGACGCCCGAGGCCGCGAAGAGATTTTGAAAGTTCACGCGCAGGGTCTGACGCTCGAAGAAGGGTTAGACCTGCGCTGGATTGCGCGCGGCACGCCCGGCTTCTCGGGCGCTGATCTGGCGAACCTCCTGAACGAGGCCGCGATTGCCGCGACGCGCGACAACTCGGAGGCCATAGGCCGCCCGCACGTCGAGTACGCGCGAGACAAGATACTGATGGGCGCAGAGCGCCAGGGCTTCATGATGGACGAGGAGGAGCGCTACGCGACGGCCGTGCACGAAGCCGGCCACGTCGCCGTCGGCCTCGGCGTCCGGGACGCCGACCCGATTCACAAGGTCTCCATCCTCCCGCGCGGGCGCGCTCTCGGCGTCACGCAGTCGCTGCCCGAGCGCGACCGCTTGATGAAGAAGCGCGGGTACCTCGAAGACCAGATCGCGATGCTCCTGGGCGGCCGCGCCGCGGAGCAACTGCTGCTCGACACGATGACGGCCGGGGCGTCTAACGACATCGAGCGCGCCGTGGAAATCGCCAGGAAAATGGTCGCGGAGTTCGGCATGAGCCCGCTCGGGCCGATTCACCTCGGCAAGCCCGAAGACCCGCACAGCCAGGCGCTCCTGGACCGCGTCGAGCACGCCACCTCCGACATCATCAACGCGCAGATGAAGCGCGCCTTCGAGATCGTGGACCGCGAGCGCGAGTCAATCGCCCGCCTCGTCGTGGGCCTCATGGACCGCGACACGCTCGACGCCGACGAAATCCACGACTGCTTCGGCATCAAGAGGGCGGCCCAAGCGGCGTAAAAAGCAGTTGGCAGTTGGCAGTTAAAAACCAAAAACAAGAAGGCAGCCTGGTTTGATTAACTCGGCTGCCTCTTTTCTTTTGTC
The DNA here is from genome assembly GCA_035563515.1 of Pyrinomonadaceae bacterium. GTDB lineage: Bacteria > Acidobacteriota > Blastocatellia > Pyrinomonadales > Pyrinomonadaceae > QHXM01. Next base: position 9,617 of record DATMVE010000064.1, read on the forward strand.
TTAACTGCCAACTGCCCACTGCCCACTGCCTGCTGCCAACTGCTTTTTGCCTTCTGTCTCCCGTTTTGATAAGTTTGTGCCAGAAAGTTGAGAAGACGGTTTCGGCTTTCTGGCTTCTTCATTCTGAGCGCTTGCCTCAACTACAGCAATGGCATATCCGGGCGTCGCACGCATCGAACTCCCGATCTTGCAGGAACTCGTCGCCACGGGCGGGGTCGAAGAAATTCGCTTCCTCTACAACCGCCTGGCCGGCTACTTCCCGCAGTTGGAGGACGCCGAGGTGCGCGCTCTCACGAACGGCCACCGCGCGCAGTGGAGGCGTTTAGTTCAGCGAGCGGGCCGCGCGCTCGCGGACAGCAGGCAGATAGAGCGCAGGCGCGGGCGCTGGACGATTACGGCCGCGGGCCGCAAGCGCGTCGCCGACGAGGGGCAGACCTTCTCGCTGACGGACGCGCAACCGGAGACGCGGGCGGACCAGTTGACGCACGGCGACGTGCAGCAGATGCTCCTGGACATAGGGCGCGTGCTCGGCTACCACCCGCAGAGCGAGTTCGACTATTACGACGTGGTCTGGCGCGAGAGCGAGACGAGCCCGCGCCTCAGCCACGTCTTCGAAGTCCAGCACAAGGGCAACATCGACGCCGCGCTCGCCAAACTCAAGCGCGCCTACGAGGCCCAGCGCTCCAGGCCCTTCCTCATCGTCGCGAGCGAGCGCGACACGAACCGGGCCAACAGGAACCTGAGCGAGGCGCGCACAGGGGCCTTCCACGAGATCGGGCGCGCGACCACGCTCTTGAGCTTCGAGCAACTGAACCGCCTTCACCGCGCCCTCACTTCGGTCGAAGACCTGCTGCAAAAATTCTTCGAGCGATGACAGCCACGACGCCCCTACACAAGCAGTACCAGGAGATCAAGGAGCGCTACCGCGACGCCATCCTGCTCTTCCGCATCGGCGACTTCTACGAGACCTTCGACGACGACGCGCGCCTCGTCTCGCGCGAACTGGGCATCGTCCTGACCTCGAAGCCGATGGGCAAGAACGTCCGCGTGCCGCTCGCAGGCGTCCCGCACCACAGCCTCGAACGCCACCTGAAAAGACTGATCGCGCGCGGCCACCGCGTAGCCATCTGCGAGCAACTGACGGACGCGCCCGTCAAAGGCGAGAAGGGCAGTGGCAACCTCATCGAGCGCGACGTCGTGCGCATCGTCACGCCTGGCACAGTTTTGGAGCCCGGCCTGCTGCACCACAAGGTCAACAACTACCTGGCCTCGTACGTCTCGGACGGGAAGCGCGCCGGACTAGCTTACGCGGACGTGACGACGGGCGAGTTCGCGGCCACGGAACTCGAAGCTGACGCGGCCATCCCTGAGCTTCAGCGCATCGCGCCCTCGGAGATTCTGCTCCCGCGCGACAGCCCCGAGGCGGAGAGCGACGCGCTGCCGGGATTCACGACGCCCTTCCGCGCGGAGGCGTTCGCGTTCGAGAACGCGCGGCGCACGCTCCTCGAACATTTCAACGCGCGCACGCTCGCGCCGCTCGGCCTGAAGAGCTGGCCGCTCGCCGCGGCCGCGGCCGGGGCGCTCATCTCCTACCTGCGCGACACGCAGCAAAACGTCGCCGAGCAGTTGACGCGCCTGTCGAGCTACCAAACAGACAACTTCATGATGCTCGACGCGCAGGCGCTGCGGAGCCTCGAAATTTTCGAGAACAACTCCGGCGCGCCC
>DATMVE010000065.1:0-20522 GCA_035563515.1 Pyrinomonadaceae bacterium
GCCGACTCGGGGAGCACGAGTTGGAGACACTGCTCGAAGCCTCCGCGGGCCTGGTCGTGGTTGACGAGGCTTACTTCGAGTTCGACGGGCGGTCGGTCGTGCCGCTGTTGGAGCGCCACACGAATCTGGTCGTGCTGCGCACCTTCTCGAAGGCGATGGCGCTGGCGGGGCTGAGGGTCGGCTACCTGCTGGCCGCGCCCGAGTTGGCGCGCGAGGTCGCGAAAGCCGTGCTGCCTTACAACCTGAACGTCGTCTCGCAGACGGCCGCCTGCGTCGCGCTCGAACTGTACGACACGGAAATCAGGCCGCTCGTCGAACGCATCGTCGGCGAGCGAGCGCGCCTCTTTCCGGCGCTCGCGGAGATCGAAGGGCTCGCGCCCGTGCCTTCGCACGCCAACTTCATGGTCGTCCGCTCCGCGCTCGAACCTCGTTTCGTTTTCTCGGAGTTATTAAAGCGCGACATACTGATCCGCGACGTGAGCGGCTACCCCATGCTCAAAGAGTTCTTCCGCGTGAGCGTCGGCACGCCGCGCGAGAACGATTCATTGATCGCGTCGCTCAGGGAGATTTTCGAGAAAGGAAAGAATCGTGTCTAGCCAACTGCAAACGGAAAAGCGCGCGGCCGAGATTCACAGGCGGACGAAGGAGACGGACGTACGCGTCGCGCTCGACCTGGACGGCAAAGGGTCTGCGAGCGTCGCCACGGGGATTCCCTTCCTCGACCACATGCTCGAACTGTTCGCGCGCCACGGCCTCTTCGACCTCGAAGTGGAATGCCGCGGCGACCTGTTGGTGGACGACCACCACTCCGTCGAAGACGTAGCCATCTCGCTGGGCGAGGCCGTCAGGCAGGCGCTCGGCGACAAGGCAGGCATCGCGCGCTACGGCTCGGCGCTCGTGCCGATGGACGAGGCGTTGTGCCGCGCTGTCGTGGACCTCTCGGGCCGCTTCTATCTGGTCTACGAGGTGGAGACGCGGCGGCACACGATAGGCAACTTCTCCGTCGAGTTGGCCGAGCACTTCTGGCGCTCGTTCGCGGAGGCCGCGCGCTGCAACCTGCACCTGGACTGCCTGCGCGGGCGCAACACGCACCACATCCTCGAAGGGGTGTTCAAGGCGACGGCGCGCGCACTGCGTCAGGCCGTGGAGCGCGACCCGCGCGTCGAAGGCGTCCCGAGTACGAAGGGGGTGTTGTAAGGATGAAGGCCGCGCCCGTGGCAATCATCGATTACGGCGTCGGCAATTTGCGCTCCGTCGAAAAGGCTTTCGCGGCGAACGGGTGCGGCGCGGTCGTCACAACCGACGAGCGGACGTTGCGCGCGGCCGAACGTCTGGTGCTGCCGGGCGTAGGCGCGTTCGGCGCTTGCATGAAGGCGCTGCGCGAGCGCGGCTTCGACCAGTTGGCGCTTGAGCGAGCGGCGGAGGGTACGCCGCTCCTGGGCGTCTGCGTAGGCATGCAGATGCTCTTCGAGGAGTCCGAAGAGTTCGGCTTGACGAGCGGGCTCGCGCTCCTGCGAGGGCGCGTGCGCCGCTTCCCCGCCGAGTTACTTGTGCCGCAGGTCGGCTGGAACCAGGTGCGGCAGCGCCGCGCGCACCCTCTCTTGAACGGCGTCGAGGACGAGGCTTTCTTCTACTTCGTCCACTCGTATTACTGCGAGCCGGCGGACGCGGGCGTGCTCGTCGGTGAGACCGACTACGGGGCCCCGTACGCTTCGGTCGTCGCGCAAGGCAACGTCTGCGGCGTGCAGTTTCACCCGGAAAAAAGTCAGGCGGCGGGGCTGCGGCTCTTAAAGAACTTTGCCGACGGAGATATGCAGTCAAGTCAGTACCGCTTGCGGCACTGACTTGGATTTCCATGCTTGCGAAAAGAATCATTCCGTGTCTGGACGTTGACCGCGGCCGCGTGGTCAAGGGGATTCGGTTCGTGTCGCTGGTGGACGCGGGCGACGCCGTCGAGCAGGCCCGCAAGTACGACGCGGAGGGCGCGGACGAGCTGGCCTTCCTAGACATCACCGCCTCCTCGGACCAGCGCGGCATCACCGCCTCGCTCGTGCGGCGCGTGGCCGACGAGGTCTTCATCCCGCTCACGGTCGGCGGCGGCCTCAACAGCCTCGAAGACATACGCGCGGTCCTGCGCGCGGGCGCGGACAAAGTCTCGCTCAACACGGCGGCGGTCGAGCGCCCCGAGTTAATCAGCCGGGCCGCGGAGACGTTCGGCAGCCAGTGCGTCGTCGTAGCCATCGACGCGCGGCGCAGGAGTCCGCAGGGGCCTGGGTGGGAAGTCTTCACGCACGGCGGGCGGCGCGACGCGGGCCGCGACGCTCTGGAGTGGGCCGCGCGCGCCGAAGAGTTGGGCGCGGGGGAGATTCTTTTGACGAGCATGGACAGGGACGGGACGCGCGGCGGCTACGACCTGGAACTGACGCGCGCGGTCGCGGACGCCGTGCGTATCCCCGTCATCGCCTCGGGCGGGGCCGGGCGTTTGGAACATTTTTACGAGGCGCTCACGGCGGGCGGCGCGAGCGCCGTGCTCGCGGCCTCGCTCTTCCACTTCGGCCAACTGAGAATCGCAGAGTTGAAGAGTTACCTGAGAGGCAAAGGAGTTATCGTGAGATGAAAGTTGCGGTCGAAGACCTGAAGCCAGACGGGCGGGGCTTGATTCCGGCGGTCGTGCAGGACGCGCGCTCCCTGGAAGTGCTCACCGTGGCCTACATGAACGAGGAGAGTTTGAGGCGCACGCTCACTGAGCGTGAGACCTGGTTCTGGTCGCGCTCGCGCGGGCAGTTTTGGCACAAGGGGGAGAGTTCCGGGAACACGCAGCGCGTCGTCGAAGTGTCTGCCGACTGCGACCTGGACGCCCTGCGCGTGCTCGTGGAGCCGCGCGGCCCCGCCTGCCACACGGGCGCGCGCTCCTGCTTTCATCATCAACTCGACGCGCCCGGGAATGACACGAGCGAGAGCGGGCCTGACGACTCGCGTGCGGGCCTCGGCGCGGCGCTCGAACGACTCTACACTCTCATCGAGGGCCGACGGCGCGAGCGGCCCGCGGGTTCGTACACCACCTATCTTTTCAACGAGGGGTTGGACAAGATTCTGAAGAAGGTCGGCGAAGAGTCCGCCGAGACGATCATCGCGGCGAAGAACGAAGAGACTGCGCCGCTCGTCGCGGAAATCTCGGACCTCGTTTATCACCTGCTGGTGCTGATGGTCGAAAGGGGCGTGCGGCCGGAAGACGTGGCGGCGGAGTTGGAGGCGCGCAGGTCGGAGAAACGAAGCGAGGGTTGAGATGTTACTGATTCCGGCGATTGACCTGAAGGACGGACAGTGCGTGCGGCTCAGGCAGGGGCTCAAGTCGAGCGCCAAAGTCTACGACGGCGACCCGGTCGAGACGGCCCGCAGGTTCGAGGGCGAGGGCGCGCGCATGCTTCACGTAGTTGACCTTGACGGGGCGTTCGGCGAGAGCCATTCGCCGAACCGCGCGGTCGCCGGCCGCATCATCAGCGCCGTCAGGATACCCGTTCAATTCGGCGGCGGGATGCGCTCGGTCGCGGACGTGCGGCGCATGATTGAGGCGGGCGTCGAACGCGTCGTCGTAGGCACCCTGGCCGTCGAGTCGCGTGAGACCCTGTCGGAGTTGGTGGAACTCTTCGGCCCGCGCGTCGCCGTCGGCATTGACGCGAAAGTGGGCCAGGTCGTCACGCGCGGCTGGGAGAAGCGCGGGCAAGTGACCGCGGTCGGGTTGGCGCGGGAGGTCGCGCGCGCTGGCGTCGAGCGCGTCGTCTACACGGACGTGGGGCGCGACGGGATGCTCGCAGGCGTCAACGTCGAGCAGACGCGCACGGTCGCGCGCGAGTCCGGCCTGAAGGTCACGGCCTCGGGCGGCGTCGCCTCGCTCTCAGACATAGAGCGCGTGGCCGAAGCGGGCGAGTGCGGCGTTGACAGCTTGATTATCGGAAGGGCTCTTTACGAGAAGAAATTCACCTTGCGGGATGCCTTGCGTGTGGCGGGCGAGGAAATGGAAGGCGATTAACGGTCAGCGTCTCGCAAGCCGTTCCGTGAGTTTCACCAGCCCCAGGCGCTCTGCAATCTCAAACGCGGTCTCCCCGTCTTCATTCTCGGCGCTCGGGTCAACGCCGAGCCGCAGCAACTCATCGACGCAAACCAGGGACGCCGACTCATAGACCTTACGCATCAGGACCGTATTCCCTTCCCCGTCGCGCGCGTCAACGTCCGCGCCGGCGATCCGAAGGGCCTCGAACACGTCCGAGGGGACCGGGGCGTAAAACAGGGCCGTGCGCGCCTTGTCATCTCGCGCGTCAACTTCCGCCCCCGCGTCGAGCAGCAACCGAACCAAGCCCGCGTCCGCAAACCTGGCGGCCAGCATCAGCGGCGTTTCATCGTGCTCCGCATCCCGCGCGTTCGCGTCCGCGCCCCGCTTCAATAATTCCCCCACGCGCCGCGCGTCGCGCACGACTACGGCGTCGAGCAGCTCACGGTTCAACTTTCTACGCTCAGCCCTCTTCGCCTTCATGACGGAACAATCGCGTTACGGCCTGAAGTGCGGAGGCGGCGGGCGACGCCCGTCGGGCGGTGGCGGACGGCGGTCGCCGTGCGGAGGCGGAGGCGGGTAGGGCGGCGGGTGGCCGGAGTACGGCGGCGGATACGCCGGCTGCTGCTGCCTGGATTCCTGCGCGCGGCGGGCTTCGTCTGCGGGGGTCGCCGCGGGGGCCGGGTTTTGGATCACGAGCGCGGGTCTGCCAGTAGGAGTGACTGCGGCTGCGTTCTGACTCTCAGCGGTCGCGCCGCCCTCCTTCGTATTCTGTCCGCCCGTGGCAGTCGGGCCGGCGGATTCGGCGGCCTCGTTGGAGTCAGGCTCCGTCGTCTCGCCCGCGGCGCGTGCGGGGGCCGGCTGTGAAGAGTTATTCCGGCCGGCGGCCGTTTGCGACGGGCCCGAATAGACAGCGCCCGGAACGGTGTCCGTCTGCTGGGGCGCGGGGCTTTGAACCTCTGCATTATCCACCGCGGCGGGCGTGCGCGTCTCCGAAGGCCGCGCGAGCAGGTAAGCGCCGGCCGCGGCGCAGATGAGCAGGACGCAGGCGACCAGCGCCTTGGGCCTGGCGGCTCGCGCTCCTACGCGCGTTGACGCCGTGCCCGTCGAGGCGGTGTCAAAACCGGAAGGGCGCGTCCGGCGGCGCGACTCAGGAAGGGAGGCGCTGCTTCCGGTCGCGGACGACGGGCGAAGACTCTGCGAAAGGCCGTGCGACTGCGTGCGCTCGCGCACCGTGGGCGAGTCCGGCTCGGAGGACTTGACGGCCGGCGCGGACGCCGGAGGCGGCGGTGCCATTCGCGGGAGTTCTTTCGACGGAGCGAGTTCGCGCCGCGCCGCGCCGCCAGCGGCCAGGCGCAGAGCCTCGCGCAGTTCGCGGGCCGAAGCGTGACGCAGGGCGGGATTCTGTGCCATCGCGCGGTGCAGAATCTGGCCCACGGCGGCGGGCACTTGCGGCTGCACGAGGTGGGCCGGGCGCAAAGGGTCCGGCTGTTCCTTGATGGCCGCGACGGCGCGCGCGACGGCGTCCGGGGGCCGCGCGCCCGTCAACAGGAAGTAGAGCGTGGCGGCGAGCGAGTAGAGGTCCGAGCGCGGGCTCGTGCCGGAGCCTTCCATCTGTTCGAGCGGGGCGAAGTTGTGCGAGAAGCCGTGGACGCTCGACGCGGGCACGGAGGCCGTGTGCGACGGCGCGCCTTTCGCCAGCCCGAAGTCGAGCAGCACGATTTTCCCGTCCGTGGTGAGTTTGATGTTGGGCGGCTTGATGTCGCGGTGGATGATGGGCGGCTCCTGCGCGTGCAGGTATTCGAGCGCGTCGAGCAGCTCGTCCGCCCAGCGCAAGACCTCCGTCAGGGGGAAAGGAACCTTGCGCTGTTTCATCAGCTCGGCGAGGTCCGAGCCCTCTATGAACTCCATGACGAGGAACTGCCCGCCGTCCTCGCTGAAGTGGTCGCTGACCTTCGGCAGCGCGGCGTGGCGCAGGTGGTTGAGGAGCCGCGCCTCGCGCCTGAAGGCCCTGCTCATCTCGGCGTCGTCGAAAAAGGTGCGCTTGACGGCGACCCTGTTCTGGAAGCGCTCGTCCGTGGCGACGTAGACCTCGCCCATGCCGCCCTTGCCTATCTGTTCGGCCACGCGGTAGCGGTTCTGTAGCAGCGTGCCGGGCTGAATCATAGCTGGCTGGGGACTCCTTCCGGCGGGGCTCCTCGGACGAGGGCTCGGGTCTTTCGTTCGGAGACAAGGACGGGCGGCGTCGAACGGGCCTGTGAGACGACGCCCCCTGAAAACCAGACTAACCGAATCGCGCGATTCGAATCAACACTTTTCTGAAATCCCTAATGGTTCACCTTCAAGCAGGTTGAAGAAAAAGGCGGCCTCACGCTGGAGGCGCAAAGCCGCAAAGAAAAGAACGAAAGAGAGGGGGCCTTCAACCTCCTTGCGTCCTTCTTTGCGGCTTTGCGCCTCCGGCGTGAAATGTCTTCCCTCAGAACGTCACGCGCGCGGCGAATTGGAAGGCGCGGGGGCCGCCGGAGCCGAAGACGCCGCCGGCCGTCGTGACGGGCTGCCCGAAGCTCGAAGAGTGCAGGAAGCCTGGGCTCGAAGAGTCGCTGCTGTCGCGCACGAGGACGTTGGAGAAGCCGGAGTAGTTGGACTTCGAAGTGCCCAGGATGTTCGTCACGTTGAAGAGGTTGAAGACTTCGACTATCGGCTCGACGCTGAAGCGCTCGCCCAGCCGGAGGACCTTCGAGACGCGCAGGTCGAAAGAGTTGAAGCTGTCGTTGAAACGCGCGTCGTCGCGCACGAGCGGGAGCGGCTGGCCGCCCACGCCGCCCGCGGCGTTGACCTGCTGGATGAAGGCGTTCAACTCCGCGCCGGTGTGGAAGAGGCGGCCGCCCGCGTTGCGCTGCAACTGCGGGATGCGCGAGGAGGCGTCCGGCAAGAGGATGTCCATCGGCACGCCGGAGGCGACGGTCCAGATGGGCGACAGGCGCACCCTGTAAGGCAAGTCGACCACGCCGGCGAAGGTGAAGCGGTGGCGCTGGTCGTTCGGCGTCGGCCCGTACTCCAACTGTAGATTGTTCGAGTTTATCGGCCCGTTCGAGAAAGGAATCTGGTCGTCGTTGGCGTAGTTGAAAGCCTTCGAGAGCGTGTAGGAGGCGCGGAACTGGTAGCGCTTCGCGTAGCGCTTCTCCAGGCTCAGGAGCAGCCCGTCGTAACTCGTCCTGACGGACGACTCCAGGTTCTTCACCAGGTCCGGGCCGCCGACCACGGGGTTGAAGACTGTGCCAATAGTGCGCCCGATGATGAAGTGCGTGCCGAAGTTGTGCAGGTAGTCTGCGCGCACGACGAAGTCGCCGCCGAACTCGCGCTGAACGCCGATGTTCGCCTGCTGCACCATCGGGTTCTGAAGGTCGTTGTCGATGATGTTGATTCCGCCCGCGCCCGCGCCGGGCAGGACGAAGCCCGCGAACGGGTCCGCGAGGGTCGGGGCCGGCGGCGGGAACTGTCCGCACGCGGGGTCGAAGAGGCACGGCGGCGGGATGAAGAAGACGTTGCCGGCGCGGACTTCGATGGGGAGCGCGCGACCGTCGAGGCCGCGTTCGAGCGTCTGAATTTCGAGCGTGACGCGGTCGTAGTAGATGCCGTAGCCGCCGTGCAGGCTCGTGCGGTCGTTGAACGCGTAGTTGAAGCCGAAGCGCGGGGCGAAGTTGTTCGAGTCGCGCGAGCGCGTGCCGTTTAAGAAGGGCAGGATGAGCGGGTTCAACTCGTCCACGCGGCTGATGTTTTTCACGTCCGTGTCCAACTCGTAGCGCAGGCCGAGGTTCAGCGTGAGCTTGGGCGTGACGCGCCAGTCGTCCTGGATGAAGCCGGCGAAGTAGACGTTGTTGGCGTCGGGCAGGACGAGCGGGCTGTCCGGGAAGGCGCTTCGCAGCGTGACGGCGAAGAGCAGGTCGTTGTCGTTCACGACGCCGTCGCCGTTGCGGTCGAAGTCCGGGAAGTCTTCGATGAACTCTATGCGCCCCTGCTGGAAGACGCGCAGGTCAAGGTCGGAGCCGACGCGCTGTATCTCGCCGCCGAAATTCAGCGTGTGATTGCCCCTGACCATCGTGAAGGTGTCGCTGAACTGTAGGCGGAACTGCTCGGTCCCCTGCGGGACGCGGAAAGATGCCCCGTCCTGTATGCTCGGGAAAGTGAGTTGCGGCCCAGGCGTGACGGGCTGTATTCCGTTGACGAACGAGTTGAGGCTGAAGCTGAAGCTGTTGAGGTCGCGCGGGCTGAAGACGCGCGTGTAGTTCGCGAGAAACGACTGCGCGCGGTTGTCGCTCGCCTGCCGCTGCGAGGCCGAGCCGATGGCGCGGTCGAGCGTGCTCGCCGCGATGTCGTCCTCGCTTTGCAGCGAGTAGCGGAAGCTCAGGCGGTCGACGGAACTCGGGCTCCAGTCGGCGCGCGTCGTGAGTAGCAGGTCGTCGAGCGGGGCCGCGCTGAAACCCCTGATGATCGAGCGCGAGGCCAGGTCGCGTGAGCCGACCAGCACCGCCCCGTCCTGATTACGGTACTCGAACGCGCCGAAGAACCACGCACGGTCGCGCACGATTGGGCCGCCCAGCGTGACCACGTACTGCTCGCGGTCGAACGGCGGCGTCTCCGTCAGGCCGCGGTCGAAGGTGGCCGGCAGGCCCTGAAGTTTCCGGTCGCGGAAGTAGAAAGCGCCGGAGCCGTGGAACTCGTTCGTGCCGGACTTGGTGACGACGTTGATGAGCGAAGAGCCGGAGCGGCCGAGTTGCGCGTTGAAGCGGTTGGTCGCGATCTGGAACTCCTGCACGGCGTCCTGCGAGATGTTCTGCACGGCCCCGCCGACCACGTCGTCGTTGATGTCCGCGCCGTCAACCGTCACGCTGCCGCCCCGGCCCAGTTGGCCGGCCGACGAGATGACGACCGTGTTGGTCTTCGTGGGGTCGAAGTTGGGAGCGGGCGCGTTGCCGGGGACGAGCAGCGCCAGCTCCAGGAAGTTGCGCCCGTTGAGCGGCAGGTTCTCAATCTCGCGCCGCGAGATGACGCCGTCGACGTCGGACGAGAGCGTGTCCAGGAGCGGCACCGCGTCCGCGTCGTCTACGGTGACGGTTATCTCTTTCGCGCCGATCTGAAGCGTCGCGTCGAGCGTGGCGTTTTGGCCCACTTGCAGCGTGACGGCCGGCGCGGCGACGGCGGGCGCGAACCCCTGCGCCTGGACCCTCACCTCGTACTCGCCCGGCGGCAAAGCCGACAGCGTGTAGAAGCCGTCCTCGTTGGTCGTCGTCTCCCTCCTGACGCCAGTCGCCTTGAACGTGGCGCTCACCTGCGCCCCGCCGACGCTGGCCCCGTTAGGGTCCGAGATTCTGCCGCTCAGTGTCGCGGTCGCGGACTGCTGCGCGTGAGCGGTCACCAGGGTTGAAGCCAGACAAAGGCCAAACATCAAAAAGCCCGCGGCGACGAAGAAGACGCGGCGCAGGTCGGCAGCGGCCCGCGGCCGGAAAGCTTGGGAGCGGCTCATCGTTATTAACCCTTTCGTGGTTGGCGGCCAACGCGCTACTCAAAGGGGGAAGCGTTCAGTTGACCGGCCAGAAGAAATTTCCGCGGCAGGCAGTCCGGGCAGCTAGCTTCAGGAAAGCTCCTGGCCTCCCGCGCTTTGCTCTAAAAAGTGAAGGCCCGGCTCCGAGCTAATGATGGCGAACCAGAGGGTGTCGGTCTTAGGCCAGCAACAAAACAGTTTGGAGGGAGTTTCAAGACCTCTGGCGCGCCCAACCCGGAGCCGGGATTTGTTGACGTGCAGGCGGAAAGTACCACCAAAGCGGGCCGCGTGTCATGAGTCAGATGGTTGACCGCCGTCTCCAACTTTAGTTGGAGACGGCGGTCTCGAACCACCCACGGCCTAGAAGGAGAGCCGCCCGCTCAGTTGCGCCTGGCGTCCGGGCGTGGCCGCCTCCGTGATGGTGCCGAACTGCGGCGTGTTGACGAAGCGGTTGGGCGTGCCCAGGTTCGTGTGGTTGAGCGCGTTGAACAGCTCGGCGCGGAACTGGAACTTCACGTTCTCGGTCAGGGCGAACTCCCGGTGCAGGGCCAAATCCAGCGTCTGAAGTCCGGGGCCGTAGACGGTGTTTCGCCCGACGTTGCCGAAAGTGAAGGCTGGCGGCGCGGCGAAGGCGGCCGGGTTGAACCAGCGGTCGGCTGTGCGACTGTTCTGGTCGAAAACGGGCTGGCCCGTGTAGTTGGCGCGGACGGGGTTCTCGCCGAGCAGTGTGCCGGAGTTGGCCGTATCCCCGAAGACGGAGATGGTGAACGGGAACCCGCTCTGCGCCTGGAAGATGGCCGAGAGGTGCCAACCTTTCGTGAGCGCCCGCAGCTTGCGGTTGAAGCCGAGCGCCGGGAGGTCGTAGACGGCGCTCAGCGCGAACCGGTGGCGGATGTCGCAGGCCGGCCCCTTCTCAAGACTGAGGTTGCTGTTGTCCTGCGGGATGGCGGACTCGAACATGGGCGAGCGGAAGTCCGGCGCGTCAGACAGGTTCTTGGCCCAGGTGTAGTTGGTCAGGAGGGTGAAGCCGCGCGAGTAGCGGCGGCGGACGTTGACGTAGCCGGCGTTGTACCAGCTCTGCGCGGAGTTCTCCAAAAGGTTGATGCCGCTGACGGGGAACGTCAGGCTCGTGGCGTTGATGTTGTCCGGCAAAACTGTGCCAGGCAGGAAGGAGAGCACCCTGTAGGGGCGGCGCGGGCCGATGGCCCCCGGCCCCGGCGGCGCGTTGTTAATCAGGTGCGCGCGTTGCAGGTGGACGCCGTGCGAGCCCAGGTAGCCCAATTCGAGCGTGGTCTCGCGGCCGAGGCTCTTCTCGATTGAGAAGCTCCACTGCTGTATGTACTGCGACGGCGCGTGCGGGTCGAAGGCGGCGAAGCTGACGACCGTCTGGCCGAGGACGGGCTGGCCGAAGTTGAACTGCGAGGCGATGAGCGAGGCGGGCGGCGTGAAGTTGTCGGCCTGCTGCGTCTCGGGGAAGACGTAGGGGACGTTGTGCCGCTGGTTGCACCAGGTGTTCATGTCAACGGGCGTGAAGAAGATGCCGAAGGCCGCGTGCAAGACCAGGCCGAGGCGGGGGACGTTCTGCGAGATGCCGAAGCGCGGGGCGAAGTTGAGCTTGTTCGAGTACATCAAGCCCTCGGGGTAGCCCTGCTGGCCGCCGATGAAGACGAAGGGCCTGCCGTCCTGGAAGACCAGGTTGCTGTTCGTGAAGCGTATGTCAACGAGCGGGCTCATGTACTCGTACCTGAGCCCTATCTCGATGGTGGTGTTGCGCGCCAACTGGAAGGTGTCGTGGATGAAGCCGTCAGCATACCACTGGCGGAGCTGCATCTGCGGGATGCCGGCCTGGCGCTGCTTGACGGCGGGCAGGCCGAGCAGGAAGCTCGCGAGCGCCGAGCCCGTCCCGTCGCTGGTCGCCGTCCGCGTGGTGAAGCCGCTCGTGAACTGGTAGTAGCCGCGGTTCTGGAAGAAGCCCCACATGGGCCAGATGTAGTGGCGGTAGCTGCCGCCGAGCTTGAGGCTGTGGCGGCCGACCTGCCAGTTGAGCAGGTCGCGCGCTTCGAGGATCGTGTCCCAGGCGTGCATCGGCGTCGCCGCGAACGAGTCGCCCACCCCCGAAAAGCCCTGGACGTTGAACCACGGAGCGCCGTAAGCGCCCTGGCCGCCGAAGCCGACGCCCTGAATCCCCAGCTCCGAGACGATGTCGTTCGACTCGCTGTTCTCGGACGAGCGGTGCATGGCGAGGCGCGAGAAAGTGATGGACGCGATGTTGACCATGCGCGGGCTGATGATGTGGTTCCAGGCGACGCTGCCGTGCTGCGCGAGGTTGTCGTGGAGCGCGCCGAAGCCCGGCAGGTTCTGCGGCATGAAGCCCCGCTCGCTGCTGAACGAGTAGCGCGCCGAGATGCTGTCGCCGCGCTCGAAGACCTGATCCACGCGGATGGTGGCCTGGTCCGTTACGTGGCGCTCGTTGCGCACGTCCAGGTAGTTGTTGCAGTCCATCCCGGCCCCGACCACCGTCGGCGCGCCCATCATAGTCATGCCGCAGCCATTCATCCCCATCTCCATGTTCGGCCGGGGCACGTACTTTTGCAGGAAGAGCAGCGCCGCGGGGTTAATCAGGTTCTGCGGGATGACGTTGCCCTGGAACTGGTCGCGTATGACTTGCGGGTTCGAGGGGCTGACGGGCCTCGACGGGTCGAAGTTCGGATTGGGGCGGGCGCTGAACGGGTTGTAGATGTCCGCGCCGCTCATGCTGAAGTCGCCGGAGATTTCTTCGGCCGTCGGCACGGTGGCGATCATCGTGTCGGCCTTCGTGCGCCTGAGGCCCTCATAGTTGAAGAAGAAGAAGGTCCTGTTCCTGACGATGGGGCCGCCGATGGCCCCGCCGAAATTGTTCTGGACGAGGAAAGTCGAGTCGCCCATCTCGTTGAAGGTGCGCGCGTCGAGCGCGTCGTTGCGCAGGAACTCGTAGACGGTCCCGTGGAACTCGTTCGTACCCGATTTGGTGACGATGTTGACCTGGCCCCCGCCCGCCCCGCCCATGTCGGCCGAGTAGCTGCCGGTCTGGACCTTGAACTCCTGCACGGCGTCGGGCGATGGGCTGAAGTTCAGCGTGTTGAAGGTCGGGTCAGTGTTGGTGGCACCGTCGAGGAGGAAGTAGTTCGCGTTGGGGCGGTTGCCCCCTATGCTGATGGCCGAGCGCTGCCCCGGTCGCCAGTACAGGGGGTTCATGTCGCCCGTCTGCGCGCCGTGGCTGGCGTGCGCGCCGGGGACCGTGAGCACGAGGTCTATCAGCATGCGCCCGTTGAGCGGCAGGTTGCGGATCGCGGCCGACTCTATGACCTCGCCGATGTCCGCCTTGGTGGTGCGCAGGACCTCCACGGCCTGAACTTCCACCTGCTCGTCCTTGACGCCGGCGAGGCCGAGGCTCACGTCGAGCGTCAACTCCTGTCCGACCTCCAGGCGCAGCGTCTGCACGGAGGGCGCGAACCCGTCGGCGCGGACCGTCAACTCGTAGTCGCCGGGCAGCAGGCCGGGGATTTGAAAGACGCCTTGCTCGTCGCTCGTGACGGCGCGCACGGACTGCGTGCCCGCGGACTTGAGTTCGACGGCCGCGCCGGGGATGGCGCGCTGCTGCGGGTCGAAGACCGTGCCGCCCAGGCCGGCGTAGTTGCTCTGCCCCGAAGCGGGAATCGAGACTAAGAGGAGCGAGAGGGAGAGAGAGAGCCGAGTCAGTTTGCGCATAGCCATACCTCCGTAGGAAGCGCCCTGTTGTTTTTGAGTGTGCTGACCGGAGAAAAGATTTGCGGATGCCCGCAGCCGAACCCTAGCACGGGGCACGTGGCCTGTCATGCGACCAGGGTTGGGGGGGGCGCGTCAAACTTTAGTTGGGGGTGAGGAGGGCTTTGCGGCGGCTACGGCAAATGTACGAGGCCGCGTTGCAGGGCGGTCGTGGCGGCCTGGGTGCGGTCGCTCACGCCGAGCTTGCCGAGGATGTTGTTGATGTGACTCTTGACGGTCGCCTCGCTGATGTTCAGTAAGCTGCCTATCTCCTTGTTGCTCTTGCCGCGCACGATCTGTTCGAGGACTTCCAGTTCCCTGCCCGTCAAGTCCGACCCGGTCATCCTCTCGGCCAGACGCTCGGCCACGACCGTCGGAATACGGCGCGCGCCGCCGTGCACCTTCCTGACCGCCTCCTCCAGTTCGTCAAAGAACATGTCCTTTAGGAGGTAGCCCTGCGCGCCGGCTTGCAGCGAGCGGTAGATGTCTTCGTCGCCGTCGAAGGTCGTCAGGACTATGACGCGCGCGTTCGGGAACTCCCTGCGAATCCTCGTGATGGCCTCCACGCCGCCGACCGAGGGCATGCGCAGGTCCATGAGCGTCACGTCCGGCCGGTGCGAGCGGAACAACTCTATGGCCTCCTGCCCGTTCGTGCCTTCGGCGACGACCGTCATGTCCGCGACGGTGTTAATCAGCGCGACGATCCCCTGCCGCACGACCGCCTGGTCGTCGACGACCATCACTCGAATCTGGTTGTCACTCATAAGGACCGCCTCCGCTCCAGACATCTTACCAGAACGCTTTAGCCTGCGAGGGGGACTTCGACCATTACCTCGGTGCCCTCGCCGGGCGCGCTCTCGACGAAGAGCGTGCCGCCCATCTGCTCGGCGCGCTCGCGCATCCCGACCAGCCCGTAGTGGCCGTTCCTGCCCTCGGCCTTCGCGTCGAAGCCGCGGCCGTTGTCGCGCACGCTCAACTGCACGCGCCTCGCGTCGAACTTCAGGTTGATGAGGATGCGCTGCGCCTCGGCGTGGCGGACGGCGTTGTTGATGGCCTCCTGGCTGATGCGCAGCAGGTTGCTCTCGATCAACTCGTTGAGCGGGCGGAAGGTCCCGCTGACCTCGACCTGCGCCTGCACGTTGGTCTCGGCCGTGAGCCGGCGCGCGGTCTCCGTGAGCGCCGAAGGCAGGTCGTTGTTTTCGAGCGCCTGCGAACGCAGGTCCCAGATGTAGCGGCGCGCCTCGGCGATGCTGTTGCGGACGAGCAGGCGCGCGCGGTCCAGGTGAGACTTCGTAGCCTCCGCGTCCTTCGCCATCGTCCGCGAGACCAGTTCGAGTTGAATCGAGATGCCCAGAATCTCCTGTGCCAGATTGTCGTGAATCTCGCGCGCGATGCGGTTGCGCTCGTCCAGTACGGCGGCGAAGCGCCTCTTCACCTGGCGCACGCGCAGGAGGTAAAGCTGCCAGACGGCGAGCGCGAGCGCCGCGGCCGAGAGCGCGTAGAACCAGTAGGTCTGGTAGAAGTGCGGCTTCAGGTACAGGTCGAGCGAAGCGCCCGCCTCGTTCCAGACGCCGTCGTTGTTCGCGGCCATCACGCGGAACTTGTACTCGCCCGGCGGGAGGTTCGTGTAGTAGGCGACGCGGCGCGTGCCGCCGTCAATCCAGTCCTCGTCGAAGCCGTCGAGCTTGTACTTGAACCTGACCTTCTCCGGCGCGACGAAGCTCAGCCCCGCGTAGTAGAAGTCGAAACGCGACTTGCCCGGCGGCAACTCGATCCGGCTCGACGGGGCCACGGACTCGTCGTCAATCCGCACCTGTTCGATGACGACGCCGGGCGGCCGCGCGTTGACCTTCAATCTCGCGGGGTCGAGCACGGCGACGCCCTTGAGCGTCGAGAACCAGAGTCTGCCGTCGCGGCCCTTCCAGCCGGAGGGGTGGCCGCCGCCGCTGCACTCGCGCGTGCGCATCCCGTCGGCCGTGCCGTAGACGATCGGCTCGATTGTGCCAATTTTGCCGGCCGCGAAGTCGTCCAGTTGTCTCCGGTCGACGCGGAAGACGCCCTTGTTGCAGCTCAGCCAGAGGTCCTGCTTCTCGTCCTCCATGATGCTGTAGACCTCGTCGTCGAGGAGCCCCGCCTGGACGGTGTAGGCCGTGAACTTCCCATCACGCAGGCGATTCATCCCGCCCCCGCTCGTCCCCACCCAGAGGCTGTCGCCCGACGCGTCCTCGTAGAGCGAGATGACCGTGTCGCTCGACAGCCCGTCGCGCGTCGTGTAGGTCGTGAACTTCCCGTCTTTGAAGCGACTCAGGCCGCGCAGGGTCCCGACCCACAGTGCGCCCGCGCGGTCCTCGTAAATCGCGCCGACGAAGTTGTCCGCGAGCCCGTCTTCGGTCGTGTAGATGGTAAAGCCCCCGTCTTTGAGGCGCGTCAGGCCGCCGCGCGTGCCGACCCAGAGCGTGCCGTCGCGGTCGGCGCGGATGGAGCGGACGAAGTCGTTGGCGAGGCCGTCGGCAGAGGTGTAGGTCGTGAACTTCCCATCGCGCAGGCGGTTCAACCCGTCGGGCGTCCCGACCCAGAGGTTGCCCTCCGCGTCGTCGGCGAGCGCCAGCACGAAGTCGCTCGACAGGCCGTCGCGCGTCGTGAAGTTAGTCATTGTGCCATTCTTCAGACGGCTCAGCCCGCCGCCGTACGTGCCCATCCAGACCGCGCCTTCGCGGTCCTCGTAGACGCACTTGACCAACTCGTTCGGGAGCCCTTCGCCGGCCGAGTAGGTCGTGAACTTCTTGTCCTTGAGGAAAGTGAGGCCGGCGGATTCCGTGCCCACCCAGAGGCTCCCCTCGCGGTCCTCGTAGACGGAGAGGATGACGCTGCGCGAGAGTTCGCCCTGTCCCTCGAAAGAGGTGAAGCGCTCGTCGCGATAGCGGCTCAGGCCGTTCGACGTGCCGACCCAGAGGGTGCCTTCGGCGTCGACGCGCAGCGCAGTGATTCTGTCGCTCGGCAGCCCGTCGGCGACCGTGTAGGTCTTGAACTTCCCCTCGCTCAAAGACGAGAGCCCCTTGAACGTGCCGACCCAGAGGCGGCCCGCGCGGTCTTGCGCGACGGAAGAGACGCTGTTGCTGGCGAGCCCGTCGGGCACCGTGTAGCTCGTGAACTCCCCGTCCTTCAAGCGGCCGAGGCCGTCGGACGTGCCGACCCAAAGGGCGCGCTCGCCGTCTTCGTAGAGCGCCTTCACGTCGTTGCTGACGAGCCCGTCCCTGGTCGTCCAGTTCGTAAAACTCCCGTCCTTGAAGCGGCTCAGCCCCGCGGGCGTCGCGACCCAGACGCCGCCCTCGCGGTCTTCGAAGATGGCCTGCACGTCGTCGCCGGCCAGACCCTCCCGCGTCGTGAAAGAACTGAACTTCCCTTCCGCCAGGCGCAGCAGCCCCGTGCTCGTGCCGAGCCAGAGGCCGCCGCGGCGGTCTCCCGCCAGCGCGCGCACGTCGTTGTTCTTCAACTCGGGGGTGTTCTGTTTGTCGAAGACGGTGAAGCCCGTCCCGTCGAAGCGCGCGACGCCTTCGCCTGTGCCAATCCAGAGGTAGCCGTCCGCGGTCTGCGCGACGGCGTTGACAGTGTTCTGCGGCAGGCCGTTCTCCGTCAGCCAGACGTTGCGGCTGTAGTCTGCGAGTTCTCTACGCGGGTCCAGGGCGAAGGACGGCCAGCCCCGGCAGAGCAGGAGAAGGAGGAAGAGACTGAGAGCGCCGACGGTAAGTCTGCGCGCTGAAACTGATCGGCTCATCTATCTTGGCGATTACTAAAGGGCTTTCCTGGCAGCTTCGCCAGCGGATAATGTAACATTCTATGTGTCCGGCGTAATTATATTCAACAAGGCGGGCGGCCGCGCCGCCCGGCGACAAAGGTCAAAGTTCATCCGATGCGGCTTTCCAAACGGGCAGTCTATTTTCTAATACTCTTCTTACCGTGCGCGGCCGCGGCGCAGCAGCAGGCGCGCTGGCGCGCGGCCACCGGGCAGGAATTGAGGAAGGTGATTCCGGCGCGCGCGCCCGTCGTCAAGGAGAACATCGAGACGGAGTTCCGCACGGCCTCGGGCGTCACGGACGGGCGCGGCCGCTTCATCGCGGGCGTCGTGATGATTACCGCCGGCTACTCGGCCGAGGGCAAGTACTCACACTTCTTCGTCACGCAGACGCCCGTCAGGATTGACGACCTCATTCTGCAACCGGACGAGTACGTCTTCGGCTACCAGCGTATAGACGGCGAGACCATGCGGCTCGTCTTCCACAAGGCGTCGAGCGGCAAAGAGGTCGGCGACGCGCGGGCTCGCCTCAACACCAAAAGCAGCGCGGTGCGCTCGCTCCTCATCAGCCCGCCGGCCGGCGGGAAAGGGACCATACAGATCGGCCGCTTCGTCTTCGACTACAGGCTCGACTGACCCCGATTTTGGTTGACAGCGGTGGCCGATAGGAATATCGTCCTCGCGCCCTCGCTAACGGCGGCACCATTTGCGCCGGCCTCACGTCAGCCATGATAGAGCTTTTCAGATTCTTCCGCCTCGGGATCGTCAACCTGGTCGGGGTGACTCTGCCGGGCCTCCTGACGCTCTTCTTTTTGGGCGTCGGTTTCCTCGCCCCGGTCGTCATCTTCGTCTTCAATCTCGCGCAGAGGCTCGCGGGGGCCGAGCAGTCGGCCGCCTGGGCGACGGCGGCGTCGCTCTACGGCGAGAACAAGGGCGTGATTATCCTGCTGGTCGTCACGCTCGCCTACGTCATAGGCTACGTCATACGCCTCTCGACGCCAGACGAGTTGGACCGTATCAGCGCGAGAAACGTGCTGAAGAAGATGGAAGAAGAGTTGACGCTCGGGACGATGGAGAAATTAAAGAAGAGGGCCGAAACGTCCGGCGGCGCAACCGCGGGGGCGGCCGAAGAGATAGACGAGGGGTTGAGCCGCGAGGCCGTCCTGGCCGCGGAACACGATTCGTGGCCCTACCGCGGCGAGAAGTTCAACAAGTTCCCTTACTACCATTTCAAAGATTACCTGGAGTCTCGCGGGCTCGAAGAACTGACGGGGCTCGTGAAATGGGGCTGCCCGTCCGTAGAGGACGATAGTTGCGCGGACCAGCCTTTCAAGCGCTCGAAGACGGTAGTCAATCTGATGAAGCTGGAGGTGGGGCTGCGCTCACCCGAGTTGTCGGCGGTGATCGAGTCCAACGAGGCGCACGTCCGACTCCTGTACGGGACGTGGCAGGCCATCACGACTTCCCGGCGCTTCGTGGTGATCGGCCTGATAGTGAACTTGCTCGTGCCGCTGACGAGATTTCTGCCGGCACCTTACCCGTCCCCGTCTTACCCGGCCTACGTCCTGAGCATCATCGCCGGCGGCACGATGTTCGCGGGGATGACGTGGGCCAAAAATAGAATCGAGAATCTGTTTCACTACCAGCGCGTCCGCGAGCTGACCCACATAGTCGGGTGCTTCCACTACGTGAACAAGTACAAGCCGCCGGCCGCCGGCCACCCGCCGGAAGATAAGAGCGCTTTATAAAGCGGAGCGAACGAGTTCCGGCGGCGTCACCGGCTGCGCTGAACCAGGCTGGCGGCGACGGCGACCAACTCCGCCAGTTCGACGGGCTTCGGGACGTGCATCTGGTAGCCGGCCCTGAGCGCCTGCATGCGGTCCTCGACTCGCGCGTAGGCTGTGAGCGCGATGGCCGGCAAGCGGCCGCCGCTCCCTTCGGGAAGCTGTCGCACCCGCCTGATCAATTCGTAGCCGTCCTCGTCCGGCATCCCTATGTCACTGATGAGCAGGTCGGGCGCGGCCGTCACGATGGCTTCGAGCGCCTCGGCGGCGGAGCCCGCGGCCGTCACCTCAGCGCCGCACTGGCCCAGCCCGGCCTTCAGCAGATCGCGCGTGTCCGGCTCGTCGTCCACCACGAGCACGCGCACCCCGTCCAACCTGTCTACGCAGTCGAAGAAGGGCAGCGTCTCCCTCGCCGCGGGGTGCACGCGCTCGCCCTCCGCGGCCGCCTGGTAGACGGGCGCGACCGGCAGCAGCACGGTGAAGGTCGCGCCCTGCCCCTCGCCCGGACTCTCTGCGCGGACGGTCCCGCCGTGCAGCTCAACGAGGTGGCGCACGATGGCGAGGCCGAGGCCCATCCCGCCGTGCTGGCGCGTGGTGCGCTGGTCCGCCTGCCGGAAGCGGTCGAAGACGTGCGGCAGGAACTCGGGCGCGATGCCCGAGCCCGTGTCGCTGACGGCTATCTCGACGTGCGAATTGACGCGCTCCAAGCGTATCTGCACGCGCCCGTTCTTCGGCGTGAACTTGATGGCGTTCGAGAGCAGGTTCCAGACGACCTGCTGCAGGCGGACCGGGTCGCCCGAGACTGTGGCCACGCCCGTGTCCATGATCTTCTGGACGCGCACGCCCTTGGCCTCGGCCGCGGGGCGCACGGCCTCGACGGCCGCCTCGACGAAGGAGTTGGGGTCGATCTGCCTGACGTCTATCCTGAGCTTGCCCGTGATGATGCGCGAGACGTCGAGCAGGTCGTCTATCAGCTGCGACTGCGCGCGCGCGTTGCGCTCTATCGTCTCGAAGGCTTTGAGCACGGAGTCGTTGTCGAACTGCCCCCTGCGGAGCATGTGCGCCCAGCCGAGGATGGCCGTCAGCGGCGTGCGCAGCTCGTGCGAGACCGTGGCGAGGAACTCGTCCTTGAGGCGGTTGGACTCCTGCGCCTCGCGGTAGAGGCGCTCCTTCTCGGCTGCCGACTGCTCCGCCTCGGCGCGCGCGCGCGTGACCGCGTCGAAGAGCCGCGCGTTGTCCATCGCGACGGCCGCCTGCGCCGCGAGCCCCTCGATGATGCGGGCGTCGCGCTCCGTGAAGGCCCCGACGTCCGGGTGGCCGAAGAAGAGGCCGCCGTAGACTTCGCCCGAGCGCGAGATGACGGGCACGGCCAGATAGCTCACCACGGGCAGGTGCCCCTCGGGCATCCCGAAGTAGGGCGAGTTCTTCCCGTAGCGCGGGTCCTGCTTCACGTCGGCGATGCAGACCGTGCCCTCGCCGCGGAAGGTCGGGCCGAAGAGGTCGGTGGCGCGCGGCATCGGGAAGTGTTCGAAGGCCGCGCGCGGGACGCCCGCGAGCGTGTAGAGCGTGTAG
>DATMVE010000066.1:0-57087 GCA_035563515.1 Pyrinomonadaceae bacterium
GCGCGTGGGCGAGTCCCGCGGCGCTATCTGGGACTGGCTGCAAAACCCCTTCGTCGGCCAGCGCGAGTTCGACGGCCTGAAAGTCCTGATGGTCCTCGTCGCCAACTACGACACGCGCCTCGACAACAACCAGATTTACACGGTCAAGAACCCTGACACGGGCGAACTCGAAGCGCGCTACGTCGTGACTGACATCGGCGCGACCCTCGGCAAAGTCGGCGGCATGGGCGGCGGCCGCGCGAAGAACTCGCTGCCGGAGTTCCAGTCCAGCAAGTTCGTCCTGAGTGTGAACAACGGCCTCGTCACCTTCGATTACAACACGAAGCCGAAGGGCGCGGGCGGCGCGTTCGCCTCCATCTTCGGCGGCGGCTACGCCAAGCGCCAGGCCAACAAGGAGAAGGCCATGAAGACCATTCCCGTCGACAGCGCCCGCTGGATCGGGGAGCGGCTGTCGCAGCTCAGCGACGAGCAACTGCGCGACGCCTTCCGCGCGGCGCACTACGACAACGCGACGATGGAAGGCTACGTCGCGGCGCTGCGCGGCCGCATCAACGAGCTGACGCGCCTGCCGTCGGTTTCGCCTGTCGCCACGGGACAGAACCGTTAAAGGAATAAGCGATGAAGCAGAAAAGCCCGGCGCGTTCTTACGTGCGCCTGCTTTCGGTCGCCTTAGCCGCCACGCTCGCACTCGCGGGCGCGGCGGCTTCCGGCGCTCGCGACGGCAAGAAGACTGCCACGACTCCCACCGAGAACTTCGGCAAGGTCAACGAGCACTACTACCGCGGCGGGCAGCCGGACGCCGAAGGCTTCGCGCGGCTCAAGCAGCTCGGCATCAAGACCGTGATTGACCTGCGCAAGGACAGCGTCGCCGCCGCGCCCGAGCAGGTGCGCGGCCTCGGGATGCAGTACTTCAACATCCCCATGAAGGCCAGCCGCGCGGCCACGCCCGAGCAGGTGGACTACTTCCTCAAACTGGTCAACGACCCGGCGAACTGGCCCGTCTACGTGCACTGCAAGGGCGGTCGCCACCGCACGGGCGCGCTGACGGCCGCCTACCGCATCACGCACGACGGCTGGACGGCCGACCAGGCGTGGGACGAGATGAAGAAGTACGACTTCAACGACAGCTTCTTCGGCGGCCCCCCGGCCCAGAAGAACTTCGTCTACGCCTTCTACGAACGGCACACCGCGGCCGCAGGCCAGCGGTAATCGAAGACAATCGTCAAGTAACTCTTAGCGCCTCCGCGTGAGACTACTTTTCTCACGCGGAGGCGCTAAGTATTTTTGAGCCCTCAATTGTTCAGACGGCCACCGGCGCGCTGATGTGCGGGTGCGACTGGTAGTCGAGCAGCTCGAAGTCCTCGAACTTGTAGTCGAAGATCGAGCCGGGCTTGCGCTTGATGACGAGTCGCGGCGGGGGGTAAGGCTCGCGGCTGAGTTGGAGCTTGACCTGCTCCAGGTGGTTCGAGTAGATGTGGCAGTCGCCGCCCGTCCAGACGAACTCGCCCGGTTCGAGTCCGCACTGCTGCGCGATCATGGCGGTCAGCAGCGAGTAGCTGGTGATGTTGTAAGGCACGCCGAGGAAACTGTCCGCGGAGCGCTGGTACAACTGGCAGGACAAGCGCCCGCGCGCCACGTAGAACTGGAAGAGCAGGTGGCACGGGGCCAGCGCCATTTGTTCCAGCTCGCCCACGTTCCAGGCCGAGACGATCAGGCGGCGCGAGTCCGGGTTGGTCTTAATCTGCTCTATGACGTTGCCCAACTGGTCTATCACGCGCCCGTCGGCCGACTCCCAGCGCCGCCACTGCTTGCCGTAAATCGGCCCGAGTTCCCCTTCCGAATTGGCCCACTCGTCCCAGATGCTGACGCCGTTCTGCTTCAAGTATTCGATGTTCGTCTCGCCGCGGATGAACCAGAGCAGCTCGTGTATGATCGAGCGCAGGTGCAGCTTCTTGGTGGTGACGACGGGGAATCCTTCAGAGAGGTCGAAGCGCATCTGGTAGCCGAAGACGCTGACGGTCCCCGTCCCCGTGCGGTCCTTCTTCTCGACGCCGCTGCGTAAAATGTGTTCCAGGTAATCCAGGTACTGTCTCATTCTTCGATTCTCTGCCTGATTGGTAAAAGAGCCGCCGCGATGTTATATAGAACTTACGCGAGAAAAGGAAGTTTCGAACGATGAGCTGGCCCGCAGGCACACAGGTGGATCAACAGGCCCCGGACTTCACGCTGAAGGACGAGCGCGGCGAGGACTGGCGTCTCTCCGAGAGGCGCGGCCAGGTGGTCGTGATGCTCTTCTACCCCGGCGACGAGACGCCCGTCTGCACCAAACAGATGTGCTCCGTGCGCGACCGCTGGGCCGATTATCTGGCGACGGGCGCGGAAGTCGTCGGCGTCTCGACGGACACGGTCGAGTCGCACCGCAAGTTCAGGGAGCACCACGGCCTCCCCTTCCGCCTGCTCGCGGACCCGGAGAGCAAGGTGACGAGCCTTTACGGCGTGCGCTCGTGGATACCCGGGCGGTCGGCCCGCGCCGTCATCGTGATCGACGCCGACGGCGTCGTGCGCCACCGCCAGGTGCAGCCGCTCTCGCTCTTCCGCCCGAAAGACGAGCAGGTGATAGAGGCCATACGCACGGCGCAGTCAGACCAGGCGGCGCGCTCGAACGGCGGGGCGCGCTAGTTTTCAGCAGGGAGGATTTTTTTATGTCAGACAAAATCAAGTGCGCGCGCTGCGGGCAGAAGCGGCCCGCGCTGGGGTACGCGCCCGTCCCGACGGAGCTGGGGCAGAAGATCGGCGCGGAAGTGTGCCAGCCCTGCTGGGCCGAGTGGCTCCAGAAGCAGTCGCAGATCATCAACCACTACGGCCTCGACCTCTCCAACCCGGACACGCACGGCTTCCTCTTCGACAACATGAAAGCCTTCTTCTACGGCTCCAGCGACCTCGCCCAGATAGACACCTCCAAAGAAGGCAGCATCAAGTGGTAAAAGGATGTCCGCGAACCGTGAATCGTAAATCGCGAATCGCCGGGCGGCCTTTCTTTTTCGATTCACGGTCCACGTCTTTTCTCAGAGAATAATGCTTGCGCGGCCGGCGCGTTCCGATGTATCATCCGCCATCCTAAGGGATTGTACCGTCCGGTCCCGAGCCTTTCACATCTTTCCTGAAGGGCGCGCAGTTCAAGGTTGACTCTTTAATTATTACCCCGGACGCGTTACGCCATTATGGACTCAGGGCAAACCGTCGTCGCCCGCTGCTGGCCGGACGGGCGACGGGGTTTCACGAAAAATTTTTACGGCTCAATCAACAGGAGAACAATTCGATGAAGATGAAACTGGCGGCGTTTCTTGCGGCGACCATGCTCGCGCTGGCGGGCTGCGGTGGGGCCAGCAACACCGGCACGACCAACAACAGTAACACGATGAACGCGGGTAACACCGGGAACAGGGCCTCCACGACCGCGACGCCTGACCCGAACATGGTCAAGGCCAATGCCAACGCGTCCGACGAGACCGGCGGCACGAAGGAAGGCTGCAAGTGCTCGGCGGCCGGGATGAAGTGCTCGACGGAGCCCGGCGAGAAGGGCTGCTGCGGCGCGAAAGACGGCGCGTGCTCGACGATGGTTGACGGCAAGTCCTCCTGCTGCGGCAGCAAGGGCAGCGAAGACGCGGCCTGCTGCTCGGCCGCCGGCAAGATGGCCGCCGGCGAAGGCTCCTGCAACCCCGAGGCGAAACCGGCCGCGACGGCCACCAAGAAGGCCGCTTCCTAGACCGCGGCCCTTCGGACAACCTCTTGATTTAACTGAAGACGGGCGACTCTGCCGCGCGCAGAGTCGCCCGTCTTTCTTGCGCCCCGCCGAACAACTGATTTAAGATACCCGCGCTTTAGTTCCCCTTACAAAATTCGCGCCGCCCGAACGCAGGGCCGTCTTCCGGCCGCCCGCGCCGCGTGCGCCGCGTCTCGTCCGTTACGCAGCCGGGCCAGTTCTCAAGGACATAACGCAAACGCACAGAGGAGAGATTAAAGCCATGAAGAGATTGACGACCCTGCTCGCCGCCCTGGCGCTCGCCGCGCTCGCCGCGGCCTGCGGCGGCGAAACCACCGAAAACCGGACCACGAACACCACGACGACGACCAACGCGTCGAACGGCAACGTCACCACCACCACGAACACCACGAACACCACCGTCACCGCCAACCGCGGCGCGTACAACGCCAACATCAGCCAGGAAGATTACGAGAAGGACAAAGAGACTTTCACACAGAAGGCCAAGGACGCGGGCGACAAAATCGGCACCGCCGCGTCGGACGGCTGGCTCTGGGTGAAGACGCGCGGCGCGCTCCTGGCCGCCGACGACCTCGAAGAGTCCGGCATCAACGTTGACGTGAACAACGGCGTCATCACCCTGCGCGGGACGGTCCCCAGCCAGGACCAGGTGAAGAAGGCGGACGCCGCGGCCAAAAGCGCCGGCGGCAAGAGCGTCCAGAACCAGCTCAAGGTCGGGGCCGGCGACGCCAACGCCAACCGGACCTCCAACGCGAACAGTAAGTAACGAAGCGCCTTTCGACATCGGGCACCGTTCTTCGCGGCTCTGCGCCTCCGGCGTGAAAAATAAAAAACCACTCACGCCGGGGGCGCAAAGCCGCAAAGGTGTTGCGTTGTTTTTCCCTTGAATTCTGAAACTCCTATGCTCACACGCCACGCGCGAGCAGCCTGCGCGCTCGTCGTCCTCTTCGCCCTCGTCACGAGTCCAGCGCCCGCGCGCCCCCCTGCCCCGGCGCGCGCCGTGACGACTTACGCCATCACCAACGCGCGCATCTTCCCGGTCTCCGGCCCCGTCATAGAGCGCGGCACAGTCGTCATACGCGACGGGCTGATTGCCGCGGTCGGCGCTCAGGTGAGCGCGCCCGCCGACGCGCGCGTGATTGACGGCACCGGGCTCAGCGTCTACCCCGGACTGATTGACGCCAGCACGACGCTCGGCGTCCCGCAGGCTACTCCTTCGGCGGGGGCAGCCATCGTCGCGCCGCCCGCCCCGACGGCGTCGCCCGCGCCGTCGCTGGCCTCCGCGGCCTTCTACACCTACGCGACTTCCGCGCCCGGCCTGCGGCCGGAGACGCTGGCCGCCGACTTGATTCAACCAAGCGGCCCGCAGATCGAGGCGGCCCGGAACGCCGGGCTGACCTCCGCGCTCGTCGCGCCGCGCGACGGCGTGCTGATGGGCCAATCCGCGTTCGTCAATCTGGCGGGCGAGACTCCGAGACAGATGATCGTGCGCTCGCCCGTCGCGCTGCACGTGGGCTTCACGCCCTTGCGCAGCGGCGTCTACCCGGCGAGCCTGATGGGCGTCTTCTCTGCCCTGAGGCAGATGTTTTTGGACGCCGCGCGCCTGCGCGATGCCAACCAGATTTACGCGCGCTCGCCCCGCGGACTGCGCCGCCCCGAGCAGGACCGCTCGCTGCTGGCGCTCCTGCCCGCTCTCGGACGCGAGATGCCTGTCGTCATGCACGTCAACACCGAGCGCGAGATTCGCCGCGCGCTCGACCTCGCCGCGGAGTTCAACCTGCGCGTCATCATCAGCGGCGGCGCGGAGAGTTGGAAGGTCACTGACCGCTTGAAGGACGTGCCCGTCCTGCTCTCGCTCAACTTCCCCAGGCGGACGACGGTGCAAACGCCCGACGCCGACCCGGACCCCTTGCGCGTGCTGCGCGAGCGCGTCAACGCGCCGAGGACCGCGGGCCGCTTGAGCGCCGCCCGCGTGCGGTTCGCCTTCCAGTCGGGCGCGGTGGAGAACATCGGCGACTATCTCGCGAACGCCGCGAAGACGATTGAGAACGGCCTCCCGCGCGACGAGGCCCTGCGCGCGCTGACCGTCAACGCGGCGGAAATCTTCAACGTGGCAGACCGCCTCGGCACAATCGAGGTCGGCAAGATCGCGAACCTGACCGTCACGCGCGGCGACCTCTTCGACAAGACCATGCGCGTCGCGCACGTCTTCATCGACGGGCAGCCGGTTGAGTTGAAAGCCGTCGCCCCGACGGTCGCGACCGCGCCCGCGGCCGGCACCTGGACGCTCAACGTCCAACTGGGCGAGGGCGAGCACTCCGTCACGCTCGCCCTGCAACAGGAGGGCGAGACGCTGCGCGGCTCGATTCAGGGCGCGCTCGGCACGGCCGAGATCGCCAACGCCTCCGTGAGCGCGGCGGGCGAGATACGCTTCACGGCCCGCGTCACCCTCGGCGGGCAAACGACCGAGGCGACTTTCAACGGCACAATCTCCGGCAACTCGATGCGCGGCACAGTGCAAGCCGTCGGGCAATCGCCCGGCACCTTCACGGGCACGCGGCCCGGCGCGCCCGCGACGCAGCCCGCGACACAGCCCGCGCGCACGCCCCACGCGCAAGGAGTTCGGCCGGGCACTCCGCCCGCCGGGACTGGCACAAATCTTTCGGGCACCTGGGCGCTCACGGTCGCCGTCGGCGCGCGAACCGTGCCGGGGACGCTGACGCTGCGCCAGGACGGCCAGCGCCTTTCGGGCACTCTACAAAGCCCCTTCGGCACGAGCGAACTGAGCGACGGCTCGTTGGGCGCGGAAGGTTTCCGCTTCACCACTTCCGCCGCCGTAGAGGGGCGCACCGTCGAGATAACGGTCACGGGGACAGTCTCCGGCAGCCAGATGAGCGGCACGGTGGCTTCCGAAATCGGCTCGACCACGTTCACAGGGACGAGGCCGCAAAAGCAGTGATGAGTGATAAGCGATGATGAAACGGGTGCTGACGTTCGTTCTTTTGGTCGTGTTGGCGTGTGCGGCGCGGACTGCGGCGCAACGTCGCGAGGCTAACGCGCCGGAGACTCTGATTCGGAACGCGACCGTGCTGACGGTCTCGAAGGGCACGCTCCAGAACGCGGACGTGCTGGTGCGGGGCGGGAAGATCGCGGCCGTCGGGCAGAACTTGAAGGCCGCCGCCGACGCCCGCGTGATCGACGCGACGGGCAAGTTCGTCATGCCGGGCATCATCGACTGCCACTCGCACTCGATGCTCGACGCGGTTAACGAACTGACGCTCTCGGTCACTTCGATGGTCAGCACGCGCGACGTCCTGAACCCCACGGACGAGAACGTCTACCGCGAGCTGGCGGGAGGCGTCACGACCGCGAACCTCCTGCACGGCTCCGGCAACGCCATCGGCGGGCTGAACACGGTGGTCAAGTTCAAGTACGGGCGCGCGGTCGAAGAGTTCATCTTTCCGGGCGCGCCGCCGGGCATCAAGTTCGCGCTCGGCGAGAACCCGAAGCGCAGCAACTTCGTCATCCCCATGCAGGCGCGCCGCTACCCCGCCACGCGCATGGGCGTCATAGAGGTCATACGCGAAGCCTTCACGCGCGCGCGCGACTACAAGTCCGACTGGGACGAGTACCGCGCGGCCCAAAAGCGCGGCGAAAAGAACCTGATCGCGCCGCGCCGCGACATACAATTGGAGCCGCTCGTCGAAGTCCTCGAAGGCAGACGCTTCGTCCACGCGCACTCGTACCGCGCCGACGAGATAGTGATGCTCATCAACCTCGCCGACGAGTTCGGCTTCAAGGTGAGGACTTTCCAGCACGTGCTCGAAGGCTACAAGGTCGCGCGCGAGATCGCGCGCCACGGCGCGGGCGCTTCGACCTTTTCGGACTGGTGGGGCTACAAGATCGAAGCCTACGACGCGACCCCCTACAACCCGGCCATCATGTACCGCGCCGGCGTCCTCGTCTCGCTCAACTCGGACTCGGACGAACTGGCCCGCCGCCTCAACGTCGAGGCCGCGAAGGCCGTGAGGTACGGCGACGTGCCGGAGGAGGAGGCGCTGAAAATGATTACGCTCAACCCCGCGCGGCAGCTCGGCATAGACTCGCGCGTCGGCTCGATTGACGTGGGCAAAGACGCGGACCTGGTCATCTGGAACGGCCACCCCCTGAGCACGCTCTCGCGCGTCGAGACCACTTTCATAGACGGCGAGATTTTCTTCGACCGCCAGCAGGACCTCGCGCGCCGCCCGCAGCTCGAAGCCGAGCGCAAGCAGCTCGAACAGGCCGAGTCCAACCGCGCCCCCGTGCCGGGGCCGCCGCCCGCGCCGCCACGCAGGCCGGCGCAAACGGAAGACGACAGCGACGGAGGTGACCATAGGTGAGTAAGGCTGGAACGTTCAATGATAAGGAGAAGCGTGGACGCGCCAACGCGGAGGCGCAAAGAAGCGTTGGCACTATGAAGAGCTTCCCTCTCATCATCGCGCTCTGTCTCTTCACTTCTCTTCACGCCGCGGCCCAGACGAGCGCCACGGCGCAGCAGGGCGTGCTCGCGCCGCAGGGCACGTACGTCATACGCAACGCGCGCGTCGTGACGGTGAGCGGCCCAGAGATAGAGAACGGGACTGTGGTCGTGCGCGGCGGGAAGATAGAGGCCGTGGGGACAAACGTCGCCGTGCCCGCGGGCGCGGAGGAGATTGACGCGCGGGGCCTGATTGTTTACCCAGGCATGATCGACCTGGGGACTTCCGTCGGCCTGGTCGAGATCAGCAGCGGCGCGCCCGGCGGCGTCGACACGAGCGAGGTCGGCGACATCAACCCGAACGCGCAGGCCATCACGGCCGTCAACCCGCACAGCGCCTACGTCAACGTCACGCGCGCGGGCGGCGTCACCTCCGTCGGCTCGCTCCCCCTCGGCGGCCTCATCGCCGGGCAGGCGGCCTTCATCAACCTGGACGGCACGACCTCCGACGAGATGGCCGTCGTCCCGCGCTCGGCGCTCGTCATCAACTACCCGCGCGTCAGCGTCACCAGCCTGGACGCGTTCTTCAACCCGCAGGAGCGCAACATCAACGAGGCGGTGACGACGCGCGACCGCCAGCTCGAACAGGTGCGCAAAGCCTTCCGCGACGCCGAAGCCTACGGGCGCGCCCAGGACGCCCACGCGCGCGACGCGAGCCTGCCGCGCCTGGACCGCGACATCGTCCTCGCCTCGCTCGTCCCCTACGTGCGCGGCGAGCGCCCCGTCATCTTCCGCGCGAACCGCGAGAGCGAGATACGCGGGGCCATACGCTTCGCGGAAGAGTTGCGCCTCAGGCCGGTCATCCTCGGCGGCGGCGAGGCCTGGAAGATCGCCGCCTTCCTGCGCGAGAAAAATGTGCCAGTTATTCTGACCACCACCTTAGACCTGCCGGCGCGCGAGGACGACCCGTACGACACGAACTACACGGCGGCCGCGAAGCTGCAACAGGCGGGCGTGCGCTTCTGCATCTCCACCGGGAGCGCCGGGCAGTTCGTCCGCAACCTCCCGCTCTACGCGGGCATGGCCGCGGCCTTCGACCTCCCGCGCGACGAGGCCGTCAAATCGATCACGCTCTACCCCGCCGAGATCATGGGCGTAGCCAACAGCCTCGGTTCAGTAGAGCCCGGCAAGACGGCCAACCTCGTCGTCACCGACGGAGACCTCCTGGACGCGCGCACGCGCGTTCGCTATCTTTTCATAGCGGGCCGCCGGCTCCCGCTCACGAGCCGGCACACGGAACTGTACGAGCAGTTCAAAGACAGGCGTTAGAGCGGAAGATGTTTCTTGCCAGTGAAAGGATTCGAGAGATGAGAACCGCCAGAACTATTTTCGTCGTCCTCCTCGCCCTCGCCTCCGCCGCGCCCGCGGCGCGCGCGACCGAAAGCGCCGGGGGTGAACGGAAGAGTCGCATCGCAGGCGTCGTGCTCGACGCGAACGGCGCGCGCATAGTTGATGCCATAGTCAGAATCGAAAACGCCGACGTGTCCCGCGAGACATACACGAGCGACGAAGGCTCCTTCGAGGTCGAGCTGCCCGCCGGCACGTACAGGATTACGGTCGTGGCCCAGGGCTTCCGCACCGTCGAGATAGTCTCCTTCCGCGCGCGCGCCGACAAGCGCGAGTCGCTGAAGGTCCGCATGAAGGTCAAGCCGCCCGAGTCCACGCTGAAAATCGCGTGAGCGGCCGGCGCGTGGCTACGATCTACACCCTGGAAAAGGGCGCGGCCTACGCGGTGACGAGGGCGTTCACAGACTTCTACGGGAACGCCTTCTCGCCGGGCGAGGTGCTGACCTACGAAGAGAGACACTTTCTGCCCTATCACGGCGGGCACACGATAGTCTTCAAAGAGCGCAACATCTACTTACAGGAAGAAGCGAACCAGGACATCATAGACTCTCTCGCGGAGTACTTATCTCGCGCCGAGAGTTCCTGAAGAAAGGGCGCACGGGAACCCCCTCTTCCGGGCGTCGTCACACCACAGGCACACAAGCCTCCCCTCAATTCTCCGCAATCACTCGCTTTTCCGGCGGGATAACGGCCGGCATCCCCCTGTGCTGCCAGCAGCGGCCCGTGCCGCGCACGCGGCGCTGGCAGGGGGTGCCTTTCTGCGTGCGCGCGCCGCAGAGCGAGACGACCTCGTCAGGCTCGGTCGGCCGCTCCGTGGCCGTCCCGTCCGCGCCGTAGTTCGGCCCGCCGTCTTTCGACGCGCCTTCCTTTTTATCAGCACCCGCGGCCCGCTCGGCGTCCTTCACATGCGGCGCTGTGACTTCGGCGAGGTGGCCGCGCTCGACTATCAGCGGGGGCGGCGCTGGCCTGGCGGCGCGCCCCATGACGAGGCCGACGACGAAGAGGGTCGCGCCGGCGAGCGCGGGCAACAGAATTTGTGCCCTGCGAAAGCGCGGCGCGCAGTCCGCGCAAAAGCGCCTGCTCGTCCAGACGCGCCAGCGCGAGCGCTCGATTCGTGAACCGCATTCGGAACAGAAGTTGGGTTTGTACACGGCTGAAACCTCCTCAGAGAGTGAAGCGCGTCTGAGAGACGACGCCCGTGCGGACTCTTCAAGGGTGGTGTGAAGACGCCGTTTGCGGCCTCGGATTATATGCCCAAAACTAATCGGCCGCACAGTCTCATTCTGTGTTGCGCGCGCGGGCACGAGTTGCAAGCGTGAGACAGGCGTGTTATAGTCCCAAGCCTCCCGAGTTTTCCAGCGACGAAAGTCCGCACTTTTCTGCCTGGGCTTTGAGAAGGGTCGCAGGCTTCACGAGTGGAGGCGCGCGCGCCCCGCGCGGCGGCCGTGTTCCGATGCGCTTAAAACTTTACTGCAACCGCTACGGGCATTTCAAAGACGCCATCGTGTGCTCGGTCAGTTGTCCCTACCGCACGCGCTGCCGGGACTTCGCGATCTTTTATGACGAGAACCGCGCGGGCGTGGACGCGCTCGTCGAGGACTACTTCGCGGCGCGCAACGACGCGCCGCGCCGGGAGCAGCGCCAGCCCGCGCCGCGCCTTCACAGCGCGGCCGTCGGCATGCGCGAGCTGATTCGTTTAGAGGTGAAAAGAGAGATGCAGGAAGCCGTATACATCTGGATTGGGAAAGACGACCAGGCAGAGTTGCTTGAGTTGGACGAGATCATACGCCGCGCCGAGCGCGGCGCGAAGGCCAAGAACATTTACAAAGTGGCACAGGAGATGGAGCTGCGCTACCAGCTCGTGCCGCGCAAGCGGATCGAGAAGGCCAAGCGCGCCGTCGCGGCCGAGGCCGAACGCGCAGCCGCGCGCAGCCGCCGCGGGCCACGTCCCGTCCCGCCCGCGGAGCCACAGCCCGCGCCCTTGACGGCCGTCGCGCCCGCGGAAGCCGTCACCCCGCTGCCCACCCGGCGGCGGAAAGCAGCAGGCCGGTAGCAGTGGGCAGTGGGCATTAGGCAGTGGGCAGTGGGCTGAGTATCTGTGGCCTTGAGTCCTGAAAATCGAGGGCAAGGTTTGGCACGATTGCTTTTACTGCCTGCTGCCTACTGTTTCCCGGAGCAACTTTCGGCGGGCTGGGAGCGTCGGAGAGGGGCGTGTTTGTGCCGCGCGGCGGGTGCTTGCCAAACCGAGCGCGCGGCGGGCATACTCGCAACATCTCTTGTGACGGTTGCTTCGAGCGATGATTAACTTCCGCCCCTCTGCTGTTCCCCGTGCACTGAAATCCTTCTGCGCCGGCTTAGCCCTCGCCCTGGCTTGCGTCCTTTTGACGCCCGCCCCGGCCCGCGCGCAGGACGACCCGGACGAAGTGTTGAAGGTCAACACCTCGCTGGTGCAGCTCAACGTGGGCGTGGTGGACCGCCAGGGGCGCGCC
Source organism: Pyrinomonadaceae bacterium (assembly GCA_035563515.1). Classification (GTDB taxonomy): domain Bacteria; phylum Acidobacteriota; class Blastocatellia; order Pyrinomonadales; family Pyrinomonadaceae; genus QHXM01. The sequence goes on from DATMVE010000066.1 coordinate 12,140, forward strand.
GTCACGAACCTCTCGCGCGGCGACTTCTCCGTCTACGAGGACGGCGTCCTCCAGCCGATCACTGACTTCGAGCCCAACACAGCGCCCTTCAGCCTCGTGCTGCTTCTGGACCTGTCGGGCTCGACGCAGAGTTTCCGCCCGACGCTCAAGCAGTCTGCCTACCGCTTCCTGGACGCGCTCTCGCCCAACGACCGCGTCGCCGTCGTCACCTTCAACGAGGAGGTCAAGACGCGCGTCAACTTTACGAACGACTTCAGGAAGGCCGCCAAGGCCATCGAGTACGTGGAGGGCAAGGGCGGGACGCACCTCTACAAGGCGCTCGACTACGCGCTGCAAATGCTGGCCCAGGAAGGCAGCCGGCGCAAAGCGATAGTGGTCTTGACCGACGGGCTGGACACGCAGATGAAGGCGCTCGACAGGAATTCCGCCGCGAGCGCGCGCACGAACGAGGAGGCCGTCGCCTCCGTCAAGCCTGACGAGAGCGCGCCGCTCAGGGGCGTGCTTTCCGCCGCGGACCGGCAGGGCGTCACCATCTACCCGCTCGCGCTGCCTTCGGGCGACCCCAAGCGCCTCTCTTACCCGATACCCGTGCAGATCGCCATCTACTCGGCGGCGCGCGCGCGCATACAAAGCCTGGCCGACCGCACGGGCGGACGCTTAAATGAGATTCGCCGCCTCGAAGACATGGGCCGCATCTACGCCGAAGTCGCCGCAGACCTGCGCACGCTCTACACGGTCTTCTACCGCCCGACGAACACGGCCACCCCTCCGGGCCGCTGGCGCGTCGTACGCATCGAAGTCTCCCGCCCCGAGCTGATCGCGCGCACAAAACCCGGCTACTACGGGCGTTAATTTAACGACTCCGAGCGCCGCCGTTTCCTCAAAACGTGCCCGCTTGACACCCAAGATACCGACCCGTATATTCTTCCTTCCGCTTTTCAGGAAGCGCGCCCGTAGCTCAGTTGGATAGAGCGTTTGGCTACGAACCAAAAGGTCGCACGTTCGAGTCGTGCCGGGCGCACCATTAGTTTTCAGAAGAGGCCGTGTCACGGCCTCTTTTATTTTTCTCTCAATTCGACAGGGCGGTAAGGGAATCGCCCTCTTGACCTGAGCGCCGAACGAATTTATAGTCAATCGTGTCGCCTCACTCGGCGGCTCAAGTCAATCCAGCCTGAGTTCCTCCCCGAATCTTCGCGAAAGAGTAGCTGAAGTGAAAACGCTTTCTTTCTGCGCGCGGTGCCGCGTGCGGGAGGGGATTCCTTCTTTAACCATTATCTTCAAGGATTCATTAATGAAACGCACCCTCGCGCTTTTTGTCCTGACGTTTGTTTGCGGCGTCGTGTCCGCGCGCGCCTCTGTCTTGCAGGGGCGGGTCGTGTCGGTTCACGACGGCCGTACGGTGACGGTGGAAAACACGGGTCGGCTGATTAAGGTCGCGCTGAAGGCCGCCGAGGCCCCCGAAAGAGATCAGCCCTACGGCGAAGCCGCGCGCCAGCATTTGGCGTCGCTCGTTCTCGACCGCCAGGTCAGTATCGAATACACGGGGCTCGACCCCGCAGCGGTCCTCATCGGCAGAATCCTGTGCGACGACAGGGACGTCGGCCTGCAAATGATTCGCGACGGCGTGGCCTGGTTCGACAGGGGCTACGAGACGAACCTGGGCGCGTCCGTGAGCCGCCTTTACGCTGAGTCGGAGCGGGCGGCGCGCGACGAGCGCCGCGGCCTCTGGCAGGACGCAAAGCCTACGCCCCCCTGGGAGTGGCGGCGCGCGCGGGCGTACGCGGCGAACAGGCGGCGTTACGGGACGCTGAAGCCGTCACGTCAGCCTGCGGCTAACGACGTTCGGGCGAGTTCCGCCGCGCTTCCCGGCGGCAAGACTAAGGACATGCAGTGGCCCATTTTCTCGCCGCCGAGCGGCCAGTTTTCGGTTCGCCTGCCCGAGGGCGGCCTGCGATTCGGCAAAGAAATCCAGTTGCCCGAGGGGCATCAGATCAACTTGGATTTTTACGGGGTCAGGCACTTGAAGATCGGATACGGGGCCGTGTGGGCGAGCGGCTTTTACTGTGCCAATTTCTGTAAGGAGGCCGTCTCCGCCATTTTCGACCGGATGGTCGAGGTGTTCAACGCGAACACGGCGGCCGACTCGCTCCCGTGCGAATTCTACCAGGTGAAAGACGCCCCCATGAACGGCTACGTCGGGCGGCGCTACAAGGTGCGCGGCTGCTATTTGAAGGGGGGCATGCGCCTCTACTTCAACATCAAAAACAAGAGGCTGACGATGGTCGCCGCCGGCGTGCTGAGCGACATTCCAGACGACCCGGAGATCGGCCGGTTCTTTGAGTCCTTCGTGATTAACTAGGACGCGAGCCGGTAGCATTCGACCCGAGAACTCAGGAACCGCGGAGACGCGCGGGGAGACGCGAAGCAGGGACGACCCTTTTCGCGTCTCCCCGCGCGTCTCCGCGGTTCGTACGTTTTGAGAGTGAACGAACCGTGGTCGTTCTCGCGCGCCGTCCTTCCCTTTCCCCCTCTTATCTGCTAATTCTTATCCCAGTCACAGACTCGTGGCCCGTCACGCTCGTTTCGTAAGACAAGACTGCCGGGACGGACGGCGCTTCTTCACCTTATGCTCGAAGGATTGGATCGAGGGGAGTACCTGGGCCGGAGTGCGGAGCTTTATCGCCTGCTCCTCGATCACGTCCGCAACGCCGTCATCGCCACGGACCTCGAAGGCAAGATAGTCTACTGGAACAAGCACGCGCAGGAGCTCTACCAGTGGACGGCCGAGGAGGTCTTGGGCCAAAGCATCTTCCAAATAACCGTCCCCGCCTCCTCCGACTCCCTGGCCCGCGAAATCATGGAGAGCATCGCGAGCACGGGCTACTGGGAGGGCGAGTTCGTCGTCCGCCGGAAAGACGGCAGCACCTTCTGCGCGCACGTGCGCGACGCCGTCATCGCCGACACAGAGGGCCGCATCAGGGGCTACGTCGGCGTCAGCACGGACGTCACCGAACGCAAGAACATGGAGGCGAAACTGCGCGAGCAGACGGGAGTCCTGGAGGCGGCCAACCGCGTGGGGCGGGCCGCGGAGCACCGCTCGGCTTTTCTGGCACAGGCGAGCGCCATCCTGGCCTCCTCGCTCGACTACGAGACGACGCTCACAAGCGTCTCCAGGCTGGTCGTCCCCGAAGTCGCGGACTGGTGCGCCGTTCACGTGATGGAGAAGGACGGCACGGTTCACCCGCTGGCGGTGGCGCACGTTGACCCCTCGAAGGTCGAGATGGCGCGCGAGCTCCAGCGCCGCTACCCGCTCGACCCGACAGAGGAGCGCGGCGCGACGAAAGTTATCCGCACGGGCCAGTCGGAACTCTTCAGCGACATCTCGGACGAGTTGCTCGTCGAAGCCGCGCGCGACGACGAGCAGTTGCAATTGCTCCGCGGTCTGGGCATGAAGTCTGCGATGGTCGTCCCGATGGTCGTGCAGGGGCGCACGCTCGGCGCGATCAGTTTCATCTCGGCCGAGTCGGGCCGGCGCTACGGCGCGGAAGACCTGGCGCTGGCGGAAGACCTCGCGCACAGGGCCGCGCTCGCCGTGGACAACGCGCGCCTCTACCAGGACGCGCAGGAGGCCAACCGCGTCAAGGACGAATTTCTAGCCACGCTCTCGCACGAGTTGCGCACGCCTTTGACGGCCGTCATAGGCTGGACGCAGCTTCTCACCACGGGCCAACTGGACGAGGAGGCGACTGCGCGCGCGCTCCAGACCATACAACGCAACGCCCGCGCGCAGTCGCAGATTATCGAGGACATTCTGGACGTGTCGCGCATCATCAGCGGCAAGCTCAGGATTGAGCCGCGCCCGGTCGAGCTCGTGCCCGTCATAGAGGCGGCGACGGACGCCGTCCGCCCGGCGGCCGCGGCCAAGGCGATTCAACTCCAGTCGGCGTTCGAATCGGACGTAAACTTAGTCCCATGCGACCCGCACCGCATGCAGCAGGTCGTCTGGAACCTGCTCTCGAACGCCGTGAAGTTCACGCCGCCGGGCGGCCGCGTCTCGATTCAACTGGGCCGTTCGGGCGCGGACGCGCAGATCAGAGTTTCGGACACTGGCCCAGGCATCGCGCCCGAGTTCCTGCCCTACGTCTTCGACCGCTTCCGGCAGGCCGACGGCTCCACCACGCGGCTGCACGGCGGACTCGGCCTCGGGCTCGCCATCGTGCGCCACTTGGTAGAGCTGCACGGCGGGACCGTCCGCGCAGAGAGCGCGGGCGCGGGGCACGGCGCGACTTTCATGGTCAACCTGCCTTTGTTGCCGAAGGCTCAAGCGCCTACGGTTGAAGAGGCTGCGGCTCCGGCGCAGCCGGGCGCGGGTAAGCCCGAGGATGACGGCACGCCGAGCCTTCAAGGTCTGCGCGTGCTCGTGGTGGACGACGAGACGGACACGCTCGACTACGTGGCGGCGACGCTCAGGGAGCGCGGGGCGGAGGTGACGGCCGCCTCTTCCGTCGCCGAGGCGATGACGGCGCTTGAGCGTCTGAGGCCGGACGTGCTGGTCGCAGACATAGCGATGCCGGGCGAGGACGGCTACTCGCTGATTAAGCGCGTGCGCGCGCTGGACCCCTCGCGCGGCGGCAACACGCCCGCGGCCGCGCTGACCGCTTACGCCAGCTCCGAAGACCGCAGGCGCGTCCTGCTCTCAGGCTTTCAGATACACCTCCCCAAGCCCGTCGAGCCGGCCGAGCTCGCCGCCGTCGTCGCGAGCCTCGCCGGGCGAACTGTCAAAGGTATTTGAGAAACTGTGCCGGCTGTTAAATCCGCGGTCCACTGGTGGGCCGACGCCCCGCTATGGTTCGCTACCGAGTTGCGCGCGCGCGGCTGCCGCGGCTCGTGCGAAGGCGCTCGGGGAGGAAGTGTGTCCCGGCCGAACATGGTCTGCCGCTGCCACACGGGCGGGCGTGTGGACAAGGGTTAGGCGTGCCTGGACGGTTCAATTTTAGAGGGGATTTTTGCTCTCCTGAGAAGGTCGCCCAGGTGGCTGTTCACCCCGACATTACCTATCAGGATAATGCCGTCCTGAGTATTCTGGACTTCGGCGATCAGAGCGCGGAGCGCGTCTATGCCTTGCTCGATGTCTAATCGCCGCCAGACTTCTGCCTCGCCGGGGTAGATTGTGTTCCCCGTGGTTGCCGTCGCCCCTCTGTGAAGCTGCACGATCCAGACTCTTTCAGTATCGCGGACCCACTCGAATCGCACAGGGCCTAAAGAGGCCGCCGCCTGCTCGTAAACCTGAAGCACCGAATCCAGCACGTCTCCCGGCAGCTTCCGCTTCTCAGCCTTCCCGAGCATGAACTCGTCACCAAAGCCGGAGGTTCCTTCGACTATGACTTCCTCGGTGCCAGCAATTTCTCTCAGGTAGCAGGCTTTCAAGAGCAGGCGATTGCGCCTCTCGACTTCGGCATCCGATAGATCGGACGGCTCGCGCCTCAAGAGCGCCTCGGCTTCGTCCGTCGGCACAACTCTTCTAAAGTACGCGGCGCGGTAAAAGTTTCGATCCTTTATTATCTCGTTCAGAGCGGCGAGTAAACTCGCTTTCGTCGCTTGGTCGGGATTTTCCGCGCGCGCGCCCTTGAGGACCAGTTCGCGCAACTCGCCGGGCAAAAGCTCGACGATTCTGCGGCTCGGACTGGGGGCATCATAACGGCCCTCGCCGCCTAGCCAGGAGAAGAAGCCAGTCCAATCCAAGATGTCGTCCGGTTCAAGTGAAGAGGGTTTCGTGCCGACTATCAACGCGCCGGAATAGACGGCTTCAACGCCCTCTTGGGCGAGCACCGAACTGATCTGAGTGCCTTCGCCATCTTCTTCGGCCATCACCTTGTACGGGTCCAGCCAGCCCCGCGCGGTACTGAACTTGCCCGGATTTTGTTCGGCCGGGCAAGTCCGTATCCACACCTCGCCCGTGCCCGTGGGTCTGCCGAAGCTGAAAGGGGGAAGCCACCTCGGGAAGACGGTTGTCGCCGGGACGGGAAGGCCCAGCACGTCGGCTATCAACAGCCCGAACGCCTTATCGCCCATAAAGCGGCTGAATTTATTCGGCCAGCGAATGTTCGGGGCGGATTCAACCTGCTCGAAGCGCTCAAGCTCCCAGATGATGGTATGACCATTTTCCACGCCCCTCTTGATCGGGTGAACGCTGAATTCGACGCGCTGGTCTCGCGCGTAGATGTAGAGTTCGGGGCGGAAGTGGTAGACCTTTTCGAGGAGGCGCAGCCCCATCTGGCGTGGGAGCGAAGCTGTTCCGGGCTTCTCGACGCAGCGCGGCGTGTCCCCCGGCGCAAACTCCAACGTGTCACCGAGCAGCACGCCGGAGACTCCGCCGTCGTTCACGTTCACCGTCTCGTTGACGATTGTGTAAAAGCCATTTGAAGCGAGGCGGCGTACTTCCGCCGAAACTTTCTCAACGCCAGTCAGGCCGTAAAGGAATTCGAGGCTCTTGGATTCGCCGGGCAGGAAGCTGCGTACGTTGACCGACTTGTCCGGGGAGGCTTTCAACAGGGCGCTGGCGGCGGCCTCCACTGAGCCGAAGGGGTGGTCAGCCTCGTATCCGTATATCCTCGCGTGCCTCTGCTCAGGCCGCGGGTCGAAACTGACGAACTGGGCGACGTTAGCCACGTCGGCCAGTCGGCTCAGCACCTCATCTTTTAAGAGCGAGCCCGCGGCGTCGCGCCCGCCATTCTGCTGGGCTTGCACCGGCCCCTTCACTTTGCGCATACGCCCTTTTCGGCCCTCAGCTTCCCTAACTCGTCGAGGACGTTTTCAAGGAAGACCGTTGATAAACCTGGTGCCCGCATCTCGTCAATCGCGGACTGAATCAACTGCATGCCCTCTTCCAGCGTCAGAGTCTCCCGGTTCTCTTTGAGAGTTGCGATGGCGCACCGCTGGGCGACCAGAAATTCATACGAGCTGCCGTTGCTGTACTGCCAGCCGTCCGTACAGATCACGGCCCTGACATACTCTTCGATGATGCGAGCCCACAGGTGGCGGTAGTCGTCCTGCGTCCAGCCGTCTATGTCGTCGACGGCCGTCGGGTCAATAAGCACTTCGCGAAACGACTCGCGCAGCCCGCGCGCGACCGACCTGGCGCGGGCGCGATTAGGCTCGACTACTTCGCGCTGGAAGTCGCTTTTAAATTCATGCCCCCAGGGGTCAACATCTCCTTCATGCTGCCCGCGCCACCGCAGGAAGCGCGCCCCGGAAGTAATCGGCGCGCTCATATAAACGGCATTGCGCCCATCCACCATGCTGACCAAGATTCCGAGCACCATCTCAATCTCCTGCTCGTGCGCGGAGCGAGGCGGAAAATTATCTGACATTTGTCCTCTAATCCTGCCTCGGCCGCCCCGCTCAACAGTCAACGGCACGGCCGAAAAGTTTTAAGAGCAAGGTCGCTGTCTAGATGAAAACATGTCCGGCTCACATTTTCAATCGGCCGAGTCCACCGGGCTATCCCGCCGCGCCGCCGTCAAAGGCGGGCGTCATGGCTCTGGCTGTTGAGCGGCCTTCTTCTGCTGCTCAGCCTTTTGAAGAAGCTCCTGCGCCTGTTTCGCCGTAATGCCTTCGAGCTTGACCCCCAGATTGTCATTGAAGTCCACGGGGATGACCTTGACTTCGGAATCCTTCTTAATGAGGAGCGGCTTGTTTTCATTTACATGTAACTGGTAAACCCTGATGCCGAGACATATTGCAGTGACTAATAAAAGCGCGGCGAAACATCGGACGACGAATCGCACCCTCATGAACTGGCGAAGGGTGTCTCTAAGGTGTCGCTTGAAACACTGGTACTCAACGACAAGCCACACTATAAGGGAGATAAAAACCAGCACGGCAAGTGAGATGTCCACAAGAGCATTGAATCGCCAGATCGCAGAAATTATGAGCCCCAGCCTTAACAGTCCGAAAAAAAATATAATTCCCGCTATCGCCCATCTAAACTTCTTGCTCGCCGGTATCTTTATGCCTTTTTTTTCACGCTCCTTAAAGTTCCTGAAGTGGCGCAGCCCTTTATGTCTCGCCACGGCAGCCGTCTGCTTCGGCGTCAGGGTATCAAGCGAATACAGGTTTGTCAGAATCAGTTCAATACAGCTCAGACGTTCGATAACCTGATCGCCGTACCTGTTCAAAGGCTCGAAGCTAGCCAGCCACCAGAATAAAAGGGGTATGCAGGCAAGGAAGGCCGATAGTTCGGGTAAAAACCGGTCGCCGCCGAAGGTGAGAATGGCCCCGGCGACAATCGCCATGTATGAGAAGTTAGTCCACGCGGCTTTGTAAACATCGTCGTATCGCTGTGCGCACTTTTCGTACTCTAATTTATAGGCTTCGAGTGTATCTTTCGCCAACGCCGGAGGCGCAGCCCCAGTCACTTTGCGAACTTCAATCGCGGCTTCCTCGGCGGGGTCAGTGACTTCGTAGTAGGCGAGGTCGGTTGTTCTAACGTAGATAGCCACGAGAATTTCTCCTTGTATGAGGTTAGAGACATCAACTCAGCGCCCGCCGGCTGATCGCATGAAGCACATCACGCATACGAGGGCGGCGGCTCACCGCCTTTTAGCAGAAACGGAAAACTTTAGCCAGCTTTTCACTCTTCCGTCTCATCGCCGGTGGAGCGTGCGCGCGGGTGGTGGCGGTCGTAGGTGGCGCGCATGTGGCGGTCGGTGATGTGTGTGTAGATTTGCGTGGTGGAGATGTCGCTGTGGCCCAGAAGCGCCTGGACCGAGCGCGAGTCCGCGCCGCGTTGCAGGAGGTGCGTGGCGAAGCTGTGGCGCAAGGTGTGTGGCGAGACGCGGGCGAGCCCGGCCCGCGAGGCGTAACGCTTGATCATCGCCCAGACGAAGTTGCGCGAGAGGCCCGCGCCCAGGCTGTTGATGAAGAGGTGCTGGCTGTGTGCGCGGTCGAAGCGGGCGCGCGCGCGCGCGTACTGCTGCAACCAGTGCGTCGCGCTCTTGCCTATGGGCACGCGCCGCTCTTTGCTCCCCTTGCCGTGGCAGACGACCAGACCCGCGTCCAGATTCAGGTCCGCGCGCTTCAGGCCGACCAGCTCCGAGACGCGCAGGCCCGCCGCGTAGAGCAGTTCGAGCATCGCGCGGTCGCGCACGCCTTCGTCGGTCGAAGTGTCGGGCACGGCAAGCAGCCGCTCCATCTCCGACTCGCTCAGGAATCTGGGCAGGTGCGCGTTGAGCTGAGGCGTGTTCAGGTCTTCGGCCGGGTGCTTCTTGATGTGGCCGTCGAGCATGAGGAAGCGGAAGAAGCCGCGGGCGGCGCTGACGGCGCGCGAGACTGAGGCGGCCGACAACCCCTCGCGCGAGAGGTCCGCGATCCAGGCCCGCAGGTCCGCGCGCTCAAGGCTCCCGACCATTTGGCCGCGCGCCTCGGCCCAAGCCTTCAGCCGCGCCAGGTCGCGCCCGTAACTTTCCAGGGAGTTGCGCGAGAGCCCCTTCTCCACCTGCACGTAGGTGAGAAACTCCCGCACCAGATCGCGAGTCATACGAGGCGCAGAATACAGGAGCCGGGGTAGAGAATCCAGAAAAAAGAGAATGGGACGGCAGTCTTCCCTCTGGACGCTGTACCCCGGCTCGTGGATTCTGCTTTTACTTCTTGTCCACGATGTCCGCCTTGAGCGGGGCGAGGATTTTTATCAGGTCGTCCTGCTCGGGCTTCGCCACTTTGAACTTGTTGAGCGTGTCGCCCAGGTGCTTGACGGCCAGGTTCCAGTCTTCCTCGGTGATGCCTAAGCCCTCGTGCACGGTCTTCATGCTGCGGCCGATGTAGAGGCAGGGGCCGCCCGTGGCCGCGCACAGTTGGTCGACGACGAGCTGGCGTATGCGCTTCTTCGAGTCGTCGCTCGCGCCGCCGAAGAAGCGCCCCAGAGACTTGTCCGACACCAGCCTGCCTATGAAATCGTCCGTCACAGCGGCCAGCGCGTCGTAGCCGCCGAGCCGCTTGTAAAGAGACGGCGCGCCGCCCTGCGCTGGCGTGGGATTGTCCTGCGCGCGCGCTTCGTATCCGCACCCCACGACGAACAGCAAAACGACCAGACCCAGTGTACGACGGAAGTTCTTTCTCATAACTTCTCCTTTCTGAATCTAGGAGGCGAACTGTCGGCCTTCGTGCTCCGCGGACTCAGGGCCGGAGCGCTCCCGGCCCCGCCGGTAGCGTGTCAAGCCGAACCAGAGCCCGTAAAAGAACAGAAGAGATACGAGGGCGGCCGCGATGGCAGATGTATTGGACTCGGTAATTTTCCTCACGACGACGTAGAAGTCGCCCGCCACACCGGGCGCGAGCAGCAGGCCGAGAGCGACGAGCATCAAGCCGAGCGCCGCCAGCTTGAGATACTGCGACGAGGGCGGGAGCTTCGGGAAGCCCGGCTCGAAGGCCGAGCGGAACTGGAAACCCAGGAGCACCTGCGAGCCGAGTACGAGCATGCGCGCTTCGTCGAGCGCGTTCTGTATCTTGTCTTTCAGTTGCGCCATGTCTCCCCCTTTGTCCGCGAGCGCCCATTCTCTACCCGAGCGCGCCGCCGCGCAAAATATTTCAAGCGCGGGTCGCGAGGCAAGTGCGCCGCCCTGGGCGACGCGCGGGAGTGAAACCTTTGCGCCGACGGGCCGTAAGCCCGCGCGAGTCGTGACGATTGATGCGCCGGGGGGAGTTACTTTATGGGCGACGGTGCGAGCGAGGTCAGTTTTCGCCTGGCGGGAGGGGCGCAGCCGCTCATCCTGATCGGCGCGAGCGTCAACGGCGGCCCCGCGCACGATTTCATACTGGACACGGGCGCGTCCGGCACGGTCGTCTCAAAGGAACTGGCACAGCTTCTGGGAATCGAGAGCGCGCCCGTCCCGCAGTTGACCGGGGCGGGCGGAATGGCCGAGGTGACGGCGGGCGTCGTCAGCTCACTCGCCGTAGCGGAAGCCCGCGCGGAGGATTTGGCCGTCGTCCTCGTGGACTTTCTGCCCGCGCTCAGCCGGGCGGTGATGACCAGGCTGGACGGGATAATCGGCTACAACTTTCTCAAGCAGTTCAGGGTCACGATTGACTACCCGAACGAGACCCTCTCCTTCGACTGACACACAAGCGCCCCTCAGGACTGCGGGCGCATGGTCTTAATCAGCGCCTCCATGTGGTTGAGGTACTGTTCGAGCGCGTTGCGCCCCTGGCGGGTCAGCTTGTACTCGGTCTTCGGCGTGCGGCCCTCGAACGACTTGGTGCAACTGATATAGCCCGCGTCCTCAAGTTTGCGCGCGTGGACGCTCAAGTTCCCGTCGGTCGTCTGGACGAGGCGTTTGAGGTCGTTGAAGGTGAGCCGGTCGTTGACGGCGAGCGCGCTGATGATCCCCAAGCGCGAGCGCTCGTGAATCAAGCGCTCGAACTTCTGGTGCGGCGCGCTCTCGGCCGCCGTAGTCTCGCCGACGCTCTTGAGCTTGCCCCTTCGCTGCGGTTCCTTTTTTAAAGCGTTCTGTCTAGCCACCGTGCCTCCTGGCGATGATGACGCCGAAGATGATGTGCAGGCCGCCGAATCCGGCGGCCATCAGGTAATTCTCCCACCCGGCGGGCGCGTTGAGCGCGACTGCGCCGAGCAGCATAAAACAGAGGCCCATGACGGGCACTATCTTGACTGAAAAGGTCCCGCCCGCCACGACCGCCGTGCCGTAAAGCAGGAGCCAGGTGCCCGGCAGCGCGCCCGTCATCCCCGCGCGCAGGAGCGCCAGGGTCAGCAGCATGCCAGCCAGGATGGGCGGCGCGTAGGCGAGCGCGAACTTGCGCCCAGGCCCCGAAAGAACGGGCGTCTCCGCGCGCCGCGCCTTGCGCCTGAGCGCCCAAGCGCCGATTGCGAGCGCGAGCACGGCTTCGCCAACCCACACGGCCAGCCAGCGGTTCCTGTTAGGCTGCCAGGCCGCGACCGCGGACGCGCCGAGCGCGGTCACGCCCATCAGCGCGCCGCCCCAGCCCGGCACGGCCGTGAACGACGAGGCGCGCTCCATCGTCTCGCGTATGAACTTGAGATTGTCCATCGCGCGGTCGTGCAGCGCGGGCGGCTTCCCTACTTCCTCTTCTCCGGCGCGCGGCGGGAACTGGTGAATCGAGGACATGCGACTGATGATACGCCTGACTCCCGATTAGTCAAGTGCTTTGCTTGATAAAGCAAAAACGACGGAAGCGGGCGTAGCCGGTAAAGAAAAGCGCGCGGGGGCTAAACGCTACTCGGCGTGTCGTGTGACGCGGGGCGGGCGTGCGGCGCGGACGGCGCGGGCAGGAGGTCGGATGTCGCTCGGTGTCCGAGTCGGCTCAGTTGTTGAAACCGGCGCGCCGCAGTAGGTCCTGGAAGCGCGGGTCCGGGCGGAGGCTGTCAAAAATGGGGTTCACTTTGAGCGTCACCCCTCCGCCTGAGGAGCGCTCCGCGAAGACCTTCTCGAACCACGCGAACGCCTGATCTTTCTCTCCCAGCCCTGTGTAAGCGACCGCCATCCAGAGAGGCGAGACGAAGGTCCGCTTCGAGAGGTCTTTGAGCCGCCTCAGCGCCCTTTGTGCCTCGTCCGCCCTGCCCGCCCGCCCGTAAACGTAGACCAGCCAGGACAAGAACGCCGGGTAGTTTTCCAAATCTTTGACCTTGAGGATTTCGGACGCGGCCTCATCGTGTTGCCCGTTCATCGAATAGGCCATCGCCAGCAGCGCTCGCGCCTCCACGAAGTCCGGGTCTACGTCGAGCGTCCTCTTGTATTGCGCTATCGCTTCGCCAAAGCGGCGCGCCAGGGTGTAAACCTTCGCCACGTCGGTGCTGATGATGAGGGAGAGCGGGTCGAGTTCGTGAGCCCGTTCGATCTCCGCCACCGCTTCGTCGAACCGCCCCATGTAGGCTAAGAACTCGCCGTACCACTGGCGCGCGGTCGCGTAGTTCGGGTTCAACTCGATGGCCCGCCTGAACTCCTTTTCGGCCTCCGCCCAATTCCAGTCGTAGTTCATGGCGAACAGTCCGAGCGAGGCATGCGCCTCACTAAGCGTCTCGTCGAGTTCGAGGGCGCGCCTGGCACCCGCCTTCGCTTTCGCGACACTCTCGGACTGCGCGGCCGGGTCGTCGCCGCCTAAATACCCGTAGGCGTCGCCTAACCCTGCGTAAGCCCGCGCGTAGGTCGGGTCTATCTCAATCGCCTGCTTAAAATATTCGACGGCCCTGCGGAACCCGTCTCTCGTCCGCTTGTTCCAGAAGTAGCGCCCTTTCAGGTAAGCCTCGTACGCGTCTATGTTGACCGGCTTCTGTCTGGTCGCCTCCCCGCAGATGCGCGCGACGAGGTCGCACGCCACGCGCTCCGAGATAGAGTCCTGCATCGCGAAGATGTCCGTGAAGCGCTCGTCGAACTGGGCGGACCAGAGCGTCGCCCCGTCGGCGACGCGTATGAGTTGGACGGTGAGGCGCAGCCTGTCTCCCCTGCGCTGGAAGCTCCCGTCGAGCACGGCGTCCACGCCCTGCTGGCGGCCGATTGTGACAGGGTCCTGGTTCGCGTCCGTGTAGCGGCGCACGGCGCTGGTCGGGCGCACGACCACTTCGCGGACGTTGCCCAGTCTTGTGATCAAGGCGTCGGCCAGCCCCAGGCTGAGATACTCGTCCGCACTCTCCGCGCCTATCGCCTTGAAGGGCAGCACGGCGATTGAGTTCAACCGAGGTTGGGCCACGACGCCCGCTTCGGGCTTCGCGGCCTCGCGCTGCCAGGGCCTGTAAAGCGCCAGCAAGCCGGCGACCGCCAGCAGGCAGAGCGCCCCCGCGACGACCTTCCATCTCGCGCGCGGCCGCTTTCCCTTCCCGGCCCCGAGCAATCGCTGCCCCGGCAGTTGTGCGTCGGCGACGGGCTCGTCCGCCGTCTCCTCTTCCTCCAGGGTCACGACGCGCGTCAGCGTGTGCTTTTCGACGACCAGTGCTTCTTCGCCCGCGCCGGTCAATTCCCTGACGCCCGCGGCGAAACGGTAGCCGTGCCTGGGGACCGTTTCGATGTAGCGTGAGCGGTTCGAGCCATCGCCCAGCGCCTTCCTGAGCGCCCAGACGTGATGGTTCAAGTTGGACTCTTCGACCGCGGTGTCCGGCCAGACGGCCTTCATCAGCTCCTCTTTTTCGACCAGGCGGCCGCCGCGTTCGACCAGCGCGAGGAGCGTGTCGAAGGTCTTCGAGGGGAGGGGCACGGGCTGGCCGTCGCGCAGCAGCAGCCGCTCCGCCGCGTCCAGAACGAACGGGCCGAACTCGTACAAGTGTCGCGATTGCTCACCCATTTACTGCCGCAAAGGGGTTGATAGAGAAATTATAGAGAGCCCGTACAGGACTTTTTGGCGGCCGCTCTTGTAATGTCTGCGGCGCTGCCGGGGAGACTAGCCGGTCTGACAGGACCAGAAGAAAGCCGCGCGACATTGTAGCCCCCGGCGGCGGCCCAGACAACGTTTTATCAGGAAAGGCGGCTCGCCGAAACCCATGAAGAGGACGGAGACGATAATCGAGACGCACGAGGTCTGGGTCGTAAGGCGTCGCGCGGGCGCGCCCGCCGTCTGGTGCGCGGAGTGCGCGGGCCGGCCCGCCATGCTCACGCCGGAGGAGGCCGCGCGCCTCTCCGGCCTGAGCCAGCGTGCCATTTGCAGAAGCGTGGAGGCAGGGGCCGTGCACTTTCTTGAGACGGCCGACGGCTGCCTCTTCGTCTGCACCGCCTCGCTCTGCGACGCGGCCGGCCGCGGCCGCGACTTCGGACTACGAACGGCTGACTCTACTCCAAAGGAACTCTCGCCATGACGATCTTCATACGTGCCGCCCTGACCATCGCTCTCGCTTTAATTCTCGCGCCGCGCGGCAACGCGCAGGAGGGGGCGCGGCGGCTCGCCGGCGACGCCGTCCGCGTCACTGCCGCGCGCGACAAAGTTCACGTCGCCATCGGCTCGGACCTCTTCGAGACGCGCATCGAAGTCGCAACGGCCGACGGCGAGATAGTCTTCGAGAGCGGCATCCTTTCGGCCCGCTCCTTCGATTGGGAGATGAGGAATTCACTCGGCGAGCAGGTCGCGGCCGGCGATTACGTTTTGACCATCACTTACCGCACGCCCGCCGGCAAGCTCATGCGGCGCGCGGAGCAGGTGAGCGTGCAGGGCGACGGGGCGACGGCGCAGGAGAGCGCCGCCCCGCCGCCGGAGCCGTCGGCCGTCGGGACGATTACGGGCGAAGGCACCGCCGGCAAGATAGCCAAGTTCAACGGGCCGAACTCCATCACGGACTCCACGGTCCTCACCGAAAGCGCGGGCAAGATCAGGCTCGTCGGGGCCTTAGAAATCGGGGCGACCGCAGGCTCTGGCGTCAGCCCGACCATCGTCAATCCGAACAACATCCCCAACTTCGCCCTCGTGCGCTTCTACCCGGCCACTGGGGCGAACGTCAACACGTCTTTCACGGTCGTCCCGCGCGGGACGGGCCAGCCCAACAACCGCGCGCAGTTCAGCATCACCAACACGGACGCCATCGCAGACCCGAGCAATGTGGAGTTCGCCGCGCTCAGGGCCAGGGGCGCGGACTTCGTCTTCGGCACGGGCAAGAGTGGGACTGGCACAATCCGCCCGCTGATGTTCTCGGCCGGATACATGACCGACAACGTGACAAACGCCAACCAGTTAGTGCTGGCGACCAACGGGGGCGTCGGCATCGGGACCGCGACTCCTGATGCCGGAATCAAGCTGGAAATCAACGGCAACATGAGGATAACGCCGTCAGGCGGCAACGGCGGCTACATGCAGTTCGGCACCCCGAACGGCGAGACCGGCTTCGGGTGGATTAAGCCCGCGGAGGGAGCGGTCGTGGCCTCCCGCGCCGACATCCGCTTCAACGGCGGGAGGTTGATGCTGGCAGTCGGGCTCACCTCCAACGTGCCCTCCAACAGCGGCATCGTCCTCGACACGTTCGGCAGGGTCGGAATCGGGACCGAGACCCCGACCAACGGCAAGCTGCACGCTGACGGCGGCATTGGCACAGCCGTGTACGGGAGAGGCGACGATATCGGCGTGTACGGCCAGGGTCCTGGCCGAGGCGTGAAAGGCGAGGGCGACTACGGCGTGTACGGGGACGGCGTCACCATCGGCGTGTACGGCAAAAGCACCGGTGGCACCGGAGTGGCCGGGGAAAGCGGCAGCATTGGTGCCGCGGGCATCTACGGCGGTAACACGGCGGGCGGGCTCGCTGGCTTCTTCGCCGGGAACGTTGATGTAGAGGGCACGGTCACGGTCATAAACGGCAACGTCTGCGCCGACAACATTCCCTGCGCGTCCGACGCCCGCCTCAAGCAGAACGTGACTAATCTCAACTACGGACTCAATCACCTCATGCGCCTGCGCCCGGTCTCCTGGCGCTGGAAGAATGAGCCCGAAGGAAAGCCCCAGATGGGCCTCGTCGCTCAGGAGGTCGAGAGAGTCCTACCCGAACTAGTCATGAGGGAGGCGGACGCCGCGAAGCCGCTCGGCCTGAACTACATGGCGCTGCTGCCCGTGGCCGTCAAGGCCATCCAGGAGCAGCAGGAGTTGATCGAGCAGCTACAGGCCCGCGTCGCGCTTCTCGAACGGGCCGCGAAGAAGCGGCCGCAGGGCCGCCGCCCACGCCCGCGCAGGTGAAAGAAGCCGCGCCGCACACCATCGCTCCACATTTAAGCCCTATGACATCTGCGCTAGCAAAGGAGTTCTCGCAGTGATTACGACCAAACATTTCGCCCGCGCACTCGCCCTCGTGCTCTTCGCCTTCGCCGTAGATTCGCAAGCCGCCTCGCCGCGCGTCTACCTGGCGTCGAACGGGGCCAACACGGGCGCGTGCACGCGCACGGCCCCGTGCCTGACCCTCGCCTACGCGCTCACGCAGGTTTCTCCCAAGGGCGAGATCGCCGTCCTCGACACGAGCAACCACGGCCCCTTCACCGTCACGAAGAGCGTGACGATCGTCGCCGCGCCGGGCGCTTACGTCGCAGGTTCGGTCGCGCGCGTGTCCAACACGATGGTGGTGAGTAACTTCTACGGATTACACCAAGGCTCTAACGACGGCACTGTTATTTCACGGGGGAATAACACCGTGCTGGGCAACACATATTTTAATCAATCATACGGCATCATCACGTATGAGACGGGCGCGCAGTAGGCGGGCCTCAAGGCGCCGAGATCGTCCCGTCGGCCGCGACCTGGACGGCCGTCGGGCCGAAGTCGTCTCTTGAGAGCTGGCGGACGACGCCTATGACGGTGTTGTTCTTGTCGGGGCGCGGGCCGTCCTGCCCCTGCTGTATGAGCGGGTGAATCTTCCCGCTCAGGAATTCGCCGTCGGGGCCGATGTTCGTTTCGAGGATGAGCGAGAGGCCGGTCACCGCGTTGAACGGGAAGCGGTAGAAGGCGAAGTTGCCGAGCGAGTAGACAATCAAGCGGTCCTTGTAGACTTCCATCCCGCGGACGACGTGCGGGCCGTGGCCCAGAACTAAATCAGCGCCCGCGTCCACGACAGCGCGCGTGAACTTACGCAAATCGCCGCGCGCGCCGCCCAAATAAGTCTCCGAGCCGTAGGGCACGCGCTGCGCCGCGGAGCCCTCGGCCCCGCCGTGGAACGAGACGACGACGATGTTGGCCTTGCGCGCCACGCCCGCCACCACGCGCCGCGAGTTCTCCACGTCAATCAGATTCAGCGAAACCGGGTTGGTCGCGAACGCGACGAACACGATCTTGCGGCCCTTGACGTTCATGTAAGGGATGTCCTGGTGGTCCGCGCCCGCGTGGATGATGCCGGAGGAGGCAATCGTCTTGCGCGTGCTCGCGCGCCCCTCCGCGCCGTAGTCCGACGAGTGGTTGTTCGCCAGGCTCACGATGTCGAAGCCCGCGTCCTTGAGGTGCTTCGCGTAGCGCGTCGGCATGCCGAACGTGTAACAGAACTTCGAGTTCGGCCCGCACTTCGTCTGCGTCCCGCCGTCAATCATCGCGCCTTCGAGGTTGGCGAAGGCTATGTCGGCCGCCGAGATGATCGGCGTCAGCCCCGAAATCATCTGCGCGCCGTCGTAGGCGGGAAGCCCGCGCCCCTGGCTGGTCGAGCCGAGCATCGTGTCGCCGACGGCGGCAATCGAGATCGACTCGGCCTCAGGCGTCGGCGACACCTGAACCACGGGCGCTGCGGTCTGTGACCGCGTGCGCTCGACTTCGGCCTTACTGTCCGTGCAAGCCCCGCCGACGAAGACGGCGGCGGCAGAGACTAAGACGACGAGGGGGAACAAAAATTTTCGAGGGGACATGGCTGAGACTTTCTGGTGCTGCGAGTGGCAGATTAATGAAGCCGCGCGCGCGGCGGAACGTTTATAGCACGAGCCACCAAACTCTTCCAGCCCCGCAGGGGCGAAACTTACATGCCGCTCCTACGGAGCTGGAGATTTGATGAACTGGCCGCAGGCGATAAACATCTCGCGCCTACGGAGCTTTGGCGAAGGTTACTTCTGATGCCTTATTAAGAATCCGCCTGGCCGGCGTAGCGGTCTGTGCTCGCGCCGGAGATGAATTCTGCGTCTTCCGTGAGCGCCTGGTCGACCAGCCGGCGCTGCTCAAGCTCGTGAATCGTGTAGGAGCCGGTCGCGGGGCTGGCCGACGCGGCGCGCCCGACGTAATACGGGCGCTGGCACCCCGGCAGCATGTTCATCAAACGCGGCTCGGCGAAAGTCCACCCGCCCATGTTCTTCGGCTCCTCCTGCGCCCAGACGAGTTGCGCCGCGTTCGGGTAGTTGCTGAAGATTTCGCGCAGCCGTTTTTCCGGGAACGGGTAGAACTGCTCCAGCCTGACGATTGCCACGCGCTCGTCGCCGGACTTCTTGCGCGCGGCGGCGAGGTCGTAGAAGACCTTGCCGCTGCACACGACGATGCGCCGCACGGCCTCGCGGTTCTTCACCTCCCCGTCGTCAATCACCGGCAGGAATCCCCCGGCCGTCAACTCGTCCACGTTGGAAGTCGCGGCGGGCAGGCGGAGCAGACTCTTCGGCGTAATCACGACGAGCGGGCGCATCGTCTGCTGTATCACCTGCCGGCGCAGCAGGTGGAAGTACTGCGCGGGCGTGGTCGGGTAGCAGACTTGCAGGTTGTTCTCGGCGCAGAGTTGCAGGTAGCGTTCGAGGCGCGCGCTGGAGTGCTCCGGCCCCTGGCCCTCGTAGCCGTGCGGCAAGAGCAGACCGAGCCGCGAGCGCTGCTGCCACTTGTCTTCCGAGGCCGCGATGTACTGGTCTATGATGACCTGCGCGCCGTTGCCGAAGTCGCCGAACTGCGCCTCCCACAAGACGAGCGCGTCCTGCGCGACGACCGAGTAGCCGTAGTCGAAGCCGAGCACGCCCTGCTCCGAGAGCGAGCTGTCGTACACGTCGAACTCCGCCTTCGGGTTCCTCTCGCTCCGCAGGTCCGCGAGCGGGGTCCACGGCCTGCCGGTCTGCGTGTCGTACATCACGGCGTGGCGCTGGCTGAACGTGCCGCGCCCCGAGTCCTGGCCGCTCAGGCGCACGCGCGTGCCTTCGAGCACGAGCGAGCCGAAGGCCATCGCCTCCGCGAAAGCCCAGTCCATGGGCACCTCGCCCTCGCCCATCTTCGCGCGCCGCGCGAGTTGCCCCACCATCTTCGGGTTGATGTTGAAGCCCTCGGGCACGATTGAGATTTTCCGCGAGACCTCGCGAATGACTTCGCGCGCCACGCCCGTCTCTTCGACGTTCGACCCGTCCTCCTCCGCCGGCTGCGGCGGAACCTCCGTGACCGCGGGCTTGTTCGCGACAATCTCCTTGGCGCGCGCGAGCGCGGCCTCGTAGTGCTCGACGCGCTCCTTGATCATCGCCTCCACGCCCGCTTCGTCGATCACGCCCTCGCGCACGAGCTTCTGCGCGTAGACCGAGCGCACGCCCGGATGCGCCTTCACGCGCTGGTACATCAGGGGCTGCGTGTAGCTCGGCTCGTCCGACTCGTTGTGGCCCAAGCGGCGGAAGCCGACGACGTCGAGCACCACGTCCTTGTTGAACTCCTGGCGGAAGTCCAGGGCGATCTGGAGCACGCGCCACGCGGCCTCGGGGTCGTCGCCGTTGACGTGGAAGATGGGGAGCTGCGTCATGCGCGCCACGTCCGTCGAGTAGATGGTCGAGCGCCCCGCCTCGGGCGAGGTCGTGAACCCGATCTGGTTGTTGATGATGATGTGGATGGTCCCGCCCGTGCGGTAGCCGCGCAGCTCCGCGAGGTTCAACGTCTCCATCACGATGCCCTGCCCGGCGAACGCCGCGTCGCCGTGGAGCAGCACGGGCAGCGCGCGGTCGAACGACTCCTCACGCGGCATGTCCATCGCGTCCTGCTTGGCGCGCACCATGCCCTCGACCACGGGGTCGACGAACTCAAGGTGGCTCGGGTTGGGCGAGAGCGTGAGTTTCACCTTCTTCCCGTCGCCCGTCTCGCGCTCGCCCGTCGCGCCCTGGTGGTACTTCACGTCGCCCTCGTCCGCGGGGAAGTTCGGGTGCACGCTCCCCTCGAAGGCCGTAAAAATCCGCTCCGAGAAATTGCCGACGACGTTGGCGAGCACGTTCAGCCGCCCGCGGTGCGCCATGCCGAGCGTGATGTCCTCGACGCCGCGCCGCGCCGCGCCTTCGAGCAGTTGGTCTAAGACGGGAATAATCGTCTCGCAGCCTTCGAGCGAGAACCGTTTCTGGCCCAGATACTTCGTGTGCAGGAAGCGCTCGAACTGCTCTGCGGCGACAAGCTTTTCGAGCAGCTTCTTTTTAATTTCGGCCGCGACCGGCTGCGGGTTGACGAAGTGAACGAGGATCTGCTCGCGTATCCAGACCTTCTGCTCCTTGCTCTGTATGTGGCGGTACTCTATGCCGACCTTGCCGCAGTAGGCGCGGCGCAGGATGTCGAGGATGTCTCTGAGGCTGGCGCTCTCGCGGCCCGCTAAGCCGCCCGTGATGAACTCGCGGTCGAGGTCCCAGATCGTCAGCCCGTAAGTCTCTATGTCGAGTTCCGGGTGGTGGTGCAGCGGCATCGCGTGCAGGGGGTCTATGTCAGCGATGAGGTGGCCGCGGACGCGGTAGGCGTTGATGAGTTCGAGCACGCGCGCCTGCTTGATGGTCTGCGCGCGGGTCTGGTCGCCGCCGAGGAGCGCCGGGTTGCGGTCGACGGCCCAGCGCACGGGCGGGTAGGCTATCTCCAGGCTCTGGAAAACGTCGTCGTAAAAATTGTGTTCGCCCGTGAGCAACTCGTGTACGCGCGCGAGGAACGCGCCCGACTCCGCGCCCTGTATGATGCGGTGGTCGTAGGTCGAGGAGATGGTCATCGCCTTGCTGATGCCTAGCTGCGAGAGCGCCTCCGGGGTCATCGCCTGGAACTCCGCCGGGTATTCAATCGCGCCCGTGGCGATGATGACGGACTGGCCCGCCATCAGCCGCGGCGTCGAGGCGACTGTGCCAATCGTGCCGGGGTTGGTCAGCGAAACGGTCGTGCCCTGGAAGTCAGGGATTTGCAGCTTGCCCTCGCGGGCGCGCTTGATGACGTCGTCGTAGGCCGCGAGGAACTGCGAGAACGTCATGCGCTCGGCGTTCTTGATGTTCGGCACGAGCAGCGTGCGCGAGCCGTCCTTCTTCGCGAGGTCGACGGCGACGCCGAGGTTCACGCCCCCGCGGCGGAGGCGCGACGGCGTGCCGTTTATGACCTCGAACCCGTCGTTGAGCTGCGGGAAATCTTTGAGCGCGCGGATAATGGCCCAGGCGACGAGGTGCGTGTAAGAGGCTTTGCCCGTGCCCCGCTCCTGCAAGTACCTGTTGATGACGCGGCGGTTCTCGTCCAGCACCTTGACAGGGACGCGCCGGTTCGAGGTCGCGGTCGGGACGCCCAAACTCGTCTCCATGTTCTCGACGATCTTGAGCGCGCCGCCGCGAATCGGCGTGGCGTTCTCGGCCGCCGCCGCAGCTTCGGCCGGGGCCGCGCTCGCGGCCGACGCCGGGCGAGCCGCAGGGGCCGCGGCCGGGGCGGGACTCGCGGCGGCCGTCGCGCTCGCGGTCGCAACGCCCGCGCCTCCGCCGCCGTCGCCGCTCGTCTGCGTCGAGGCGGCCGCGCGCCCGTTCTCCTGCGTCTGCGTCGGCGTGACGGCCGCGCCGCCGATCAGTTCCCCGAAGTACGCGCGCCACGACTCGTCCACGAGCGCGGGGTCGTTGCGGTAACGATTCAACAGGCCCTCGACGTAAGTGGCGTTGGCCCCGAAATTCTCCGCGATGAAGCGCGAAAGGTCCGTCTGATTCTGCTGTTCGCTCAAGGTCTCATCACCTCCGGCCGAGGGCCGCGCGTCGGTAGGTACTGACGCACAGTCTCGACGGCTTTTTGATACTCGTGCTGAATGCAAAAGACTACCATCTTCCGCCCCCGATTGCACCCGGCATGAGCCCGCCGAAGTTTAATTTTAGATACCGGAATGCTATGCTCATCGCTCAACATAATCAACAGGCGGACGGCCCGGAAGAGGGGCCGAAACTCGTCCGCCGGCTCGCTCCCCTTGAGCCTGAAAACACTCAAAGAAGGTAGGCCGTCAATGAAACGCGCGCTATTTCTCTCGCCCCTCGTTCTTTTTCTCCTCCCGGCATTCATTCCCGCCGGGCAGCGCACAGTCAACGCCTCGGACACGCGGGCCGAGGCGCAGAAGTTCATAGAGCAGTTCACGGCCGAGTGGCTTCAGTTGCGTTACGCCTACAACCTGGCCTCGTGGAATTCGAACACGAAGATCGTCGAGGGCGACGAGACGAACGCGAAGGCGGAGAACGCCGCGCTCGAAAGGCTGACCGCTTTCACCGGCAGCAAGCAGAACATAGAGCGCGCGACCGCACTACTGAAGCAGCGGGACAAGCTCACGCCGCTCCAGGTCACACAGCTCAAGGCCATCCTCTACCTCGCCGCCGAGTACCCGGAGACCGCCAAAGATTTAGTCAAAGAGCGCATCGCGGCCGAGACCGCGCAGACCGAAAAGCTCTACGGCTTCGACTTCAAGATTGGCGGCAAGAGCGTCACGCCGAACCAGATTGACGAAATCCTCCGCACCTCCAACGACCCCGCCGAGCGGCGCAAGGCGTGGGAAGCCTCTAAGGAAGTCGGCCGCGGTTTGAAGGACGGGCTCGTCAACCTGCAACGCCTGCGCAACGCGACCGTCAGGCCCCTGGGCTACAGCTCATCCGTCAACTACCAAATCTCCGACTACGGCCTGTCCGGCCCGGAGATGCTTGAGCTGCTGGACAGAATCAACCGCGAGCTGCACACTTACGCGCGCTACGAATTGGCCCGGCGCTACAACCGGCCCGTCCCGGACCAGCTCCCGGCCGACTGGCTCCCGAACCGCTGGGCGCAGGACTGGAGCGCGCTCGTGCAGGTCGAGGGGATGAACGTCGACGACGCGCTCAAGCCGAAGACGCCGCAGTGGGTCGTCGAGCAGGCCGAGCAGTTCTACGTCTCGCTCGGCTTCCCCGCGCTCCCGAAAAGTTTTTACGAGAAGTCCTCGCTCTACCCGCTGCCCGCAGGCGCGACCTACAAGAAGAACACGCACGCCAGCGCCTGGCACCTCGACAGGCAGGCGGACATACGCTCGCTGATGAGCGTCGAGCCGAACGCCGAGTGGTACGAGACGGCGCACCACGAACTGGGCCACATTTACTATTACGTCAGCTACACGACCCCGGAGGTCCCGCCGCTCCTGCGCGCGGGCGCGAACCGCGCCTACCACGAGGCCATAGGGACCCTGATCGGGCTGGCCGCCACGCAGCGGCCCTTCCTCGAAGGGCGCGGCCTCGCGCCCAAAGGCGCGCGGGTGGACGAGACGCAGGCGCTTCTCAGGGAGGCGCTCAACTACGTCGCCTACATGCCGTTCGCCACGGGCACGATGACGCGCTTCGAGTACGACCTTTACGAGAACAACCTGCCGAAGGATCAGTACAACAAGCGCTGGTGGGAGTTGGTCCTCAAGTACCAGGGCGTCGTCCCGCCCGCGCCGCGCGGCGAGGAGTACTGCGACGCCTGCACGAAGACGCACATCAACGACGACGCGGCGCAGTACTACGACTACGCCATCGCCAACGTCCTGCTGTTTCAGTTGCACGACCACATCGCGCGCAAAATCCTGAAGCAGGACCCGCACGCGACGAACTACTACGGCAACCGCGCCGTCGGCGACTTCCTGCGCAAGATCATGTCGCCGGGTGCCTCGCGCGACTGGCGCGCCGTCCTCAAGGAGACGACCGGCGAAGACTTGAGCGCGAAGGCGATGCTCAGGTATTTCGAGCCGCTGATGACTTACCTGAAGAAGGTCAACGCCGGGCGGAAGTACACGCTGCCGGAGATTTGATGAGGATGGGACCGAAATCTAACTCGCGCGACTCCGAACGAACTTCGCGGCGGCGGTTCGCCAAATCAATGGCGGCGACGCTCATCGCCGCCCCGCTCGCGTCCCGGCTGGCGGACGCGCAGACGCCCGCGAGGCCCAAAGAGCCCACGGCCCCGCCCGCGACGACGCAGCCGACTCCGGCCCCGCAGGGACTTTCGCCCGTCGCCGCAGCCTACGCCGAGGTGGCGCGCGCACGCTTCGGCGACAAGCTCTCGCCCGAACAGCTCGAACAGACCAGGAAAGATTTGAACAGCTACGTCACCGCGTCCGAACGCCTGCGCGCGGTCAAGCTGAAGAACAGCGACGAGCCAGACTTCGTCTTCAGCCCGGACTGAAGAACGCAATTTACTTGAACGATGCTCCCTGACGACATCCTCTTTTCCTCCGTTACGGAACTCGGCGCGCTCATACGCGCGCGGCGCGTCTCGCCCGTCGAGTTGACCGAAAGTTATCTCGCGCGCCTTGAGACGGTGGGGCGCAGGCTCGGGGCTGTGGCGAGCTTGATGAGGGAGTCCGCGCTGAAGGAGGCGCGGGCGGCCGAGCAGGAGATTCGGCGCGGGCGTTACCGCGGGCCCCTTCACGGCATCCCTTACGGCGCGAAGGACCTGCTCGCCACGCGCGACGCCAGGACGACCTGGGGCGCGACGCCTTACAGGGAGCAGCAGTTCGATTACGACGCCACGGTCGTCAGGAAGCTGCGCGAGGCCGGGGCGATTCTCGTCGCCAAGCTGGCGATGATAGAACTCGCCGGCGGGATGGGCTACAACGAGGCGCACGCGTCCTGGACCGGCGCGTGCAAGACGCCGTGGAACGAGAACTACTGGAGCGGCGGCTCTTCCTCCGGGCCGGGCGCGGCCGTCGCCGCCGGGTTGGTCGCGTTCAGCATAGGCTCCGAGACTTCGGGCTCGATCATCACCCCGTCGGCGTTCTGCGGCGTCTACGGCCTGCGCCCGACCTACGGGGCGGTCTCGCGCCACGGCGCGATGGCGCTGTGCTGGACGCTCGACAAGCTCGGCCCCATGTGCCGCGCGGCCGCCGACTGCGGCGTCGTGCTGTCAGCCATCGCGGGACGCGACCCGCTCGACCCAACATCGAGAGACATTGAAGGCAAGAACTCGCCGCCGGCAAAAGTTAAAGGCGGCGGCCGGGGGCTGGGGGTCAGGCCGCGCGTCGCAGTGATGAAAGACTCTTACGAGAAGGCGCAACCGGCGGTGCGGGAGAATTTCCTGCGCTCGCTCGACGTGCTGAGAAAGTTCGCGGCCGTCGAGATGGACGTGAAGCTGCCTGAGTTTCCTTACGGCCCGGCGGTCGGGACGATTGTGGACGCGGAGGGCGCGAGCGCGTTCCGCGACCTGATAGAGTCTGGGCGCGTCGCGGAGCTGGCGTCGCCTGCGGGGCGCGCGGGCGGCTATTCGGCCTCGCTCGTGACGGCCGTCGATTACCTGCACGCGATGCGCCTGCGCGCGCCTATGCGCCGCGCGTGGGACGAGATGTTCGCCAAACACGGGCTGCTCGTCGCCCCGTCGCGCGCCACGGTCGCCTACCCGCTCGACAAGACTTTCGACAAAGCCTACCCGGATATCAGCACGTCGTCGCCCATCGGCGCGAGCAATCTGGTGGGCGTCCCGGCCATCTCCGTCCCCAACGGCTTCGGGCAGGATAATTTGCCCACCGGGATTCAATTCGTCGGCCCCGCGTGGAGCGAAAGCACCTTGATAGACCTTGCCGTCAAATACCAGCAGGCCACAGACTGGCACAAACGCCGCCCCAACCTCTAAAGAGATAACTCGACAAAAGCAAGAAGCACCTTCTCAGCGCCTCCAGCGCCTTTGCGTGAAATTTCCTCACGCAAAGGCGCTGAGAGTTGAAAGGCTCCACCTGCCGGGTTTTTCCTGCGCCTGCCTTCGGCCTTCACGACTCTCGCGCGCGCGTTTTCCCTAGCTCCTTCTTACGGCACCGGCTTTGCTACAGGGCGCGCGGGCCGGAAGAATCTCGCGAACCGGCCCGCATAAAAATGCAAGGAGAGATGATGATTAAAAAGGCACTGACATTCGTTCTCATTCTGCTCACGGCTTCCACGACCGCGCTGGCACAATCCGCCCCGGGCTCGTGGGACGCGGTGAAGGGCGTTTACACGGACACGAGGCTTGAGGTGAGACTGACGGACGGGGAGACGCTCAAAGGAAAGATGCTCGACGCGACGGACATGGCGCTCGCGCTCTCGGTGGACGGGAGAAGAGTCGAGGTCCCGCGCGACCGCGTACAAAGAATTTTCGTCGAGGGCAAGCGTTCGGTTAAAAGAACTACGCTCATAGGTACGGCCATCGGCGGGGGAGGCGGCCTCGGCATCGGCCTCGCCGCTTTCGCCCAAGGCGACATGACGAGGTCGGTAATCGCAGCCCCCGCCGTCGCCGGTGCCGGAATCGGCGCAGGCATCGGCGCGCTCCTCGGCCTGCGCCGCAGCAAGCCGACACTGATATACGAAAGGCAGTGACGAGTGACAGGTGACAGGTGATGGGAAAGAGTTTGTTCTTCTCCCCTCGCCTGTCACTGTTCACTGTTTGATCCCTTCCGGCGTCTTACTGCGGAGCGGGTTGCGGAAGGAGAGTTTGAGTTCGACGGGGACGACGCGCTTGAACTTGAAGAGGAATTTTTTGAAGCGGCCGAAGACGTAGACGCGGCCCGTGACAGGCCAGATGTCTTGCGGCTTGCTCCACTCGCCGAGCGCGCCGAAGAGCACGCGCGGCGTGCTGATGTGAATGGTGACCGGGTCGGGCAGCGTCACCGGGCGGTCGTTCGGCAAATCGAACGAGTGGTGGTATTCGTTGACGGTCACGGGCGTGCCGTTGACCGTCATGTCCTCGAAGGTCAGGAAGTCTATGCGGCCGCCCTGCTTGACGGCGGCCACTGTGACCGGCACTTCCAGGTGTACGCCGAGGGGCGTGAGGCTCGTCACCTTCGGCTCGCCGAGCTTGATGAGCGTCTCCTGCGCCTCGCCCGCGTCGAGCCGGCTCCCGTCTTTCGCGCTCGTCTTCTTGAGCTCGACCTCGGCCAGCTCGACCTTGTAGCCGCGAATCTCCTTCGGGTAAGTGCGCGCGTGGGACGAGCCGGACGCGTGCTGCTGCGCGAAGGCCAGCGACGAGAGGACGAGCGCCGCGCACACCGCGAATGCGCCCGCGCGCCTGACGCTTCCGCCCCCTCCCTTCCTACTTCCTGTCATTTTGCCCATCCCCTCAAAACCCGAAGATTGACGGCGCGCCCCGTATAGTTTGCCTTACGAAGAACCGCGCTGCCCCTCCTAACCGCCCGTCGCCATGAGGCGCGGGAGGTCCAGCACGAGGGCGACTGTGCCGTCCGGCAACTCGGTCGCGCCGCTGATGCCGCGCCAGCGCGCCGCGTGTCGCCCGAGGCCGCGGACCAGCGCCTCGGTCCGCTCGACGAAGGCGTCGACAGCGAGCGCCGCGGGCTTCGCCTCCGTCTCCCCGCCGCCGCGGGCGATGATGACGGGCAGGCTCTCCCCGTTCGCGTCTTCGCGCGGGGGCTGTGCCAAAAGTTGGCGCGCGCGCAGGAGCGGGACCATGTTCCCGCGCCAGTGCACCCACTCGAATTCCCCGCTGCGGCTGATGTCGCCCGCCGTGACGAAGCCCGTCTCCGTGATGTGCCGCTCGTCAACGCAGTAGCGCTGGCCGGCGGAGGTGACGACGAGCGCGGGCGTGAGCGCGAGCGTCGTCGGCAGACTCATCACGAAAGTCATGCCCGCGCCCTCCTCACTCGCGACGCGCAACTCGCCCCCGACCAACTCTATCGCGCGCTCGACCACGTCGAGGCCGACGCCGCGCCCCGACACGCTCGAAACGGACGCGGCGGTCGAAAAGCCCGGCCTGAAGATAAGACGCACGGCCTGCTCTTTTGTTAGCACGGTGCCCGGCTCGACGATGCCGCGCTCGACGGCCGCGCGCGCCACGCGCAAAGGGTCGAGCCCGCGCCCGTCGTCCGCGACCTTCAGGACGACGCGGCTGCCCTCGGCCGCGGCCTCCAACCGCACGCTCGCGCGCTCAGTCTTGCCGGCGGCGTGGCGCTCGGCCGGAGTCTCGACGCCGTGGTCGACCGCGTTGCGCAGGATGTGCAGCAGGGGGTCGGCCATCGCGTCCGCGAGCGACTTGTCCAGGCGCACGTCGCCGCCGTGGACCTCGAAGTCGATCCGCTTGCCCGTCATGCGCGCCGCGATACGCCCTGCGCGCGCGGCCCGCTCCAGCATCTGAGCCACGGGGATCATGCGCAGCCCGATCAACTTCTCTTCCAATTCGACCAGGCGGCGGCGCACCTCCCCGACGCCCTCCGCGAGCCCGGCGCGGCCCGCCTCCTGCTGGGCCATCGCGGCGGCGAGTCCGAACACGCCGGTCGTGCGCGCCAGGGCTTCGTGCGTCGCCGAGATGACCTCGTCCAACTCGCTTAATTCCACGCGCACGCGCGTGG
This sequence comes from Pyrinomonadaceae bacterium, assembly GCA_035563515.1. Lineage (GTDB taxonomy): Bacteria > Acidobacteriota > Blastocatellia > Pyrinomonadales > Pyrinomonadaceae > QHXM01. Next base: position 41,058 of record DATMVE010000066.1, read on the forward strand.
AGAACGGCGCGGCGGACTTCGGCCGGCCCGCCTCGGCGGCCGCCGCTTCGCCCTCGTCGCGGGCCTCGCCGCCGTCGTCCGGCTTCGGCGCGGCGAGTTCCGTGACCAGGACCTGTCCGAAGGCGCTCATGCGCGAGGCCAACTCCTGGCGGGTGGCTTGCGCGGCGTAGACTATGCGGAAGCTGATCTGGTCCGGGGACGTGCCTTCGAGGCCGGGCAGCGTCGAGATGATTTCGCCGTCCTCGGCGAGCGCGTCGCTCAGGTTGCGGAACCGCTCGTCGAAGGTGGCGAGCTCGAAGTGGGCTGTGACGACGAAGGCGCGCGCGCCCTCTTCGCTCGATTCTTGGAGGCGGTGCGCCTCGTGCTCGTTGAGCGAGCGCGCGATCTCTTCGGGCAGGGCGGCGAGCGCGCGCCGCACGGCGGGCTTGCGGCGGTCGCCGTCCTCCGTCCTCGCCAGCGAGCGCAGCCGCTCGACCAGGGATTGGTCCTGTTCCTGTGTCTCGCCGCGCCCGGCCCGCTCCAGGCTCTGCGAGAGCGCGGCGGCCGCGTCGTCCAGGGCGTCCATGACGGCGTCGTCCACGGGCACGCGGCCGAGGCGCACGCCGTCGAGCAGAGTCTCGAACTCGTGCGCGATTCTCGTCATGGAGTTTAGTTCGACCGTGGCGGAGGAGCCCTTGACGGTGTGGACGTGGCGGAAGATGCGCCCGACCAGTTCGCGGCGCGCGCGGCCCTCCGAGCGGCGGACGCGCAGCGCCTGAAGGTCGCCGAACAGGACTTCGAGCAAATCCTCTGTCTCGGCCAGAAATTCGCTCAGAATCTGATCGCTCATGGAAGGATTGTAACAAGTGACAGGTGACGGGTGACAGGAGAAAACGCTTTCACCTGTCAGCCATCACCTGTCACCTGTCACAAGGTATTAAGAACTGTTGTCGTCCTCTTCGCCGACCGTTTCGGCATCCTCGTTCGTGGTGTGTTCCTGCGGGTGCTGCTCGTCCAGGTCACGCTTGATGGCGTCGAGGATGCCGTTGATGAACTGTGTGGCCTCGTAGGTCGAGAAGCGGCGGGCGATTTCGAGCGCCTCGTTGATGGCGACCGTGCGCGGCGTCGGCTCGAACAGGAACTCGTAGACGGCCAGCCGCAGGATGTTGCGGTCCACGACGGCCATGCGCGAGATGCGCCAGTGCTCGGCGCGCGAGCGTATGCGCTCGTCCAGTTCCCCCAGGCGCGCGAGCGTGCCCGTCACCAGCCGCGTCGCGAATTCGCGCGCCGGCGGCTCCACGTCCGCGTCGCCCAGCTCGGCCCAGTAGGTGCGCACCAACTCGTCGGCACGCGTCTCGGAAACATCTGCCGCAAAGAGCATTTGCAAGGCGCATTCACGCGCCTTACGCCTTGAACCCATAACAACTCAATTACGAGGGACGAGGGATTGGAGGGACGAGGGATGCAAAAGCAACCGCTTTCACTTCATCCCTCGTCCCTCATCCCTCACCCCTTCTTGAAAGCTTCCCTGTATAAATTCACCAATTCGACGGCCGACATGGCGGCCTCGAACCCCTTGTTGCCCGCTTTCACGCCCGCGCGGTCGATGGCCTGCTCCAGCGTGTCGGCCGTGACGATGCCGTAGACTACGGGGACGTCCGTCTCCATCGCCGCCTGCGCGATGCCCTTCGTCACCTCCGAGGCGATGTACTCGAAGTGCGGCGTCTGCCCGCGGATGACTGTGCCGACGCAGACCACGGCGTCCCACTTGTTCGACGCGGCCAGCCGCCGCGCCAGGAGCGGAATCTCGAACGAGCCTGGGACGCGGAACACCTCCACGCTCTTCTCGTCCGCGCCGAGTCGTTCGAGCGCGTCGAGCGCGCCCTCGACCAGCCGCGAGGTCAGGAAATCGTTCCAGCGGCTGGCGACGACGGCGAAGCGAAAGCCCTCGGCGTTGAGTCGTCCCTGATGAGTCTTCGGCTGCAAGAGTGGTTTCCCGTCCGCATTAAAGAATGAAAGCAGTGGCAGTATAAAGAAGGCGCAGAAGGGTGACAAGTGAAGCGCGGCGCGGGCCCGCCTTCTCAGGGCCGACGCGCCGCCGGATTGACTTTCAGGACGACGTGCTCCTTCGACTTTTCGGGCGGGGCCAGCCGCGCCGCCTCGTCAATCGCCCCCCGCTGGCTGTTCGCGACCAGGTAGAACGTCCCTGTCGCGGGGTCGTAGGCGATGCCCTCCGGGATGAACCCCTTCTCGCGCAGGGTGAAGGCCGGCGCGGGCCTTGTTGCGCTCGATTCTAAAGCAAAGACAAAGGGCGGCCGCGGCCGTCATCACACGGCGTCCGAAAAATGGTAGGAGCGCACACCTTCGCGCATTGAAGCTCCCTCGATGGGTGGATTCGGATCGTGAAATAATTGAAACGTCCGGCGGGTGTGGAATTGTTCCGGGACTTTGTGTTCGTCGGCGGTAAAGCAGGCGGTAGGGTGGATGGGCCGCCTGTTCGCGTTTAGGGTTGAGGCTCTTCCAGGCGGTAGACGCGCCTGTCCAAGTCTCTGTATTCGCCGCGCACCTCCAGGAACGTGTCGTTCAGGATTCCGAAGTCCCTCTTGAGATTGCGTAGCCCCGTTCGCGTATCGTCCCGCAACGCTTCGATTCTTTCTTCGATGCGTTGCTGTCCTTCCTGAAGCTGTGCGATGTCTGTCAGCACTTTCTCCCAGATCGGGCGCGTGTCGTGCAGGCGCGCTTCGACCGTCTGCTTCAGGTCTGCCAGTTCCGCGCGGAATGACTGAACCAGCCGAACCAGCTCTTGCAAGCCGTCCGGCCGGTCAGGCAGCCGCCCCGTTACATCTTCGCTCATGGTTGTCACCTCCTTGGGCGGGATTTTATACCCGCGGGAGGCGGCCGGGCAATCACTTGCCTTTGAACGCGGGCGCGCGTTTTTCGAGGAAGGCGCGCGTCCCCTCGCGCGCGTCTTCGGTCGCGAAGAGGCGACTGAAGAGTTCCCTCTCTAATTCCAGCCCTTCTTCGAGCGGGAGCGCGACGCCGCGCGTGACGGCTTCGAGGCAGGCGCGCACCGCGAGCGGCGCGAGGCCCGCGATTTTTTGTGCCAGCGCTTCCGCCTCATCCAGAAGCTCCGCGGGCTCGACCACGCGGTTGACCAGCCCTACGCGCAGCGCCTCCTCCGCCGAAATCTCCGCGCCGGTCAGCATCACTTCGAGCGCGCGGCCACTGCCGGTCGCGCGCGCCAGCCGCTGCGTCCCGCCGTAGCCCGGCACGACGCCGAGCTTTAGTTCCGGCAAGCTGAACCGCGCGCCTTTTGATGCGACGCGGAGGTGACAGGCCAACGCCAACTCGCACCCGCCGCCCGCGGCCAGGCCGTTCACGGCCGCGATAACTGGCACAGGGCAGCGCTCTATCAACTCGCAAACTTCCTGCCCGCGCTCCGCAATCCCGCGCCCTTCCTCCGCGCCCGCCGCGGCCAGCTCACCTACGTCCGTCCCCGCGCTGAACGCCCGCTCGCCCGCCCCCGTCAGGATGACGGCGCGCAACTCTCCCGGCTCGCGACCCACGCGCGCGAACACCTCGCCCAGCTCGGCCAGCATCCCGCGCGTCAACGCGTTCAACTTCTCCGGCCGGTCGATTCGGACGACGGCGACAGATTCTCGCTGCTCGAAAGCAAGCATAAAGAAAGTGATGAGTGCTGAGGACTGAGGACTGAGTAAAAGAAAGCGAGCTTTTCACTCAGTCCTCAGCACTCAGTACTATTTTTCAGACCAGGTTCATCGGCGTAGGGTTCTTGGGGTCTTTCGTGTAGTCGTAGAAGCCGCGGCCGGACTTGCGGCCGTAGAGGCCGGCGAGCACCATCCGCTTGAGGAGCGGCGGCGGGGCGAAGCGCTTCTCGCGGTACTCGCTGAACATGATCTCGGCGATGTAGTAGGTCGTGTCCAGCCCGACGAAATCCCCCAGCGTGAACGGCCCCATGGGGTAGTTGAGGCCGAGCTTCATCGCGTTGTCTATGTCGACGATTGAGCCCACGCCCTCTTCGAGCGCGCGGATGGCGTCGAGCATGTAGGGGACGAGCAGGCGGTTGACGATGAAGCCCGAGCGGTCGGTCGCGCGCACCGTCACTTTGCCCAACTGCCGGCCGAACTCTATCGCCTGCTCGTAGACCTCCTCGTCCGTCAGCACCGTGCGGACGACCTCGACGAGCTTCATGATCGGCACGGGGTTGAAGAAGTGCAGGCCGATGAAGCGGCGCTGGCGCTCCGCGCTGGTCGCCGTCATCATCTCCGTGATCGAGATGCTTGAGGTGTTCGAGGCGAAGATCGTCTCGGGCTTGCAGATCGAGTCGAGCTGGGCGTAGGTCTCGCGCTTCTGTTCGAGGTTCTCGATGATGGCCTCGATGATGACGTCGCAGTCGGCGAGGTCTTCGAGCGAGGTCGTGCCCTTGAGCCGGCCGCGAATCTCCTGCTGCTGGTCGGCGGTGATCGTCCCCTTCTCGGCGAAGCGCGCGAGCGACTTCTCTATCCCGCCGAAGCCACGCTGGCACAGTTCGTCGGAGACCTCGCGGACGACGGTTTCGAACCCGGCGGCGGCCGCCGTCTGCGCGATGCCCGAGCCCATCAGGCCGCAGCCGAGCACGCCGACTTTTTTGATTTCCATCTCTTCTCTCCTCTAATTGTTGTTTGAGTAGTGCGTCTTTTAAAGGCTACTTCCCCGGCGGCGCGTCTCGCGGCGGGGGCGGAATGTAGATGTGATAATTGTCGCCCTCGGTCTTGACCCAGCGGTCGCGCTTATTAATCCACGCCTCGACATCCGAGTCCAACCCGCGCAGCGCCCTGGCGCGCTGCTGCTGCTGAGCGCGGCCGGCCACGGGCATCGCGGCGTACTCCCTGGCGCGCGCGAGCAGGGATTTCAACTCGTCGCGCAACTCGCCCGACCTCTTGTCGGGCGCAGGGGCTTGCTCCAGCGCTTTGATGGCCTCGTCGATACCGCCCGCGTCCCCCTTGCCGAGCGCCTCGGCGAGCGCGTTGTTGCCGCGGTTAAGCGCGTTGATGAACTCGTCCACCTCATCCGCGCTCGCCACGGGCGCGATCAGCCCGGCCCCGCCGTCGTACGGCCTGTTGAAGTTGCGCGCGACCATCACGAAGCAGACGGCGACGAGCGCGAGCGCGGCGATTTGCAAAATGTGCCAGAAGACGGCGACGCGCGCCCGCTCGCCCGGCCGCTTGTAGCCGACGACGAGCGCGAGCAGCGCGCCGGCCAGGAGCCCGCCGACGTGCGCGGCGTTGTCAATCACGGGGATGATGAAGCCTATGGCGAGGTTGAGCAGGATGGTCGGCAGCATCCCCGTGCCGAAGGCGCGCTTGAAGCCTTCGGGCAGCTCGTGGCGGAACTTGATGCCGAAGACGAAGAGCACGCCGATCAGGCCGAAGAGCGCGCCCGAAGCGCCGACCGAGATGGTGTCGTGCGGCTTGAAAATGAGTCGCCCGGCGGTGCCGCTCTCGTACAGGCGTGGCTGGACGATGAGGTAGCTGGCGACCACGCCCGCGATCCCCGTCGCCACCCAGAAGAAGACGAACTTCGCGGAGCCGTAGAGCCTCTCGACGTACGGGCCGATCATCCAGAGGCCGTACATGTTCATCAGGAGGTGCGCGACGTTGCCGTGCAGGAAGATGGGCGTGACGAAGCGCCACCACTCGCCCCAACGGTCTATCAGCAGGTTGTACTTCGCGCCGTACTTGACCAGCACGCCTGGGTTTTCGTTCGCCCCGCCCTGCGAGGTCAGGAAGAAGACGAAGATGTTGGCGGCCAGAAAGATGATTGTGAAGATGTAGGGCCGGCTCAGGACGGCGCGCGCGAACCTGATGGTCTCGCGGTCGTGGGACGGCGGCGCGTAGCGCGGCGCTCGCGCCTGCTGCGGCGGCGGGGCGGCGGTTTTCGGCGCGCCGCACGCGGAGCAACTCGCCTCGCCTGAGCCGACGAGCGCGCCGCAGTTGCGGCACACACTGGGCCGACCGGCGTAGTTAGCGTTATTCAGTTGACCTTCAGACAAAACCTTGAACCTTCGTCAGACACGCCCGCAACGCGGGCCTGCGCGGGCCCCGCCGACTTCGTGCTGGAAATTTTGTGCGATGAAGATTCTACACTGAAGCCACGGAAAGCAGAAAAGGCGATGCCTGACGCGCGAGTCCGCCGTACTCAACGGCAAAGTCGTCCTCCTAGATTTCTGGACGCACGGCTGCATCAACTGCTCAAGAGCCGCGGCGTGCTCAGGACTGCGCGCGGCTATTGCGCTTCGACCTTGCCCTGCGCCCTCACCTCGCGCGGCGCGTCGGCGTCGGCCGTGACCTCTACGGGCGCGCGCCAGACGAGCGTCTTGATTTGACATGTGCCCGTGTTGTCCTCGCGGCAGTAGTAGAGCGTGAGCCGGACGCGCAGCGCCCCCGCGCCTTCAGTGAGGGCGCGTAAAGGAATACGCAGCGGGAGCCGCAGGTCTTTGGACGTGCGGGCCGCCGGATGCTGCGCGTCTTCGCCGAGCGCCAGGTGCTTCGACTCGCCCTCGATTGAAACCTGATAACGCTGCGGCGCGCTCGGGTTGAGGTGATAGCCCGCGGGCAGCGCCACGTCAACGACGAGAGCGCCGTCAGTTTTGGCCCGCAGGCGCTGCGGGGCGAGCTTGATCTCCTCGCTGTTCGGCGCGGCGTCGGAGGCGACCGTTTCCGCCTCGGGAGCGGCGGGCGGCTGCAAGCCTTTGAGCATGAGCGTGGCCGTTCGCTTCGTCTTCAAATCCACGACGCGCACGGCGTGGTTGTTCGTGTCCGCGACGTAGAGTTTCCCGCCCGCGACGCTCAGGCCGCCGGGCTCGTAGAACGAGGCTTGCGCGCCGTCCGCCTGCCCCGGCTTGCCCGTGCCGAAGAGCGTCTTGACCGTGCCGTCGCGCGGGTCTAGCTGCTTGATCTTGTGGTTGTAGGTGTCGGCGATGAGAATCTTCCCGCCGAGCGCGGCGAGGCCGAGCGGGTGCTGCAAGCGCACGTCGTCGCCCGCGCCGTCCTCGTCGCCGAACTCGAAGAGGTCGCCGCCGGCCAGCGTCCGCACCGAAGGCGCGGGCCCGCCCGTGTCAATCGCGCGGACGATGTTCGATTCGCTGTCCGCGACGAAGAGAGTCTTGCCCTCAAGCGCCAGCCCCGAGGGCTGCGCGAAGCCGGCCTTCGCCAACTCGCCGTCAATGCGCGCCTCGCGCCCGGAGCCCGCGAAGGTCTGGACCTCCTGCTTGTCCAAATCCAGTTTCCAGATTTGGTGCGGGCCGGCCATCGCGATGTAGAGCGTGCGCCCACTGAGCTGCAAGTCCCACGGCGAATTCAGGGGGACGGCCCGCGCGGGGCCGGTCAATCCGTACTCACTCATCTGGCGGCCCGTGCCCGCGACGGTCTCGACCTTGCGCGCCTTCAGGTCGACGCGGCGGACGAGATGATTCTCTGTGTCGGCGACGTAGAGCGAATCATGGTCGAGCGCCATCCCCTGCGGGCGGTAGAAGCTGGCGCGGGCGAACTCGCCGTCCGCGGACCCGCGCTCGCCTGTGCCAATTATTTCGAGCAGGGTGCCGTCGAGCCTGGTGACGACGACGCGGTTGTGATTCGAGTCCGCGATGAAGAGCCGGTCCGATTTCTCGTCGGCCAGGACTTTGCCCGGAAAGGCGAGCGGCAGGTCGCCCGTCTTCGCGCGTTCGAGCGCGAGACTCAAAGGCTGCTCGTTCAACTCGCCGCGCTTGCGAAACTCCTCGGCGGTTTGCCCGATTGCGTTGTCCAGCAAGTCGTAATGGCCTTCGCCGGAGACCGAGCCGACGACGTAGCCCGCCGGGTCAATCAAGACCTGCGTCGGCCAGGCGCGCACGCGGTAGCGCGTCCAGATGTCGAACTCCGCGTCGTTCACGACCGGGTGCTCTATCTCGTAGCGGAGGATGATGCGGCGTATGTTCTCCGTCTCCTTCTCGTTCTCGAACTTGGCGGAGTGGACGCCTATGACGACGAGCTGGTTGGCGTACTTGGCTTCGAGCTTCTTCAGGTCCGGGATGATGTGGATGCAGTTGATGCAGCCGTACGTCCAGAAATCGAGGAGGACGACTTTGCCCTTGAGCGCGGCGAGCGAGAGCGGCTTGTCGGTGTTGAGCCAGCCGCGCGCGCCCGTCAGTTCCGGCGCGCGCACGCGCCCCTCCTGCGGGATTGCCATGACCTTCTGAGCGCCTTTCGTCGAAGACGGACGGAGCGGCAGAGAGGCCTGGATGAAAGCCAAGCTCAGAATAATGGCCCACGCGCCGCCGTGCCGTCTTCCGTTCATCTCGAATAATCCTTTGGGTGACATTGTAAACCAGTTACGCGCAAGAGGGCGAAACGGATTTGAAATGGCGGATTCGAGATTTCAAATTTGTGATTTTAGTAATCTTTGTGTTAGAACCGCTCTTGTCCCCCGACACCGCCATGAAGTTCTGCCGCAAGTGCCACATCATCACGCGCGACGAGCCGAACTACTGCGCCCACGACGGCGAGCCGCTCGACCCGGACCCGCTCGCCACGGCCCTACAGGAATCGCTCGGCGCGAAGTACACCCTCACGCAGCTCATCGGCACGGGCTCGATGGGCGCGGTCTACCGCGCGCAGCACCACGCCCTCGACGACGTGGCGATCAAGGTCATGCTCGGCCCGCCCGAGAATCATAAGCTCTCGCAGCGCTTCCTGCGCGAGGCGCGCGCTCTTCGCAAGCTGCGCCACCCGCACGCCGTCCTCGTCTACGACCTGGAGCGTTCGCCCAAGGGCCTCACCTACATGGTCATGGAGATGGTCGAGGGCCACAGCCTGCGCGACGAGCTGAAGCGGCGCGGGCCGCTCACCCTGGCCGAGATGATCGAGATGGCCGAATCGGTCTGCGACGCGCTCGAAGCGGCGCACGAGCGCGGCATCATCCACCGCGACCTGAAGCCTGACAACATCCTGCTCGCAGAGGAGCGCGCCGCGGACGGCGACGTGACGCGCGTCGTCAAGATTGTGGACTTCGGCATCGCCAAGGTGCGCGGCACGCAGCAGGGCGGCGAAGAAATCTCCATGCAGTTGACGAAGCAGGGCGCGCCCATCGGGACGCCCTTCTACATGTCGCCCGAGCAGTGGTTCGGCGACGGCCCCGGCGGCTTCACGGCGCTCGACGGGCGCACGGACATCTACGCGCTGGGCTGCACGCTCTACGAGGCGCTCACGGGCTACCCGCCTTTCCTCGCGAAGACGAAGGACGAGTTGCGCGACAAGCACCTGAACGAGCCGCCGCGCCCGCTCGACGAGATTGACCCGCGCGTGCCCGCGGGGCTCGGCCGCGTCATCATGCGCGCGCTTGAAAAGGACAGGGACTTTCGGCAGGCGAGCGCCGCCGAGTTCGCCGCCGAACTGCGCCGCGCCTACGACGAGAGCGTCGAGGCGACGAAGAAGCCTGAAGACGAGATGCCGAGCCCGGAGCAGATGGCCCAGATGCAGACGACCGAAGAGGCGGACCCCATTGTCAGGAACTGGGCCGCCGAAGAGGCGCAGCAGGCCATCGAACAGGTGCGGGCCACTGGGACTCCCGCCATACAGCAGCCCGGAGTGCCTCCGCCCACGCCCGCGCCCGACAACGGCCAGCCCGCCGCTGTGCCAATTCCCGCGCCGAAGTCGGAAGAGTTTGAAGACACGCTCGTCCCCCCGTCCGAGGCGGACACGCAGCAGGTGAGGCTTGAGGAGTTGACGCCCGCGGCGGAAGGCGCGGCAGAGGGGGAGGCGCGCGAGCCGGGCCGCGAGTTGTTGGTGGCGCAGGTCGGCGTGTGGAACATAGGCGTTTTCGCGGACGAGGTCGAGCGCGTCAGTTCCTGGCGCACGCCCGTGCCGCTGCCGCACGCGCCGCCGGCCGTGCTCGGCGTGGTGAGCGTGCGCGGCCGGATGCTGACGGTGCTGGACCCCGCGACCCTGCTGGGCACGGAGCGCGCGGGCCGCGCGTTCCGCTCGGCCAGTTCCATCATCGTCCTGCGCGGCGACGAACAACTCGGGCTCGCCGTCAACCGCGTCGAGCGCAACATCGAAGTCCGCGCCGACGAGCTTGCGCCCCCCGCCGAGGACCTCTCTTCCGCGGTCGTGTGCGGCGTCGTCCGCAGCGAGCACCGCCACACAATCGTCCTCGACGCGCGAGAACTCTTCGCCGCCGCCACACACGGCGAAGAACGCCGACGACAGCGAACGTGAAAGTCAGGAGTCGGGACACGGGAGTCAGAAGTCAGGTGTCAGAATGAAAGCCGTTGACCGTCCTCCTACTTCTGCCTTTCTTTTGTTCCGACTCCTGACTTCTGTATTCTGATTTCTGACTCCTGTATTCTGACTCCTGAGCTATGAACGACCAGGCATTCGCCACACTAGAATACGACCGGGCGCGGGCGCTCGTGCGGCGCGGCGCGCAGACGCCCATGGGCCGCGCGCGCGCGGAGGCGCTTTCCCCGATTGAAGACCTGCCGGCTCTGCGGCGCGAGCTGGCGGCCGTGGCGGAGTCCGTCGAGCTGCGCCGGCGCGGCGTCTCCTGGTCGTTCACGGAGATGGCCGACCCCGAGGAGCCGCTCGCGCGATTGAGGATCGAGGGCGCGACGCTTGAGCCCTTGAGGATTCTGGAATTGGCACGGTTGTGCGAGCAGGCGCTCTCCGCGCGCGCAGTCCTCCTGGCGGAGCGCGAGGCCGCGCCCGTCCTGTGGGAGACAATCGAGGGCCTGCCGCGCGAGCTGCACAGTCTGGCCGCGCGCGTGGCGAACAAGATTTTGCCGTCGGGCGAACTGGACGACCGCGCGAGCCCTGAGTTGGCGCGCGTGCGCCACGAAATCACTTCCCTGCGCTCGCGCATCACGCGCTCGCTCGAAAGCCTGATGCGGCGCGAGGACGCGGCGATCCAGGACGAGTTGGTGACGGTCCGCAACGACCGCTTCGTCATCCCCGTGAAGTCTGACCACCGCGGCCGCGTCCAGGGCGTCGCGCACGGCATCTCCTCTTCGGGCGCGACCGTCTTCGTGGAGCCGCTGGAGACCATCGAGGCGAACAACGAGTTGCAGGCGCTGCGCGAGACGGAGGAGCGCGAGATTTTCAAAATCCTCTCGACGCTGACCGGGGAGTTGAGGCGCGAGTTGCCCGCCATCGAGCGGGCCGCGCGCGCCGTCGGGGAACTGGATTTCGTCAACGCGAAAAGAGTCCTCTTCGAGAGGTTCGACTGCGTCGTGCCCGAGATTGACGAGGGCAACGCCCTCGCGCTCGAAGCCGCCCGCCACCCTCTGCTCGAAGAGAACCTGCGCGCGGCGGGCGGCTCGGTTGTGCCAGTTTCGTTTTCGCTCGACGAGGCGCATCCCGTGATGGTGATCTCGGGCGCGAACGCGGGCGGGAAAACCGTCGTGCTGAAGACGGCCGGGCTGCTCTCCCTGATGGCGCTCTCGGGGCTGCCCGTGCCGGCGCGCCGCGCGAGCGTCCCCTTCTACGCGTCCGTGCTCGCGGACATCGGCGACCACCAGTCGCTCGCCGCGAACCTCTCGACCTTCACCTCGCACGTCGCCAACATCAGCCGCATGATCGAGCTGTGCCAATTTCCGGCGCTCGTCCTTCTGGACGAAGTCGGGACGGGCACGGACCCGGAGGAAGGCTCGGCGCTCGGCGTTGCGGTCGTAGACCACTTCCGCCGCCGCTGCGGCGCGCACGTCCTGGCGACGACTCACTACAGCGGCCTCAAGATGTACGCGGCGAACGAGGAGGCCGTGATTAACGCGAGCGTCGAGTTCGACGAGAAGACCTTACAGCCGACTTACAAATTGCTCGTCGGCGTGGCCGGCGCGTCCTCCGGGGTAGAGATCGCGCGGCGCTTCGGCTTCCCCGACGACATCGTGCGCGTGGCGTCCGAGCACGTCGGCGAGTCGGCGCGCGACGCCGCGGAGTACTTGCGCCGCATCAAGCGCGAGGCCGAAGAGGCCGAGAGTTTAAGGCGGGCGCTTGAGGAGGAGCGCGCCGCCGTCGCCGAGAAATATTCCTCGCTCGACGCGGAGGCCCGCAGGCGCGAGCGCGAGCGTCAAACTGCTTTCGAGCGCGAGTTTCAGCAGGCCGTGTCAGACTTCGAGCGCCGCTCGCGCGAGTTGATTTCCAAAATCGAAGACCGCGCAGAGCGCGCCAAAGTCGAGCGCGAGGCGCAGAAGCGCGCGGCCGAGTTGAAGAGCGAGGCGCAGCGCGCCGCGCGTGCCGCGACCGCCGCACCCGCCCAACAGCAGCAGCCCGCGCGCCCAGTGCGCGTCGTACGCGACGGGAAGGTCCTGAGCGGCGCGGAGCCCGCGACGCCGACGGAGGAGGCCGAAGAATACAGGGCCCCCGCGGCGGCGCGCGCCATCAGCGTGGGCGACCGCGTGCGGCTGCGCTCGTTCGGCTCCGTCGGGATCGTCGATAAATTAAGCGGCAACGAGGCGGAGGTGCGCGTCAAGGCGCTGCGCTTCCGCGAAAAGCTCGCCAACCTTGAGTTGGTCGAGGCGGTCAAGCCGAAGGCCGAGACCAGCCGCGCGGGCGTCCTGCGCGCGATGCAGGCGCGCGCCCCGGAAGTCAAACTGCGCGCCGCCGCGGAAGAGGTGCGTGCGGAGTTGAACCTCATCGGCCGCACGACCGACGAGGCCGTTGACGAGGCGGACAAGTTTTTGGACGACGCGTTTCTGAACGGCCTGCACACGGTGCGCATCGTCCACGGCCACGGCACCGGCGCGCTCCGCCGCGCCATCGGCGACTTCCTCAAAGGCCACCCGCACGTCGCCCGCTACGGACCCGCCCCGCAAGACCAGGGAGGCGCGGGCGCGACCGTCGTGGAGTTGAAACAGTAAGAGGGTCAACCGTTAATGCGCTTTCCCCAGACATTCATCGACGACCTCAAACGGCAGGCGGACATCGTGCGCGTCATACAGGACTACGTCAGCTTGAAGAAGAAGGGCGCGAACTGGATGGCGTGCTGCCCGTTCCACCAGGAGAAGACGCCTTCGTTCTCGGTCAACCCGTCGAAAGAGATGTTCTACTGCTTCGGGTGCGGCAAGGGAGGCGGCGTCATCAATTTCGTGATGGAGATCGAGCGCGTCGCGTTCCCGGAAGCCGTTCGCATCGTCGCCGAGAAGGCGAACGTGCCGCTGCCGGCGATGGTGGAGGACAAGAAGTTCGAGACGCGCAAGAAAGAGGCCGACGAGGTCGTGGAGTTGAACTCGTGGGCGCTCGCGTGGTGGGAGGCGCAGTTAGGGCAGGACACCAGGGAGGCGCGCGCGGCCCGCGAGTATCTAGAGGGGCGCGGGATTACGGACGAGACGCGCAAGGCGTTCCGCTTGGGCTACGCGCCGGACAGTTGGGACGCGCTCTCGGCGCACCTGAAGCAGCGCGGGGCCACGGCCGCGCAGATAGAGCGCAGCGGGCTCGTGGTCAGGAAGGACGCGGGCGGGTTTTACGACCGCTTCCGCGGCCGCTTGATCTTCCCCGTGATGGACGCGCAGGGGCGCGCCGTGGCCTTCGGCGGCCGCACGCTCGAAGCCCACGGCGAGCCGAAATATTTGAACTCGCCCGAGACGGCCGCGTACACGAAGGGCCGCCACCTCTTCGGCCTCAACGTCACGCGCGACGAAATCCGCCGGCGCAAGTTCGCCATCCTGGTCGAAGGTTATCTGGACTTAATCATCCCTTATCAATTCGGCGTGCGGAACTGTGTGGCGTCTCTGGGGACGGCCTTAACGCCCGAGCAGTCGAAGCTACTTGGGCGGTTTGCGCGCAAGGTGGTTGTCAACTATGATGGGGACAGTGCGGGCGTGAAGGCGGCGAAGCGCGCTGTCGAGACGCTGCTGGCGGAAGATTTTGAGACCAAAGTTTTGGTTCTGCCTGACGGTGCCGACCCCGACGAGTTCATCAGAACCCACGGCGCAGAGGCGTATCACGAGCGGCGGGGCAAGGCGCTCCCACACATCCAATTCGTGCTCGACCAGGCGGTACGGGACCGCAACCTTCTGCGCCCGGCCGACAAGGCCGCGGCCGTCGAAGAGGCTCTCCCGTTTGTCCGCGCCGTCCGCAACCCGATTCAGAAGCGCGAATACTTTGACATGGCTATGGACGCCCTGCGCGTCGAAGAGCCCGCGCTGCGCAAAGAACTCTGGCAGACGCTCAGGGCGAGCGCCCTTGCGCCCGCGCAGGACGTGCGGCAGAAGATCGTCCGCGCGTCCGCGGCGCAGCCGACCGTCGCGGAGCAGAAGCTCCTGGAGCTGCTCGTCCACGACGCGGAACTTCGGCGCGCCATCCTGCCGCGGCTGGAGGCGGCCGACTACGAAGACTTACAGACTGCCCCTATTTTTCGCGCGCTGGTCGAGTTAGAGGAGGCGGGACAGAGCGTTGACCCTGATTCCTTGAACGCGAAGGTTGGCGAAGATGAGGAGTTGAATAAAGTCATCGCTCTATTATGGTGGAGTGAGCCTCAGCGTGAAGACGGCGAGGCGATGGACGACACGGAAGCTGAGGCCAAAAGGTGCCTGGCCGCGCTGTGGGACAGGAAATTTGAGCGACGGCGAAAAGAGCTGGAGGCCAAGATACAAGTCGCGGACAGGGATGGCGATTATGAGCAGTTTAAGAAGCTGGCCGCCGAAAAGCTCGAATTAGAGCGGCGCGTCTATTCTTTCACCTGGCAAGTGAAGTAGTGTGCCCAGAACAGAATTAGAGACGGACGCGCGACTTTCCCCTCAAATCTGGAAAGGTCCCTCCAAGCGCGCGGAGGTGAATAGAACTTGAGCATGGAAGAGAAAGACCGCGACGACGTGATGCAGCGGCTGCTGGAGCTGGGCGGCGACAAGAAGTACCTCACGTTCGACGACCTCAACCGCGAGTTGCCCGACAACGTCGTCTCGCCCGACGACATAGAGGACGTGCTGCAAAAGCTCGAAGGCTCGAACATCCCCGTCGCGGACTCCGACGAGCGCCTCATCGAGCAGGCCGCCACCCTCGTCTCGGACGATGACGACGAGGCGGTTGACGAAGACATAGAGTTAGACCTCTCGGCCGGCGCGCTCGAAAAGACCAACGACCCCGTGCGCCTCTACCTGCGCGAGATGGGCGTCGTCCCGCTCCTGACCCGCGAGGGCGAGGTCGCCATCGCCAAGCGCATCGAGCGCGGGCAGCTCAAGACGCAGAAGGCCATCGCCCGCTCGCCCATCGCCGTCGAAGAGCTGTTGAGAATCGGCGACGAGTTAGAGCAGGACGCGACCAACATCCGCGACATCGTCACCTTCTCCGAGCAGGCCGAACTCACCGGCGACGAGGACAAGGCCGACGAGTACCTCAAGTGGACCATCGAGGGCATACAGAACATACGCAAGCTCTACAGGGCGGGCCTCAAGGAGTGGGAGCGGCTGCGCGCCGAGCAGAAGCTGACGCGCGGCAAGAAGTCCAAGAAGCTGATGCGCCTCAAGCGCAAGGTGGCGCGCATGCGCCTCGAGGTCGCGCAGGAGATAGGGCGGCTCAACCTGACTGAGCGCGCGCGCCAGCGCCTGATCAACTCGCTCCGCGCCGTCCACAAAGAGATTCGCGCCGCCGAGCGCGAGGTGGACAGTCTCACCGACAAGCTCTCGAAGCGCCGCATCAAGGCCGACGACGAGCGAGAGTACAAGCGCCGCCTGAGCGCGGGCCGTAAGCAGCTCCAGCAGATCGAGGCGCGCTACAACGTCTCGCCCGTGGAGATCAAGCGCGCCTACCAGTCGATCATCGCGGGCGAGCACCAGACGGGCCAGGCCAAGCGCGAACTGGTCGAGGCCAACCTGCGCCTCGTCGTCTCCATCGCCAAGAAGTACACGAACCGCGGCCTACAGTTCTTAGACCTGATTCAAGAAGGCAACATCGGGTTGATGAAGGCGGTGGACAAGTTCGAGTGGCGGCGCGGCTACAAGTTCTCGACCTACGCGACGTGGTGGATCAGGCAGGCGATCACGAGGGCGATTGCCGACCAGGCCAGGACCATCCGCATCCCCGTC
>DATMVE010000067.1:0-16945 GCA_035563515.1 Pyrinomonadaceae bacterium
TTCGAGCCCGGACTGCTCGCGCGCGCCAACCGCGGCTTCCTCTACATAGACGAAGTGAACCTGCTCGACGACCACCTGATCGACCTGCTGCTCGACGTGGCGGTCACGGGCCGCAACCTCGTCGAGCGCGAAGGCGTGTCAATCGCGCACCCCGCGCGCTTCGTCCTCGTCGGCTCCGGCAACCCTGAGGAAGGGGAGCTTCGGCCGCAACTGCTGGACCGCTTCGGCCTGCACGTCGAAGTCAAGACCACGGAGGACGCGGCCGCGCGCGTGAGCGTCGTCGAGCGGCGCGACGCGTTCGACCGCGACCCGGAAGCCTTTCGCGAGAGCGTCGCGGGCGAGCAGGAGAGTTTGAGGCGAAGAATCACGCGCGCGCGCACGCGACTTCATCAGGTGGAGTTGCCGCGCGAACTTCTCACGCGCATCGCGGAGCTTTGCGTGCGGCTCAAGGTTGACGGGCACAGGGGCGAGTTAACCATCGCGCGCGCGGCGCGCGCCCTCGCCGCGCTGGAGGGGCGCAAAATCGTCTCCGCAGAGGACGTGCGCCGCGTGGCAACGATGGCGCTCAGACACCGCCTGCGACGCGACCCGCTCGAACAGACCGGCAGCGGCGCGGCCTTGCAGCAACAGCTAGACAGTCTGTTCCCGCCCGGCGGCGACGACGACCAGAAGCAGGCCGGACACGCGACGGGCGAAGACAAGCCTGGGCCTTCTTCGGGCGGCAACGGGGCGGGCGGCGGCAAACACAGCGAAGCACGCGGAGAGTTTTCCAAAGGCGACGAGTCACCGGCGCGCAACATCCCGCCCGCCCTGGACGCGCGTTCGCCGGAAATCCCTACGGATTCAACGCCGCTTTCGGAGCGCGGCCGGCCTGCCCAGGCCCGTCTGTCGCGGCGGCGGGGGCACGCGCGGCGAAGCACGGACGACACGCGCCGCGGGCGCTACGCGCGGGCCGTCCGGTCCAAAACGCCCGGAGCAAAAATCGCGCTCGAAGCGACGCTGCGCGCGGCGGCGCAAGAGATGCGCCGCGGTGAGGAACAAGCAATCGCCGCGTCTCCGCGTCGCCGCGTCTCCGCGTCACATTCCCTTCGCTACAAGCGTTTCAGCCGGAAGGCGGGCGCGCTCTTCATCTTCGCGGTGGACGCTTCCGGGAGCATGGCGCTCAACAGGATCGCGCAGGCGAAAGGGGCGCTCGTGCATCTGCTCAGGCAGTCGTACGTCAAGCGGGACCGCGTGGCGGTGGTCAGTTTTCGCGGCCGCGGGTCTTCAGTTCTGCTCAGGCCGAGCGGGAGCGCCGCGCGCGCCAGGGGCGTGCTCGACGGCCTGGGCGTCGGCGGCGCGACCCCGATAGCGGCGGGGCTCGCGGGCGCGCTCGAAATCGCGCGGCACGAGCGGCGGGGGGATGCGGGACAAGAGATTGTCCTCCTGCTCTTCACCGACGGGCGGGCCAACGTCTCCTTGCGCGAAAGTGAGAGCCTCGACCGCGTTTCGCGTCGGCGTGTGATTGACGAAGAACTGAAGGGCGCGGGTGCGGCGCTGCTGAGCGCAGGCGTCCGCGTCGTGGTCGTTGACACGCAGAACCGCTTCACGTCGAGCGGCGAGGCGCAGAGACTGGCACAGTTAATCGGCGGGCGTCACGTCCACCTCCCGCCCGCGACCGCGCCCGGCGAGCAGTTTGTTACTCTGGTCAGAGCACGTCCCTGAAATTGAACCCAACTCCTTTGCGCCTCCAGCGTGAGGGAAATTTCTCGCTGGAGGCGCAAAGGCGCTAAGAAAAAAATAGAGAATGACGAAGGACAGTGAAGAACTGAAAGGTTTGTCGGCGGAGGAGCGCGACCGCCGCGTGCTTGAGCTTTACGAGCAGGTCGTGGAGATCGAGCAGCGTTTGATCCCGACGGGGCTGCACGTCCTCGGCCGCGCGCCGGAAGCGGACGCGCGCCTGGACATGCTGCGTATGGTCGCCTCGTTCGACAGGCCCGAGGCGGGCGTGCGCGCGTTGACGGACCTCGTCGCCGAAGGCTGCGGCTACGCCCCTTATGCGGAACTGCTCGAAACGAGCAAACACGACGAAGCGCGCCTGGGCGAGAGGGAGCGCGTTGACGAGTTCGTGCGCGCGAGCGTGGAGCTTTTCGAGCGCCACGGGGCGGAGGCGGCGCTCGTCTTCCTCGAAGCGGTGGCGGAGGTGAAAAGGGAAGAGTCCCAGAAAGTCTTCGCGCTCCTCGCGCGAATCTGCGAACAACTCTCGACCAACGGCGAGCTGGAAAGTCTCTTGCGCGCGCTGCGCGGCGAGTACATAGAGCCGGGGCCGGGCGCAGACATCGTGCAGAACCCGGACATCTTGCCGACGGGGCGCAACACGCACGCCGTCAACCCGTACACGGTCCCCTCGGAACTCGCCTACATGCGCGCGCGCCGCACGGTCGAGCGGCTGCTCCAACGCCACGTCGAAGAGCACGGCCGCCACCCGCGCGCGATGGCGCTCGTGCTCTGGGGCCTGGACAACATCAAGACGCAGGGCGAGGGCGTGGCCCAGGCTCTCTGGCTCCTCGGCGTGCGCCCCGTGCGCGACTCCGTCAACCGCGCGACCGGCGTGGAAGTCATCCCGCTCGAAACCCTGGGCCGCCCGCGCGTCGACGTGGTGATGACCGTCTCAGGCATCTTCCGCGACCTCTTCGGCGCGACGATGAATCTGCTGGACAGGGCCGTGCGCGCCGTCGCAAGTTTGGACGAGCCCGCCGAGTTGAACTTCGTGCGCCGCAACGTCGTCGAGCAGATGGAGGCGGACGCGCAGTCCTTCGACGAGGCGGCGCTGAGAGTCTTCTCGAACGCGCCCGGCAACTACGGGACGAACGTCAACTTCATGGTGATGGACTCGCAGTGGGAGCAGGACGAGACGCTCGGCGACCTCTTCGTCACGCGCAAGTGTTTCGCCTACGGGCGCGACGCCGAAGGGCGCGCGGTCGAAGGGCGCGAGGCGCGGCGCGCGATGGACAGGGCGCTCGCGCGCGTCGAGGCGACCTACCAGAACATAGACACGTTCGAGATAGGCATCACGGACGTGGACCATTATTTCGAGTACCTCGGCGGCGTCACCAAGGCCGTCGAGAAGCGCGCGGCCAAGCGCCCGGCCGTCTACCTTTCTGACGCGCTCTCGCGCGACCTGAAAATCCGCTCAATCGAGGAGACGATCAGGCTTGAGACGCGCGCCAAGACGCTCAACCCGAAGTGGTACGAGGGGATGCTCAGGCACGGCTTCCGCGGCGTCGCCGAAATCGAGAGCCACGTCAGCAACACCTTCGGCTGGTCTGCGACGGCCGGCGCGGTCGACGACTGGGTCTACACGGAGGTCGCCAAAACCTTCGTCCTAGACCGCGAGATGCTCGAACGCCTGAGCGCCCTCAACCCGCACTCGGCGCGCTCGCTCGTCGGGCGACTCCTCGAAGCCCAGGGGCGGGGCTTCTGGCAGGCCGAGGCGCACGTGCTCGAAAGGCTGCGGGAGATTTTCACGGTCTTGGAAGACCGGATTGAGGGGCTCCCCTGACCTCGTCGGGGGCCTCACTTGACAGGTGTGAGAACATCCTGGCGGAACGTTCGCGCCCCGGTCTGTCTGGCCCGTGTGACGGCTTGGTCGGCCGCCTCACCGGGGCACTGCCAGCCTAACCCCTCTTGCCGAAAGGAGAACTTACAATGGCGGTCAGTCTGATTAATATCCAGGTCCCCTCGGTCTATAAAAAGAACGGAAACCCGGTCAACCTGCCGTCCCGCATGGCTAAGTGCACCCCGGACACGCGCGCCGCGCTGCTGGGGATTCGCGCGGACCTGCGCGCGGCCGGCGGCGACCTTGTGCTGTCGGACCTCTTTCGCAGCTACGACATGCAGCTCCAGTCCCACCTGGATTACGTCAAGGGGAAGAAGACCGCCTTCAGCCCCCCGCCCGGCGGGAGCCTGCACGAGGCAGGCCGCGCGTGTGATCTGTCCCTCAACAAGCTGAAGATGACCTTGAAGAAATTCTGGCCCATAGCCAAAAAGCACGGCATGCTTCCGATCATCGCCACGCCCAACCCCGGTCAGGATGAGGCCTGGCACTTTGACTGCCGCGGGAGTCACGACCTGGTTTACAAGTACTACACCCAGGGCAAGGGGACCAACATGGAGCCCTACACGGCGATGGCCGCCAGCGGCATCCTGTCCGTCGGGATACAGGTTGACCGCTTCGGCGCCAACCAGAAGGCCGCCGCCGTCCAGGCGGCCCTCGTCCGACTCGGCTTCACGCTCGGCAACATAGACGGGCAAATCGGCCAGAAGACTCGTGACGCCCTCACGCAGGCCGGCGTAGACTTCGCGGACCCGACCGTCATGCTCGCCGCGCTGGAGCAGCAGTTGAGCCAGAAATTCCCGGAGGAATTCGGCGTGCCTTCTCCCGACGAATTCGACATGGTCGTCCCGCCGCATGTCAATGTCTAGGGCCGCCGGCGAGACACAGGCGTTTGGTATCACGGGCCGCAGCTCGGGCGAGGTGAATCCGCTGAACATCACGGTCCTCTACGTCGGGTCGAGTCTTCTCGCGCCGCTCAGGCAGGCGGAGCGGGAGATTAATCGTGAGTACGCGCTCTCGCTGCGCGTGGCGGCGTACAACTTCGGGGCGAGTCTGACGGAGGTCGAGTGGGGCGAGGTCGAGCGGGACTTGGGCGCGGCCGACGTGGTCTTCGTGATTCACGTGATGGACGGCGAGAACGCGACGCGACTTCTCGACGCCTTAGGGCGGTACGAGGGGCGGCACCGCGCGGTCGTCGTCATCAACTGCATGCCGGACTTGATGCGGCGGACGCGCATGGGGCGGCTGAGTTTCGGGCGGCTGTTCGGGGGCGGGCGTGACGCGGCGAAAGATGAAGACGGCGAGCGCAGGGCGGAGGGGTTGATTGGCAAGGTCGGCGCGTGGATGGGCGAGCAGGCGCGTGCTCACCGCGCGAAGAAGCGGCGCAGCCACACGCAGTACCTGAAGCTCGTCGACCGCCTGCCCGCGCTGCTGCGTTTTGTGCCAGGCGCGGGGCGGCTGCGCGACGCCAAGCATTACTTGCAACTCTTCTGCTACTTCCTGCAACCCACGCCGGCCAACATACGCTCGATGCTGCTCTACGGCATCAAGCATTACGTGCCCGAGGCGGGCGGGACAGAGATCAAAGTGCCGCCGCCGGAGCGCGTGCCCGCGGTCGCCGTCTACCACCCGGACGCACCCGCGCTCTTCGAGTCGTTCGCGGCTTACAGGAAATGGTACGAGCGGCGCAACGGCAAGTCCGCGCTCGCGCCGTCGAAGACCGTCGGCCTGCTGTTGATGCGCCCGCAGGTCGTGAGCAACACGCGCAAGGCTTACGACGGCCTGATACGCGCCATAGAGGCCGAAGGGCTGGCGGTCCTGCCCGTCACCTCGACGCTGATGGACAACCGCGAGGCTTGCGAAAAATATTTCGTCGACGAAGTCCGAAGCCCAAAGCCCAAAGCCCAAAGTCGGAAGCAGGACGAAACAGGGAGCGCGGAACGTGCGGCGCGCGTCAGTCAGGTCGTGTCGCTGACGGGGTTCAGCTTCGTGGGCGGGCCGGCGATGAACGACAGCCCTGCGGCCGTCGAGTTCCTGCGCGAATTGAATCGGCCGTTCCGCTCGGCCGTGAGTTTAGACGTGCAGACGGTGGAGGCTTGGCGTGATTCTCTGACGGGGCTGAACCCGGTGCAGGCCGGAATGCAAATCGCCATCCCGGAACTCGACGGGGCGACGGAGCCTTTCGTCTACGGCGGCCTGCGCGCCGGGGGCTGCGAGCCCGTCCCGCTCGAAGACCGATGCTCGCGTCTGGCGCGGCGTCTCAAACGCTGGAACCTCTTGCAGACCGCCGAGCGCGCGAAGCTCAAACTGGCGGTGCTGGTCTTCTGCTTCCCGCCGAACAAGGGAAATATTGGCACAGCCGCAGACCTCGACGTGTTCCCGAGCGTGTGGGAGTTGCTGCGCGCCCTGAAGGCGGACGGCTACGGGGTGGAAGTGCCCGCGAGCGCGGACGAGTTGCGCGAGCTGCTCGTCGGCGGGAACTCCGAGAGGTTCGGCTCGACGGCGAACGTGGCGCACCGCATGAGCGTTGACGAGTACAGGCGGCACTGCCCTTACGTCGCGGACATAGAGGCCGAGTGGGGCGCGGCCCCGGGCTCCATCAACTCGCTCGGCGGCGAGCTTCTGATTCAGGGCGTCACGCTCGGCAACCTCTTCCTGGGCGTGCAGCCGACCTTCGGCTACGAGGGCGACCCCATGCGCCTTCTGATGGCGCGCAGCGGAGCGCCGCACCACGGCTTCATGGCGCTCTACACCTACGTCGAAAAAGTCTTCGGCGCGGACGCCGTCGTCCACCTGGGGACGCACGGCGCGCTGGAGTTCATGCCCGGCAAGCAGGTCGGGCTGTCGGGCGAGTGCTGGCCCGACCGTCTTATCGGAGAGTTGCCGAACGTTTACGTCTACAGCGTCAACAACCCTTCCGAGGGCTCCATCGCCAAGCGCCGCTCCTACGCCGAGTTGATCTCCTACCTGACGCCGCCCGTCGAGAACGCGGGCGTCTACAAAGACCTCGCCGCCCTGAAAGAAGCCCTGACCGCCTACCGGCAGGCGCGCGACGAGCGCGAGCGAGCGCAACTCTACTCGACGATTGAGGAGACGGCGCGCGCGCTGAATTTTTAGACTGCGCGGACGCGACCCCGCCCCGCGCCGCTAGTGGAAGGCATAATTTATTACGGGGGCGAGTCCGACGGCGCGGGCCGCCGGGGCCGTCACGACTTCTTTCGCGTGTATACGAGCCGCTCGCCGCTCGGGAGTTCAGTGATCAATTCCTTGTCGTCCACGCTGATTATCTTTTCGACGTACGTGAAGCCCTTCGGGAAAATTTCCGGTAGGTTGGAGGTTTCAATCGTGCTGTGAATGTGCCCGTCCTTAACTTCCCAGTTGCCGCTCGACACGAGCGGCAGCACTTTTTCTCCGTCCGTCATGCTCCCCATGTACGTCACCTTCCCGCCCACCATGAAAGTCGTCTCGCCCTCCGTGACGAACCCGTCGGCATCCACATCTCTATTCGACCAGACGCCGAGAATTTTATCGCGGTTCAGCTTGTCCGCCGGGGCCTCCCGCCTCGGCGTTGGCTCCGTCGGGGGCGGGTTCGGCCCGTCGCCTGGCGACTGACGGCCCAGGAACCACCAGAGGAAAATAATTGAGGTAGTCAGGAAGATCAGTCCGGCCGCCAGGACCAGGGGTGGCGGCCGCCAGCGCCGGCCGGGCGGCGGCGCTGTCCCATCGCCTTCAGGGGGGCTAATCAGGGTGTCCGCGGAAGAATCAGAAACCCTCTTGACGGCCAAAAGCGGGCTGCCGTCGTACTGGCACAGGATCGCCGCATCGTCATAAATTTTTTGGCACTGTGGGCATTGCTTCACGTCCCTCTCTCCCGGCTCCTCCGGCGACTCTCGTCCGGTCGGCGCGCGCCGCCGCGGAGAGCGCACATTATTCCCGCAAGGTTAGGATGTCAACAGAAATTAATCGGGACCCACCTCCCGTCGAGCCCCGGACAGTTCTAGCAATTGCCGCGAAACTTCTTTAGAATAATCGCCGTCCAAAACCCCCAAAGTCTCTCAAGCCCCTAGACGAGTGGTTGAAAATATTCTGTTCTGACGAATCGTCCGGCGAGTTCGCCGGCGCTTCAGGCGTGGTGTGTCTTTCTACACGAGGGTAGTTGTCATGACGTTCATCGGTCGTCGCCGTTTGCTCCGCGCTCATTACGTTTGCGCGATCCTGCTTTCACTGCTTTCATTCACGGCTTCAACCCGCGCGGCGACTCTGCCCGCGGGGTTCGCCGAGACGCTGGTCGCGGGCGGGTTGTCGAGCCCGACGGCGATGGCGTTCGCGCCGGACGGGAGATTGTTCGTGTGCCAGCAGGGCGGGCAACTCCGCGTTATCAAGAATGGCACACTCCTGGCGACTCCCTTCCTGACCGTCACGACGGACGCGTCGGGCGAGCGCGGCCTGCTCGGCGTGGCCTTCGACCCGAATTTTGCGACGAACCACTTCGTCTACATCTATTACACAGTGCCCACGTCGCCCCGTCACAACCGCGTGAGCCGGTTTACGGCCAGCGGCGACGTGGCCGTCGCGGGGAGCGAAGTCATCATCCTCGAACTGGACAACCTGTCGGGCGCGACCAATCACAACGGCGGCGCGATACATTTCGGCCCGGACGGCAAGCTCTACATCGCCGTCGGCGAGAATGCCACGGCCTCGAACGCGCAGACCCTGGCGAACCTGCACGGCAAAATCCTGCGCATCAACTCGGACGGCACAATCCCCGCGGACAATCCTTTCTTCAACACGGCCACGGGGAAGAATCGCGCAATCTGGGCGCTCGGCCTGCGCAACCCCTACACGTTCGCCTTCCAGCCGGGGACGGGCCGCATGTTCATCAACGACGTGGGGCAGAGCACCTGGGAGGAGATTAACGACGGCATCATTGGGTCGAACTACGGTTGGCCCACGACGGAGGGGCCGACGACCGATTCCAGATTCCGCCCGCCGCTTTTCGCCTACCAGCACGGCTCGACCTCTACGACCGGCTGCGCCATCACCGGCGGCGCTTTCTACAACCCGGCGGTCAACCAGTTTCCCGCGACCTACGTCGGCAAATATTTCTTCGCGGACTTCTGCGGCGGCTGGATACGCCTGATGAACCCTGCGAACAACACCGCGAGCGCCTTCGCCACGGGCATCGCCGCACCCGTGGACTTGCAGGTCGGCCCCGACGGCAATCTCTATTACCTGGCGCGTGGCGGCGGGGGCCAGGTCTTCAGAATCCGCTACACAGCGAACCAGGCTCCGTCCATCTCGACGCACCCGGCGAGCAAGACGGTCTCCGTGGGCCAGAACGCGACCTTCACAGTCGCCGCCTCCGGCACGGCCCCGCTCAGTTACCAGTGGCAGCGCAACAGCGGCAACATTCCGGGCGCGACCACTTCGAGCTACACGCTCGCGAACGCGCAACTCTCCGACAGCGGCGCGAAGTTCCGCGCCGTCGTGACCAACTCTTTCGGGAGCGCGACGAGCAACCAGGCGACGCTGACAGTGGTCAGTAACCAGCCGCCCGCGGGCAGCATCACAGCGCCCGCCGCCGGCACGCTCTACCGCGCCGGCGACACCATCAACTATTCCGGCACGGGCTCGGACCCGGAGGACGGCGCGCTCCCCGCGAGCGCCTTCACGTGGCGTGTGGATTTCCACCACGACACGCACGTCCACCCGTTCAGGCCGCCGGCCACGGGCTCTAAGACCGGCACGTTCACCATCCCGAACGTGGGCGAGACCTCCGCGAACGTCTTCTACCGCATCGTCCTGACGGTCAAAGATTCTGACGGGTTCACGCACACGGCGACGCGCGACGTGCGCCCGCGCAAAGTGGCGCTCACTTTAGCGAGCAGCCCGCCGGGCCTTCAGTTGAAGCTCGACGGGCAGCCGGTGACTGCCCCGATAAGTGTACAGAGCGTGGTCGGGATGCGGCGCACGATCACGGCCGTCTCGCCGCAGACCGTGAACGGCGTGGCGTATCAGTTCTCGTCCTGGTCGGACGGGGGCGCGGCCTCGCACACCGTCGTCACGCCCGCGACGAACACGACCTACACAGCGAGGTTCGTCGTCCTGCCGCAGAGGCTGAACTTCGCCTCGTCGGCCTACAGCGTGGGCGAGGGGGGCGGGAGCGTCCAACTCACCGTCACGCGCACGAACGGGACGAAAGGTGAGGTGCTGGTCGATTACGGGAGGAGCGGCGGGACCGCGACCGAGGGGAGCGACTACACGAGGCTCGCCGGCACGCTGCGGTTCCTGGACGGCCAGACGACGAAGACGCTGACGCTGTTCGTCACGAACGACGCGCTCGCGGAGGGCAACGAGACGGTCAACGTCACGCTCAGCAGCCCGCGCGGCGCGCTGCTCGGCAGCCGCAAGACGGCCATCGTGACGATCACGGACAACGACTGAGGCGCGGCGGCGAACTACCCGAGGCGTCGCAGCTTCCGCCTGAACTCGTCCGCGGTCAGGCGGTACTTGAAAGCCTTGACGTTGTTGATGAGGACGACGGGGATTTCCCAGCTGTAGCGCTCTTTGAGGGCGGGGTCCGTCTCGATGTTGACCTCTTCGAGCGTGTACTCGCCGCCGCACCCGGCCGCCAGCATCTCGCGCTTCGCCTCTTCGCAGAGGTGGCAGCCCGGCCGCGTGTAGAGAATCACGTGCGCTTTCGCGGTCATGTCGGTAAGCGGAATCGGGAGGCCGGAATAAAAACGTAAGCGGTTTCGCGGTCTCGCTCCGTCTCCCGATTTTCTCCCCGATTTTAAACTTGAAACAGATTTGTGAAAATAGTATAAAGAGTCTCACCGAGCCACTATATATTTTCATCGGCGCGGCGCTCTTCATGATAACGCTTAGCTTCCCGAGTCCGGTCGCAGGTATTAGGCAATCTCCGGTCAAGGCGGTCGTATAACCTGCGTCCGAACTTCACGGCAGCAGTCTATCATCTGGCTAGAGGGTCGGGTGATGAGGCTCGCAGCCTGTAAGGCAGATGGAGGTCTGCGGCGTGGATAGCACATCGAACCAGAATCCTTCCGAGGGCGTCGTCGACGCACCTGAAACGAGAGAAGTCCCCGCGGGGACTCCGCCTGCGGCGCGCGTCAGTGAGGGCGCGGCCCGCGCCTCTTCGACACCCACACCGACAGTCGCCAAAGGCGTCGCCAAGTCGGCGGCGAGGCCCGCCGGGGCCGTGCTCGAAAGCAAGCCCGACCCGCCGGTCAACAAGATGCGGCGGCGCATCGTCTGGGCCACGGTCGCGGGCTTCCTGACGACCTGCTTCCTGATGTTCATGCGGTTCTTCCTGCCGCGCAGCATCTTCGAGCCGTCGCCCATCTTCCGCGTCGGCGCGCCGGACGACTACAGTCTCGGCGTCGACGACAAGTGGCAGCAGCAGTATCGCGTCTGGGTCGTCAAAACCTCCGACCGCCTGTTCGTCATCAACGCCGTCTGCACGCACCTGGGCTGCACGCCCGACTGGAAGGCCAGCGAGAACAAGTTCAAGTGCCCGTGCCACGGCAGCGGCTACGACCGGGAGGGCGTCAACTTCGAGGGGCCGGCCCCGCGCCCGATGGACCGCACGTACGTCGAGCTGGATTCCGAAGGGCAGATCGTCGTCGACAAGAGCAAGCTCTACAAGTGGCCGAAGGGCGAGAAAAGCCAGTTCGACGAGGACGGGTCTTTCATACCGATCTAACAGTTCAGCAGGGCCGTTTAATCTGAAAGCCGGAGCCGGGTGCAAAGATTATGGAGCCTGAAAAACCGAACCCGCAGGATACCAAGATAGCCACGGTCGAGGAGAAGAAGCCGGGCTTGAAGGAGAAGGTGCGCGAGGTCAAGGCGCAGGCCGTCGAGGAGGCCAAGGCGCTCAAAGACCCGCAGCAGACGCAGCTCTGGAAGTCCATCTTCCGCGTCAGCCACGACCGCTCCGACCCGCGCAACCGCAGCCTCGCCATCCTCTCGAACGTCTTCCTGCACCTGCACCCCGCGAAGGTCAACCGCGACGCCACGCGCTACGGCTACACCTGGGGCATGGGCGGCATCACCTTCTACCTCTTCATCGTCCTCACCTTCACGGGCGTGCTCCTGATGTTCTACTACCACCCGACGAAGGGGCAGGCTTTCCAGGACATCCTCTACCTCGAACACGACGTGCCGTTCGGCAAGCTCCTGCGGAACATGCACCGCTGGGCCGCGCACCTGATGATCATCACGACGTGGCTGCACATGTTCCGCGTCGTGCTGACCGGCTCCTACAAGCGCCCGCGCGAGTTCAACTGGTGCGTCGGCGTCGTGCTCCTCGTCCTGACGCTGCTGCTCTCTTTCACGGGCTACCTGCTGCCCGACGACCAGCTCGGCTTCTGGGCCGTCACTGTGGGCACGAACATGGCGCGGGCCACACCCGTGCTGGGGAGCGAGGGGCCGTTCGGCCCGCAACTTGGGATGACCCCGTTCAACGACGTGCGCTTCGGCCTCCTGGGCGGCTCCATCGTGGACGCGAACGCGCTGCTCAGGTCCTACATCTGGCACTGCATAGGCATCCCGCTCGTCGCCTCGATTTTCATGGCCGTGCACTTCTGGCGCATACGCAAGGACGGCGGAATCTCCGGCCCCGCGCCCGTGATGCTCGAATCCGAGATGAAGGCGGTGAAGAAGAAGTGAGGGGACAAGCGGGTGAGTTGTTTCTGCTTCCTTTTGGAGATTGAGGCGACATGGCAAGCTCGGCTGAAACACTGAAGATGGGGAAGGGCGGGTTCTTCAAGCTCACCACAGGCAAGATTGTGCTGCTGGCGCTCGTCCTGCTGACCGTCCTCTACGTGCTCTTCGTCATAGAGGACTGGCACCAGCTCTGGGTCATCGCCTCCGCGCCGGACAACGTGCCCATCGTGGCGATGATCCCTTTGGTGGCGTTCTTCACCTGGCTCGGCATCAAGCAGGCGCGCGAGCACGACGAGCTGATCGAGCGGCTCGAAAAAGACCCGCAACTGGCGAAGACGCACCACCGCAAGGCGCTCCCGTGGCGTCCAGGCTGGGCGCGGGAGATTCACGTCTGGCCCTACCTCGTGCGCGTCGAATTCCTCGCGGCCCTCATCGTCACCATCATCCTCTTCGTCTGGTCGATCACGCTCAACGCACCCTTAGAGGAACCAGCCAACCCGAATTTGACGATGAACCCCTCGAAGGCCCCGTGGTACTTCCTCGGCCTACAGGAGATGCTCGTCTACTTCGACCCGTGGATCGCGGGCGTGCTGATGCCGGGCCTGCTCATCGTGGGCCTGATGGTCTTCCCTTACGTGGACTCGAATCCTCTGGGGAACGGCTACTACACTTGGAAGCAGCGGCGCTTCGCGATAGGGATGTTCTACTGGGGCTTCTTCATGTGGATCGTGCTCATCATCATCGGCACGTTCATCCGCGGCCCCGGCTGGATTTGGTTCTGGCCCGGCCAGTCCTGGGACCACAACGCCGTCGTCTACGATCGCAACGTCGACCTGCACGAGTACTTCGGCATCACGAACACTTGGGTCAAGGCCATTTTCGGGGCCGTGGTGGTCGGGGCCTTCTACATCCTGGGCGGGCTCTTCTTCCACTGGCTGATGACGCGCACCGAGCTCGACCGGAAGATACTGGCGCGGACGAGCCTGCTTCAGTACCTGACATTCCAGTTCTTCGCCATCACGGTGCTGCTGGCGCTGCCCGTGAAGCTGATCTTGCGCCTGCTCCCGATTCACATCAAGTACGTCTGGGTGACTCCCTGGTTTAACGTCTGAAGCTTTAAGAACGGAAGCGGAGGAAGAAATCAAGGTGGCTGACACGCCTGAATCCGGTGCGATAGTCAAGAGGGAAGACGACGCCCCAGAGCGCGACCCCATCGTGAGCCGCTCGACGAGCGGCTGGATGCTCGTCTCCGCGCTCGTCCTCATCGGGACGCTCGCCTGGGCGCTCTACGACGAGGCTTACGGCCAGCGCCCCTGGAAGGGCGCGCAGCAGGAGTTCGTCGGGCGCTACACGCGCTACCTGAAGAGCATCCGGGCCGACGCCGGGAAGTCCGAGGCCGAGGTCAAGGAGAGCGCAGAGTACCAGACGCTGGCCGAGGAGGCGAAGGCGGCCGAGGAGAGCATCGCCGCCGAGTTCGAAGAGAACACGCGGAAAATCAAAGTCATTGACGATCAACTCGCCGCCGTCACGGACCCCTTCCAGAACGCGCGCGGCCAGATCACAGTCGTCAACTACCAGATAGAGACCGCCAGGGATTCGAAGAAAGACGGCCTGCGACAAAAAGTCGCCCAGATGAAGGACGAGAAGAGCACCGTCTACCTTCCCGCGGACGACGGCTCGGGCAAGACCACGAAGCAGGAGCTGAACTACACGCAGCTCGAAGCGCTCTACAACAAGCTGAAGGACGACAAGGCCGAGCTGCTCGACAAGAACGGCAAGCTCCTCAAGGAGCCGACCGAACTACGCAAGAAGCGCGACGAGTATCTCAGGGACCACATGATCGGGCTCACCCCGGCGCAGATAGGGAGCATCATCAGGAAGTACGAGGAGGGCTTCGACTACACCATCAAGCAGATCAACGCCTCGAACGGCGAGGTCGTCGACCGCTGCGAGACCTGCCACCTCGGCGTGCGCGAGCCGCTGACTATAAAAGCTTCAGACTTAGCGCCCGACGGCCCCGGCAAGAAGCCCGACGAGTGGGCGCGGGCGTTTGTCAGCCACCCGAGCAAGGAGTTGCTGACGATTCACAACCCGGACAGGTTCGGCTGCGCAGGCTGCCACGGCGGCAACGGGCGCGCGACGACGAGCGTGACGAAGGGGCACGGCCGCCACCGCTTCTGGCTCCACCCGCTCTACGAGCGCGAGAACATGGAGGCCGGCTGCCAGCAGTGCCACACGCAGGACCGCGTGCTCCAGGGCGCGAAGACGCTCAACCTCGGCAAAGACCTCTTCCAGAACCGCGGCTGCGTCGGCTGCCACCGCTCCGAGGGCTTCGACCGCGAGACGGACGCGCTCGCGCAGACGCGCCAGCAGATCATCCAGCTCGAAGAGACCCTCCGCAACAACGAGCGCGAGGCGCGGCAGGCGAAAGAATCGGTCGCCAGCGTCACGGAGGGCGAGGAGGGCGACGCCGAGGCCGCGCGGCTCACGGCCCGCGCCGAGCAACTGACGGTCGCCAACAGTCTGGTCGCCGCGCAGATCGACCAGCTCAACATACAGGCGCGCTACCTGATGCAGGACCAGAAGAAGGTCGGCCCGAACCTGAAGGACGTGCGTCTGAAGCTGGTCAAGGAGTGGGTTCCCGAGTGGCTCAGGGACCCGCAGACGTTCCGCCCCGGAACGAAGATGCCCACCTTCTGGCGCTTGAACGCGGAGAAGGCTCACGACGCCCGCGCCGACGACGACCGCAAGGCCATCGCCGCCTACCTCTGGCAGGAGAGCTTCGACGGCAAGATGCCGTCGCAGGACCGCGCGCGCGGCAACGTCGCCAACGGCAAGCAGCTTTTTGAAACGGTCGGCTGCATGGCCTGTCACTCCGTAAGCGAGGGCGAGGGCCCAGCGGGCGGGAACTTCGCCGCCAACTTGCAGCGGGTCGGCGAGAAGGCCAACTTCGACTACGTCGTGCGCTGGATTTACAACCCGCGCATACGCTGGGCTCCCTACTGCCCGAAGGAGAAGCGCGACATCACGCGCGAGGAGTACAAGGCCAAGAACCTGGCATACCTCTTCGACACGGAGCAGTTCTCCACCTGCCCGAACGACGGCGCGGAGCTGCAGGTGCAGAACATGACGGTGATGCCCAACTTCCGCCTGACGATTGACGAGGCGCGCGACATCGCCAGCTACCTCTTCTCGCTCTCGCAGGGGAACTCCTTCCGCGACGCGGCCGCCTCGTCCTACATGGACGACCCCAACCTGAAAGAGCGCGGGCGCGCGCTCATCAAGCAGTACGGCTGCGCCGGCTGCCACGAGATCAAGGGCTTCGAGGAGGAGCAGCGCATCGGCAAGGAGTTGACGGCCGAGGGCTCGACGCCGATCGAGCGCCTGGACTTCGCGCTCATGACGCAGAAGGCTGAGAAGGGGATTGACCCGGAGGACCCGAAGAAGAAGGTCGAGGAGTGGTACAACCACAAGGGCTTCTTCGAGCACAAGCTTGAGTCGCCGTGGATTTACGACGAGGGCAAGGAGAAGGAGCCGCAGGACCGCCTGCGAATGCCCGAGCCTTACCTGACGCCCGAGTGGAAGAACGCGCTGACGACCTTCCTGATGGGGAGCGTCGGGACCGAAGGCGCGAACGTGCCCGCGTCGCTCTTCTACAGGCCCGAAGACCAGCGCAAGGCCGTGCAGGACGGCTGGTGGGTCATCAAGAAGTACAACTGCATGGGCTGTCACAGCATTCAGCTGGGCCAGCGCTCCGTCCTGATGGACTTGCCGCTCTACCAGAACCCGGAGTGGAGGGAGCAGCTCCCGCCGAACCTGACGAGCGAGGGCGCGCGCGTCGACCCGAACTGGCTCCTGCGCTTCCTGCACGACCCGTCGCTGTCGGACGAGAGGGGCGGGGCCGAGCCGGGGCGCAGCGACCGCACGGTCGGGACTCCCGCGGCGGCCGGCGGCGCGAACAACACGCAGCCGGCGACGCCGACAGCTTCGCCTCCCGCGAGCGGCGCGCCGAGCGGCGCACAGGGCGGGGCGCAAGGCGGCGCGCAGAACGGCGGCCAGCAGGCGGGCGGCGCATCGACGGCTGTCAGTGACGCCGGCCTCCTGGCCGAGCAATTCAGGCGGCAGCCCGGCGCGGACCGCAACGGCGTGAGGAGCTACCTGCGCGCGCGCATGCCCACGTTCAACTTCTCGCCGAACGAGTTGCGCATCCTGGTGCGCTTCTTCATGGCCGTGTCGGCGCAGCAGGAGCCGTACATACGCGAGCCGCTGGAGCCGCTCAAGGAGGAGGAGAAGACGCTGGCCCGCGCGCTGTTCACGTCGCAGGGCGCGCCCTGCCTGAAGTGTCACATCACGGGCGACCCCGTGCACGACCGGACCGCGTCCGCGCCGAACTTCCTGCTGGCGAGCGAGCGCCTGAAGCCGAAGTGGACTTACCGCTGGCTGCTCGACCCGCAGCAGATCAGCCCGGGCACGGCCATGCCCTCGGGCCTCTTCAAGAAGGAGGGCGGGCGCATGGTCTTCAACGGCCCGACGCCCGAAGCCTTCAACAACTACCACCGCGACCACGCGGAGCTGCTCGTGCGCTACATGTTCCAACTGACGCCTGACGAGCAGCGCAGGCTCTCGTCGGGCTCGCCCGCGGCCACGGGCGGCACGACGCCCGCG
>DATMVE010000068.1:0-19265 GCA_035563515.1 Pyrinomonadaceae bacterium
GGAACCGGCGGGCCAGTTGGCGCTGCGACCCCTCGCCTTCGTTGTAGGCTCTGGCGATCTTGGCGCAGAGGTCAGGAGAGTAGGCTTTCATGCGGTGAGTCTACTCCCCCGCTGGCTTACAGCCAACTGAAAACCGCTCTAAAAGGCGAAAGGGAGGGCGTGCTTAACGCGCCGCCCTTTCGCCTTTGGCCTTTTCCCTTCGCCTTCTTCAGTACGCCGCCGCCGTCGCCGTGGGTTTTGCTCCGGCGGCCTCCTGGGCGATCTTGACGCCGACGCTCGCGCCGATGCGCGTGGCCCCGGCCTCGACCATCTTGCGCGCGTCCTCCAAGCCTTTGACGCCGCCCGAAGCCTTGACGCCTAAATCCGGCCCGACCGCCTGGCGCATCAACGCTATGTCGGCGACGGTCGCGCCGCCTTTCGAAAAGCCCGTCGAGGTCTTGACGAAGTCTGCGCCCGCGCGCTTGGCCGCGAGCGAGGCGCGGACCTTCTCCTCGTCCGTCAAAAGCGCCGTCTCGATAATTACTTTGCAGACGGCCTCGTACTCGTGCGCGACCTCCGCGACCGAGCGTATGTCGTGCTCGACGGCGCAGTCGTCCCCGCTCTTGAGCGCGCCGATGTTGATGACCATGTCCAACTCGCGCGCGCCGTCCATGATCGCGCGCCGCGCCTCGTACGCCTTCACGTCCGGCAGAGTCGCGCCGAGCGGGAAGCCTATGACCGTGCAGACGGGAACATTTGTGCCGCGCAGGTGGCAGGCCGCCGCGCGCACCCAGGTGGGGTTGATGCACACGCTCGCGAAGCGGAAGCGCGCGGCCTCCTCGCACAAGCGCCTGATGTCGTCCTCGGCCGCCTCGGGTTTCAGAAGCGTGTGGTCAATCAAGCTCGCCCAGTCGCGCGCCGAGGCCGTTTGCCCCAGCACGAGCCCTATGCGCGCCGCGCCCGCGTCCACGATCCTGTGCATCCGCTCCGGGCAGCGGTTGAAGCACTCGTTCGTGCACCCGCACAGCGCCGCCTGCTCGTCCCGCTCGCCGTTCAATCGCGCGACGATCACGTCAGTGATCTGCTCCACGAGGTGCTCTAAATCGCCGTTTTGTGAATGTGGCATTTTCTCAGTTCCCGCGTCGCGAGCGACATGGTCTTTAGATTTGGCCCGCTTTTGCCGCCTATCTTAACACAAGGCCGCGCCGCCCGTTCATCTCGCGGAGCATGGGCATGAGCCGCGGGAAGCTGAGGCGCTCGCCGCGCCAGCGGTACTCGCGCAGGCCGTCGATGGCGGTCCAGGTCGGGTGGTAGCGGTGATAGATGTCCGACGCAGACGTGTCGCCCCAGCTCCCGTCCGCGTTCTGGCGCGAGAGGAGGAACTCTACGCCGGTGCGAATCAAAGGGTGCGTGTCTTCGAGCCCGAAAGCCCTGAGCGAGTCCAGGAACTCGCCCATCATGTCTGCGTCTTTGGTCTCGGCGGCCTCGTGCAGGTTTCGTTTGAGGAACTCGAACTCGTCGGGCAGCCAGCGCGGGCGTAGGCGGTGGCGGCTGTAGTCGTTCAGCGTGTAGACGACGTGCGTGACGGCGTAGAGCGAGTCGTAAAAGTCAGGGTTGCGGCCGCCCTCGCGCCCGCGGTACGGGCGCATCAAGGGCAGCCACTTCAACACGTCACGGTAGCGCGCCCCGCCGACGCGGGCGCCGACGCGCTCGCAGTTGTAGGCGGCGATGAGCGCCTCGTACCAGAGCTTGTAACGGTTGACGAAGTTCAGACGCCCGCGGCAGCGGCGGCAAGTCTTCCGCCCGCGCTCGTTCAAGAGCCCGCACCGGCAGCGCGGCGTGACAGTCGAGGGCGGGGGCTCGTTCGCCGGGTCGAACCAGAAGTAGTCCTGCGCCGTGACGCGCCGCGCCGCGCGCCTCAGTCGCTCTTTCAACTCCGGGTCGCGCAGGCCCAAGCGGTCTGCCGCGTAGCTCCCGTGGACGTACACGCTGACGGTGTCTGCGTCCGCGCCCGCGGGGGGCTTTGAGTGTTCGCGCCGCCAGAGGCGCGCTCGCTCGCGGCCCATGCGGCGCGCCGCGCGGCGGAGCGACGGGTCCAGCGAAGTGTCCGAGATGAAGTAGAAGCAGTTGATGAGGTCGTGGCCGTACTCCGCGAAGCACTCCCCGTCGCGGGCCACTTCGTAGATGAACTCCAGGCCGCGCCGGATGGCGCGCCTCCGTTCCTCGGTCCTGAATGGTCGCATGGGCTAACTGAGATACTGCCGCTCGATGGCCGTGATCTTGGCGACGCGTTTGCGGTGGCGGTCTTCGCTGATTTCGGTGGAGAGCCAGGCGGTCACTATCTCGCGCATCTCGGCGCTGGTGACGGCTTTGCTCCCGAGCGTGAGGACGTTGGCGTCGTTGTGCTCGCGGGAGTTCTTCGCTACGGCGACGGAGTAGCAGGCGGCGGCGCGCACGCCCGGCACTTTGTTGGCCGTCATGCAGGAGCCGACGCCCGCGCCGTCGATGATGACGCCGACGTCGGCGTGGCCGTCCGCGACGGCGCGCGCGACCGCGTGCGCGAAGTCGGGGTAGTCGACCGCGTCCTCCGAGTCCGTGCCGTAGTCGCGCACGCGGTGGCCCAATTCCGCGAGCAGCCCTTTCAGCTCTTCCTTCATCTTGAAGCCGCCGTGGTCCGCGCCGACGGCGACCAGCTTCGCCCCGCGCGAGCCCTTGCGCGAGACGCGGCGCACCAGCTCTATCTTTCGCTCGCGCACGATGTCGGCCGCGAGCGGCGTGAGGCGCGCCCCCTCCGCGATTCTCAAGCGCGAGCCGTCTTCGAGGCCGCGCACGTCGTCCTCCGTAATCACCCGCTTGGAAGACTCGTCGCGCGCGAACTCTTCCCCGCGGCCCGTCTGCGGGGGTTCCGCCGGCACAGTGTCTATGAACCGGGTCGGCGTCGAAGAGGCGGGAGGCGCGCTCTGCGTTGAAGAGGCGGCGGGCGCGCTTGCGCCGGACGCCTCTTCTTCGGCGGGCATCGCGTTCGCCAGCACGTCGCGGACGAGCGCGCGGACGCGGTCGCGTGTGTTGTCGTCAGTCGCCATAAAAGTTTACTAACGTCGGCCGGCCGGTTCGGCGGACTCGGGCGTTGTTATTTCAAAACCCTCTCGGCCTCGTCCGACAAATAAGTCCGAAAGATGTAGTCTGTTTTTTGGTTGCTGAGGTGACAGCCCTGGCAGTTTTCCAGCTTCCCGCGCCCCTCGATTTTTGTGCCAGTGCCGTCCACGACCATGTACTCCCAGTCGCCGCTCTCAGGGTTGAAGCCTTCGTGCCGCTTAATCATCACCGTCAACAGCTCCGGCGTCTGACTGTCTTTGGCCGTCAGTTTTTCTTTGACGATGACGGAGCCCTCCGGGAACTTCGGGCTTTTTTGATTGAGCATCGCCGCCCCCCCCGTGTCGTTCACGTAAACGGTGAAATACTTGTGGCGATGCGGGTTCCCCTCACCGTCAATCACCACGCCGCCGGCCCCCAGCCAGATCGCGCACGCAGCGGCAATCCGCCCCGGCATCAACTGCGGGGCCGCGTTAACCTTCGTCCAATTTTTGTAGCCCTTGATTTCCTTCACAGGCTTGTCGCCGGCCAAACTATTTTCCTTTTCACGTACCGGCACTACAGCGCTCGCCGAGAGATGATTGACGAGGAACGCCAGCGCACAGGCGAGCCCGGCGGCCACGACCGCGATTTTAAATTTCCGAAAATTCTCAGCCATCTCGCCGCTCCTTAATTCAACTCGCGGGCCGCCCCGCTCGTTACGCGTCGTTCAAATCCAGAATCCTCCCGGCGTAGGCCGTGACCTTGTTGGCGCGGACGGTGAAGTCCACGCGGCCGAGGTAGATGCCGCTCTTGCCGACCTGGAAGATGATGGTGTTGCTGCCGGACGGCTGCTTGACGGCGACGGGCTGGCGCATGAAGGTGTGCGTGTGGCCGCTGGCGATGAAGTCTATGCCGTTCACCTGCGAGGCCACCTGCGAGTCGCCAACATCGTCCGGCTTCGGGTTCGGGTAGTAGCCGAGGTGCGAGGCGCACACGACCATCGCGCAGCGCTCGCGCTCGCGCAAGACCCTCACGGCCCCGTGCGCGACCTTGACGGGGTCGTAATACTTGACGCCCTTAAAACTCTCCGGCGGGTTCAAGCCTTCGAGCTTGATGCCGAGGCCGAAGACGCCGACCCGCACGCCGCCGAGTTCCCTCACGACGTAAGGCTTGACGCGATTCTCAATCGCCGTCCCGCGCACGTCGTAGTTGGCCGAGACGAACTCGAACTTCGCGTGCTTCATCGCCTCGGCCAGCGCCTCCACCCCGTTGTCGAAGTCGTGGTTGCCGAGCGTCACCACGTCGTAGCCGATGGCCGTCATCGCCTTGTACTCGACCTCGCCGCGGTAGAGGTTGAAGTAGGGCGTGCCCTGGAACGAGTCGCCCGCGTCCAGGAGCAGCGTGTTAGGGTTCTCGGCGCGTATGCGTTTGACGAGTGTCGCGCGGCGCGCCACACCTCCCTTGCCCGCGTTGCGGTCGTTCGCGGGGAGCGGGTCAATCTGCGAGTGCTGATCGTTCGTGTGCAGGATAGTGATGAGCGTTTCACCTTCAGCGGGACGGAGCAGCGGCTCGCTGAAGGCCGCGAAGGAGCTGAACGCGTGGCCCGAGAAAGGTTGCGCCGAAGCCGTGAGCGCGAGCGCAGCGCCGCCGCCAACCGACGCGCCCAGGAATTTTCGTCTGGTAATCATTGCGGCTCCTCGTCCTCCGTCTTCGTCGTCGTCGCGGCCTTCTCCGTGCTGAAACGCCCGTCGAGCAGCGCCTTGACGGGCCGGCCGGCGGCCGTCTCCGCCTTGACGTAGTCGAGCACCGCGTCGCGCATCGTCAGGCCGAGCGGGCGGACGTTTGTCGCCTCCTTCAAGATGCTGTAATCGCCGCCGCGGTTCACCAGGTAGTCTATCGTCACGATGGTGTACGTGGCCCGCGGGTCAACGTCTTTCCACGCGCCTGGGCCGCCGAGCCCCACTGCGGCCAGCTCGCTCTCCTTCTTCTCGTTCGTGCGGTAGACGATGCGCGCGCCCGACTGCGCGTCGCGGTGGGAGACGACGACCTTGAGGAAGCGCAGGAGCTGTTCGCCCGTGAGGTCTAGCGCGACGAGCGCGTTCTCGAAGGGCAGCAGTTGGAAGATGTCGTTGGCCGAGAGCGAGCCCGCGATGATCTCGTTTTTGCGCAGGCCGCCGCTGTTGGTGATGGCCAGCAGGACGGGCCGGCCCAGTTTCACTTCGGCCCGCGAGCGCAAAGCGTCGGCGACGAAATTGCCGAGCGAGCCCGCGCCCATCCCGCCCTTCTTCAAATCGCCCGCGAGCTTCCCTATGGGCGCGTCCAGCTCGCGCACCTTCGCGCTGTAGGGCGCGACGACTGCGGCGGTCGCGGGGTCGGCCGGGATGCTGTCGTCAATCTCGCGCTCCGTGGCCTTGACGCTGATGTCCAAAGGCGGCGCGCTGCTCGGCGGCGGCGGCGGGCTCGCCGCCGCGCCCGATTGCTGCGCCCGCCCCGCGGCCGCCGACAGGCAGAGCAGAATCACGCACGCACAGAATCTGGCAGAGTGTCTCAATCCGGTTCCTTTCGGGGACTGCTCCGAAACATTGACCTGCGGGGAGAGCTTGAATAGTATGTCGTCACAGGCGACACACGCAAACGAAAACGGTTCTGTCACTCGTTCACCGATCAATATTTTCTTTGTTTGAATGGAGGGCTGAACCGCACCCGGCACGGACTGATTTTCAACACTGGAGGCCGTCTTGTCCACTTCGACCGCGCAGGCTCTCTCTGAGTTCAACAACCCCAACCTCGAAACACTCTTCTCGGCGGAGCAGATTCAGGAGCGCATCGCGGCGATGGGCCGCGACATCGCGCGCGACTACGAGGGCAAGAACCCCCTGCTCATCGGCGTGCTCAAGGGCGCGGTCATCTTCGTCAGCGACCTGCTGCGCGCCATAGACCTCAGGCTCGGCATAGAGTTCATGGCGATTTCGAGCTACGGGTCGAGCACGCGCACCTCGGGCGAGGTCCGCATCGTCAAAGACCTGGACGTGGCCGTCGAGGGGCGCGACATACTGGTCGTCGAAGACATCGTGGACACGGGGCTGACGCTCTCCTACCTGCTCGCCAACCTCAAGTCGCGCGGCGCGTCGAGCGTCAAGCTCGCGGCGCTGCTGGACAAGTTCGAGCGGCGCGAGCGCGAGGTCGAGATCAACTACCTCGGCTTCCAAATCCCGGACGCCTTCGTCGTCGGCTACGGCCTCGACTTCGCCGAGCGCTACCGCAACCTGCCTTACATCGCCGTGATCAAAGACCCGGAAGTGCAATGATGAGTGCGGAGTGAGGAATGACGAATTGAAGACAGTTGCTTTTTAATTCATCATTCCTCACTCCGCACTCGTCATTTTTATCGAGGAGAATAAGATGAAAAGATTCGTGTTGGTTTGTGCGTTGGCCGTCGCTTGTCTTGGCACAGTTTCGGTGAGGGCGCAGCAGCCGGATTTCTCGAAGGTCGAGATTAAGGCGACGAAGGTGGCGGGCTCGGTCTACATGCTCGAAGGCGCGGGCGGCAACATAGGCGTCTCGGTCGGCGCGGACGGCATCCTGATCGTGGACGACCAGTTCGCGCCGCTCGCCGAGAAGATTCGCGCCGCGCTGAAGGCGCTGGGCGACGGGAAACTGAAATTCGTCCTCAACACGCACTGGCACGGAGACCACACGGGCGGCAACGCCAGGTTCAGCACGGAGGCTTCCATCATCGCGCACGACAACGTGCGCAAGCGGCTCGCCTCGGACCAGAAGATTTTCGGCAACACGGTCCCGGCCTCCCCGCGTGAGGCGCTGCCCGTCATCACCTTCGACAACTCGCTCGCCGTCCACTTCAACGGCGAGGAGATTCGCGCCATACACTTCCCGAACGGGCACACAGACGGCGACAGCGTCATCTTCTTCACGGGCTCGAACGTCGTGCACATGGGCGACGACTTCTTCGCCGGGCGCTTCCCCTTCGTGGACCTGGAGAACGGCGGCAACGTGGTGAGCCTCGCGAAGAACGTCGGCGACGTTATCAGCCGGCTCCCCGCCGGCGTCAAGATCATCCCCGGCCACGGCCCGCTCTCGACCGTCGAGGACCTGCGGCTCTACCACCGCATGCTCCTGGAGACAACCGACATCGTCCGCAAGCAGGCCGCGGCCGGCAAAACCCTCGAACAGATCAAAGCCGCCGGCCTCCCCGAGACCTGGAAAGACTGGGGCACGGGCTTTATCAAGACCGATCAGTGGATTGAGTTAATCTACAGGAGTCTGACGCAGAAATAACGGCCGCCAATAGTCCCGCCAGGGGCGAATGGAAATAGCCCGGCACTGGAGTGCCGGGCTATTTCCATTCGCCTCTAACGAGGCTAAATATCTGTCAGTTCCTTCAGAAAACTCTCGCCCGCCGTTAGTTTCAGCCCGAAGTTGTCGGCGATGGTCTGGCCTATGTCGGCGAGGGAGGAGCGCGTGCCGAGGTTGACGCCGGGGCGCGCGCTCTTGCCGTAGACGATGAGGGGCGAGTATTCGCGCGTGTGGTCCGTGCCGGGGAAGGTCGGGTCGTTGCCGTGGTCTGCGGCGATGACGAAGAGGTCGCGCTCGCGCATCGCCGCCTCGATCTCCGGCAGCCGCGCGTCGAAGTGCTCAAGGGCGCGGGCGTAGCCTTCGGTGTCGCGGCGGTGCCCGTAGAGCATGTCGAAGTCCACCAGGTTCGAGAAGATGAGGCCGCGCGACTCCTCACCGAGGGCGCGGACGGTCTGATCGATGGACTGGTCGTTGTTCTTCGCCGTCAAGTCCCGGGTCACCCCGGCCGAGTCGTAAATCGAAGCCACCTTGCCGATGCAGACCACGTCGAGGCCCGCTTCGTTGAGTGCGACCAGAAGGTTCTCGCGCGGCGGCGGGACGGCGTAGTCGTGGCGGTTCTCTGTGCGGCGGAACGCGCCCGGCTCCCCAAGGAACGGGCGCGCGATGACGCGGCCCACCTCGTCCTCGCCCTTCAGGATGCGGCGCGCCGTCTCGCACAATTCGTAAAGGCGCGGGACCGAAATCACCTCCTCGTGCGCGGCTATCTGGAAGACGGAGTCGGCCGAGGTGTAGACGATAGGCTTGCCCGTGCGGACGTGCTCCTCGCCCAGCTCCTTGATGATTTCTGTGCCAGAAGCCGGGACGTTGCCGAGGACGCCTGGGACGCCCGTCTCGCCGACGAAGCGGTCGATAATCCGTTGCGGGAAGCCCTGCGGGTAGGTCGGGAAGGCGCGGTCCAGGATAATGCCGGCCATCTCCCAGTGGCCCGTGGTCGTGTCTTTGCCGTTCGAGCGCAGCGCGCAGCGGCCGTAGGAGCCGCGCGGGTTCTCGATTGGCGGGAGGTTCGCGAGGGGGCGGATGTTGCCGAGGCCGTAGCCGCGCAGGTTCGGCAGCCGCACCTCGCGCGAGGCCAGGATGTGGCCGATGGTGTCCGAGCCCGCGTCGCCCCACTCGGCGGCGTCCGGCATCTCGCCGATGCCCGCGCTGTCGAGGACGATCAAGACTATCCGTTCAAACGCGCTCTCTTGATTCATCAACGGTGATTCCCCTCCGACCTGTCTGATTTTCTGCCAGCCGCTCGCGGCCTGCCGCCGACTAACTCTTCGGCGCGTAGTAGCCCTCGCGGGCGCGGACCTGCGCGCCTGTGCCCGCGCCGCGGACCTCGACGCGGATGGCGCGGAAGCGGCCGTCGTGCGCCTTGTTGGTGGAGTAGTAGCCGAGGCTGTACTGTGTGCCAATTTCGGCGGCGACCTGCGCGAAGGCGGCGCGCGCGTCGCGCAGGCTCGCGGCCACGAACGTCTTGCCGCCGGAGGCCCGCGCCAGGTCGTTCATCTCGCGGCGCGCCAGGTCGTAGAGGCTGCGGCTGATGTGCATGCGCTCGAACGGCCCCATCTGGCAGAAGTCGCTGAACGTGCCGGCCTCTGCGCGGGGGACGAAGATGCGGCGGTAGCGTTCGAGCTGCGCGCGCGACAGGCGCAGCGTGCCGAACTCCTGGCAGTCGCGGAGCAGCCGGTCCTCGACGAACTCCTCCGTGTTGACCTGTATGAAGTAGCAGGCGACGTTCGTCATCTGGATGCGCGAGCGCGCCTCTGCGAAGTCGCCCTCGCTCGCGGAGTCGACGCCGTCGGTCAGCGCGACCACGGCGCGGCGGCCGCGCACCTCGTCGCGCGGCGACTCGCGGAAGACCTCAGCGGCGACCAGGCGGAGCGCGTCGTAATAGGGCGTGCCGTTGCTCGCGCCGATATTCTCCAGCGCCTCCTGCAACACGTCGCGGTCCTCCGTCAGGCCGGCTAGCAACTCCACGGTCGGCAATCCGCGCGGGCCGCCGTCGGGGCTGTTGAAGGCGACGATGGCGACGCGGTCGCCGGGGCGCAGGCCGTCGAGGAAGGAGCGCGCGGCGCGGCGTATCAGGCCGATGTCGGCGCGCGTCGAGCCCGAAGTGTCCAGCAGGAGCGCGATCTCGAAGGGCGCTTCGGTCGTGGCGAAGTTGCTGATCTGCTGCGGCCGCCCGTCCTCGTAGAGGACGAAGTTCTCCGCGCGCAGGTTCGAGAGCGGCCGCCCCGTCTTGTCCGTCACGACCGCCGGCACGGAGACCAACTGCGTCTCGACGCGCACCACGTCGCCCTCGTCAACCTCTTCGCCGCCGGCCGGAAGCTCTGAGGACGGAGGGGGCGGCGTCTGCGCGGGCGTGGCAGTGCCGCCGACCCTGCGCGGACGCTGTTGCTTCTGATTGTCCTGCTGAGTCTCCTGCGCGCTCGTGACGGCGAGAGCGCCGAGGAGCGCGAGCGCGATGGCGGCGGCGAGCGGGAGAAGTCTGCGCTCGGCGTTGATTCTTTCGGGGGTTGCGGGATTTTTTGGCATAGCAGTAAACTCTTTCGGGAAAACTTTGGGTAAATATATCCGTAAACGCGCGGCGGCGAAAGAGCGCGCGGCGCGGTTCCGGCGAAAGGAGCGGGAGTGATGCCTGTAATCGGGAGGCTGGACGACCAGGTCTGGAAAGCCATCATCGAGCCCATCGCCAGGCGGCACGAGCGCGAGCCGCGGCAGGAGGAGCCGAAGCGGGAGAAGCAGGAATCCACGCGCGAGGAAGAGGCACCCGCGCGGGGAGAAAAGAAAGAGACAGACTAGATTGCCGTGGGCAATACTTTCATGCTCGAACGGCGCGCCGCGGGAAGCCCGGCGAAGCAGACTGATCCTGCTCGATGCGCGCGAGGACGGCCGTGAGATTTAATATCAGAGCTTTCCTGCCGGCGTCAGCGGTGGCGCTGATTCTCTCGTTCGCTTCCAGTGCCGACGCCTGCTCGTGCGCCAGGATGTCGCCGTGCCAGGCATACGGCGCGGCCTCCGTAGTTTTCACCGGCCTCGTAACTCAAACGGGTACCACTTCGACCCAACCCCGCCTCCCGTCGAACGCGATGTCGACCACTTTAACCCGCGGCAGCAGTGCCTCGCTCTTCAAGGTCGAGGAAGCTTTTCTCGGGGTCGGCGCGGCGGAGATAGAAGTCTCCGGCGAGAGCACCACCTGCGACTACTACTTTAAACAGGGCGAGCGGTATCTGGTTTACGCCTACAAGAACCCGAACGGCGTCACCTTTCACACGAACATCTGCAGCGGGACCGCGCCCCTCTCTGAAGCCGGCGACGACCTAGTCTACCTGCGCGGCGTCGGGAAGCTGCCGCCGG
This sequence comes from Pyrinomonadaceae bacterium, assembly GCA_035563515.1. Taxonomy (GTDB): domain Bacteria; phylum Acidobacteriota; class Blastocatellia; order Pyrinomonadales; family Pyrinomonadaceae; genus QHXM01. The sequence continues at coordinate 10,771 of DATMVE010000068.1, forward strand.
GGGGCGGGCTCTTCGGCGAAGTCAGCCGCGAGCCTCAGGGCGCGGATAAAAGCGGCCGGGAAGACGAGCCGATGTCGAAGGTCGAAGTGATTCTGGAGAGCGTGGGCCAACGCTTCCGGGCCGTCAGCGACGCCGGCGGTAAGTTCGAGTTACTCGGAGTCCCGCGGGGGCGCTACAAGGTTCGCACCAACCCGCCCACGAATTTCAGCAGCGCCGACGTGCTGGCCGAGGAGCCCCGCAGTGAATGGGAGGTGGAGATTCCTGGGCAGGGCTGCGTCCGCGAATGGTTTGTCGCCAGACCAAACGGAGAAATTTCCGGCATGGTGGTGGACGACACGGGGGTAGTCGCGGAGGACGTGGAGCCCCAGCTTATTCCCGCGGACGAGAAGACGGCCCGGGCCAACCTCAGGACCGTAAGGCTCGACGAGTCCAGGGCCTTCAAGTTCTCTTTTCTGCCGCCCGGCCGATACTATCTGGGGTTCAACCTGCGGAGCGGCCCCAGCGTGGTCGGGCCGTACCCGGAGTTCTATTACCCCGGCGTTGAGGAACGGGCCAGGGCCGCCGTCATCACGTTAAGCGAAGGGCAGAAAATAAGCGGGCTCTACCTGCCGAGACCGCTCCGCCTGGCCGAGCGGATAATAGAAGGCGTCGCCGTGTGGCCCGACGGGCGGCCTTTCGTTAGCAATTGCGGCATCACACTGACGAACCCCAGGACGGGTTACCGGGAGGGTAACTGCATGTCCACGGACTCGCAGGGCCGTTTCAAAATCAAAGGAATCGAGGGGCAGACGTACGAGTTGTCGGCCACCATCACCGTCGGCAAGGCAATCGGACTAGTTAATTCGCAGCCCGTCACGGTCAGGGTCGGCAAAGAGAATCGCCCCGTCAGGCTCGTCGTCCGGCCGCCACGGTCTTGACTCCCGGGCTTCGGGTGAATCATTCGGCCGCCGGGCGAAACTGCGCGGGGTGCGTGACAAAAATTTGCGGGCTGAGGCCGTGAAGCCTCAGCCCGCTTCCATTTGGTCAAAGCGCGTGCGCCGTTAGAACTGGTAGCGCAGCGCGAACTGCATGACGCGGCCCGCCTTGGTCTCGTTGAGCGGCGTCTGCGTCGAGGTGTACTGGCCGAACTCGGAACTGGGCTGGCCGCCCAGGAACGGGTCTATGTCCAGGCCGAGGTCGGCGATGGTCAGCGCGTCGAAACGCTGCGTGTTGGTGACGTTGAAGACCTCCCAGCGGAATTGCAGCGAGTGCCCCTCCCACGGGAGCTTGAACTCCTTGGTGAGCCCCATGTCCAGCGAGACGAAGCCCTCGTTGCGTAGGACGTTGCGGTCCCCGACCTCGCCCGAGCGCGCGTTGCGGAAGCTCTGGTAGGCCGCGACGGGGTCGCTGAAGAGGTTCGGCGTCCCCGTCCGCGTCGGGCTCGCCGTGACCGGGCGGGCGCGCACGCCGTTGGACTGCACGTTCCAGTTCGTCGCCCAGACGCCGCCGTCGAACGGCGTCTGCACGGGCAGCCCGGAGTTCCAGCGGAAGATGCCGGTCAACTGCCAGCCGCCGAGCACCGTGTCGGCGAGCCCCGACATGCCGAACATCTTGCCGCGGCCGAACGGGAGGCCCAGGAGCCAGTTGGCGTTGATGATGTGGCGCGCGTCGAAGTCCGAGCTGGCGTAGTTCTGGTCGGGGTCGAGCGCGTTGACGATGAAGGCCGTGCCGTAGGTCGTCGCGCTCTGCAAGCCGGAGGCGTTGTCGAGCGAGTGGCCCATCGTGTAGTTGAAGTCGAAGGCGAGGTCGTTGCTGAACCGCTTGCGCAGGCTCAACTGCATCGAGTTGTAGTTCGAGTAGGCAATGGTCGAGAAGGCCGAGAGCGCGGCGAACTGCGGCTGGTAGAACAGGTTGTTGAACTTGCCGGGCCCGCCCTCGAACGGGCAGCCAGTGCAGTCGGGCCTGTCGTCCCACAACAACTGCACGAACGTGTAGTCCACGTCGTCGAAGCCGCCCAAAGACGCGGGCGCGACCTCCAGGTAGGCCGCCTGCGTGGGCGTCAGCTCCGGCGCGCCCTGCCAGGCGGGCATGAACGGGAAGAAGTTTTCGAAGAAGGCTATCGGAGCGATGGAGGTGATCGGCGTGTTGTTGTAGCGGGCGTCGATCAGCAGGTTCATCGCCTCGTAGAAGGTCATCCCCGACTGCGGGTCGCGGATGTTGTTCAACTGCATGATGTCGCGCGTCGCGAGCAGGTTGCGCGCGAAGCGGCCGACGTAACTGGCCTCGAACGCGAAGCCCTTGCCGAGTTCGCGGCCGTAGGAGAAGTTGACGCTGTAGTTGTAGGGCGTCGTCAGCGAGTCGTCGAGCGAGACCTCGATGCGCTGGTCCTGGTCCGACGGGACCGTCAGCGGGAACGACAGGCTGGTCGGGATCGGGCCGCTCGAGCCGGGGAAGATCAGCGAGCGGACCGCCGGGTTGAAGCCCGTGAAGAGCGGCCCCATGCCGTTGGCGCGGCTGTCCGTCACGTCGAACGTGTTGGCGTTGATGTTCCTGGCGGAGGTGAACCCGGCCAGGTTGTTAAGGTCGAAGTTGACGGCCAACTGGCTGCCGATGCGGTCGTAGGTCATGCGGAAGCCGCCGCGGATGACGGAGCGGCCGTTGCGCCCGACGAGGCGGCCGAACCAGTTGTCGCCGAGGTCCGGCGACCAGGCGACCGAGACGGTCGGCGCGAAGTTGTTCCAGTCCTGCTCGTAGTAGCCGGGGGCGTTGTTCGCCTTGCCGCCCTTCACGAAAGTGATCGGGTCGTTGAAGGGGACGCCCTGGTTGGCGCTCTCGACGCGCTGCGCGAAGTACTCGCCGAGGCTCGGCTGGGGGATGACCTGGACGCCGTTACGTTCGTAGACGGGCGTCGAGGTAGACCAGCGCACGCCGTAGTTGATCGTCAGGTTCGACTTGATGCGCCACGAGTCCTGCCAGTAGAGCTCGTACTCTTCGGTGGCGAAGGAGCGGTCGGTCGCCGTGCCCACGGGCTGTAACGCGCCGCTCTCGTCGTAGACGAGGTTGGCGCTGTACTGCGAGTAGCGGCCGATGACCGCCGAGAGCGCGTCGCGCAGGTTGTCGTTGAAGCCGGGGTCCACGTCGGTGAACGGCCGGCGGACGACCGCGCCGGAGCTGTTGTAGTACGACGGGTTGATGATCGCGTCGTCGAAGGAGCTGCCGAAGGCGGTGCGGTTGTTGCGAATGATGCGGACGTTGCCGCCGAAGCTGAAGGTGTGGTCGCCTTTAATCAGCGAGATGTCGTCGACGAAATTGTGGACCGGCGTCACGCGCTGGAGCCCGCGCCTGTAGCCGAGGGGCGCGAAGATGAAGCGGAAGGTGACGCGGTTCTCCTCCGACTCGCCGCTGTCCGTGAAGGCGGCGCGCGTGAAGCCGTAGGTGAAGCGGTTGACGAAGTTGGATGACGCCGTCCAGGTGTGGCCGGCCGAGAGGCCCCACGGGTGGTTCCAGATGGAGAGCGGCTGCGTGTCCGGGAAGCACTGGATGTTGTCGGCCGTGAAGTCGATCCCGCAGTCGGGGCCGCCGTAGACGTTGCGCGTCACGTGGTCCCACTGGTAGTTGCCGCGGAAGAAGAGCGTCTGGCGGTCCGTCAGGTTGAAGTCCATCCTCGTGATGTAGGTGTTCAGCCGGGCGGGCGTCTTGGCGTTGAAGCGGAAGCCGCTGGTGTTGAGCCCGTCGCCGACGCTCGTGTCGTTGGCCGGGTAGCGGTTCGCGGCGCTGGCGAGCACGGCCAGCGTCAGCGGGTTGACGCCGGGGGTGTCGCCGTTGGCGGCGATGTAGGCCGCGTTGATCGAGGCGGGGTTCAGGCTGATGACGCCGCCGGCGGCGATGCACTGGGCGCGCAGGGCGTCGTCCTCGTTCTCCTGATCGCAGCGATACCTGACGATGCCCTGCCCGAGCGAGGGCAGGGGCACTTCGCGCACGACCGTAGTCTCGGACGCCTCGCGGAAGCCCTCGTAGGTGAAGAAGAAGAAGGCGCGGTCTTTCTTAATCGGCCCGCCGATGGAGCCGCCGAAGACGTTGCGCAGGAGTTGCGGCCGCGGGGCGCGCGGGTCGCCCGCGTTGGCCTGACCCGTGGTGACGGCCAGGTCGTCAGCCGCGTACGTGCCGGCCGCGTTGTTGAAGAAGTCGTTGGCGGTCGTCACCGTGTTGCGGTGGTACTCGTAGAGCGAGCCGTGCCATTCGTTCGTACCCGACTTGGTGATGAGCGAGACCTGCGCGCCTGAGGAGCGGCCCTGCTCGGCGTTCGGGTTGGTCGTGACGACGCGGAACTCCTGCAAGGAGTCCGGGGTCGAGCGCAGCACCGAGGCGAACGCCTCGTCGGTCACCACGTCCAGGCCGCGCTGCTGCTCGTTGTTGTCCACGCCGTCCAGCAGGACGTTGGCCTGGTCGGCGCGCCCGCCGTTGACGTAGCCCGTGCGGGTCACGCCCGGCTGCAACGAGAGCAGCCCGACGACGTTGCGCGCGTTGAGCGGGAGTTCCTGAATGCGGCGCTGCTCGAAGGCGTTGCCGATGGTCGCGTCGGTCGTGTTGAGCGGCGCTTCGTTGGTGGCGACGACGCTGACGGTCTCGGTCACCTCGCCGACCTCCAGCTTGACGTTAATCTCGACCGGGGTCTCGACCAGGGCCTGCACCTCTGTGACCGAGGCCTTCTTGAAGCCAGAGGCTTCGGCCTCCAGGCGGTACGAGCCGGGAGGGACGGCCGAGAAGACGTACTCGCCGCCCTCGTCCGTGGTCTGCGTGCGCGTGAAGTTGCGTTCGACGTTCGTCAGCGTCAGGGTCACGCCGGCGACCGGGCGGTCCTGCGGGTCCAGGACGGTCCCGCGCACGGAGGACGAGCCGGTCTGCGCCGAGGCGACGTGAACGACGAAGAGTTGGAGCAGGGCGCACAGCAGTAGTTTGGTAAAAGCACTCCCGAGAAGTCTTGCTCTCTTCATACAACCTCCTAAGTTAACTGGGAAAGAGCGTGCGTGTGCTGTAAAGCTCGGTCTGGCCGCGGGAGCCGAGCGGATTCCCCTTGTTCGAGTGTGAGTCAGGGCCAAGAGTACGGGTCGCGGGCCGCGGCGGCGCGTCTGGGGAGAGCGGCCGCGCCCGGAGTGGCGAGCAGTTGACCTGACTTCGTCCGCAGCTTCTTCGAAATGAATAAAGAGGCGAGGGCGAAACCCGGCGAACGGCTAGCCCCCCTTGAAAATTTCCGTCAGTATACAACAGGCATCTGACGTTCCACGAAATTTTTCCGGCCCACTAGTCCCAATAACCTAGAAAAATCCGGCGCGCGTCCCGTCACCTCAGACGCCGCCCTCCGAAAGTTTGGAGAGATTGATAAATTCGTTGGCAGAAAAGCAGTAGGCAGTGGGCAGCGGGCAGTAAGCGGAAAACGGAAAGCAGTTACGAAATCTCGTACGCCGCTGCTTTCCGTTTTCATTTACTGCCAACTGCCCACTGCCTACTGCCCACCGCTCTTGAGCGGGGCGACGTAGCGGACGAACGGCAGTTCGGCGAGCGCCTCCAGTTTTTCTACGGGCAGGCGGCCGATGACGAGCTTGGCGGTCTTCGGGTCCAGGACGACCTCGAAGCCCAGTTGCTTGAGCCGCGCGATTGCTTCCTCGGACTTGTCCGTCAGCCAGATTTGAATCTCGGCGCGGCCGTCGCGGACGAAGCGCGCCTCGTCCGGCCCCGGCTTCGCGTTCCTGTCCTTCAGCCGGTCAACCAGCGCGACGAGCGAGGGGTTGAGCTTCGTCTCCAACCGCTGCCGCTTCTCTTCCCTGGGCGACAGCTTCGGCGTGGGCATAGGCTCCGCCGACACTTCGGTGCTGGTGGTGACCGGCGATTGTCCGGCAGGGACTTTGGCCGCCCGGACGGTCGCGGTCTGGCTGACGCCGCCGCCGCCGCCGCCAGCGTTCCTGGCACCGGCGGGTGCTGCCGCGCCCCGTCCGTTGCCCGAGATGACGCCTCTGCTGACCGGGCTGCGCCTCCTGGCCCTGTCGGCGGTCCCCCGGCTGAAGCCGCCTCCCCCGCCGGTTCGGAGGGTGCGGGCGAGTGCAAAAGTCATGGTCCCCGAGGGCGCGTTCTTGTCGGCCCCGAAGACCCCCTCGTAACTCATCCCCTCTGGCATCTCGACGGGCACTTCGATGCGGCGCGGGACGCCGCCCTCCGTGACGACCATCTCTTCGACGGCGACGAAGGAGGTGAACTGCGTCATCAGCCTGTACTCCAGGCCGAGCTGCGTGATGGTCTCCTTCGAGTCCGCGTGCGCGCTGTTGCGCTGAAGCCCTTCGTAGTCCTGGGCCATCAGGTCGGAAACGCGCGTCCGCGCCCAGAGCGTCGCCAGCACGTCGTGGCGAGCCTCGGCCTCCGGCAGCTCGACCGGTATCTCGCGCACGAACTCGCGCCCGGACACTCTCCCTTTCAGGCGCACGACGCCGCGCCCGCCCTTCGTGTAGCGCCCGGACAGGATCACCGGCTTGGCGCTGAAGAGGTCCGGGATGCGCTTGGGGTAGATGTCCGCGACGGGCAGCCCGGCCCAGTCGACGCTGATGTCCGTCAAAAGCGGGCTGCGCACGCGCTCGTGGAAGCGGCGGGCCGCCAGCGAGCCGTCGTCCGAAAGCCCCACGTACTCGACCTCGCCGCGCCCCTCTTCGGCAATCTTATCGAGGAGGAAGCGGTTTATGGAACTGCCTATGCCGAAGGCGAAGACGCGCGCGTTCGGGTGCTTCTGAACTTCCGAGATGATCCCGAAGTCGTTGCCGACGTGGCCGTCTGTCATGAAGCAGACGACGCGTATGTGGCCTTGCGCGTCCGACGGGTCGAGCGCGGCCTTGATGGCCTGCATCATCTCGGTCCCGCCCGCGCCGCTGCGCGAGGCCAGAAACGCCTGCGCCTTCGCCAGGTTCTCCGGCGTCGCGGGGACCGGCCGCGCAAACAGGACGTGCGTGTCGCCGGCGAAGGTGATGAGGTTGAAGGTGTCCTGCGGGTTGAGCCCTTCGAGGGCGAGTTTCATGGACTCCTTGGCCTTCTCAATCGGGAAGCCGCTCATGGAGCCTGAGGTGTCCAGGACGAAGACTATCTCTTTCGGCGTCACGTCCTCGACGGTGACGCGCTCGGGCGGCTGTAGGATGAAGGTGAAGAAGCCGCCGCGGCTGTCGCGGTGCGTGAGCAGGGCGTCAGAGATGCGCCCGCCCGCGACTTTGTACCTGAGCACGAAGTCCTTGTTCGGAAGCACGTCCCTCTTCTTCAACCGGACGCGCGCCGTCCACCCGTTCGGCCTCTCGACGTCAATCTCGTGCGACGCGGATTTCAATTCCTCCACGGGCACGCCCGCGTCGAGCGCGACCTCAAGCGAGATGTCGTGGCCCGCGCGCGTCCCCTTAGGCGTCACGGGCGGCGTGATCTTCTGCGCGTCCGGGACCTCGGTGGTGCCGCCCGGATTTGTGCCGGAAGGCGCGCCCGGAATGTAGCGCGGGCCGACGACCGTCGGGAAGACGAACTCGTAAGCGCCCTCCTCGTACTTGAGCGTCTCGACGTAGCTGATGGTGACGACGACACGCTCTCCGGGCATGATGTTGGCGACCGACTGCGTGAAGATGTTGGGGCGCTCCTGGTCTAGCAGGCCCGCCACCTGGCCGCCCGCCTTCGCGGCCTCGTAAACGGCCTGGGCCTCTTCGCGGCGGAGGATGCGCCCGCGCACCGTGCGGTCGCCGACCGTCATGGTCATGTCGTCGACGGCCGCGGCCTGCGGGAGCGGGAAGGTGTAGACGGCCTCGATCTTCTCCTTGAAGGGATTCTCGAACTCCTGCGTGACGCGCACGCGCGAAAGGAAGCCGCTCACCTCGGCCTTCACGTCCGTGTGCTTGAGCGGGCAGAGCCCGCGCGGCTGGCCCTTGGCGTCGAGCGCCTGAAGCGAGCCGGTGGAACTCGTCTCCGCGGGCGGCGCGGCCTCTTGCGCGGCCCCTGAGCGTTTGAAGTTGGAGAAGGCGAGCGACGTTGCGAGGATGACTGTCAGCAGCAGGAGGGAGATTTTTAAGGGATTCTGGCGCATAAGAGTTCTCCTCGGAAAAGAGACGTGTGGGGCCGGCGGCGCGAACAAATGACGGCGCGCCCCGGCGCAAGAACAGTTTCCCCGGCTCGCTGGTGGCTCGATGATTTAGACGCGCCGTGCCGGTCGCGGTTCCCGATTTATTCTTCGGCTAGAACGCGAGCGCGGGCGCGGCCTTGCAGTTGATGACGGCAGAACAGGCGAAAAAAGTAATGACAGAAAGAGCGGCGCTTCTTCGTCGGGGAGAAGCGCCGCTCGTTGTTACACCCTGGGTCAGGTGAGCCTTAGTAGAGGTTGAAGTTGTACTCGATCTGGATGTACTGGGAGACGGCCCGCCCGTCCTTCATCGCCGGCGAGAACCTGATCTGCCTGGCCGCCGCGATGGCCCGCTCCGTCAGCCCGTAGGGCAGGCTCGACACGGCCC
>DATMVE010000069.1:0-4977 GCA_035563515.1 Pyrinomonadaceae bacterium
CCCGCTCGCGGTCCTGCGCCGCGCGCCCGAAGGCGAAGTCGCTCTGGCCCCCGGCTTGAGCGTCACGTTCTCGCAGCCCATGGTCGCAGTCTCTTCGCAGAACGAGGCGGCGGCGGTCGTGCCCGTCAGGCTCGCGCCGCAGCCGAAGGGCAGTTGGCGCTGGCTCGGCTCGCAGACCCTGGTCTTTCAGCCGGAGGCCGAAGGCGGCCGGATGCCCATGGCGACCGAGTACACGGTCACAGTCCCCGCCGGCACGCGCTCGGCGCTCGGCAGCGCGCTGCCGCAGGCGGAGACTTTCACCTTCGCCACAGCGCCGCCGACGCTCACGCGCTCGCACCCCGGCGGCCCCTCCCGCGCGCGCGACGAACTGATCTTCCTTGAGTTCGACCAGCGCGTTGACCCCGCGCGCGTCCTCGCAAAATTAGAGCTTCGGCCCGCGGCGGGCGGCGCGCGCCTGCGCCTCGCGACGGCGGAAGAGATAGCGGCCGACGAAGACGTGAAAGCGCTCGCGGAGAGGGCGCAGGAAGGGCGCTGGCTCGCGTTGCGCGCCGTCACGCCGGACGGCGCGACGAAAGACGCGCTCCCCTCGGACACGGAGGTGCACGTCGTCGTCACACCCGGCACGCCCTCCGCCGAAGGGCCGCGCGCGACCGCCGTCGAACAGAGTTTCAATTTCAGGACCTACGGGCCGCTGCGCGTCACAGGCACGGAATGCGGCTACGACATGCGCTGCGCGCCGTCCGACCACGTACGCATCATCTTCACGAACGCGCTCGACCCCGGCAGCTTTTCGGCGTCGAAGGTCGCCGTCTCGCCGGAGATTCCGGGCGCGCAAATCTGGGCCACAGGCAACTCGATTTACATACAGGGCGAGAAGCTCAGCAACACGACCTACACCGTGACGCTCGCCCCCACGCTGAAGGACGCCTTCGGGCAGACGCTCGCGGGCGACAGCCGCGTCACCTTCAAAGTCAACGAGGCCGCGCCCAGGCTGGGCTCCCCGAGCCAGGGCATGGTCGTGCTGGACCCGGCGGGCCGGCGCAGCTTCAGCGTTTACAGCACCAATCACCGCCGGCTGAGGGTCCGCCTCTACAAGGTCACGCCCGCCGACTGGCCGCAGTTCATCCGCTACGAACTGGAGATCGGGCGTCAGACGGTGACGCCGCCGCCGCCCGGCGCGCTCGTCTTCGACCAGGTCGTCGAGCTGAAGAGTAAGCCGGGCGACCTGACGGAGACAGTGATCGACCTCTCGCCCGCCCTGAGAGGCGGCCGCGGGCAGGTCTTCGTGCTGGTCGAGCCGGCGGAAAAGAAGGGCGACCCCGTGCGCGTCTACGGCTGGCCGTCGCAGGGGCAAGTCTGGTCTTGGGTGCAGGCCACGGAGATAGGGCTCGACGCCTTCGTCGACCGCGGCGGCCTGGTGGCCTGGGCCAATTCGCTGCGGGACGGGGGCCCGCTCGCGGACGTTGAGATGACGGTCGTCCCCGAAGGCGTGGGCGGCAAGACGGGTGCGGACGGGCTGGCCCGGCTCGCCTTCACGGACGCGCCGTATGAGAGCCGGCCGCCGCTGCTGGTCGCGCGCCGCGGCGACGACTTGGCGATCCTGCCGCGGTTTTATCAGCCCTATTACGGCGACCAGGCGGGCAGTTGGCACACTTCCGTCGCGGACTCGCAGTTGGGCTGGTTCGTCTTCGACGACCGCAAGATGTACCGTCCCGGCGAGGAGGTGAGCGTCAAGGGCTGGGTCCGCAAAATCAACCTCACGCCCGCGGGAGACACGGAGCTGCTCGCGGCCGCGAATGAAACCGTCAACTACGTCCTGAAAGACTCGCGTAACAACGAGATCAGTAAGGGCAGCACGCGGCTCAACGCGCTCGCCGGGTTCGACCTCAGGCTGCGCCTCCCGGCGACGATGCATCTGGGCTACGCCTACCTGGAGTTCGAACTCGACCAGCGGGGCGGCACCCACGCGCACCACTTTCAGGTGCAGGAATTCCGCCGGCCCGAGTTCGAGATCACGGCCAGGACTTCGGAGGCCCCGCACTTCGTGGGCGCGGGCGCGACCGTCTCGATGGCCGCGACCTACTACACGGGCGGCGGGCTCGCCGACACGGAAGTCAACTGGGAAGTCATTTCCCGGCCGACGAACTACACGCCGCCGAACCGCGACGACTACACCTTCGGCAAGTTCCAACCCTGGTGGGGCGAGTACCGCGAGGACGGCGAGACGAACACGCGGTCGCTCAAGGGGAAGACGGACGCCGAGGGCAGGCACGTTCTGAGGATAGACTTCGACGGCGTGGACCCGGCGCGGCCGTCGCACGTCACGGCCGACGCGGTCGTGCAGGACGTTAACCGGCAAACGCTCTCCGCGTCCGCCGACATGCTGGTCCACCCGGCGGACGTGTACGTCGGGCTGAAGTCCGCGCGCACCTTCGTGCAGCAGGGCGAACCCTTAAACGTCGAGGCAATCGTCACGGACCTGGACGGGCGCGCGCTCGCCGGGTGCGACGTAGAGCTCAAGCTCGCGCGGCTCGATTACGTTTACGAGTACGGGCAGTGGCGGCAGGAAGAGGCGGAGGCGCAGGAGCAGTCTGTCAAGAGCGGCGCGGAGGGCACGGCGGGCGTGCGCTTCGCGACGAAGGCTGGCGGCGCGTACCGACTGACGGCGCGCGTGCGCGACCGCGCCGAGCGGCCCAACGAGAGCGAACTGCTGCTGTGGGTCGCGGGCGGGAAGCTGCCGCCCGTGCGCGGGGTCGAGCGGGAGAAGGCCGAGTTGATACCGAGCCGCAAGACTTACGCGGGCGGCGAGGTCGCGGAGATTCTCGTGCGGTCGCCTTTCGCGCCCGCCGAAGGCGTCCTGACCCTGCGCCGCTCGGGGCTGGTGAGGTCCGAGCGCTTCACGATGACGGAAAGCTCTCACACCCTGCGCGTGCCCATCGAAGAGGCCATGACGCCGAACCTGCGCGTGCAGGTCGATCTGGTCGGGGCGCAGCCGCGCGTGGGCGACGCGGGCGAGGCGCGCGCCGATTTGCCCAAGCGCGCCGCTTACGCCTCCGGCGAAATCAACCTCTCGGTCCCGCCCGCGGCGCGCCGCCTTAAAGTCAGCGCCGCGCCGCGCGACGCCGTGCTCGAACCCGGAGCGGAAACAGTCGTGGACGTGGAGGTCAGGGACGCGCAGGGGGCGGCCGTCGGCGGCACGGAGATGGCCGTCGTCGTCGTGGACGAGGCCGTGCTCGCGCTGACCAACTACAGGATAGGCGACCCGCTGGCCCACTTCTACCCGCAGCGCGACGCGGGCGTCAACGACCACCACCTGCGCGAGCGGCTGAGGCTCGCGAGCCCCGCGGAAGTCGAACGCATGATGCGCGAAGGGGAAGTCGATCCGCGGCAAATCACGGAGCTGCCGATCAACGGCCGCGACCCTTCGGTCCTCGCCGTGCTTGAGCGCGGCTCGCAGGGCGTGGTGAACCATTTGGCGATGTCCGAGACGGTGATGGTCACGAGTTCCGGGGCGGACCCGTCAATCAATCCGCGTCAGAACTTCAACGCGCTCGCGGTCTTCGCGGCCTCCGTGCCGACGGACGCGCGGGGCCGCGCGAGCGTCAAGGTCAGGCTGCCTGACAACCTGACGCGCTACCGCGTGACGGCCGTCGCGGTCGCGGGGGGCAAGCAGGCGGGCGCGGGCGAATCCGTCATCACCGCGCGCAAGAGACTCATGGCGCGACCCTCGGCCCCGCGCTTCCTCAACTACGGCGACCGCGCGGAGCTGCCCGTCGTCCTGCAAAATCAGACCGGCGACGCCCTGAGAGTGAACGTCGCCGTGCGCGCGACCAACGCCCAATTGACGGCGGGCGCGGGCCGGAGCGTGACCGTTCCCGCGAACGACCGCGTGGAGGTCCGCTTCCCCGTCGCGGCGGTCCTGCCCGGCACGGCCCGCTTCCAGGTCGTAGCCTCTTCCGGCCTGGCGACGGACGCGGCCGAAGTCTCGCTCCCGGTCTACACGCCCGCGACCACCGAAGCCTTCGCGACCTACGGCGTGATTGACGAGGGGAGCGTGGCCCAGCCCGTGAAGGCTCCCGCGGACGCGGTCCCCTCCTTCGGCGGCCTGGAAGTCACGACCGCCTCGACGCAGTTGCAGGAGTTGACGGACGCGTTCATCTACCTACAGACCTACCCTTACGAGTGCAGCGAGCAGATAGCCTCGCGCGTCATCTCGGTCGCCGCGCTCAAGGACGTGCTAGCCGCCTTCAAGGCCGACGAGCTGCCGTCGCCGGAGGAGATGCGCGAGGCGGTCGCCGCGGACCTCAAGACTTTGAGCGGCCTACAGAACGATGACGGCGGCTTCGACTTCTGGCGGCGGAGCGAGCGCTCCTTCCCTTACGTCTCCGTGCACGTCGCGCACGCCCTGGCCCGCGCCCGGATGAAGGGCTTCGCGGTCCCCGAGGAGACGCTGGAGAAGTCGCGCGATTACCTGCGCGAAATCGAAAAGAAGATTCCGGCCGAGTACAGCGCGGAGTCCAGGCGCGCCATACAGGCTTACGCCCTCTACGTCCGCGCGTTGATGGACGACCGCGACACTGGCGAGGCGCGCGAGATGATTGACGAAGCGGGCGGCGTCGAAAAGCTCTCCCTCGAATCGCTCGGCTGGCTCTTGCAGGTCTTGTCCGGCGACGGGGAGTCCGCGGCCGAGGTCGCCGGGATACGCCGCCACCTGAACAACGGCGCGACGGAGACGGCCGGCGCGGCGCACTTCGCGGACTCCTACAGCGACGGCGCTCTCACGGTCCTCGTGTCCGACCGCCGCGCCGACGGCGTCCTGCTCGACGCGCTCATCAACGACCAGCCGCAGAACGACCTCATCCCGAAGCTCGTCCGCGGGCTTCTGGCCCACCGCAAGCAGGGCCGCTGGGAGAACACGCAGGAGAACGTCTTCATCCTGCTGGCGCTCGACCGCTACTTTAATACTTACGAGAAGAC
>DATMVE010000070.1:0-21848 GCA_035563515.1 Pyrinomonadaceae bacterium
CGGCGCGGCGTTCCCCGCCGAAGTGTTAGCTTGTTCGGACGAGCCGCACGCGGCCGAGAGTATTAAAGCGACGGTCAGCGTCAGGCAAAGAAGAAAGATTCGCATGGCCCGAATTATGTCCACGTTTCGCGGTGAAAGCAACACCGGGCCGCGGGTTTCTGTGGCGGGCCTGGCCGGCGGCCGGCGGCGCGCGGCGAACGGCCCGGTCGGGTCGGATTATTGGCCCATAACTGTTGACCGTGTGCGGCAATTGGCATATCTTCTCCGCCAGCAAAATTCCCTCGTCCGGTTTCAACCGTCCGTGCGGCGCAGCCGCGGCCCGCACGGACGGTCTCCTTCAAATGATTTCGCCAACCAGTCAGGAGTTTCTGTCATGACTTTTCTGAAGCGTTCCCCCTGCGCCCTGGCCCTCGCTCTCTTCGCGCTGACGGCGGGCGCGCGCGCTCAATCCACGGCAATCGAGGTCGCCTCCGACGAGGGGCGCGTCGAGTTCTCGTCCCCCTCGCGGCCCGCAGAGATGCGTGTCGAAGTCTTCGCGCCCTCGGGCGAGCTGGTCTTCGATAGCGGCGCGGTCTTCGGCCGGTCAGTCGAATGGAAGATGCAGGACGCGGCGGGCGCGCGCGTCGCCGACGGCGTCTACCTCGCCACCGTCACGGTCATGGACGGCGCGGGCAAGCGGCGCAAGCGCATAGAGCAGGTCACCGTCAGCAGCGAGGCCGCGGCGGCGGCCCCTGTGCCGACCACCTCCGCCCCCGTGGACGGCGCGGGCACCCCCGGCAAAATCGCCAAGTTCACCGGCGCGAACACCGTCGGCGACTCCGTCATCACGGAGTCGGCCAGCGCCAGGGTGGGCGTGGGGACCGTCGCGGCCCCGACCGCGGTCCTGGAAGTTCACAGGAAGCAACCCGCCCCCCTGGCTGTGAACGGCACGGCCGCGACGACGCTTTTGCAGACTTCCGGCGGGAAGGGCGGCAACACAACCGCGGGCGGCGGCAAACTCGCAGGCGCGGGCGCGAGCATCTCGCTCGTCGCCGGCAACGGCGGCGACGCCCCCGCGACCAGTAAGCGCGGCAACGGCGGCAGCATCAATTTGCAGCCCGGCTCCACGGGGGCGGGGGCCGGCATCGCCGGCGCGAACGGAAACGTCCTGCTCGCCCCGAACGGCGTCGGCAACGTCGCCGTAGGGACCAACACGGCCCCGTCCAGGCTGACCGTCGCGGGCAACGTACAGATCAGCGGTGCGGGCAGCGGCCTCAAGTTCCCGGACGGCTCGGTCCAGACCAAAGCCTTCAACTCCGTGTCGCACAACGCGACGCTGGCGGGGTTGGGCACGGGCGCTTCGCCTCTGGGCATAGCCCCGCTCGGGGTCACTTCGGCCTACTTGGCGAACGACGCCGTCGGCGTGCCGAAGCTGAACATGACCAACGCGCCGACGGCCGGGCAGGTGCTGACCTACAACGGCTCGGCGCTGGCGTGGCAGACTCCAGCGGGCGGCGGAGGCGGCGGCGTCACGGCCTTCAGGCACACCAGGACGGCCGCGACCAATTGCGGGCCGGCCGGGTTGACCAACGAATTCAGCCCGCTCAGTCACGCCTCCATCAACGGGAACCCGAACGCGAAGATCTTCGTCACCGCCATTGTCGGGATAACCACGAGCAACAGCGACGCGAACCAGAACTACTTTATCGTTTACACGGGGTCAACGTCCTTCGGCAACTGCCCCGCTAACCGCTGGCTCATCAGAGGCGGCGACGCCGACCCGGCCAACTTCGACGGCGCACAGTACAACGTGCTGATAGTGAATTGACGTGAGTTCAACTTAAGGAGGTCGCGCATCGAGCCCCGCAGGGGCGGCATGTGATTCCGCCCCTACGGGGCTGGTAGCTTTACTTCAGCCCGAGCGCTTTCAGGTAGCCTTCGTTGACCCTGCAATTCTGGAGCTTCATGTTTTCGAGCAGGCCGGCGAGCGCTCGTGTGACTTTCTCTTTCGGCGGGCGGT
Organism: Pyrinomonadaceae bacterium; assembly: GCA_035563515.1. Classification (GTDB taxonomy): domain Bacteria; phylum Acidobacteriota; class Blastocatellia; order Pyrinomonadales; family Pyrinomonadaceae; genus QHXM01. Next base: position 2,000 of record DATMVE010000070.1, read on the forward strand.
TCTTCCTCACGTCTTCGAAGGTCGTGCGCGGGTGGTCTGCGAAGGCGACGATTGCGTCCCACTCGGCGGGCTTGTTGATGGAGACGGGCGAGGACGTGGCGTCCACTTTCTTGTAGGGCCAGAAGCACCAACTGATTTCGTTCTTCTCCAGCAGCGCCCGGAACGCCGCGACCCACTCGTCCGTGTTCTCGCCCGACTCGCCCATCAAGAGCGGCACGCCGTACTTGTTGCTGAAATCGACGTACTCCTGTACGGCCTCCTGCTTCACGTCCATCCAGTATTTGTGAAAGGTGTAGGCGAGCTTGGCGTCGAACGGCGGGCCGAAGACTTTGAAGTTGGTGTCCCACTGCGCGCCGCCGAGGAAGATGACGTGGTTGCGGTCGACGCGGCGTATGGCGGCGACGATGCGGCGGTAGAGCGGCTCCAGCAGCGGGTTGAAGTGGCCCGCGTCGAAGTAGTGCGCTATCGGCTCGTTCAGGAGGTCGTAGCCGACGACAACCGTCTCGCGGCTGTAGCGCGCGGCGAGTTTCTGCCAGATGGCAATGGTCAACTCCTGGCTCTCCGCGCTCTCGAACAGAAACGGGTAGCCGAAGCTGTCGTCTATGTTGTCGCCCGTCTGCCCGCCGGGCGCGCCGTGCATATCCAGGATGACGTACAGCCCTTCCTGCCTGCACCAGCCGACGACGCGGTCCAAAAGCTCGTAGCCGACGCCCTCCAGTTTCCGCGGGTCGTCGTCGGAGACGAAGAGGCGGTAGTTGAAGGGGACGCGGACGGAGTTGAACCCCGCGCGCTTGATGAAGCGTATGTCGTCCGACGTGATGTAGCGGTCGAGGTAGGCGCGCCAGAATTTTCGCGCCTCTTCCTCCCCGACGAGTTGATTGAGGACCGCCTCTATGAGGCGGGGCGAACTGGCCGTCTTGAACTTGAACATGTAGCCTTCGGGCAGGAGCCAGTTGCCCAGGTTGATGCCTCTGAGGAAGAGCGGCTTCCCGCCGGGCGCGACGAACTGTTTGCCCCGCGTCGTGACGAAACCCGACTGTGCCAGAACGGGCGCGCAGGCGGTCAGGGCGAGGAGGAAGATTAACCACGAAGTCAGGCGAAGAGACACGAAGGAAGAGTTCAATCTCTTTCGTGCCTCTTCGTGTGTCTTCGCGGTTAGGCTCGTTGTTCTATTCATCCTGTTCACGTAAAACGACAACGGCGCGGCCGGGAAATCAAGTCCGGCCGCGCCATCGCCGAGGGTGGGAAATTTCCGAGCCGCCCGCGCCTCATCCTTTCTTGACGTGGCAGTCGTCGCAGGTCACGGGCGCTTTGTTCTTCGCGTCGCGCTTCTTGGCCGCCTCGTGGCACGTGTTGCAGTTGAGGTGGTAGGCGATGTCGTTCGTCAGCTTGCCCGACGGGGCCCTCTTCGTCTCCGCAGGGTAGGTCACGCTCGCCGGCGGGTACTCGTCCGTCTCCTCCGCCGACGGCTGGAAATGGCACGCGCGGCAAGACTTCACGGGCTCCTTCGACGCTTCGAGTTGCGCCGTCGTCAAGACCTCTTTGCGCTCGAACTTCTTCAGGAACCCCAGCGCGCTCGAAGGCTGGTCCGTGTGGTGACAGTCTACGCAGGCGGCGACCGTCTTGCCGTCGGCCCCGTAGAGCGGGAGCGTGCTGTGCTTGACGTGGTCGAAGGCGGCCTCGGGCTTCAGCTCGCCGGACTTCGGGTCGTCGCTGTCCTTGGCGAGAATGATGGGCTTGTCCGGCTGCGTCGTGCTCTCGTTGGGGATGGCCTTGCCGGAGGTGTCGACCGCGTGCGGCGGGTCGACGCCGTCCGGGAGCGGAGGCGCGGGCGGCGGCTGCGGCGCGGAGCTGTTGACGAGCCCCGCGGTCGGCGTCGTCCTGGAGTTGCAGGCCAGGACGCCCAGCGCGACGGCGACCGCGAACAGCAGCACGAAGAGTTTCAGTTTCATGATTGCACGTCCTCGAAAAAGAATGGCCCGAGAGGCAGCTCTTCGGCTGCGACTGTCGGGAGAGATGTCAGGACGCGAGGGTTGGGACGCCTCTTAAGACCGGAAAACTCGACTCGCGGCGTCCGGGCCAGAATATAGTTGCGCGCGAACGCGCTTGTCAAACTTTTTCCAGTTTACCGAAAGGCGGGACTCACCTGCGGGGCGGGAAGGCGTTGGGCCGCGCGCCGGGCGCTCGCGCGCCGGGCGGGACGACCCACAACTCCACGGCCCGGACGTTGCGGTGCCCGCCGTCCACCAGCTTGACCCTCGAAGGCGCGATGCCGAACGTCCCGGTCAGATAGTTCTTCTCCGTCTGCAATATCCTCCGCGCCGTGCCTGGAGGGTCGCGGAGGATTCTGCGGCGCGCCCGCGTCACCCTCCCCGAACCGTCGTGGTCTTCGTCGCGCTGGACTCTGTACTGCGCGTAAACGATGATGCAGGCCCGCGAGCCCGGCGCTTCCCGCAACGCGGCGGCGAAAGCCTCTAAGGCGTCCGGCGAGTCCTCGGCGTTTATGTCATCGTCGTACCCAACGTCGTCCTGTAGTAGAGGGAAATGAAACTCGTCGAACTGCCGGGACATGTCCGAGGGCCAGTAGTCGCGAGAGTAGGCGTCCTCTCTGGGCTTCGGCGCGGCTCCGGGGTCAACGACCCACAGCTCCTGCGTCAGGCATAAAGCCGCGCCCCCGTCCACCATGACGATTCTCTCCTTGGCGAGGGTGTGGTTGTAAAGCAAGTAATTCTTCATGCGCAGGGCGAGGCGGTGGCTGAGTCCCTCCAGGTCGCGGCGGCTGCGGTAGACGACGATGAAGCCGCGCACGTTGGGCTCGTGCTGCAAAGCTATCGCGAAGTTGTCGAGCCGCGCCTTGATGGCCGAGAGGTCAATGTCCCCGAACTCGTCGAACTTGCGCGCGGACGGCTGCGGCTGATTCGTTTGGGCTCGGGCGCGGGCGGAAAAAAGCAGGGGGCCGAGGACGGCCAGGACGATTGTCAGCTTGAGTAATCTTCCACGGCTCGTCGTCTCGGCCCTGCTCATCTGTTTTCGTCCTTTCGCGCCCTACTGCTGCTGCGCGGGCATGGGCTTGCGCGGCAGCTTCTCGTCGCGCATCGCCGTGTTGTAGACGAAGGCGGCCATGACGGTCGCGGCCTGCTTCATGTCGTCGGCCTGTATGCGGTCGAAGACGTCCTGGTTCGAGTGGTGCGTGCGCGTCGAGTACTCGACCTCGTCCTGTATGAACTGGAAGCCGGGCAGGCCGACGGCGTCGAACGAGAGGTGGTCCGTGCCGCCCGTGTTCGCAATCGAGAGCGTGGAAGCGCCGAGGTCACGGAACGGCGTGAGCCACTGGCGGAAGATGGGACGCACCGCCTCGTTGCCCTGCATGTAGACGCCGCGGATTTTACCCGTCCCGTTGTCGAGGTTGAAGTAGCCGCTCAGCTTCTCGTGCTCCGGCAAGGTGGTCAGCTTCTGCGGCGTGCCCGCGTTGAAGTTGGCGAAGCGGAAGGATTCAATGGAGCCGTCGCCGAACTTGCCGAAGTGCTTCATCACGTAGTAGCGCGAGCCGAGGAGCCCCTGCTCCTCGCCGCTCCAGAGCGCGATGCGGATGGTGCGGCGCGGTCGCAGCTTCAATGCTTGCAGGATGCGCACGGCCTCCATCGCGACGGCCACGCCCGCGGCGTTGTCGGTCGCGCCCGTGCCCGCGTGCCACGAGTCCATGTGCGCGCCGAGCATGACGATTTCGTCCTTGAGGTCCGTGCCGGGAATTTCCGCCACAGTGTTGTAGCCCATCAAGTCCTTGTCCTGGAATTCCACGTCGAGGTTGACGGCCACGCGGACGCGCTGCCCCGCCTGGATGATTCGCACGAGGCGGTTGTACTGGTCCGAGGCGAGGACTAGCTGCGGGACGATGCGCGGGGCGTTCGCGTCCCAGGGCGAGGGGCGCTTGGGCGCGCCCGGTGCCGGCGGGGCGAAGGGGTTTTCGACGAAGGGCTGCGGGACGATCGCGCCCTGCACGAAGACCGCGCCGCCGTCGCCCTTGCGGCTCGCCTCGACCATCAGGGCCGCGCCCTCGTCCGTGAAGAATTGGTACTTCTTCGCGAGCAGCATCGCTTCGGCGCGCTGCTCGGGGGTGAGCTGGAAGGGGCTGGCGCGCGGGGCCGTGGCCGGGTCCGGCGCGTCCGCGAGGCGGAGCAGGTTCTTTTCGTCGCGCCGCGTGCCGAGCGGCTCGAAGTTGGCCTTGAGCTGCGGCGGCGCGCTCATCAGCACGACTGCGCCCTTGAGTTTGCCCTTGTACTTCTCCAGGTCCGCCTCTGTCTTGGCGTCGACGTAGACCGCGTCGGCCGTGAGCGTGCCCTTTATTCCGGGCGACCAGGCTTTCGGGTAGGCGATGAGCGGGAAGGCGACGGGCTCCGTGACCTGCGCGGAAAAAGACTTGAGCGTCCAGCCGCGGCCGAAGGGGCCCCACGCTTCGAGCTGCGCGTTCTGCAAGCCCCACTCCGTCAACTTGCCGCGCGTCCACTCGTTGGCCCTCATCATGCCGGGCGAGTTGGTCAGCCGCGGCCCGATCACGTCCGTCAGGTAGCCCAACGTCTGCATCACCTGAGAGCGGTTCATCCCCTCGTCCTTGATGCGCTCAATCGGGTCATTCGGGTCTTTGGGGGGCGACGACTGCTGCGGGGTCGCGGCGGGCGCGGGCTGAGGCGTGGGCTGCGGCTGCTGCGCGATGGCAGTGAGACTCTGGACAAGAAGCGCGCAGACGACCAGCGCGACAATCACGGGACGACGAAGCATTACAGAGAAATCTCCTTTAACGAGGTGTCGGTTACTTGTTTGATTTAATTCGGGAAGCCGGAAAACGATATTACTTCATCAAAGACGAAAAGTCTGCCCGCCGGGTTCCGTCACAGGCGGAAGCTCTGGCCCGCGTGGCAGCGTTTGCAGTCGTTGAAGTTGACTTCACCGAAGCTTCGTTGGCCGTTGTGGCAGGTGGCGCAGGTCTGCGCGCGCGTCTGCGGGAAGTGTTGGGCGGGCGCGGTCGAGGTGACCTGCCGGCCCTGCGCGAGGCCGCGCGCGCCGACCGTGTGGCACTGCTCGCAGTTGAGGTTCTGGCGCGGCCCGTGGTCTGCGTGGCTGAAGCCTATGCCGAAGGAGCGCCCGGTCGCGGGGGTGCGCGCGTAGCGCCCGTAGTTGTGACACGCGCCGCACGAGGAGATGTCGTGGCCGCGCGACTGCCGGCCGGGCGTGTGACACTGGTAACAGGTCTGGTGTGCGCTCAGCGTCGCGGGGATGGTGCGCGCCACGCCGCCTCGCGCGGGCGCGTGGCAGGCGGCGCAGCCGCCTTGCGGTCGCGCGTCGCCCGCGTTGTGCTGCGCGTGGTCGAACTCCGTGTTGAAGCTGCGCAGGCCCGGAAACTTTTTGAGCGGCGGGTTCGGCTGGCCGAGGCCCCCGGCCTGGTGGCAGATGGTGCAGAGGGGGCTGTCGGGCGTGGTGAACTGCGTCTGGTGGCAACTGATGCAGTCCTTGTGCTGCGGGAAGGCGGGCTCGACTGAGTTGCCGCGCCGGTCGTGGCAGATGGAGCAACTCCAGCGCCCCGTCAGCGCGGCGTGCGCGCCCGGCGTGGAGTGCGAGAACCTGGAATAGTCTTGCGTGGGGACGGAGAGAGACGCGCGCGGCGGCGTCTCGGCTGCTGACGGATTCGTGATTGCGGCAGCGCGCTTGACCGCGAAGAGCGCCGCGAGCGCGCAGGCCGCGAGGGCGAGCAGGAGGACGAGCGGCAGGGCGCGACGGCGCGAGGCCGCACTCGCCGCGCCTACACCGACCCGCTCCTCATCTCTCGTCTTCTCGTCCGTCATCTTCGTCACTGCGGGCACGGCTGGCCCAGAATCAGGTAGTGGCTGCACGGCGGGCGCTCGCGGCCGATGAGCGTCGTGTGGCAGCCGACGCAGGTGTTCGCCTTGTTGTCCGCGTCTTTCGCCTCGTCCGACATTTCGGAAAAGATGGTGACGTTCGCGCCGCCCTCGCGCCTGAGCACGGGCGAACTGCTGATGTGGCAGGGCGCGCAGGTCGCAATCGGCACGTCCGCCTTAGGGATGTTGAGCGTCTCCATCTGCGTGATGTTGATGTGGCAGGTCGTGCAGCCCACGTCGTGGTTCGTCGTCTGGTGGCGGAACTTGATCGAGAGCCGCCTGGGCCAGTCCCGCGGCCACGTCTTGAACCACTGCGCGGCGCTCGCGGAGAGCACGCCCGGCAGCGGCGCTTCGAACGAGCCCGCACGCTTGCGCTTCGTGTACTCGGCCTGCGACAGGTGACACCCCGCGCAGTCGTCCTTCAGGGGCTTCTGCGCCTGCCAGTGGCAGTTGAAGCAGGAGGCGTGGCCCCCCGGCACGGTCTTGAACGTCCTGGCCTCGGGCTTGAAAGTCGCCTCCGTGCCGCCGACCTTGATCGCCTCCGGCGCGCGCTCGTCCGTCGCGTGACATGCCGCGCAGTTCTCCGCCTGCGGCGCGGCGTCCGGCGCTTTGAAAGAGGCGCGAACGAAACCCCACTCTCTTTCGAAACGGTCGCGGCGCGCGAGCACGCCCTGGTGCAAGCTGTGCGGGAAGTAGCCTGGGAACTCGCGCGCCATTGCCTGCTCGGTCTGCTTCGGGAAGGGGCGCATGTCGCGCGCGGTCAGGCGCGGGCTTGAGCGCGTGTGGCAGACGGTGCAGATGGCGGGCGCGGCCCCGACGAAGAACTGCTGGCGGTGACACTGCACGCAACTGTCGTGGTAGGGGTAGCCGTCCGCAGAGGGTTTCGTCGCGGCCGTGACGCGGTCGGGCGCGGCCGCAGACGGAATCGCGTGGCAGTCGTTGCAATCGAGTTTGGCGACGGGCGGGCGGTGGCTCTCGTGTCTGAAGCGCGCGTAGTTGCGCCCGCCGGTCCTGCGTGTCTGCGGCTGCGGCGTGGCCGGCCGGCGTCGGCGGCCTCCCTGCGGCCGCGTTTGCGGGCGGCGTCTTTGGAGCGTTGGGCTTGAGGCGTTGGAAGAGGCGTGCGGGTAGAAGAAGAGGAGCGCGATGAGCAGGAGGAGTATCGCCACGGCGATCACGCGGTGGCGCAGGCGGTGCCAGTGTTCGCTCTGCCTCGGATTCATCAGACCCTTCCAAGCTGGCGGCCGCGGCTCACTGGCCTGCGGGCTTGCTTTCCTCTCGGGCCGCGGAGGCGTCCGCGACTTTCCGGCCCACGAAATAGTTCGCGCGCCTCTTCTTCGACGGGACGTTCGCCAGGAAGACGGGCGTCACGGCCAGCGGCTGGTCCGGCTCGCCCGCCTTCGGCCCCTTGATCGTGATGGCGGTCGTCTCCCAGAGGATGCGCTCGCCCTCCACCTCCACGGGCGCGATGGTCGAGACGTAGTAAGTGCCGGGACAGAGGTCGTAGAAGTAGGCGACGCCGCGCCTGTCCGTCATCGCCGTGCGGATCGTCCCCGCCGGGAGCGCCGCGGCGCGCTCGGCCTCTTGCACCACCGCGTCGAGCCATTTTGTCTTCTGCTCGTAGAAGCCCACGCGCAGCTCCGGCGCGGAGAGCGGCCCGTAGTTTGTCACCCACCTGCGCGCCAGCTCCGCATCATTCTTCAGCCTCCTCAGCGCCTCTTCGTAGGAAGTGACGAACTCGGGGACGCAAGTCGCTTCGCCGGACTTGCAGGCGACCTCGGCAGTCGTCAGCTCGCGGCAGTAGATCGTGTCGCAGTTGTTATCTTCGAGCCACTTGACGAGCTGCGGGCTGGCCTTGATGCCCGCGTAGTAGCCGCGGCGCGTGGGCGCTCGCGAGGCCGAGGGGATCTTGTCCAGGTTGAAGGGGCAGGAGGAGAGGTAGAAGCGCTTGCGCGCGAGCTGCATGACCTTGTCGTCCTGCTGCAAGGGCTCCGTGCCCTTCTTGTAGACGGCGGTCAGTTGGATGACGCGCGGCGCGAGCTTCGGGCACGGCGCGGGCTGCGTGCAGGGAGACTGCGGCGCGGGCGCGGGCGTGGGCGTCGGCGATGGAGTCGGAGTCGGCGTCTGCGCGCGTGAGCCGTGCGCGAGGAGGATGAGCAAACAGAGCGCGGCCGCGGTCCTCGTCCAGACTCCAACGCATTTTCGCAGGCGAAGCGGCATCTGAAATCGCGAGGGTCTGACAATTGTCTTCAGCAAGAGCGCCGGGCGGCTACAGTTTATAGCGCCATCGCGGGCGATTGGCAATAAATTTCTGGTCCGCTTCTAGAGCATGGAGCGCAGTTCGGCGAGCGCGGGGTTCGAGGGGTTGACGGCGGCGAGCTTGTTGATGGCGTCGCGGGCGGTCGCCTTGTCGCCTCTGCGTATGGACACGTCGGCGAGCCGCGCGAGCGCCTGCTCGTGCCTGGGGTCAACGGCCAGCGCTTTGCGGTATTCCGCGAGCGCGCGGTCGAGGTCGGGCGGGTTGCGCTGCGCGTAGGTGCTGCCGAGGTCGGCGCGCAGGTCAGGGTCGTCGGGTTTTTGTGCCAGCACCTTCTCGTAGTAGCCGGCCGCGCCCGCGAAGTCGCCCGTGTCGTAGAGCGTGTGGCCCATGCCCGTGAGCGCGTCCGGGTCGTCGGGCTTCAGGGCGAGCGCGCGGCCGAGGTAGAGCCTGGCTTTGTCGTAGGAGCCGAGTTGATAGAAGACGGCCGCGGCGCGTATTTGCGCCGTGAAGTCTTTCGGGTTGCGGTCAGCCTCGTCCATAGCCTGCTGCGCCTGGGCGGAAGAGGCGGCCGCCGAGCCGCCGCCGTCGACGTTCGGGTGGCCCGGCGGGAGTTGGCCCGCCGCTCCCGACGCGTCGAGAGGCCGCGCGGAGTCGGCGGCCGTAGTAGGCGCTGCCGGCATCTGCCCCGCGCCCGTGCTGTTCGCCATGAAGAAGCCTATGAAGAAGCCCAGCACGAGGCCGGCGACGGTGAAGAGAATGTTTTCCTTCATCTGAGATAGATGCCTCTGAATAAAATTCCCGTCCCCGAAGTATAGCACCTGCCGTTTCAAACGCGCGCGGGTTCCAGGCGCGGCGTCGAGTACCGCGCGGCGGAGGGATGCGCTCTCACGACGGACATCTACCACCCGCCTGACGCTCGGGGCGGGGCGCGGTTGACGGCCGCGTCCTCGCGTTCATGCGTTTTCATCTGCTGGGAGCGCCGTGATACAATTTTTTCAAAGTAGGAGACCGGATTGTTTGAGCCCGGGAAGCCTGACGGCGCGGCTTCAGACGCTCTCTCCTCCCTTGATTGGATGAATCAGCAAGCACAGTCGAACATCGGATGAGCCCGAGGCTTGAGGCTCACGCTCTGGAGTGCGTGCGCGGCGGGCGCACGCTTTTTCAGAATCTCAGCTTCGCGTTAGAGCCAGGAGAATTGTTGGAGGTCACGGGGCCGAACGGGAGCGGCAAGACCAGCCTCCTGCGCATGCTCTGCGGCCTGCTCGCCCCGGCCGCGGGCCAGATTCTCTGGCGCGGGAAGAAAATTTCTTCGCTCAAGGAAGAGTACCTGAAGGAACTCGCGTATCTGGGCCACGCCGGCGGCGTCAAGGCAGAGCTGAGCGCCGCCGAGAACTTGCGCATACACTACGGCCTCTCCGAAGGCGGGCGGGCGGACGGCGACCGTGTCGGCGCGGCGCTCGAACGGATGGGGCTTGATGGACGTGACGCGCGCCCCGTAAAGACTTTCTCCCAGGGGCAGCAGCGCCGCCTTGCGCTCGCGCGGCTGCTAATCTCCGAGCGAGCCCTCTGGGTTCTCGACGAGCCGCTGACGGCTTTGGACAGCACGGGCGTGCGGCTGGTTCACTCCGTCATCGAGGAGCACCTCAAAGAAGGCGGGTTGATTGTGCTGACGACGCATCAGCCTTTGGACGTGCGCGCCGGCCGGACGAGTAAAATACGTCTTGAGCCACTTGTGGGCGAGCGTTGAATGCTGGCAACTCTGCGATGGGTCATACAGAGAGACGCGACGTTGGCGTGGCGCGGGCGCGCGGGCGTGCTCTCGACGCTCTTCTTCTTCGTCATCGTCGTCAGCCTCTTCCCGCTCGGCGTCGGCCCGGAGTTGAGCGTCCTTAGAACCATTGCCCCAGGCGTCGTCTGGGTCGCGGCACTTTTGGCCTCCATGCTCTCGCTCGACCGCATGTTCTCGCACGACTACCTGGACGGCAGCCTCGAACAGTTGATGCTGACGCCGCAGCCGCTCTCCGTGGTCGTCCTCGGCAAAATCTTCGCGCACTGGCTGGTGACGGGGGCACCGCTGGTCCTGATTGCGCCGGTGCTCGGGCTGCAATTCGACGTGCCGCCGGGCGCTCTCGTGACGCTCGTGGCGTCGCTGCTCCTGGGCACTCCTGCGCTGAGCCTCATCGGGGCGGTCGGCGCGGCCTTGACTCTAGGTTTACGGGGGGGCGGCGTGCTGGTATCCTTGCTCGTCCTGCCGCTCTGCATCCCGGTTCTGATTTTCGGCGCGGGCGCGGTCGAAGCCAGTATCACGGGCGCGAGCGCGGAATCCCATTTGTCACTGCTCGGGGCCGTGCTCGTGCTGGCCCTCCTGTTCGCGCCCTGGGCAACCGCCGCCGCGCTGCGTATCTCTATGGAGTGAAGAGGGACTGTAGGAAGTATGGCTCGACGCAAGATCAACTGGTACAGGTACACCTCCCCGGCCAACTTTTACCCGCTCGCCGGAAAGTTGATACCCTTTTTCGCCGTGCTGACGGCCGCGCTCCTGGCCGCCGGACTCTACATGGGCTTCTTCGTCGCGCCGCCGGATGCTGTGCAGGGCGAGGCTTATCGCATCATCTACATACACGTCCCGGCCGCGTGGATGGCGATGTTCCTTTACCTCTTGATGGCGGTTTACGCGGGGCTCGGCCTCGCCTTCAACGCGCGCATCTGGGCGATGATGGCCGCGGCGATTGCGCCGACGGGCGCGATGTTCGCCTTCATCTCTCTCTGGACGGGCGCGCTCTGGGGCAAGCCGATGTGGGGGACGTGGTGGGTCTGGGACGCGCGGCTGACTTCGACGCTCATCCTCTTCTTCCTCTACCTGGGCTTCATCTCCTTGCAGTCGGCCATCGAAGACGCGCGCCGCGCCGACCGCGCCGGGGCGCTCCTCGCGCTGGTCGGCGCGGTTAATGTGCCAATTATTTACTTCTCCGTGCAGTGGTGGAACACGCTGCACCAGGGCGCCAGCTTGCGCTTAGGCAAGACCCCTTCCATCGCGCCCATCATGCTTGCGGCGCTGCTCATCATGATCGCGGCCTGCTGGATGTACGCGATAACGGTGACCTTGATGCGCGTGCGCAACATCATTCTGGAGAGGGAGCGGCACGCGCCGTGGGCCGCCGAGATTTTGGGGGAAGCGAAATGAAGAGCTGGGCGGAATTTTTCGCGATGGGCGGCCGCGCCTTCTACGTCTGGGGCTCATTCGGCGTGGCGCTTCTGCTGATGGCCGTCGAGGTCTTGCTGCTCCTGCGCCGCGGCAGGCGCGCCCGCTTGCGGCAGTCGGCGGAGGCCCCTAAAATGAAAGTTCTGAAAGAAAATGAAACCACGACATAAAAGACTCGCTTTAATCGGCATCGGCCTCTGCGGCCTGGGGCTGGCCGCCGCGCTCGTGCTCAACGCCTTCCAGAACAACCTCGTCTTCTTCTTCAGCCCGAGCGAGGTCGCGGAAAAGAAGGCCCCCGTCCAGAAGACCTTCCGCGTCGGCGGGCTCGTCGAGCAGGGCAGCCTCAGGCGCGAGGACGACGGCCTGACCGTGCGCTTCGTGGTCACGGACATGGCGCACAACGTCCCCGTCGTCTACAGGGGCATCCTGCCCGACCTCTTCAAGGAAGGCAAAGGCGTCGTCGCGCAGGGCCGCCTCGGTGAGGACGGCGTCTTCCACGCCAACGAAGTGCTCGCCAAGCACGACGAGAACTACATGCCGCCCGAGGCCGCGGACGCGCTCAAGCCGAATCAGGAGCACCTGAAGCACGCGGGCGAGACCGTGACGAAGTAGCAGGAGAAGTTTTCGATGACCGTCGTCCCAGAGGTCGGACAGTTCGCCCTCATCCTGGCTCTGCTGATGGCCGCCACGCAGTGCGCGCTCCCGCTCATCGGCGCTGCGCGCGGCAACCGCTCGTGGATGAACATGGCGAGCAGCGCGGCACAGGCGCAGTTCATCTTCGTCCTCGTCGCCTTCGGCTGCCTCGCCTACTCTTTCGTCACCAACGATTTTTCCGTCATCAACGTCGCGACCAACTCGAACTCGCTCCTGCCGCTGAACTACAGGCTCGCGGCGACGTGGGGCTCGCACGAGGGGTCGCTCCTCCTGTGGAGTCTGCTGCTCGCGCTCTGGACCGTGGCGGTGACGCTGTTCAGTCGCCAACTGCCTTTGGAACTCCGCGCGCGCGTGCTCGGCGTGATGGGCTTCATCAGCTTCGGCTTCCTGCTCTTCATGCTGGCGACTTCGAACCCGTTCGCGCGGCTCATCCCGGCGGCCGTCGAGGGGCGCGACCTCAACCCGCTGCTGCAAGACCCCGCGATGGTGATTCACCCGCCGATGCTCTACATGGGCTACGTGGGCTTCTCCGTCGCCTTCGCCTTCGCCATCGCGGCGCTGCTCGGCGGCAAACTCGACGCGACCTGGGCGCGGTGGTCCAGGCCCTGGACGACCATCGCGTGGAGCTTCCTGACGCTCGGCATCGCGCTCGGCAGTTGGTGGGCGTATTACGAGTTGGGCTGGGGCGGCTGGTGGTTCTGGGACCCGGTCGAGAACGCGTCGTTCATCCCGTGGCTGGTCGGCACCGCGTTGATTCACTCGCTGGCGGTCACCGAAAAGCGCGGGAGCCTGAAGAGCTGGACGGTGCTGCTGGCAATCGCCGCGTTTTCGCTGAGCCTGCTCGGCACGTTTCTGGTCCGCTCGGGCGTGCTCACTTCGGTGCACGCCTTCGCCTCGGACCCGAAGCGCGGCGTCTTCATCCTGGCGTTCCTCGTCGTCGTCATAGGCGGCTCGCTCGCGATCTACGCGTGGCGGGCCAGGAGCGTCGGCCTCGGCGGCAAGTTCGAATTAATCTCGCGCGAGTCGTTCCTGCTCTCGAACAACGTGCTCCTGGTCGTCGCGGCGGCCTCTGTCTTGTTGGGCACGCTCTACCCGATCTTCGCCGACGCGCTCGGCTGGGGCAAACTCTCCGTCGGCCCGCCCTACTTCAACGCGGTCTTCGTCCCGCTCATGGCCCCGGTCGCCTTCATGATAGGTGTCGGCCCCATCGCCCGCTGGAAGCGCGCGAGTCTGCCCGAACTGGCCGTGCGCCTACGCTGGGCCTTTGTCGTGAGCGTCGTGACGGCCGCGCTGCTGCCCTTCGCCGTAGGCGGGTGGCAGCTCAAGGTGAGCCTCGGCCTGCTCTTGGCGGCCTGGATCATCGCGACCGTGTTCACGAACATCTGGGCCAGGGCGCGCGGCGAGGGCGGCTTCGTCAAGCGGCTGGCCGCGCAGTCGCTCAGCTACTACGGCATGGAACTGGCACACCTCGGCGTGGCGGTCTTCATCATCGGCGTCACGCTCGTCACGGGCTACGAGGAGAGGAAGGACGTGCGGATGAACGTGGGCGACACGACGACGGTCGGCGGCTACGTCTTTCGCTTCGAGGGCGTGAGCCAGGTCACGGGGCCGAACTACGTGGCCGCGCGCGGCGAGGTCTCCGTCAGCCGAGGCGGCGGGGCGCTGCGCACTATGTACCCGGAGAAGCGCAACTACGTCGCGACGGGGCAGACGATGACCGAGGCGGACATCGCGACGGGCCTGACGCGCGACCTTTACGTCTCGCTGGGCGAGCCCGTGAGCGGCGGCGCGTGGAGCGTGAGCATCTTTTACAAGCCGTTCGTGGACTGGATTTGGGGCGGCGCTGCGCTGATGGCCCTCGGCGGCGTGCTCGCCGTCAGCGACCGGCGCTACAGGGTCGCCGTGCGCGAGCGCCGGCGCGCCGCGAAGGCCGAAGCAGAGGAAGCCAAGGCCGCGGCCCCCGCGCTGGCTAGGGTGACGACCGAAGAATCATGACGAAGTTCTTACTGCCCCTGATCCTCTTCCTGGCGCTGGCCGTCTTCCTCTTCATAGGGCTCGGCCGCGACCCGAACGAGATTCCGTCGCCGCTTCTGGACAAGCCCGCGCCCGCGTTCAACCTGCCGCAGTTGTCCGACCCGCAGCGGAGCTTCAAGTCCGAGGAGATGCGCGGGCGCGTGTGGCTCCTGAACGTCTGGGCCTCGTGGTGCGCGGCGTGCCGCGACGAGCACCCCCTGCTGTTAGAGCTTGCGCGCACGCGCCTCGTCCCGATCTACGGCCTCAACTACAAGGACGAGCGGCGGGACGCGCTTCGTTGGCTCGAAGAGTTCAGCGACCCTTACACGATGAACCTGGTGGACGCGGACGGGCGGGTCGGGATCGACTACGGCGTCTACGGCGTGCCCGAGACCTTCGTCATAGACCGCAACGGCGTCATACGCTACAAGCAGATCGGCCCGGTCACGGAGGACGTGCTGAGGAATAGAATCATCCCGCTCGTGAAGGAGTTGCAGAAATGAGGCGCGCGCTCTCTCTGCTGGCGCTGCTCCTGTGCCTCTGGCCGGTCGGCGCGGCCCGGGCCAAAGAGGCGCAGCCTTTGGCGGATGACCCGGAGCTTGAGAAGCGCGTGATGGCGCTCGCGGAAAATTTGCGCTGCCTGGTGTGCCGGAACGAGACGATTGCGAGCTCGCACGCGCCGCTGGCACAGGACCTGCGCGGGCAGATTCGCGAGCAGATGCGCGCGGGCAAGAGCGACCAGGAGATTCTGGCCTTCATGACCGAGCGCTACAGCGACTACGTTCTCTTCCGCCCGCCCGTCAAGGCCACGACCTACCTACTCTGGTTCGGCCCCTTCATCCTGCTCGGCGTGGGCGTCGTCGTGCAATACCTTTACCTTAAGAGGCGGCGCGAGCGGTTGAAGGAGAAGCCGCTCTCGGAGGCGGAGCGCAAGCGCGTCGAGGCGCTGCTCGGCGACGGCTAGCGGAAAGTGAATCGACCCGAATGATGAGTTTCTGGATATTCGCGGCCCTGCTCGTGGCGATTGCGCTCTGCTACGTGCTGCCGCCGCTCTTGCAGCGCGCGCGACCTTCGGCGGACGAGGAGCGCGAGCGGTCCAACGTCTTCATCTACCGCGACCAGTTCGCGGAAATGGACCGCGACCTGCGCGACGGCGTGATAGACCGCGAGCAGTACGAGCAGGGCCGCACGGAGTTGCAGCGCAGGCTCCTCGAAGACGTGGCCGCGGCCCCGGCCGGAAGCGACGAAGGTAAAGGCTCCGCGCGGGGCGCGCGGGCGACGGCGACCATCGTGGGCGTGGCAATTCCGCTCCTGGCCGTCATTCTTTACCCGCTGCTCGGGACGCCGAAAGCTCTCTCGACTGAGCAGCAGGCCGCGCCTCCTCGGGCGGCGGGGGCGGAGGTGGCGGCGGAAGGCTCCGTGACGGGCGGGCAGCCGGGCGCGCCGACGCAGCAGGAGATAGAGGGGCGCGTGGCGCGGCTCGCCGAGCGGCTCAAGGAGAACCCGAACGACGCGCAGGGCTGGGCCATGCTCGCGCGCTCGTACCAGAATTTCAAGCGCTACAAGGAGGCGAGCGAGGCTTACGCGCGCGCCGCCGAGTTGACCGGCAACGACGCGCAACTCTGGGCGGACTACGCGGAGAGCCTGGCGCTGGCGAGCGACGCCGGGCTGGAAGGCCGCCCGCTCGAACTGGTGAACAAGGCGCTCCAACTCGACCCGCAGAACGAGAAGGCGCTCTGGCTCGCGGGCAGCGCGGCCTACGAGGCCCAGGACTTCCGCCGGGCCGTCTCCTACTGGGAGCAACTCCTGAAGCAACTCCCCGAAGGCTCCGAGGTCGCGCAGATGGTCGCCACCCGCATCGAAGAGGCGCGCGAGCAACTCAAGTAGTCAGTAATCAGTAATCAGTCGTCAGCCAAAGACAAGCTGCTTTTACTGATTACTGACTACTGACTACTGATTACTGTTTTATGTCCAAAGAAAATATTCTCTTCGCGATCATCGGCGTGCTGCTGGGCGTCATCGTGGGCTACATGTTCGCGACGAGCCTCAACCGGCAGGGCCAGGTGCGGCCCGCGCAGGCCGCAGGCGTGACGAGAGAGGTCGCGCCCGTGGGCGCGGAACTCCCGGAGAATCACCCGCCGATTTCCGCGGACGGCGGCCCCGGAACTCAGGCGAATGAATCGGGCGAGGACGCGGCGCTGATAGAGAGGGCGCAGGCCGCGCCGAACGACTATGACGCGCAGATGAAGGCGGCCGAGGTTCACTACCGCAACCGGCGGTTCGATGAGGCCATAGAGCTTCTGACGCGCGCCAACCAGTTGCGCCCAGAGAGCCGCGAGACGGTCGTCGCGCTCGGCAACGCCAACTTCGACTCGGGGCGCTACGAGGCCGCCGAGAAGTGGTACACGGCCGCGCTCGTCAAAGACCCGAAGGACATCAACGTCCGCACGGACCTCGGCCTGACCTTCCTCGTGCGCGAGCCGCCCGACCTCAACCGGGCCGTGCAGGAGTTCGAGCGCTCGCTTAAAATCAACCCGCGCCACGAGCAGACGCTACAGAACATGGCGGTCGCGCTCCTCAAGAAGGGCAGCTACGCCGAGGCCGACGCCGCGCTCAGGAAACTCTCCGAAGTCAACCCCAGTAACCCGAGCCTCGCGCAACTGCGCTCCGAGCTGGAAGCCGCGCGCGGGAAAACTACGCAACCCGCGGCCAGGTAAAGTCAGAAACTGCGAAGCGACACGGAAGGGCACGAAACTCCATGATCGTTTCGTGCCCTTCCGTGTTGCTTGAGCGTGACTCAGGTCAGCGCCGCCCGCTACCGCAGGCGGCACTGCCCTTCTACAGATTCGGGCTGCGCGGGAATTTGACGAAGGGGAGGCGGACGTTTCTGACGAAGATTTGGTCCGCGCGCATGCCTACGGCGGGCGCGTAGCCTTGCGCGCCGGCGGCGGCGATGATGTCGTCCTGGTCTATGCCGTCGCCGCTGATGCCGATTGCGCCGACGAGCGCGCCGTTCTTGTAGAGCGGGACGCTGCCCGCGAAAATCTGCGTCCCGTTCGCCAGCTCCGGCACGTTCGTGCACGGCACGACCGCGCCGCCGAGCGTCGCCAGCAAGTTCGCCTTAATCAGATCGAGCTGAAGCCCGACGTTGAAGATGCTCCACTCTGGGAACCCCGTGCTGAACGGGCCCGGCGGCGTGTCGTTGATGCCGTCCGGGAAGAACGGGCGGTGCAGGAAGCCCACCGAGCGCGTCGTGAAGGCGATTGAGCCGTCGAGCCGCAGGCCGTCCGCCGCCGCGCGGTCGGCGTAAGAGCCGAAGCCCGCGGCGCGCAGGCGGGCCGCCGCGTTTGCCTTCGAGAAGAAGAGCGCGCCGCGCGCCTTCTGCACGGACACGTCGAAGCCGAAGACGGGCGCGTCGGCCGTGCGGAAGCTGCCCAGCACGCGCCCGTCAGTGTCGACCACGGAGATGGTGACACGCGCGCTGCTGCCGAGCGGCTGGCGTATGGCCGCGCGCGTGATGTTCGCCTGCTGCGCCGCGTGCGAGATGATCGTGTCCACGTCGGCCGGGGTCAGCGGGCCGCTGCCGACGAAGGGGAAGAAACGCGCGTCGACTTCGCCGCCGATGCCGCCGACGATTGCGGGCGTAAACGCCGACAACTGCGCGCCGCGCAGGGGAAACGCGGGGTCAATCGCGCCCGGCAGACTCGCGAACGGAATCGTCGCGGGCGCGGGCGCGCTGCTGACGTTGACGAAGGGCAGGCGCACGCCGTCCACCAGTATGTTGTCGCCGCGAATCTGCGCGGGCGTCTCGAAGCCGCGCACGGCCGAGACCGCGATCACCTCCTCGAACGGCTGGTCGAAGTCCGCGGGGTCTTTGTCCAGGCTGTAGAGCCCGTCGCCTTCTATCCCTATGCCGCCGACGGCGACGCCTCCCCTGTAAATCGGCATACTGCCCGCGTCGGCAGAGAGGCCGAGCGGGAGGCCGGGCTTCTTGATGTCGGAGCAGGGGAGCTGCGAGAACTGCACGCCGTAGAGCGGGCCGCCTGGGCGGTTGTCGACGCCGGGCGGGATGTGCTGCTGGACGATGAAGCTCGCCGTGCGCGTCGTGAAGGCGTTGCCCGTCGTGCTGAAGAAGGCGGGCGTCCCTGCCTTCGAGATGGCCGCGAGCGTGGAGGGCACGCTCAAGCCTTCGAGCCCGCGGCCCGCCGTCCCCCCGCCGCTAATCAGCGTGGTCGCGGGGGCGTTCGTCATCCTGAAGACGCCGAGCACGTTGCCCTCGCGGTCAACGACGGCCACCGTCACGGGGCGATTCAGTTGCGCGGCGGCCGAGACCGCCTGCGCGATGAGTCTCTGGACTTCGGAAGGGGTCAGGTCGCCCGCGGGCACGGCGTTGGGCTGGGGCGGCGGCCCAGGCACTCCGGGCGTCGGCACCGCGCCGAAGTCGTCCGGCGGGCCGCCGCCCACGCGGCCTACGCCCAGGCGCACGCGGTTGCTCGGCTGGCCCTTGTAAGTGACGCGCACCAGCACGTCGCCCACGTCACTCATCCCGTCGGCGAGGCGCACGACGATTGAGGTGAGCCACGGCTGGTTCGGCACGGTGCGGACCTGCTCGACCTTGAGCGTGTAGAGCCTGTGCGCGCCGTCCTCCGCCTCGGCGGTCACGGCCGCGGCGGTCTCGCCCGGCTGCAACTTCAGGTTCATGCTGAAGAGCACGACGCGCGTCCGGTTGTCGGCGCTGAATTTGACCGTGGAGGCGAAGGGGAAG
This sequence comes from Pyrinomonadaceae bacterium, assembly GCA_035563515.1. Taxonomy (GTDB): domain Bacteria; phylum Acidobacteriota; class Blastocatellia; order Pyrinomonadales; family Pyrinomonadaceae; genus QHXM01. The sequence goes on from DATMVE010000070.1 coordinate 20,782, forward strand.
GGCTCGCGCTTCTGCGTGACGGACTCGAAGGCCAGGGCGCGCGTGGAGGTCGGCTGGCTGACGAGCACGGGGGGCGCGGTCTGCGCCGAAGTGCGCTCGACGCGGACGGGCGCGCCGGCCAGGAGCAAGCCTAAAAGACAGACAAACGCCAGCGGGCGCGCGTTCGGTCTCAGAGGTTTAGGAGTCATAACGGCGTCGCGTGCCGGTCCAACCGCGTCGCGAGGGCTAAGCACAATGAAGAACTCTGGTCGGGGCCGCGCACAATGTAGCACTAATCGCCGGGCAGTCAAGATGAATTTGCTGCCGCCTTTCCCTCGTTTTAATCCGCAACGAAAAATTCGGTTGCCAGCCTCACGCTACTGTGCTACAAGGCTGCAACCTCGCTGTACAGCACGCAAGGCAGTCTGCGCCGGCACGGTCACGGCTTTCCAACTGGCCCGCTGGCCCTTCGACCAAGGGGGCGTTCGAGCAGAAGGCCGTCTATGCCTACAGCGTCTTCCCGCAAACTTCTTTTCGAGCTGACGAGGCGAGCGAGCGCCGTCCTCGTCCTCGTGCTCGCGGGGGCCGTCTGCTCATTGGCCCAGTCGAAAGGGCGCATCACCGGCGCGGTCGTCTCGCAGGCCAAGTCGCCCGTGGCGGGCGTCACGGTCGTCGCCACCAACCAGGTCACGCGCCGCGAGTACCGCGACAAGAGCGACGAGAAGGGCCAGTATTCGATAAAGGTCCCGACCGGCGCTTACCGCGTGCGCGTCGAAGCGCCGTACAGCGCGCGCTTCCTGCGCGTCAGCAACCTGCCCGAAAAACAGTACGTCACGCCGGACGAGCCCTACGAGGCCGCGTTCCCCGAGGAGAAGGATTACAAGGCGCGGAATTTCAACGAGGAGCAGGAGAACGTCATCGTCTCCGAGGGCCTGGAGACGAAGCTCAACGTCCCCGCAGAGGTCCCGAAGGAGGAAGGGAAGCGGCCCCCGAACCCGAACGACCGAGTGGACGAGCCGACGGGCTACGCCGGGGGCAAGACGGTCGAGTCCGCGCCGCAGACGGAGCCAGACCGCCGCGAGGTGCGC
>DATMVE010000071.1:0-77918 GCA_035563515.1 Pyrinomonadaceae bacterium
CGTGCCGTTCTTCACGACCGACTGCGCGCCGGGCACGTTGTTGACGGGCGCGTCGTTGGCCGCGTTGACCGTGATGTCAAAGGTCTGCGGCGGGGAGGACATGTCCTGCCCGCTGTTGGCCGTGCCCGAGCCGTCCTTGAGAATCAAGGTGACTGTGGCCGCGCCCGAGGCGTTCGCCACGGGCGTGAAGGTCAGCGTCCCCGCCGGGCTGATCGCCGGCTGCTGTGAGAAGAGCGACGGGTTGCTGTTGTTCGTCACCACGAAGGTCAAGACCTGGCTCGACTCGTTCGGCGCGCCGGGCGAGATCGAGGTCGCCCAGTTGCTGATACTCTGCGGGCCGGGGTCCTCGCTCACAATCTGGTTCGGCCCCTTCGTGAACGACGGCGCGTCGTTGACGGGGGTGATGTTGATGGAGAAGGTGCGCGAGACCGTCTCGGTGCCGCCGCCGCCGTCGTTGACCGTGACGGTGATGACGGCCGTCCCGTTGGCGTTGGCGACCGGCGTGTAAGAGATCGTCCCCGAAGAGTTCGGGCTCGTGTAGTTGACCGTCGGGTTCGGGACAATAGCCGGGTTGCTGGAGACCGCAGTCACAGTCAGCGTCTGCGTCTCGTTGCCGCCCGCGCCGATGCCCGTCAGCGTGATCGTCTCGCCCGCCGAGTCTTCGAGCATGAAGCGGTTGTTCAACGGGCCTAAGGTCGGCTGGTCGTTGATCGCATTGACGCTGATGGTCGAGGTGTCCGTGCCCCCGCCGAGCGCGGCCGGTATGTTGCCGGTCGCGGCCTGGACGCTGAAGTGGCCCGGCCCGTTGTAGTTCGGGAGCGGCGTGAACCGCAGGCCGGCGGCCCCGTCCGCGAAGGAGACGTAGGTGTCGCCGACGAGCTGTGTCGTCCCGTTCGGCATGTAGAGCGTGCCGCCCGTGATGGCCGAGATGCGGAAGTGCGTGACCTCCGCGCCGTCCACCGGGTTCTTCGTGATGAAGATCGGCCCCGACTGCGTCTCCTCGTTGGTCGCCACGTCGGCCACGTCCGGCGTGTCTGCGACGGGCGTGACGACGAAGTCGAAGGTGTCCGTCATCTCGACGGGGAAGACGCCCGACTGCGTCCCGGAGACGGTGACCGTGATGGTCGTCGTCCCGAACTTGTTCGCGGCCGGGTTGATGGCGAGGGTCCGGGTGTTGCCCGCGCCGCCCAGCGTCAGGTTGGCGTTGGGCACGAGCGTCGTGTCGCTGGAGGTGGCCGTCACGGTGAAGCCCGTGATGCCTGGGTCCTCTGTGACCTCGAAGTTGAAGGCCGAGAGCGTGGTGTCTTCTGCGGTCCCCTTGTTCGAGATGTCCTCGACCGTGACCTGAGCCTCGTAGGCCCCGATGTCCACGGTCGCGATTGCGTCGGCGTCCGTCGAATCGACGAAGCGGTTGAAGGCAGGGCCGCGCTGGTCGTTAGTCAGTCCGGCGTTGGTGGCGAGCGTGTTGTCGCCCGCGTCCAGCGCCGGGCTGTTGGGCCGGAGCGCGTGCGTCCTCGTCGGGCCGCCGTTGTTCGTGAGCGGGCCGAGACGCGGGTTGGTGACGCCGACCTGGTTGTTGTTGACGCCGTGGACGAGCGTGCCCGCGCCGCCAGCGCCGATCAGGTTGTTGAAGGAACTCGCCGCGGCCATCGTGCCACTGATGTCGTCGGCGACGTTGGACGGGGACGGGTCGTTGTAGTTGCCTGCGACAATCGTGTTCCGCAGGATGAAGGTGCCGCTGACGCGGTGGATGCCGCCGCCGGTGCCCGTGCCGTTGCCGTCGTTGTCGGCGCGGTTTTCGGTGACGGTGACGTTGGTCAGCGTGGCCGCCGTGGTGACGTTGCGGATGCCGCCGCCGTCGCCCGTGGCCCTGTTGTCGCTGATGGTGCTGTTGCTGACGGTCAGCACAGCGCCCGGCCCTGTGCTGTTGATGCCGCCGCCGCCGAGAGCCGAGTTGTCGTCGATGGTGCTCTCCGTGACGGTCAGGTTGCCGCTGTTGAAGACGCCGCCGCCGAAGCTGACGGAGGAGTTGTCGTGGACGGTGCTGCGGGTCAGCGTCATCGTGCCGTTGTTGCGTATGCCGCCGCCGAGGGTGTCCGTCCGGTTCTCCGTGACGACCACGCCGGCGAGCGTCGCCGTGCCCTCGTTGAGGACCGCGCCGCCGCCCGTGTCGGAGTCGCCGCCCTTCAGGGTCAGCCCGGAGATGTCGGCCGTCTTGCCGGAGGGAACCCTGAAGATGCGGAACTGGGCCGTGTCGTTGCGCTCGACCGTCAGCAGGGTAGCGCCCGGACCCGTGATGGTCAGGTTGCCGCTGCCCGCGTTGTCGCCCAGGTCGGGCAGCGCCGAGCCGAGCTGGATGGAGCCGCCGTTGAGCGCCGCGTCGAAGGTGATGACGTCGTCGCTCGGGCTGGAGTTGCCCTCCTGGATGGCGGCGCGCAGTGTGCACTGGTCGCCGTTGCCGGAGTTGCCGTCCGTGTCGCAGCGGTCGTCGCCGATGTTGTCGTCCACCTCGTCGCCGAGCGTGTTGACGAGGAAGTTGAGCGACGGGTTGACCACCTGCATCAGCGCGGTGGACGTGCTCGTCGCGAACTTCGCGTCGCTGTTGTAGGTGGCGGTGATCGAGTGCGGCGAGCCGGGCACGTCCAGGGTGGAGGTGCTGCACGTCGCCTTGCCCGTGCCGTCGAGCGGCGCGTCGTCGCAGATGAGCGTCGCGCCGTCGAAGAAGTCGACCGTGCCGGTCGGCGGACCCGCGACGGCCGTGTTCGAGGTGACGGTCGCCGTGAAGGTCACGTTCTGGTTGTTGAACGACGGGTTCTTGCTCGACGCGAGTGCCGTCGTCGTGTCCGACTTGTTGACCGTCAACTGGAACTGCCTGACGACGGTCTGGTTCGTGCTGTCGGTCGTCGTCACCGTCACCGTGTAGACGCCGGCCGGGGCCGCGTTCGTGATGTGGACCTCGCCGTCGTCGTCGTCAACGGTAGCGCCGCCTGTGAAGGCTCCCGAGACCGTCACGTCTGTGTCGAAGCCGGGATTGTCGTCCGCGGGCGGGGCCGTCGGCGAGACATCCACGCCCTGCGAGACGAGGATGGTCTGGTCGGAGTACGTGCCCAAGGTCGGCACGTCGTCGAACGGCGTGGTGTCGGTTGACGAGTCGTTGCCGGACGGGTCAGGCCCGTTTGCGTCGTCGTCGTCAATCGAGGCCGTGTTAGTGACCTCCGTGCCTGCGGGCGTGGCGGAGGTCGTCACCACGAAGGTGACGGAGCCGCTGCCGCCGGCCGCGACCGTGCCGATGCTGATCGTGCAGGTGGTGGTTGCGGGCGAGCCGTCGGCGCAAGACCAGCCGGCGGTGCTGCCCGTGCTCTCGAACGTCGTGTCGGCCGGGACGGTCTCGGTGATGACTACATTGGTCGCGCCCTGGTTGCCGATGTTCGAGTAGCTGAGCGTGTAGGTGACGTTGTTGCCGGCCTGGACGCCGACGTTGCCGTCCGACTTGACGATGCTCAGGTCGGAGTTGGCCGTGACCGGCGTCAGCTCCGTGTCGGAGTTGTCGGCCGGCGTGCCGTCCGCGCCCTTCGTGCCGTCGTCGGCGATTGACGCGATGTTGCTGATGTCGGTCACGCCTGCGGGTAGCGGCAGGACCGTGACGACGAACGTCGCCGTCGAGCCCGCGTCGCCCGCGGGCAGGTCGGGTATGGAGAGCGTGCAGGTGCTGCCCGCGTTGTTGTCCGGCGTGCAGTTCCAGCCCGCGGTGCTCGCGCCCGAGTTGAAGGTGGTGTTGGCGGGCACGGTCTCTGTGATGACTACGCCGGAGGCCGCGCGCTTGCCGTTGGTGTTGTTGTAAGTGAGCGTGTACGTGATCGTCCCGCCCGGCACGGCCGTCGCCCCGGCGTCGTCCTTGGTCAGGACGAGGTCGGGCTGCGAGTCGACAGGCGTGTTGGTCGGGTCAGTCTCGCCCGTGTTCGGCGGAACGCCCGTGTCGTCCGTCTGGACGGTGAGCGTCCCCGAGGGCGGGTTGTTCGGGTCGTCGTACGTGACCGTCCCCTGCGCGGAGACGAAGGCGTTCGTGCCCGTGTAGCTGGCCGCGCTCTTGACCGTCACCTCGAAGATCACGCGGACCTTCTTGCCGGCCGGAATCGTGCCGATGGTGACGGGCAGGTCGCCCACGGCGGGCGCGAGCGGGGCGGGTGCCAGTGCCGCCTGCGCCTTCGCGCGCTTGGCGCGCTGCCTGGCGGTCGCCGGGCCGGTCAGGTAGTGCGTGCCGGACAGGCTGCCCGGCCGGAACCCGGCCGTCTCGCCCCGGGACGGCAGACGGCGCTCGCCCTTGCTGAGCAGGCCGTGCATCACCGTGCTGTTGTCGAGCGCGTTGTAGGAGTCGTCGAGGCCAAGCTCGTGGCCCAGTTCGTGGATGATCGCGGTCAGCAGGTCTATGCGGCCCGCCGGCGCGTCGCCCGCCAGCGTCAGGCGGAGCGTGCCCGTGACGGTGTAGGCGAATTCCGCGTCGTCCTGCGGCGTCGGGTCAACGAACCAGCCGTTGCCGCCTGCGTCGGCGTCAACGCGGACGCGCCCGCCGTCGGACTCCGCGAGGTACGAGTCTGCGAGGTCCGCGACCTCGAACTTGACGCGGCGCATGGCCGAGAGCTGCTCACTGCTGAGGCCCGTGGCCGCCCAGCGCGCGATGGCCGCGTCGACCATGAAGCGCAGTTGCTCGTCGGTCAGGGCCGGGGCGCTGCCGGTGCTGCGGGAGACGCCGAGTATGTCGTCAACCGGCGCGAGCGACGGCAGGTTCAGGGCCGCGAGGCCCGAAAGGGTTTGTGACTTCGGCGCGGAAGTGACGCTGTCCGGCGCGAGGAGCAGCGGCGAGTCGGGGACGCTGCAATTCGTGAAGTTGGTCCCGGAAATCTTAGTCGTGCCGTTGCCGGCCGGGTTCTGGCTGTTGATGTAAGCCTCGGGGCTGTTGGTCGGCGACGGGCTGAGACCCTCTATGCAGAAGGTGAAGGGGTCTTGCTTACGGATGCCGATGCCGTCCGGGGCACCGATCACGGGGTTGCCGCCGGCGGTGTCGTTGCCCGTCATTTCGAGATTGATGGTCGGCTGCGTGCCGATGTTGCTGTGCTGGACGCGGATGCCGAAGCGGGCCGTCAGGTCAGGGACGGTCGTGACGTTGTTGTTGATGATGCGGACGTTCATCGTCCCGGCGTTGTTAATGCCGGTCGCGAGGATGCCGTTGCCGCTGAAGTTGCTGATGGTGTTGTTCGAGACGGTGAAGCTGGTGACGGTGTTGTCCGTGGTCGTGACGCCGTCGCTGTTGTCGGACTGGATGCCGATGCCGCTGGAGCCGGCGTCGTTGGTCAGGCCGATGGTGTCGAGGTGGTTGTTGTGCACCCTCGCGCTGAAGTCGCCGGGGGCGCTGGGGCCGCCGAAGAAGACGGAGATGCCGAGGCCCTCGGCCTCGGACATCTTGTCGCCCGCCGTGCCGTTGTTCTCGATCTTGAAGTGGCTCGTGCCGTTCTTGCCGGCGTAGGTGACGGCGATCATGTTGGAGCCGACCTGGTCGATGTCGTTGCCGATGATGTTGATCGGGTTGGCGATGGACTGGCCGAGCGTGCTGGCGGTGGTGTTGGCGTTGGTGCCGCCGACGACGCGGATGCCGTTGCCGCCGATGTAGAGGTCGGGGTTCGGGACCGTGTCGAGGAAGCGGAAGCCGGTAATCTCGTTGTTGTTGATGGTGGCGGCCGTGATGCTGGCGACGCCGCCCGAGTGGCCCGTCGCGAAGACGTGGATGGCGTCCTGGATGCGGTTGGTCGTCGTGCCGGCCGTGATGTCGTTGTCCGAGATGTTGAGGCTGCTGATCGTGCCCGCGTAGGTCTCGATCATGATGGCGTTGCGTCTCGGCGCGGTGATCGTGTTCTCGCTGATTTCGACCGTGCCGTCGAGCGTGTTGTCGTTGGCCCCGGTCCGGTCGGCGAACATCATGGCGTTCACGTCGAAGTCGCCCGCGAGGTTGCCCGTGCCGGTGGTGATGATCTTGCTGTTCCTGAAGGTGAAGTTGGTCACGCCGAAGCCTTCGACGCCGTTCCGGCTGACGTTCTGAATCTTCACGTTGGTGAATGACGGGCTGAGCGTGTTCGTCAGCTTGATGGCCTGGAGCGTGACGCTCTGGATCGTGCCGCCCGAGTCGTTGCCGCCGGTGGTCGCCGTGTCGCCGTCGCCCGTGACGACGAGCGAGCCGTGCGTCCCGACCGTCTTGCCCGTGGTGTCGAGCACGATGCCGTTGGACGGGCCGCTCCCGGCGGTGCCCGCCGTGATGCTCTTGAAGGTCAGGCCGTTCAAGTGGATGTTCGTCAGGGCTAAGTTGAGCGGCGTGCCCGTGGTGGTGGTGAGCGTGTTGGCGATGCCGGTGTTGAAGCCGTCCGGGTCGGTGATGGCGAGCGTGCCGCCGGCGGTCGCCACGATGCCGTTGTTGGCTACGGTCGAGAGTTGGACGCCGCCGTCGAAGCGTGTCAGCACGCTGGCGTCGTTGTTCTGGAGGTTGATGCCCGTGCCGCCCGTGTCCGTGACGAGGCCGTTGAAGTCAACGGTCCCGCCCGTCTTGTTCGTGATGTCAACGGCGCGGCCCGCCGAGTTGGCGAGGGTGCCGCCGTAGGTGATGCTCGCGTTGCCGCCGTCCACGTCGAAGTCCGCGCCGGGGAGGCCGGAGAGCGAGCCGGTGGTGAAGACTATCCCGGTCGCGCTGTCTATGCCGGTCAGGACGACGCCGGGGCCCGTGCCGCCGCTCGCCTCCAGGAAGGCGAAGGTGCCGTTGACGATGTCGGTATTCGGGCTCACGCCGCCGCTCAGGTTGAGCGCCTGGCCCGTGCGCGTGCTGCTCGGCTCGTCGATGCGTATGTCGCCGACCGTGAGCGTGCCGAAGGTCAGGCCGTTGATGCCGGAGCCGGTCGTGTTGCCGATGGTCAGGCCGTTAATCGTGTTGCCTGTATTCGCGTTGTTCAGGTTGATGGCGTTGGTCGCGGCCGTCGAGGCCACGAGCTTCGTGATCGTCCCGTTGCCGGGGGCCATCGTCGGGAAGGGCGCGCTCCCGCTCGGCGGATTAAGGCCCGTCAGGGTCGCGAGAGACGAGTTCGAGTCCTGGCCGAACAGTCTCTGGTTGCTGAGGAGCGTGACGGGGCCTTCGTAGGCCGTGGCGCTCTCGTAGATGAAGATGTTGTCGCCTGCGGCCGGGTTGTTGCCCGTGCCGTTGTTGACCGCCTGGAAGGCCGCCAGCGAGTTGAACGGGGACGACAACCTGCCGTCGCCCGCGCCGGCCGCGTTGTTGATGAACCAGACCATGCCGCTGATGGGCAGGCTGACGGTGGCCGAGTCGCTGCCGCCGTCGTTGGTGATCTGGTAGGTGAAGGTGTCGCCGCCCTCGTAGCCGGCCGGCGGGTTGTAGAGGTACTCGCCCATGTCCGCGCCGGAGACGGTCACGACGACCGTGCCGCCCTGGGCCGTGGTCGCGGTGATGGTGTTGGTGACGACCGTCGTCACGCCCTGCACGTTGTCAATCGTGACGGGGTCGGCGCTGGAGAACACGTCGTTGTTGCTCGTCACGCTGAACGGGATGTTCGCGGAGTTGACGTTGACGTTGCCGATGACGGTCTGCGGGTGCGTGTCGTCGTTGGCGACGGGCGGAATCTTGAAGGTGAAGACGTGGTCGGCCACCATGTTGTCGGGCGGGTCGCCCGAGTCCACGTCCGTAATCTCCGCGGCCTTGACCGTCACGGTGCACTCGACGCCGGTGGGCAGGTCCGGGTTCGGGTTGAGCGTGAAGCTGTTGGAGGGGCTCGCCGAGAGCGTGAAAGCCTGCGTGTTGCCGGGCGCGGGGCACTCGATGGAGAAGGAGTTGGTCGTCGCGTTCACGCTCTCGCTGAAGTTGACGACGATGTTGGTGTTCGCTGCCACGCCCGTCTGGCCGTTGGTCGGCGTCGTCGTGGTGACGGACGGCGGCAAGTCAATCGTGAAGTCGAAGACGTAGTTGGCCGTCAGGTTGTTGGGCGGGTCGTTCGAGTCCTGGTCCTCCACCTGCGCCGCGTTGATCGTCACCGTGCAGAGTTCGCCGTTGGTGAAGTCAGTGTTCGGGTTGATGGTGAAGACCGTGTTCGTGCCGTTGGGGGTGACGACCGTGTCGGCGACGTTGCGCGTGCCCGAAGTCGCGCAGACAATCTGGAACCAGTTGGCGTTGACGTTGACCGGCTCAGAGAAGGTGACGGTGATGTCGGTGTTGTTGGCGACGTTGGTCGCGTTGTCGGGCGGCGTCGTCGCCGTCACTTGCGGCGCGGCGTCGGTCGTGAAGGTGAAGACGTAGTCGGCCGCCATGTTGTCCGGCGGGTCGTTGCCGTCCTGGTCCGAAATCTGTAGGGCGATGACCGTCACCGTGCAGGTCACGCCGCCCGGCAGGTTGGCGTTCGGCGTCAGCGTGAAGCTGTTGGAGGGGCTCGCCGAGAGCGCGAAGGTCTGCAAGTTGCCGGGGGCCGGGCACTCGATCTTGAAGGAGTTGGTCGTGGCGTTGACGTTCTCGCTGAAGTTGATCTGGATGGTCGTGTTGGTCGCCAGGTTGGTCGCGCCGTTCGTCGGGGTCGTCGTCGTCACCTCGGGGGCGGCGTCGGTCGTGAAGCTGAAGACGTAGTCGGCCGCCATGTTGTCGGGCGGGTCGAAGGCGTCGGAGTCTGCAATCTGGTTGGCGACGACCGTCACCTGGCAAGTCACGCCCGCGGGCAAGTCGGCGGTCGGGTTGAGCGTGATGACGTTGGTGTTCGTCGAAGCCCCGCTGTAGGCGAACGGCAGCGCGCTGCCGGCGGCCGGGCACTTGATGGTGAATGAGTTGGCGTTGGCGTTGATGTTCTCGCTGAAGTTGACGACGATGTTGGCGTTCGTCGTCACGCCGTTGTCGCCGTTCGCGGGCGAGGTGGTCGTCACCTCGGGGGCGGCGTCGGTCGTGAAGTCGAAGACGTAGTCGGCCGCCATCTGGTCGGGCGGGTCGTTCGAGTCCTGGTCCGTGACCTGCGCGGCGACGATGGTCACGGTGCAGGTCTCGTTGCCCACGAAATTCGTGTCGGGGTTGAGCGTGAAGGTGGACGGCCCGCCCGTGACGGTCGCCGTGTGCGCGCCCGAAGTCGTGCAGGAGATGGTGAACCAGGTGCCGGTCACGTCAACCGGCTCGGAGAAGGTGACTGTGATGTCGGAGACGGGGTTGACGCCCAGCGCGTTGTCGGCCGGAGTCGTGCTCTGCACGGTCGGGGCGGCGTCCACGTTGAAAGTCACGGTCGCCGTGTCGTCAACGCCGGGGTTCGGCGGGGTGACGCCGTTCGAGATCGTGTAGTTGAAGGAGTCCGAGCCCTCGAAGCCGGAAGCGGGCGTGTAGGTGAAGGTGCCGTCGGCGTTAACGTCCACCTCGCCGCCCTGCGCGGTGGCGCAATTCTCAAAGGGCGCGACAACGTCCGCGCAGCCGACGACGGCCGAGACGACGAGCGTCGGCGTGCCGGGCTGGCCCGTGTCGTTCGTGAGCAGGCTGGCCCCGCCCGAGAGCGGCGTGTCTTTGGTCGCCACGTAACTGTCGTTGAAGGCCAGCGGCGAGACTTTGACCGAGCCCGAGACGAACTCCGTGTTCGGGTCTATGGTGGAGTTGAAGCTGACGCCGGTGGCGTCCACTGGACCGTCGTTGATGATGTCGGCCGTGTAGGTAATGGTGTCGCCGAACTCTGCCTTGAGGTCTGCGTCGCCGTCGGTGAACGCGTCTGTCATCGTGGCCGACAGGTCGGGCGTCGCGGCGGGCAGGGGCGCGTTGAAGAGGAACGCCTCAGTCTTCTGGGCGGCCGTCAGTTGGCTCTGAGATTCGGCCGCCGCGGCGTTCGCCTCGGCCGCCTTGACGGAGCCGGCCAGCGTCGCGACCGGCGCTACTAGCATCAGGAAGGAGAGCAGGCATGAGGTAAAGACACTCAGGTTGCTGGGGGACGACGTGCAGGGGACTCGTTTCATGACTTCTCCTTCAGGCGAAAGCTAAACGCGCGCGGGTAGAGTTCGGCCGCGCGGGGAACGGACAGGGGATGGGGTCGAGCTTAATTGCAAAATCGGACTACCGGAAAAAGACCAACAGGAAAGAACGCACCTTCATCTACGAGGAAGGGGTGGTTATGCTACGTGTGAGACTGACTTAAGAGTCGGGCAACTACCGCCTTGCGAAACAGAGATAATAGCCAGCCATTATTCAGCCTAATATAAAAGGAATGACCGTGAGCACAAAGCGCGGCAGCGCTCCTCCGCGAACGGAGTGTAGAAATTAGCACAGATGGGCCAATTACACAAAGAGAATTGCAACAAATTTGTTAAAAAATCGCCCATCCCAAGCGCCCCCGACCGAAAAAAGCCCAAAATTCACCCTTTCCCGCCCGCCCGCGCACTCCAACACTGCCGCATGGGACCGGAACGCTGCGGCGGGGGGCGGGAACGCTAGCGCGGGGGACGGGAACGCCGCCACGGGGGAAGTCCCCGCCGCCAGTGTTCCCCTCCCCCGCGTCGGCGTTGGAGTCCCCCGCCGCAGCGTGCCAGTCCCCGCCACAGAGGTTGAGCCCTTTTCTGCGCCCGCTGGCCTGGAATCTGATTGTGTCCTAATAGTGCGTTATAGTGCGTTGCTAATCCGCCGGGATTTGGATTGCCAGCACTTGGTGAGCATCGTAAGTATCAACATGTCCGCACGTCTTACATATTACTCGCCATTTGTTATCTTCTGTTCTAGTGACATTTTCAGCGAGCTTTTCCATGTCCCAATCATTAGGAGGGCGATAATATATTTGACGCACCACGGACGGGTTTACCTTGCCTATGGCCCTCTGGCCTATTTTCTCTAAAAAATGCTACCCTGTCCTGACCTTAATACGTATAATGATTCGGCACATCGTCGGCGCATGTATTCATTGTATTACCCGACTCCCGAAACCCTGAGGTAATCGCATGGCGTCCTTCTCTATCCCAAAGCAGATTATTGCCGGGTTTACGCTAATAGCCACGATGCCCGAAGAGGTTTTCAATGAGTTCGTATCAGCTTTAGATAACATTCCGCCGAAGATACTTCAGCATCGTGTAGTTGATATTTCAACGATTAAGCTAACCACTCTCTCGCCAGAAGACACTAAGGCTTTGAACGATGCCCTTGCGCCGCTCTTCAGAAGTATGCGCGGGGGGGACGTAGAGCCAGCCCAATACGCTAAAGATATTGGGGATTCAATAAGAGAAGATATCCCTGATGAGGCTGCTTGGGCGCAGTCTAAAGAGCAACTGGCTCAATTTAAAGAACGTTTGACTCGACTTCTTAATGCGCCTTCGCTCCAATTGATCGCTAAAGCGCATGATGTTCTATTAGAACACGCACAGACATTCTCAAGCGCCCGCATCGTATCCGACATTCGCCCCGTATTTAGGGACAGTGTTGATGACCAGCCAGTAGCGGCTGTGATAGTACACATGCTAAATCTTACCTACTTCCAAGCCGGCGAAAGGCAGGAGTTCGTTGTTGCGCTGGACACCAAAGATATTCAAGACTTGCTTGATACTTGTGAGAGGGCTAAAAAGAAAACCGAGAGACTAAAGGCAGTGATAGGTTCCTCAGATATGACTTACATTGAGGTCGAGTAGAGGCGCGATATGTCGGCGGTATTAAAATTTGCCCCCACAAAAAGAAGACTGACCACCCCAAGGGAGCGGTGGCTACAGGAACTCATCAACTCTGAGCGGGAAGATAGAAACCGTGAGGCTGATGAGTATGCCCGTCGCATCGCTGACCTTCAGACCCATGCGCGCAAGTTGGGTCAGATTGCTCTTAATCTTCAAGAAGCGCAGGCTCGGGCGCAAGTGGGGGTTGAGGTTAAAGAAAAAGCGGGAGAACTACGGCAGAAATTTCACAGGCTGGCGGACGAATGGCGCAAAGAGACAAAACATACTTCTTCAGTTGAAGAGATGGTGTTACATCCCAACTATCTAAAAATAATCGCGATGGGGAAAGACGCAATTGCTTTATTGTTAGAAGAATTAGAACGTAAGCCGGATCATTGGCTAGTAGCTTTGCATGTTCTCACAGATGAAGACCCCGCCTCGCCAGAATCAACTTTTTACGAAGCGGTTCAAGCATGGTTAGAGTGGGGGAAGCAGAAGGGCTACCTTACATAGATGCGGAACGCCGAACTTGAGGAAGATTTTCCGAAATTAAAAACTGGTGGTTATAGGGTAACAAGTGATGAAGATGTAGGGTACAACTGTATCGCATGGGCTTTATACGATACACGCCAATACTGGCAATATATGAGAGGGCGAACTAAGGGTTATTATTGGCCTATAAAATGGAATAATACCCTAGCAAGTTGGATGGAGGTATTTAGACTTCACGGCTTCAACCCCTGCGAAGACGGCGAGTTAGAATCTGATACGGAAAAGATAGCGATATATGTTCGCCCAAATGGCATGCCGTCGCATGTCGCGCGGCAGCAAGAATCTGGTAAGTGGACAAGTAAGTTGGGTAAGGGACACGATATTGAGCACGATACACTTGCCTTGCTTGAAGGTGATGATGCAGACGAATACGGCGAAGTTGAAGTATTCATGAAACGTCAACGTAAGATAGGGAGCGCCTGGAGTAATGAGCAAACAGCCACAGAAACGACCTGAAGAATATCTGAAGTTCAAAGCACTCACTGAAAAGCTTATAGCAGTTCCTAAAGGGGAGATAGACGAAAAGAAGGCTGCTTACGATAACAAGAAAAAGGAAAAGCCAGCCAAGTGACTGACTAGCTTTTCCTCTTTCCTCGCCTTTGTCTTGGCTTTATCAGTTTCAGTGTTCCGTCGTCTTGCCTGTCAGCCCCTCATAGGTCAGCCGCTTTCCCGCAACCTGCCTCACCGCCTGAATAAACCTGTCGGCATCCTTTCCTTTGCGCTGATTGAACCTGAATGTTTGCTCGTCAAGGTAGCGGAACAGGTGAAATGGCTCTACGCTCACATACGTTCCCTTGATGCTCCGCTTTAACAGACTCCAAAAGTTCTCAATCCCGTTCGTGTGGACGTTGCCGCGCACGTATTCAAGAGCGTGGTTGATTACCTGATGAGCATATTCAGAGTTAAGGCCGCGATCAGACCAAAACGAATCGGTGAAAAGGTCCGCGCCCTTCTCAACGTGACGCTTGATTCCGCCCTGAAGGCTTTTGGGCGACGTATCCGAAACCACTTCCACCCTCACTTCGCCGCCGCGCTCAAGTATCCCCATCACCGCAACCTTATCCTTCCGGCCGGAAGAGGTAATGCGTCTGTGCTTAATGGTCGCGTGCATGTTGCGGGCAAGACCGCCAATGTACGTCTCATCAACTTCAACTTCACCCGACAACTTTTTGAACGTGCCCGTTTGCATGGCGAGGCGGATACGGTGAAGTAGGAACCACGCTGACTTTTGAGTGACGCCGAGAGCGCGGTGAATCTCGTAAGAACTGATACCGCTCTTCGCGTTGGCAATCAGCCACATGGCCGCCAGCCACTTATCAAGGCCGATGGGAGAGTCTTCCATGATGGTTCCTACCTTCACGGAAAACTGTTTGTGGCAAGCCTTGTTCATGCACTTCCACTTGCGGCGGGTCGAAAGGTAAGAGACGGCCTTGCCTTCGCAGTAAGGGCAGGTCACGCCTTCGGGCCAACGCATCTGCGCCATAAATGTGTTGCAGGTGTCGGGGTCAGCAAAGAACTTGATTGCCTCTTGAAGCGTCTTGGGGAGTTGCTTTCGTGTTCCATGAGCGTAGTATCTCATGAAAGCATGGTGCGTCAAGTATGTTGTCGCCAGATTTTTGCCGTCGAGTTGCTCTTTGGGGATGCCACTCATTTCGCACCCCCTTTTGAGCAACGCACTGAGTAGGACACTACCCGGAATCTGCGGGCGTTGTGCCCGGACGCGCCGCGGTGATAGTATGCGCGCCACAGGTTTCAGGCGTTCCTCAACCTGCACCTCGCAGTCACCTCAAACAATCTTTCCGCCGCTTCACTGCGGCAAGGAGAACCTCATATGGCAGACTACATCCCAAGACCGGACGCGGAGTTCAACACCTGGCAGGCGAACTTTCTCAACTACGTCGGCGCGAACCAGGCCGCGCTCGGTTTGACGCCCGCCGACATAACACCATTGACGACGGTACAGACTACCTGGGGGAACGACTACCAGGCGCACACCACGGCGCAGACGGCGGCCGAAGGGGCGCAGCAGACCAAGAAGAACACGCGCGATTCTTTTGAATCGTCCTTGCGCTCGCTCGTTCGTCGCATACAGGGGTTGCCGGCGTTGACGGACGCGCAGCGGGCGGAGATGGGCATCACCTTGCGCGAGACGACGCGCGCGGCCACAGGCGTGCCTACCACGAGGCCCGTCGCCAGCGTGGACACGAGCCAGCGGCTGCGCCACACCATCAACTTCACGGACGAGACGACGCCGAACTCAAGGGCCAAACCCGAGGGCACGATGGGCTGCGAAATCTGGGTCAAGGTCGGAGACCCCGCGCCGACGGACCCGGACCAGTTACGTTTCCTGGCGACCGACACGCGCACGCCCTACGTCGCGGAGTACGGCGGCGAGGACGCGGGCAAGGTGGCCCACTACATGCTGCGCTGGGTCAACACCAGGGGCGAGCAGGGGCCGTGGAGCCAGACGGTGAGCGCGACGATCACGGGGTAAGGAAAAAGTAAGAAGTTAAAAGTAAGGCGGAGGACCACTGTTAATGACAGTGGTCCTCCGCCTTACTTACTTTTAACTTTTGCCTTACCCTCTGGGCGGGAAGACGCCTTGCAGCGCGATGCAGAAGTAGAAGGTCAGGTACGGCTGCAAGTTGTTGTGCGGCTGGTCGCCACCCGCAGGTGTCAGCGCGACAGGGTTCATCGGGGTCAGCGCGGCGGCTGCGGTGTAGAGGTTGATGCCCTCGCCGACGCCGAACAACTGGCCCGCGGGCGAGTTGCCGAGCGCGAGCTGCCCCGAGATTTGATAGCCGTGGCTGTGCGAGGGTATCTCCGACTCAAGCAGCGACACCGTCTCGGAGCCGCCCGTCTCGCCCAGGTCGTGCAGCGAGAGTCCCGGCCCCTGCCCCGGATGCATCGGCGCGCGCCCCTGCAAATCCGGGAGCGCGAAGTTGGACTTGCCGTTGCCCCCGTAGGTCGTCCCGAGCAGCGAGAAGAGCGCGGTGTTCTGGGAGAGCGGCAACAACTGGCCGTCACACCACGCCCAGCCCTTCGGCGCGAAGTTGAAGGGGAAGATGCGGATTTCAGCGACAAATGGGTCTGCCATCAATGTTCTCCTTATGTTGGGGACGGGAAAATCCCGAACAGCGAAATAATGAAGTCTACGCAGAGGTACGGCTGGAAATTGGTGTGCGGCTGGCTGCCCCCAACCGGCCCGATGCTCTGCGGGCTCATCGGCGCGATGGGGGCGTCCGTCCCGTAGGGGAAGACCCCGGCAATCGTCACGCGCGCGGGCACGTTGCCTGTGGGGGAGTTGCTGTTGGAGCTGTCGGTCGAGCCGAGCGCGGCGTGCGAGTGCGCCGGAATCTGGTTGACCGTGAGCGTGATCTCCTCGGCCCCGCCCGTCTCCGCGAGGATGAAGCCCTGGCCCTGATGAATCGGGATGCGGCCGCGCAGGTCCGGCAGCGCGAAGGTTGACTGGCCGTCGCCGCCGTAGGTCGTGCCGATCAATTGGAAGAGCGTCTCGTTCTCCGAAATCGGGAGAAGTTGTCCTTCGCAGAACATCCACCCGGCGGGGGCGAAGTTGCCCGCGAACATTCGTATCTCACCGACGTAGGGTTGTGCCATTTTTTTTCGTCTCCTTAGTTGGGTGACGGGAAGATGCCCTGAAGGGCGATGCAGAAAGTGAGCACCAGGAACGGCTGCATGTTCAGGTGCGCCTGGCTGCCGCCGGTGTTGGTCACGACGTTCGGGGCCATCGCCACCAGCGCGGACGGCGCGCCGTAACCCTGCTGCGGGTTCGTCACCCCGAGGACCGTGGAGTTGGACGGGGCGTTGGTGGCCGTGTTCGTCGAGCCGTTCAGGACGTGGACGTGCTCGGGCAGTTCCGCGATTGAGAGCGTGTGCGCCTGCTCGCCGCCGCGCTCGCCGAGCGTGTGCCCGCTGCCGACGTGGATGGGGACGCGCCCGCGCAAATCGGGGAGCGCGAAGTTGACGCGGCCGTCGCCGCCGAAGGTCGTGCCGAGCAGGCTGAAGAGCGCCTGGTTCTGGTTGATCGGCATGAGCTGGCCGTTACACAAGGCCCAGCCCTTCGGCGCGAACTCGAAACTCATGATTCTGATTTCAGACAAAAATGGTTCGGCCATAGATTTCTCTCCTCTGGGCTTTTGATCGCCAGACAGAAATTTCGGACGGTTGTAATCGGGTAAAGAGCGCCCCTCTGGAAGAAAGCGAACCGCGAGTGTAATGCTTTTGGTGAAGCCCTACTTTCGATGCAGATTTTGCACGGCCCAATAAAGTAGCGGCTATCAAGGGTCTTGCAATGTAACTAACGAGGCGCGGGGATTGTAAACCCTCGCCGCCCGCAATACAAGACAAATTTTATTGCTTCTGGCACAATTTATTGGTAGAGTCTTGTTCGGTCAGGGCAGGATTTCCTATCAAACAGCATCCCGCGGCAGCAAAAGTAGAGGCCTTCGCAGTCTAAACCCAGACCCTCGCAGTTCTATCTACCCGCTAAGTTTTGGTCCAAGGAAGTAAGTGTGTGCCGATGAACATCCCCCGTCGTACATTCATTAAAGCCGGAGCCGTCGCGGCCGCCTGCGCCGGCCTCCCGCTGAGTATTGGCCCAGCCTCGGCGCAGAAGCAGGGCGGCGGCCGCCGGCAGGAGGGCTACTTCGCGATCCCCGCGGAGGTCCAGGACGACCCGACGAGCTACTACAACATGGCGACGTTCGCCCCCTACGTCAACACGGGGTTTCTGGTCCTGATCGGCCGCGCGTGGAAGCACATGAAGCTGGTCGAGGTCAAGAACCTGCGCCCCAGGAAGGGCGACGGCGCGGCCAACAGTCTGGAGGAATCTTTCTCTCTCACCTTCCTCGCCTCGCGCGGCCAGAAGATCGAGCAGAAGGTCTACAGCATACGCCACGCCGCGCTCGGCAAGTTCTCACTCTTCCTCGTCCCCATCGGCCGCCGCACGCGCACCACCCCGGAGTACTACGAGGCGGTCATCAACCGGCGCACGCCCTGAAGATGCTCGGGTGAAATTACGGCGCGGGCGCGAGGCGCGCGGAAGGTCGCGCCGGCCCGCCGCAAGCTCGGGCGGCGAGCCTGCGCCGGCCGGGTTCAGCCGGTGGAATTCTTCCCGGCGGTTTTGGCCCTGCGGTCTCTTATCCTCTTCCTCGCGGCCACGTCCGTCAGCTCCACGTAATTGATGTCGCGCACGTTCTTGCCGCCCGCGAAGACCTTGATCTCGAAGCCCCTGCAATTGAGAGACTTCAACTGCGCGTCCATGCCGACGTAAGCCTCCCAGGCGTGCACGGCGGGCAGCTTCTTCCCCTCTATAAACTTCCCGAGGAACTCGTCCACGTGCCCGTACCGCGGGCCGTCGTAGCTCACGTTCACGGTGATGACGCGGCCGTCCAGGAGCATCAGCGTGATCGCGCTGACGCGCGGGAATTTCGCCTTCGACGCGTACCTCCCGGGCTTGATGGTCAGTGTGGACACCCCTAGCCGGCTGGCCGGCGTGAGCATGTCGGTGCGGACCTCCTTGTCGGCGCGGCTGCCTGGGAAGAGCGCCAGCACCTCGTCGGGCTTCATGCCCAGCCGGAGGCCGCTGACGTCCGGGGACTGCGCGAGCGTCAGCGTGCACGCCGCCTGGGCGTGGGCGCTCGCGTAATCCGTCTGGCCCAAAACGACGGACGCCGAAATCAGCAGCAGTCCGACCGCGAAAAATTGCTTCATAAAAGAGTCCTCCCGCCGTGCGCGCGCCGCCCGGACTATTATGGCCCAGAAGTGCGGCCGCGCGGAAATCGGCCCCGGCCCCGCGCGAGGACTTCAAGCGCTCCGCCACTCCAGCAGGTAATTGACGCCGTCGTCGTCGGGCCGGTCCACCTTCTTAAAGCCCAGCCGCTCGAAGAGGCGGCGAGAGCGGTTGTAGCTCTCGACGTAGATGTTGAGCGGCTGGCCCGCGCGCGACGCCTCGTCCATCAATCCTTTAATGAGGAAGGTGCCAGCGCCGCCGCCGCGGTGCTCTGGCAGGAGCGTGATGTCCAGGATGCGAATCTCGTAGCCGCGCCGCGCGACGTAGAGGCGGCCGGCGGCGCGACCGTCCAGGAGAATGACGTGGTACGTGGCCGCGGGGTTGTGCGTCCGGTAGTGAAGCTGCTGCGCGTCGAACTGCATGCGGACGAAGGCCGCGCGCTGCGCCTCGCTCCAGGGCACGCGCGCCAGTTCGTCCTCGCGCGTGCTGCCGTAAACTTTGACGAGGAACTCTTCGTCGTCGTCGGCCGCGGGCCGCAGCGTGACGCGTGCGGCAATCTCTTCTTGAGGCATGTGGAGTCGTCGGTGGCTCAGTCCTGCGGGTCGAGCGCGCGGTTGAAGACGGCCTCGTAGCGGAACCCGTCCGGCTGCCGCCCGACGGGGACGATGAACAGGTCCAGCTCCCCCATCGCGTCGTGCTTCATGTGGTAGGTCATCTGCGGGATGTAAATGTCCGCGGGGCCGCGGAAGAAGAGGGAGAACTGCTCCTGCCTGGGCGTCGAGAGCGTGCTGACGACCTCCAGCAGCTCCAGCTCGATTACGCCCGACGGTTGCAGCGGGATGGTGAACCTCGTGTTGAGGTGTTCGGCGAACCCTTCTTTGGTGTAAAACTCTGGCACGTTCGATGACCTCCGGTTAACGGTTTGACGGGCCGGGCGCTCCGCTCACGCGGGCCGGTGCTCCATCTGGAAATGCGTGTCGTTCTCGCCGGTGGTCGCGAAGCCCAGCCGCTCGTAGAGGCGCAGGGCCTGCGCGTTAGGCTTCTCGACCTGAAGCCGCAGGGGCTTGCCCAGACGGCCGGCTTCTTCCATCAACTCCCTGACGAGAGCGGTGCCGATCCCTGCGCGGCGGTACTCCGGCAGGAGGGCTATGTCCGCGAGCCTGAACTCTTCGTCGCCGCGGACGACGAGGAGGCGGCCGACCGCCCGGCCGTTGAAGAGGATGACGCTGTCTTCGAGCCCGGCGTAGTACATGCGGTAAGAGCGGTCGCGCGCCGCGAGCTGCATCCTGAGGAACGCCTCGCGCTGCGCCTCGCCCCAGGGAACTTGTGCCAATTCTTCCGCGCGCGTGCCGGCGTAAATTTCGAGCAGCAGCCGCTCGTCCTCCGGCGCGACGGGGCGCAGCGAGACGGCGCATTCGTGCGGCTGGGCCGGCGCGCTCTTCATCCGAGTATCTCGTCGACGTTCAGAGTGAGGCCGAGCGCGTCGGCGGACTTGAGCGCCTCGCCCCGCCCGTGGCGGCGCACGTCCTGGTACGCGCCGCCGGCGGGGCGCGTGTAAACTTCGACCTCCTCGTCGTGTAGATTGACGACCCACGCCTCGGGCGCGGGCAGCGATTGCTCGTAGAAGTCTTCGCGCCGCCCGAGCAGCGCCACGTCCGGCTGCGGCTCCGTGTAGTCGTTCAGCACGATTGGGTTTTGTATCCAGACGATTGCCCCGTCGGCCAGCAGCCTGCCGGATGGATTCGTCGGCCGTCCGACACACGCGGCGTGACGCCTGCCAATCGGTGATATCTCGACAATCTCCCCTCCGATCAACTCGACGCGGTCGTCTTCCGTGAGAATGCCGGTCTCGCCCATGCGGTTATATTCGGCGACGGTGAAACAGCGCTTGGCGACTTGGACTGACATGCTTCCTCGCTTTCCGGGCACGGATGATAACACATGCCGCCGCGGGCGCGGTCAGGGGCGGACGAGCGCGGCGCGGTAGGCGCGCGGCGTCAGGCCCGTCGCCTGGCGGAAGGCTTTGGTGAAGTGGCTCGGGGTGCCGTAGCCGACGCGCGCACTCACTTCGGAGACGGAGAGGTCCGTCTCGGCCAGGAGCGCCTGCGCGCGCGTGACGCGCAGGGTCGCCAGGTACGCGTGCGGGCTCGCGCCCGTCAGCTTCTTGAAGAGGCGCGCGAAGTGGAAGGGCGAGAGGAAGGCGGCGGCCGCGATCTCTTCGAGCGGCAGCTCGCGGTCGAGGTGCGCGTGCATCAGCTCTATGGCCCGGCGTATGCGCCTGTCCACGAGGCCGACGCGCGAGAGTTCCAACTCTTCCGAGCGGCGCACGTTCGAGTGGCGGCGCAGGAGGTGCACGACCAGTTGCTCCATCAGCGCCGCGACGACCTGCTCCTGCCCGGCCTCGGACTGTGCCAATTCTGCGGCTAGGTCGCGCGCGAGGCGCGAGAGCCGCGGGTCCTCGCGGACGACGCGCGAGCGGAATTGGACGCCCGCGCCCGCGCCGACGAGGCCCGTGCGCGCCGCCGCGTCGAGCACGAAGGCGGGCGCGAGCGTCAGCGACAGGTATTCGGCCTGTCGCCCGCGCGCGGCGGCCGCCGCGCCGGGGTCCAGGAGCAGCGCCCCGTCCTCGTCCAGCTCGAACTCCGCCCCGTCGACGCTTCCGGGCAGTCTCCCCGCGAGCAGAAACAGCGCGGCGTAGTCCGCGCGCGCCCCGCTCGTCCAGGCGACGCGCGGCGCGCGCCTGTAGTGGAGCGCGTACTGCGGGCGGACGAAGACGCGGTCGAGTTGAGTCTTCGGGCGGTCCATCGAAAGCGGTAGTCTATCACTCGCCGCCCGGCAACTCAGCACGCCGCGCAGAGAGCCGCGCCGGGTCGTTCGTGATGACGGCGCGCACCCCGCTCCGCATGGCGCGCGAGACCCACGAAGGGTTGTCGGCCGTCCAGACGACTGTGTTCAGGTTGTGCCGCGCGGCCTCGCCAACCGTGCGGCGCGTGGCGAGGCTGTGATGCAAGGCGATCTCGTCGGCCCCACACTTGATTGCCCTGCCAATCATCCCGCGCGCCGAAGGGGCCGGGCGCGAAAGCCTGCGGTCGAAGAGCGCCGCCGTGCGCAAGGTGGCGTCGAGCCGCTTGACCTCCGCAATCGAAGGCAGGTCGAAACTCTCTACGACGACGCGCGGGGCGAGCGAATAATCGCGGACGAGCTTTGCGACCTCCGAGGCCAGCCCCGCGCGGTCCCGCGGGCCGCACTTCATCTCGACGTAGAGCAGCGCGTCCCGTTTCTTCATCAGCTCGAAGACGGACGCGAGCGTCGGGATGGTCGCCAGCGCGTACTCTTCGCGCGCGAGTCGCGGGCGGCGCAGGTTGAACCAGGTGCCCGCGTCCATCTGTGCCAATTCGGTTGAGGAAAAGCTCGAAACCATGCCGCGCCTCAAGGCCGTGCGCCGGAGCGTCGCGTCGTGTATGACGACGGGCACGCCGTCGCGCGCCAGCCGCACGTCGAACTCTATGCCGTCCGCGCCGTCCGCCAGCGCCCGCTCGAAAGAGACGAGCGTGTTCTCGGGCGCGACCGCCGCCGCGCCCCTGTGGCCGATGATGAGGACAGTGGGCAGCGGGCGGTGGGCAGTGGGCAGTGATTGACTGTTATTAATTTGAGCGCCCAATCTGTGAAGCCGTTTTCGCAACAATGTCTTTACTGTCCGCTGCCCGCTGCCTGCTGCCCGCTTTTGTAATGCCGGTAGTCGAGTTCGGCGAAGATGTTGTCGCGGGATTCGATTTCGGTGAGGCGCTCGTCGTCAATCCGGCCGCGCTCTATGTCGTCCGCGAGGGCGTTGAAGCGGCGTATGTGCGAGCGGAAGCGGCGCGTGGCGTACTGAACGGTCGTGCCCTGGTAAATCTGGAAGGCCCAGTCGCTGGACTCCGCGAGCAGCAGCTCGCGCGCCGCCTGGTTGAGCGCGCGGAGCGTCAGCTCGTCCGGCTCGTCGTGGCGGTTGGCGAGCGCCGTCATCCGCTCCTCGGCGGCCTGCTGGTGCGGGTACATCCAACTGTTGCGCTCGTTGAGCCAGACCTTGAAGTAGCCGTCCTCGCCCCAGGAGGATTGCGAGGGCCGCTGCGTCTGCACGGGGATGCCGGAGTCGAGGAAGTCGCCCGGCGCGATTGGCACAATTTCGTCCTGGTCCCAGTGGAGCTTGCGGAAGACGAAGTCTATGAACTGCGGCCCCTCGAACCACCAGTGGCCGAACAGTTCCGCGTCGTAGGGCGAGCAGACGAGCGGCGGGCGACCCTGGAACGCCTCTTTCAAATGTCTCGCCTGCTTGACGCGCTCGCCGACGAAGTGTGTCGCGTGGGCGGCGGCCCGCTCGCGCGCGGCCGCCGGGTCGTAGGGGAGCTTGTGCTGCTGCGGCACGTCCTGCCCGGTGATGCGGTGGTATTTCAGGCCCAGGTGGCGGCGCTCGCCGCCGGCGTGCAGGTGCGGGAGCAGGTAGTCGAGCGGCGCGTCCCAGCCCAGGTCGCGGTAGAACTCGCGGTAGGCTGGGTCGCCCGGATAGCCTATGACCGAACTCCAGACCTGCTGGCTCGTCTCGAGGTCGCGCGCGAAGACGGCCACGCCGTTCGGGCAGCGCGCGGGCGAGTAGACGCCGTAGCGCGGGCGCGGCTCGCCGTAAAGGAGGGCGTGCGTGTCGGCGATGAAGTACTCGATGCCCGCGTCCTTGAGGACCTCTTCGACGCCGGGCTCGTAGGCGCACTCGGGGAGCCAGATGCCGCGCGGGCGTCGGCCGAAGTGTTTCCGATAATTCTCGACCGCGACCGCGACTTGCGCGCGCTTGGCCTCCGGCGTGGAGATTAAAGGCAGGAAGCCGTGCGTCGCGCCGCAGGTGATGATTTCCAGCACGCCCTCGTCTTGCAGCTCGCGGAAGGCGCGGACCAGGTTGCGATTGTAGTGCGTGTCCCAGAGCGAGAGCGCCGCGCTCAGGTTCTCTTCGTACATCTGAGCGGCCGGGAGGAACTCGGGCGCTTCACGGCCGGCGCGCTCGACCTCCTTGCGCGCGAGCGCGAGCAGGTTTTCAAGGTGGCGCGTGTAGCGCTTCTGCAAGAGCGCGTCCGAGAGCATCTCGCAGAGCGGCGGCGAGACGTTCATCGCGAGGCGCGGGCGCGCGTCGCTGCGCTGAAGGTTCTGGAAGACGAAGATGAGCGGCAGGTAGACTTCCGTGATCGCCTCGTAGAGCCAGTCCTCTTCGAGGAACTCCGGGTGCTCCGGGTGGCGCACGAACGGCAGGTGCGCGTGGAGTATCAGGCTGAAGTATCCGACCATAAGGGATGAGGGATGAGGGATGAGGGATGAGGGATGAATGAAAAGCCCGGTTGAGCCAATGCCCAATCGAGTCAGTCATTCAACCCCTTTCATCCCTCATCCCTCACCCCTCCCTCATCATGCTGGGCATCCAGAGGTGGAGGGGCCGGAGCGGGAGGTTGACTTCGCTGGCCCCGAAGACGGAGCGCGGGGCGCGGCGCGCGGCCTCCGCGTCGAAGGCGGCGAGCGCCGCGCGGTTCAGCTCGAAGCCGAGCACCGAGCGCAGGACATCGAGCAGGTGCGCGGCGTCAAGCCCCTCCCGCCGCAGGCGTACGATTTCGTCCAGCCAGCCGCCGAGCCCCGCCGAAAGCATCAATCGCAACTCGTCCAGACTCAGGCCCAGCGCGAGCGCGGCGAGCAGCCCGCGCAACTCCGCCATCTCGCCTTCATTGAGCGGCGGCAGCTCAGCCCCGCCCAGCCTGCGCGCGACTTCGAGCGTGGCCGCGTTGCCGGTCTCACGGTCTGCCGCTTCGAGCGAGACTTCGAGCGCGTCGCTCGCGTAGCCCGCGTCGTCGAGCACGCGCGCGAAGTCGTTCGCGGAGACTTGAAACTCCGGCGCGCTGTCGGCCGCGCGCGAGGCGGAGGCGCGCGGCGTCTCTGTCTCTGCGGACGAGAGCAGACGTATGAAGGCCAGCCCGCGCGCGTAGAGGCCCACGTCGGCGCGGTAGTTGCGCGCCGGCCCGACGTCTAGCCACTGCGAGCGCGTCTCGGAAGCGGAATGCAAGGTCTCCGCGCCGGTCTCCGTGTCCACGAGCCGGACGACGAGTTCGTAGCGCTCCGCCTGCGGGCCGAAGGCGCGCTGCAAAGTCTCGAAGGGGTCCTTTGCGAACTCCCAGTAGAGGTAGAGGCGGCGCGGCGACTGCGGGAGCAGGCGTATGCGGTCGGCCGTGTAAGTCTCCGGCAGCGGCTCGTCGGCGGAAAGCTCGGCCAGCTTGTCGGCGACAGCGGGCTCCGGCGGCGGCGCGGCGGCGGCGGTCGCCAGTTGAGAACTGCCGGGGAAAAAGGGCATCAGAGTAAACCTCTCTTCGTCGGGTCCGCGAGACGCGCGCGCGGACTCTCTCGTCACGGACACAAAGGTCGTCGAACTTGGGTCGAGCAGAGCAGGCTAGTTTTACGGAAACGGTCACGGCCTGTCAACAGAACGACGGCAAAGGTACTGCGGGCAGGTTTGGAATTGAATGCGGCCGGGGCTGCCGCTCACCACGGAGGCACAGAACACGTAGGGCGCACAGTCGCGGAGGCAAACGGCGCATCACGAACGGCCAGGCAGCGCCAGAGTGTTCCACACGGCCCGCCCGACAGGCTCGTGCGTTCCGGCGTCGAAAAGCTCGTATCGATACGCGCGGAGAATCCGTGTCACTTCATCTGCTCTGCTCTCCGCTACTTCGATGAGGATGCGCGGGCGGAGAGCCAGAACTTTCGACGCGCCTCGCAGCACTTCGGCTTCTGCGCCTTCAACATCTATCTTCAAAACGTCAGGCGCGGGGTGGGAATCGAGCAGAGAATCGAGTGTTGCGGTCTCAACCGTGCGGGTTTCTCTTGTCCCGCCTGTTTGTGACGAGACGGCCGCGCCGAGATGATTAGAGGCGCGGCCTCGCGCGGCAACATGAAAGGCGGCCGTGCCTGCCCTGTCGCTGACGGCGACAGAGTGAACGACCACGGGCAGGTGGTTGATAACGGCAGACTGC
Source organism: Pyrinomonadaceae bacterium (assembly GCA_035563515.1). Taxonomy (GTDB): domain Bacteria; phylum Acidobacteriota; class Blastocatellia; order Pyrinomonadales; family Pyrinomonadaceae; genus QHXM01. The sequence goes on from DATMVE010000071.1 coordinate 25,024, forward strand.
CGCAGGAGTGCGGACAGCTTCTCGTCAGGCTCAACGGCGAGGACGGAAGAGCCCAGCCCCGCGCAAGCGAAGGCGAACAGCCCGACATTCGCGCCGATGTCCCACACGACTGAGCCGGGGCGGGCCAACTCTTTCGCCATGCCGAGCAGCCACGGGTCGACCTTTCCGATGTCGCGCTGCCAGTATTTCAGACTTGAATCGGGGGTGACGTAGAGAGTTAAGCCGCCGAACTCTTCAGGCAGTTTTCTTTTGAGGGTGACGCCCCGGCTGATTCGTTCTGCGATGGTGCGGAGCATAAGGTCTTGGATCATTCGGCGGGAGTCCTCGCGAGCGCCGCGCATCCTATCTCAAACACAGAAACGGCGCAAGGTTTCCCCCGCGCCGCCCCGGAAGTAGCCTCTGCAGGGCTGTCAGTGTTTCTTCCGGCTCATTCCCGGGGCAATCATACTCGCCGCCCCGCCTCTTCGATTGTGCGAAAATTGTGTAAGACCATTGAGGCTCATTTAAGGTGGGGCCGCCGTCATCGCGCATTTCAACGGCCCCTCCGCGCCCATTTAGTCCTGGTATCTTAGCCGGTGGCTTCTAAGTTAGAATGGCGGGGCAGTCGGAACATTTACGCAGAGGGGGCGGATGAAGCGGCGTGTCATCGTCAGCGTGGTCGCGGGCGGCGCTCTGTTTGCGGCGGCCCAGGTCGCACGGGCCGAAGACGCGGGGGGCGAGGCCGCGCACGGGCTGGACCCGCTCGTGCTCCTGGGCGTCGCGGGCATCCTCATCGCGGCGAAGCTCGGCGGAGAGCTGTTCGAGAGGATGAGGCAGCCCGCGGTGCTGGGCGAGCTGGTCATCGGAATCGTCATCGGCAATCTGGCGCTGACGGGGTGGGCCGGGGCCGAGCCTTTGAGGACGAACGCGGTCATCGCCGCGCTGGCCGAGGTCGGCGTCATCATACTGCTCTTCGAAGTCGGGCTCGAATCGAACCTCGGCGAGATGCTTGAGGTCGGGTGGTCTTCGCTCTTCGTCGCGGTGGCTGGCGTGGTCGCGCCCTTCCTGCTGGGCTGGGGCGTGAGCGCTTACTTCCTGCCCGACGAGTCGCGCCTGGCACACTTCTTCATCGGCGCTACTCTTTGCGCGACGAGCGTCGGCATCACCGCGCGCGTGCTCAAGGACATGGGCAGGCTGAAGACGCGCGAGTCGAGAATCATCCTCGGCGCGGCCGTGATTGACGACGTGCTGGGGCTGGTGATTCTGGCGGTCGTGGCGGGGGCCATCAAGGCGGCGGGGGCCGGGGAGGAACTGTCGCTGCTGGACGTCGCGAAGATTTCCGGCAAGGCCGTGGCCTTCCTCTTCGGCGCGATAGTCGTCGGGCGTTATCTAGCGCCGCACGTCTTCCGGGGTGCCGGAAGGCTCGAAGTCGGCGGCGTGCTGCTGGCCCTCTCGATAGCGTTCTGCTTCCTGCTGGCGTGGGCGGCGGCGCTCGTCGGGTTAGCGCCCATCATAGGCGCGTTCGCCGCCGGGCTGGTGCTCGACGAGGTCCACTTCGAGACTTTCGAGGAGCGCGGCAAGCACGACTTGCAGCGACTGGTCGCGCCCGTCGGCGCGGTGCTCGTCCCGATCTTTTTCGTTTTGATGGGAATGAGGGTTGACCTGCGGGCCTTCGCGCGCCTTGAGTTGCTGGGGTTCGCCGCGGCGCTGACGGCCGCCGCCGTCATCGGCAAGCAAGTCTGTGGGCTCGTCGTCCTGGACCGCGGGCTGAACCGCACGGCCATCGGGCTCGGGATGATTCCGCGCGGCGAAGTGGGGCTGATCTTCGCTGGGCTGGGGACGACGCTCGCGCTGCCGACAACCGAGGGCGTGCCCGCGCCGGTGATAGACTCCGGCACGTTCGGCGTGATCGTCATCATGGTCATCGTCACGACACTCGTCACGCCGCCCGCGCTCAAGCGGTCGCTCGCGCGCACCGCCCCGACGCCCGACAAGGACGAATCAACTGACGCGCTCCGCCAGGTCGCGGAGGACGCCATCGAGCGCACGTCGCAGTGAATCGAGTTTGAAAATTTTCTTGATCGAAAAGAGGGAGGATTCGGAGTATGAGCAGCAAGAAGGATCAGCACAAGGCGGGCATCCCGGCGAAGCCGCGCGGGCAGGAGATGGGGCGCGGGGGCACGCCGGACAAGAGTCGAGTGGCGAAGGAAGAGGAGACGCCCGCGCTGCGCGGCCGGCGCAAGGAGGCCAACAAGATGTTCGCCGACAAGTCCAGCCAGCACACGGCCTCGGACCCGTCCAAGCCCAAATCGAACTCGCCTTCGATTCCGGCCCAAATCGGCGGCGGCAACGTCGGCGAGTCCGGCGGCGAGACAGGCTTCAAGCGGAGGCAGGCGAGGCAACGCAAGAAGCAGTGAGATTCGCGAGCGCATGACTGAGTGCCGGGAGAAAAAAGTCTCTCAGCGGTTCGGCCTGGCCGCCGTGCTGGCGCTCGCCATCTGCGCGGGTGGCGCGCGCTCCGAGCAGTTGCCCGTCAAGCACTACACGACGGCCGACGGCCTCGGCAGCAGCAAAGTCACGCACATCTTCCAGGACTCGCGCGGCTTCATCTGGTTCAGCACGCGCGACGGGCTGAGCCGCTTCGACGGCTACCGGTTCGTGACCTACGACACCAGGCACGGGCTCTCGGCCCCGACCATCAACTACCTGATAGAGACGCGCGCAGGCGTCTACTGGGTGGCGACCAACGGCGGCGGCGTCTGCCGCTTCAACCCCGAGGCGGGCCGCGCGCCCGCCGTTGCTTCGCGACAAAGCGCCCCACTCTTCACTCCCTACAGCGTGGGCGACACGAGCGTCACGAACCGCGTCAACGTCCTCTACGAAGACCGCGGGAATCGCCTGTGGGCCGGGACGGACGACGGCCTGTTCCTGCTTGAAAAAAGCTCAGACGGCCGCGAGGAGTTTCGCAGAGTCGCGCTCGGTGGCGCGGAGACGAGGCGCGGCGACACGGAAGTGTGGGGCGTGGCGGAAGACGCCGAGGGGACTCTCTGGGTCGGAACCTTAGGCGGCGTGGCCCGGCTGCTTTCAGGCGGGCGCGTGCTGCACTACCCAGTGGCCCCCGCGGCGGACGGCGACCCCGTCAGGGACTTGATGGCGGACCGCGAGGGACGAATCTGGGTCGCGCACCGCAGGGGGCTTTTCATGCACGCGCCGCGACCGGCCGAAGCGGAGGCCGCGGCGTCCACAAACTCGCGCATGACGGCCTTCGCCGCGGGCGGGGCGCGCAGGTTCACGACCGCCGACGGCCTCGCCGGCGACAGCGTGCGCTACTTGCATCAATCTGCGGACGGCCGCCTCTGGGTCGGGACGCAGAACGGCCTGAGCGTCTTCGACGGCCGCGACTTCAGAAACTACACGACCGCGCAAGGCTTGAGCGACAACTTCATCGGCCGCATGTTCGAGGACCGCGACGGGAACCTGTGGGTCAGCGCCTACTCGGGCGGCGTGATGCGGCTGGCGCTGACGGGCATGGTCAGTTACACGGAATCGGACGGCCTCGGCCGCAGGCTCATACACTCCATCTACGAAGACGAGACGGGCGCGCTCGCGGTCGTCAGCGACGGCTGGTTCGTCAACCGCTTCGAAGGGGGACGCTTCACGGCCGCGCGGCTACAGGTGCCGCCGGACGCCACCGTTTACTGGACGGGGCAGGCTGGATTTCTGGACCGGGAGGGCGAGTGGTGGATGTCGAGCGACCGCGGCCTCGTCCGCTTCGGCAAGGCCGGCCGCCTCCAAGAATTGGCACAACAGAAGCCGCGCGCCGTTTACACCTCCCGCGACGGCCTGCTCGACGACACGGTCTTCATGCTCTTCGAAGACTCGCGCGGCGATTTGTGGGTCAGCACCGTCGGCGGGAACGACAGGGGGCTCGTCAGGTGGGAGCGCTCGACGGAAACGTTCCGCGCCTTCGGCGCGAACGAGGGACTGCCGCCGCGCGCCCCGACCAACTCGCCCTCCGCCTTCGCTGAAGACAAAGACGGCCGCCTCTGGATTGGGTATAACGACGGCGGGCTGGTGCAGTACGCGGGCGGGCGCTTCCGACAGTTCACCGCGGCCGACGGCGTACCGGCGGGGGCCATAACCTCGCTGCACCGCGACCGCTCGGGGCGACTCTGGATAGCCACCAACCAGGGCGGCCTCGCGCGCGTCGACGACACGTCGCGGGAGCGCCCGAGCTTTACGACCTACACGACCGAAGAGGGGCTGTCGAGCAACAACGTGCGCTGCGTCACGGAAGACTTGCAGGGACGCATCTACGCGGGGACGGCGCGCGGCGTGGACAGGCTGGACCCCGCGACGGGCCGCCTGCGCCACTACACGCTCGGCGAGGGGCTGGCGAACGACTTCCTGACGACGGCCTTCCGCGACCGCGAAGGCGCGCTCTGGTTCGGCACGCTCAATGGGCTGTCCAGGCTCGTCCCACGGCCGGAGCCGCCGCTGCGGCCGACGCCGGTTCTCATCGGAGCCTTGCGCGTCGCCGGCCTGCCCCTGCCGCTCTCCGAACTCGGCGTCGCGGGCGTGCCGTCCCTCGAACTCGGCCCGGACCAGAATCAGGTGCAGGTAGACTTCTTCGGCATCAGTCACAGGCCCGGCGAGGACTTGCTTTACCAGTACATGCTCGAAGGGGCCGACCGCGACTGGGGCGCGCCGACCGCGCAGCGCACGATCAACTACGCCACCTTGCAGCCGGGCAGCTACACTTTCAAGGTCCGCTCCATCAACGCCGACGGCGTGGTGAGCCCGGAGCCCGCGACCTTCTCCTTCAACATCCTGCCGCCCGTCTGGCGGCGCTGGTGGTTCCTGGCCCTGGCCGCCCTCGCCATGACGGCCGTCGTTTACATGACCTACCGCTACCGCGTCCGCCGTCTCCTCGAAATCGAGCGCGTGCGGACGCGCATCGCCACGGACCTGCACGACGACATCGGCGCGAGCCTCTCGCAGATAGCCATCCTGAGCGAGGTCGCGAGCCAGCGGGTGGGGCGCGACGGCGACGGCGCTTCGGTGACGGAGCCTTTGGAGATGATCGCCAACACTTCGCGCGAGATGGTGGACACGATGAGCGACATCGTCTGGGCCATCAACCCGCGGCGCGACCGGCTGAGCGACCTGACGCACCGCATGCGCCGCTTCGCGAGCGACGTGCTGGCCGCGCGCGACATCAAGTTCCGCTTCAGTGCGCCGCCCGACGAGAAGGTGCTCAAGCTCGGCACGGACCTGCGCCGCGAGGTCTACCTGATTTTCAAGGAGAGCGTCAACAACGTCGCGAAACACTCCGCCTGCACGGAGGCCGACCTGGAAATCGTCGTCGCGGGCGACTGGCTCGTCGTCAAAGTCTCCGACAACGGCAAGGGCTTCGACGCGGCGGCGGCGGGCAACGGGCATCACGACGGGATGGGCGGCCACGGCCTGCACAGCATGCGCCAGCGCGCCGCGGCCCTCGGCGGCTCCTACGAGGTCGAGTCGGGGAAGGGGAGGGGGACGACCGTGACACTGAAAGTCCCCGTCGCCGGGCGCGGCCTGAAGTCGCGCGCACGGGAAAAGTCGCTACCTAAGTAGGTGGCGCGGGTCGCGCCCGCGCGGGTTAAGCTGCCGCCCGCGAGAATGGATTGGGGCCAGAAGGAGGCGGCTTGATGTTAGGTGGACTTTTAAAAGCAGGGGAGGCAGGGACTGTGTCGTCGCCGCCGGAGCTCATCAAAGTCGCCATCGTCGAGGACAGACGCGAGATACGCGACGGCCTCGGGATGCTCATCAACGGGACCGAAGGCTACCGCGTGACCGGGAGCTACCGGTCTATGGAGGAGGCGCTTGAGAAAGTGGGCCATAACCTGCCGGACCTGGTGCTCTCGGACATAGGGCTGCCGGGCATGAGCGGGATAGAGGGCGTGCGCATTCTCAAGGAGCGCCACCCGGACCTGATGATCGTGATGCTCTCGGTCTACGACGACGACGACCGCATCTTCGACGCGCTCTGCGCCGGGGCGAACGGGTACCTGTTGAAGAAGACGCCCCCGGCGCGACTTATCGAAAGTCTGCGGGAAGCGGCGACGGGCGGCGCGCCGATGTCGCCGGAAGTGGCGCGCCGCGTCGTGCACCTGTTCCGCGAGTTCCGGCCCCCGGAGCGCGCCGACTACCAACTGACGCCCCACGAGACGAGGCTTTTGAAGCTTCTCGTCGAAGGGCACAACTACAAGACGGCCGCCTTCGAGCTGAACGTCAGCGTCAACACCATCGCCTTCCACATGAAGCACATCTACGAGAAGCTCCAAGTCCATTCCAAGTCCGAGGCCGTCGCCAAAGCCCTCCAGAACCGCATCGTCAAGTAGATGAATGCGGGCGGCGAAGTTGTTTGAGGAGTCCCGTCAAGGTCTCCTCAAACAACTTCGCCGCTTTTCATCCAACTCCTTTCATCCCAATCCGCACGCCGGCTATCCGAAAATTTTTACTACCTGAACATGGGGCGCGCCGGCGGCAACCCCGGGCATACAACTCTGCTTGCGAGCGGGAGTGACGCGGCGCGTGCCGCGACCCGGACGCGAGTTGAAACGATCTCTTGAAGGAGAGCAAGACAGTGAGAATTGTTTACGCCACCTGTAGCCCGCGCCACCTGGAGTTCTTCCTCACGGACAGGCGCGAATCGGTCCCCGCGGGCGCGACCGTCTTCGCCATCTGCACCGGGGACCGCACCCTCGAAAACCAGGACGAAGACCTCTTCGCCGCCATCACCGACGACGAGTACCAGACGCTCAGACGGATGGTCTGCGAGGCCGAGCGGCTCGAACAGGAGAATCGCCGCGCGCCCGGCGAGACGCGGGTCTCATTCAACCAGTTCTTCGGCTGGATGCTCGGCGTCCTCGCGCGCAGCCGCGCCCGCGCCGCCAAAACTCCCGCGCGGAGAATCCAGCCCCTGCGCCAGGGCGGGTGAGGCGCGCGCCGACACGCGGCTACCTGAACATGTGGTGATCAGACTCCTCGCTTCGGTTGATGATGACCGCCGACTCGGACGGCAGAAAGATTGATGAGGAGATTGGAGAGATGAGAATGAAACGGAACCAAAAAAATCGCTCACTTGTGACGGCGGCCCTGGCGCTCGCCTTCATCTGCTTAACTTCGGCGAGCGCCCTGGCCGCGGACCCGAACCTGATTATCAGCGAGTTCCGCGTGCGCGGGCCGAACGGCGCGAACGACGAGTTCGTCGAGATTTACAACAACAGCGACGAGCCCCACACGGTCTTGAGCGGCGGCGGCTCGCTCGGCTACGCGCTCGTCGCCTCCGACGGCGTCAAGCGCTTCGTCATCCCGAACGGCACGGTCATCCCCGCGCGCGGCCACTACCTCGGCGTCAACTCCGTGGGCTACAGCCTGAGCAGTTACCCCGCGGGGACGGGCACGACCGCCGTCGGCGATGTGACGTACACCATAGACATCCCGGACAACGCCGGCATCGCGCTCTTCAAGACCTCGAAGGTCGCCAACTTCACGCTCGCTAACCGCCTCGACGCGGTCGGCTCGAACGTGGAAGTGAACGCGCTCTACAGGGAAGGCGCGGGCTACCTGAATCTCACGCCCTTCAGTATTGATTACAGCTTCTACCGCGACAACAGGTACGGCCATCCGAAGGACACGAACGACAACGCCGCGGACTTTCTTTTCGTGGACAGCAACGGCACGTCGGCCGGCGCGGGGCAGCGCCTCGGCGCGCCCGGCCCCGAAAATCTTTCGAGCCCCATACGCCTCGGCGGGGGCGACGTTATCTCGCGCACGGACGCGACCAAGTGCGCCAACTGCACGCCCAACCGCGTACGCAATTATACGTCCGACCCCGCGCACAACAGCACCTTCGGCACGATTGCCTTCCGGCGCAAGTTCACCAACCAGAGCGGCGGCCCCATCACGCGGCTGCGCGTCCGCGTCGTCGACTTGCAGACCTTCCCCTCGCCCGCCGGGTATGCTGATCTGCGGCCGCGCACTTCCGAGCCCGTGACCGTTACGCTCTCGAACGGCGGGAACGTGACCGCCAAAGGGACGACGCTCGAACAGCCGCCCTCGCAGCCGAACGGCGGTGCTTTCAACTCGTCGCTCTCCGTGGAGACCGTCGCGCCCGCGACCCCGCTCATCAACGGGGCCAGCCTGCACTTCCACCTCCTCCTGGGCATACAGCAGCCGGGGAACTACTCTATGGCAATCGTCGTCGAGACGCTGCCCGCCTCGGGCTCGGCAGTCTACCTGCTCTCGGGCGACACGGAAGCCGGCGGCAGCGCCGTCCCCGTCGTGGACCTGGACGGGAATGGCGGTCCCACACATTACTACTCTTACTTTACCGAGGGCGGCGCACCCGTGAACCTCGTCAATACGAACCTGGCGACCGTGAGCGACGCCGACAGCGCGACCCTTAAGTCGGCCCGCGCCAAGCTCCTCCAAAAGCCGGACGGCGCGGCCGAAGTCATGGCCGCGGACACCTCGGGCACGAACATCACGGCCGCTTACAACCCGGCCACCGGCGAACTCACCTTGAACGGCCCTGACACCGTCGCCAACTTCCAGAAGGTGCTGCGGACCGTCACCTACGCGAACGCCTCGCCCGAGCCTAACACGATGGCGCGCACGGTCGAGTTCACGGCGAACGACGGGAACGTTACGGGCCAGGCGGCCGAGGGCTATCTGACCGTGAAGGGCAACAACGACGCCCCCGTCAACGCCACCCCCGGACTGCAAACCACGAACATCAACGTCCCGGTCGTCTTCTCAGCGGCCAACGGCAACGCCGTCGCCATCGGTGACGCGGACGCGGCCGCCTCCCCCGTCAAGGTCACGTTGACGGCCTCACACGGGAGCATAACTCTCAACGGTACGGCCGGGCTGAATTTCACAGTCGGCGACGGAACGAACGACGCGACCGTGAGCTTCACAGGCACGCTCGCGGCCATCAATAACCGTTTCAACGGCATGAGCTTCAAACCGGCCCAGGACTACGTGGGCGCGGCCAGCGTTCAGGTAGTCGTTGACGACCTCGGCAACGTGGGCGAGGGCGGCGCGAAGACCGACACGGACACCATCGCCGTCAACGTCGTCAAGGCGGGCGTCCTGCAATTCGCCGCGGCCAGCTACAAGCCCGGCGCGGAGGGCGCGGTCGCGACCATCACGGTCAAGCGGACGAACGGCACGAACGGCACGGTCAAAGTTGACTACGCCACCATGAACGACACGGCGCTCGCAGGCCAGGACTACACCGCCAAGTCGGGCACGCTGACTTTCCTACAGGGCGAGACGAGCAAGACCTTCACGGTCGCGTCCACCAACGACACGAAGGTCGAGGCGGACGAGACCTTCAAGGTCAGACTCAGCAACCCGACCAACGGCGCGACCGTCGGCGCGCTGGACACGTCCGTCGTGACCATAGAAGACAACGACGTGCCCGGCGCTTCGGTCAACGACGTGACCGTCACCGAGGGCAACAGCGGCACGCGCAACGCCACCTTCACCGTCACGCTGGACGAAGCGCCGCAGGCGGCCGTGACCGTCAACTTCACGACGCAGAATCAGTCTGCCATCGCCGGCCACGACTACGTGGCGACGAGCGGCAAGCTGACTTTCAACACGGGCCAGAAAAGCAAGACCGTCACCGTCACCGTCAACGGCGACGCGGCGGACGAGGCCGAGGAGACGTTCCTGCTCAAACTCCTGGCCCCCGTGGGCGCGACCATCGTGGACAGCCAGGGCACGGGCAAGATTCTTGACGACGACGCCGGGGCCAACGCGGCCGCCCGCGAGGCCGCGAGCGTGCAGTTCGCCAGCCCCGCGTACTCAACCGCGGAGGGCACCAGGTCAGTCACCGTCGAGGTCACGCGCGAGGGCGACGTCTCGAAGGCGGCGAGCGTGCGCTACTCTTCCGACGGCCTGGGCTCGCTGGTCGGCTGCGACGTGGTCGGCGGCGTCGCCACGCCGCGCTGCGACTATTCGACGGACCTCGGCGTCCTGCGCTTCGCGCCCGGCGAGAAGACCAGGGGCTTCACCGTCGCCATCATCGACGACGCGTACGCCGACGGCATGGAGACGACTCAGCTCCGCCTGAGTGACGCGGTCGGCATGAGCCTGGGCGCGCAGTCGCAGGCCCAGTTGACCATAGAGGACAACGACGCCGACTCGCAGGCGGGCGCGAACCCCGTCGAGTCGCGTGAGGGCTTCGTCCGCCAGCAGTACCTGGACTTACTCGGCCGCGAGCCGGAGCCAGAGGGCGAGCGTTACTGGCTCGGGCTGATGAACAACTGCCGGGCCTGCGACCGGGCGGAGGTTTCGAGCCGCTTCTTCCGCTCGCAGGAGTTCGAGGGGCGCGGCTACTTCGTCTACCGCTTCTACGAGGCGGGCCTCGGCCGCCTCCCGGCGCTCGCGGAGTTCATGCCGGACCTGGCGGGCGTGAGCGGCCCGTTAGGCGAGGCGGAACTGGAGGCGAGCAAGCAGGAGTTCGTGTTGTCCTTCGCGTCGCGCCCCGAGTTCGAAGACAGGTACGGCGCGCTGACGGACCCGGCCGCCTACGTGGACGCGTTGCTACAGACCGCGGGGCTGCCGAATCACCCCGGCCGCGCGGCCTGGACCGAGGCGCTCGCGAACGGGACGGCGACCCGCGCCGGCGTGCTGCGCGCGCTGGTCGAGAGCGCGGAGGTCTACGAGAAGTTTTACAACCGCGGCTTCGTCGTCATGCAGTACTTCGGCCACCTGCGGCGCGACCCCGACGGCTCGTACTTGCAGTGGCTCGACGTGATGAACGAGGCCAAAGGCGACACCCGCCCGGTCATCGAAGGCTTTCTCAAGTCCTCCGAATACCGCGCGAGGTTCGGGAAACAGCAGTAGGCAGCAGGCAGTAGGCAGTGGGCAGTGAAAGCAAAAGGCAGCCGAGAGAATTACGCTCGGCTGCCTTCTTGTTTTTGTCTTAACTGCCCACTGCCCACTGCTTCTTCACTTGACTGCTTTCGCGTTCGCGGGGCGGGCGAAGAGTGCGTCGGTGAGGGGCGAGTTGAATTCGATTGACTGGTAGTTGATGCGGCTCGTCTGCGTGCCGGCGGTGTAGTGGTCTATGACGAAGGGCGAGATGACGCCCTGGACCGCGACGTGCTGCGCCAGGCGGTCCTCCTCGTCCGACTCCGCGCCGTCCGCGTCCGTCTTCTTGTAAAGAATCTTCATCGGCAGGAAGTCTTTCGCGCCGAACTCGAACTCGACCCAGAAGCCGTCCGGGTAGGTCAGGCGCACGGCCTCGTTGCGCTTCGCCAGACCCGCCTCGCGCCGCCCGACGTAAGCGAGCGTCGCGCCCTCCTTGCGCCAGTAGCCGCGCAGCAGATTGTCCACGCTCGCACGCATCGCGCGCTTGAAGTCCGCGACCTGATCCTTCGTCATGTCCTTGAGCGACTTCGACGCGCCGTCGTAAATCCAGCCCGTCTCCCTGTCGTTGGTCTGGATAATCTTGCCTGTCTGCCCCTTGAACTCCGTGCGCTCGCGGTCGGGGAAGACGATGTAGTCCAGGAACGAGCTGGGGATGCCGGACTGCCCGTCCTTGTACTGCGTGAAGAGCCCGCGCCCGACGACCGAGCGCACGCCGAGGTAAGCGCTCCCGCCCATCGCCTCGACGGCCTGCCGCACGATCTGCTCGGCCTTCTCGTCGTTCGACGCGGCCGGCGACGCGGCTTTCTTGTCATCCTGCGCGAGGGCTGAAAGGGAAGTCAGGCAGAGCAGGAGGGCGAGTGAGATTGCGAGACGTTTGTACGCGAAAAGCTTTTGACTCATAGATTGATTTTTAAGAGCCCCGTAAAAATTTTCGGCGGGAGACAAAGCGAAAGGGCTTCAATGAAATTGTATCACTGAAACCCTTTCGCACGGGAGACGCTGCTGTCGCGTCCACTCAGTTCATATCCGCGAAGCCGTCGCCGAGTTCCCCGGCGAGGATGCGGTCGGCCGTCTTGATCGTGACCTCGCCGTTCTCCACGTCCACGAGGAAGCGAGACGCGCCCTTCCACATGGTCGTGATCGGCAGCTTCACCTTCTCGTCGATGTGGCGCTTGAGGAAGCGCGCGCCGTAGGCCGGGCTGAAGCCCTTCTCGGTCAGCAGGTCTACGGCCGCTGATGTGACCTCGACCTCCTTGCCCTGCCGCTCCATCTGGCGGCGCAGCTTCGACAGGTAAAGCTCGGCGATCTGCCGGACCTCGTCCATCGTCAGCGGCGAGAAGACCACGATCTCGTCTATGCGGTTGCGGAACTCGGGCGAGAACCGCTGCTCGGCGGCCTTCATCACCTCGTTCTTAATCGCGCGCACGTCGCCCAGAGTCTTCTGCCCGAAGCCGAGCGGCTTCTCGTACTTCTTGAAGCTCTCGCTCCCTAAGTTCGAGGTCATGATGACGATGGCGTCCGAGAGGTAAACTTTCTTCCCGCGGCCGTCCGTCATCCAGCCCTCGTCGAAAGCCTGTAGGAACAGGTTCATCAGGTACGGCGAAGCCTTCTCGACCTCGTCGAGCAGGAGGACCGTGTAAGGGTTCTCGCGCAGTTGCTCGGTCAGGATGCCGCCGCGCTCGCTCCCGACGATGCCGCGCGGCATGCCGATGAGTTTCTCGATGCCGACGGTCCCGTCGCCGTACTCAGACATGTCTATGCGGACCATCTTCTCTTCGTCGCCGAACATGAACTCGGCGACGGCCTTCGCCAACTCGGTCTTCCCGACGCCCGTGGGCCCCAGGAAGAGGAGCACGCCGTCGGGCTTGTAGTGGCTCTCCTTGAGCGGGCCTTTGTTGAGGCGCAGGCGCTGGGCCACGCCCCCGACGGCCTCCTTCTGCCCGATGACGCGGCGGCCGATGTCCTGCTCCATCGTCGCGAAGCGGTCGTTGGTGTCGCGGAAGATCATGTCGCGCGGGATGCGCGACTCCTGCGAGATCACGTCGATGACGTGCTCCGGCTTCACGATTAAAGTCTGCGGCTCGTTGATCTCGACCTTGACGGCCGCGGTGTCCAGCCAGCCGATGGCCTTGTCGGGCAGGTGCAGGTTGCGTATGTACTTCGGCGACATCTCAAGCGCCGTGTTGATGGCGTCGTCCGAGATGGTCACGGAGTAGTTCTTCTCAAGACGCGGCCTGAGGCCCAACAGAATCTCGCGCGTCTCGTCCAGTGTCGGCTCGTCAACTTTGACCTGACGGAAGCGGCGGGCTAAGGCTTCGTCTTCCGCGATGTACTCCTTGTACTCGGTGATCGTGGTCGCGCCGATGATGCGCATCTCGCCGCGTGCCAGGGAAGACTTGAACATGTTGGCCGCGTCCGAGGACGTGCCGAGCGCCGCGCCCGCGCCGATGATCGTGTGCGCCTCGTCGATGAAGAGGATCAGGTTGTCGCGCTCTTTGACTTCGTCGATGATGCCTTTGATGCGCTCCTCGAACATGCCGCGCAGCATCGTGCCGGCGACGAGGCCACCCATCTGAAGCTGCACGATGTGCGAGCCGCGCAGGCGGGCCGGGACCTTCTCGGGCTCAAGCTCGATTAACCGGGCCAATCCTTCGACGACGGCCGTCTTGCCGACGCCCGGCTCGCCGACGAGCATGGGGCTGTTGGCCCGCTCGCGGTGGCACAAAATCTCCACCATCTGCTGAATCTCGACCTCGCGCCCGATGGTCGGCGGAATCTTGTCCATCCGCGCCAGGCGGTTCAGCGAGACTCCGAAGTGCTTGAGGTAGGGCGGGAGTTCGAATTTCTTCTTGTACTGCTCCTCCTCCTGCTCGCGCAGGTGAACGCGCGACCGCACGTTCTCGACGACGGCCTCGGGCGATGCGCCCAGGCCCCGCAGGACTTCGACGAACAGCCCGCGCTCGTCCTGCGAGAGGGCCGTGAAAATGTCTGTCGATTCGATGGTCTTGCGACCCTGGGCGCGCGCCCGCTCCATCGCGCGCTTGAACAGGTCTGTCGTGTCGGGCGCGATCCTGAAGCCTTTGCCGACATGCTGGCGACTCATTTCGAGACGCTTCTCGATCTGCAAGCGGACCGAGCGCGAGTCAACCCCGAGGTCGCGCATGGTGGCGTTAAAGAGGTCTGCCTCCTCGTCGGCCAGGGCCTTGAGGATGTGCTCGACCGCCACATAATTCTGGTCGCGGCGGCGCGACTCGTTGAGTGCGTACTCAAGGATGCGCTGGCCGCTGTCGCTAAATTTATCTTTGTAAGCCCCTAGGTCTATCATTCTCTGTTTCTCGACTAAATTAGAAGGCGATGCTCGCTCTCAATCAGACTCCACGTTTGTGGCGAAAGTTTGGCGGCGAAGTGTCGTCTTGTTACTTCAAACATAAGCCGCACAAAAAAGCGAGGCGCGGCCCCTTCAAGCCTTCCTTTAGATGCGAGGGTCGGAAACGCCGTTGCGTTTCCGTGCAGGTCAACTATACCACACCTCGCGCCTGCAATTGGCAAGCCAATTTTTTGCAGGCAAAAGGAAAAGTAAAAGGCAAAAGGGAAACGAAAGGCAGTCGCGCTTTGTCCTCCCTTTTGCCTTTTACTTTGTGCCTTTTGCCTTCTTCAGTAGTCGTAGTCTTCGCCGCCGTGCATAGCCGGCGCGGCCTTCTTCGGCTCGGGCGCGTCTGTGATGGCGGCGTCGGTCGTGAGCAGCAGGCCCGCGATGGACGCGGCGTTTTGCAGCGCCGTGCGGACCACTTTCGTCGGGTCGATGATGCCCGCGGCGACCAGGTCTTCGTACTCGCCGGTCGCGGCGTTGTAGCCCTGCGCCCCCTTGGATTCTTCGACGCGGCCGACGACGATTGCACCCTCCACGCCCGCGTTCTCCGCGATGCGGCGCAGAGGCTCTTCGAGTGCCCGCCTGACTATCTGGACGCCAGTCAGCACGTCGCCGTCCGCGTCCTTAATCTTGTCGAGCGCGCGGGCAGCGCGCATGAGCGCCACGCCGCCGCCCGGCACGATGCCTTCCTGGGCCGCGGCCTTCGTCGCGTTCAAAGCGTCCTCGACACGCATCTTAATCTCTTTCATGGCGGTCTCGGTCGCCGCGCCCACGCGTATCACGGCCACGCCGCCGGCCAGCTTGGCGAGGCGCTCCTGCAACTTCTCGCGGTCGTAGTCCGACGTGGTCTCCTCTATCTGCGCGCGGATGGTCGCGACGCGCCCCTGAGTCGCCTTCGCGTCGCCCGAGCCTTCGACGACGGTCGTGTCGTCCTTGCTGATGATGACGCGCTTGGCGGAGCCGAGGTCCGCGAGCGTCACGTTCTCCAACTTGATGCCGAGGTCTTCGGTGATGACGCGCCCGCCGGTCAGCGTGGCGAGGTCTTCGAGGATGGCCTTGCGGCGGTCGCCGAAGGCGGGTGCCTTGACGGCGCAGACCTTGATGGTGCCGCGCAGGCGGTTGACGACGAGCGTGGCGAGCGCGTCGCCCTCCACGTCCTCCGCGATGATGAGGAACGAGCGGCCCTGCTGCGCCACCTGTTCGAGCACGGGGAGCAGGTCGCGCATCGCCGCGATCTTCTTCTCGTGAAGCAGAATCAGCGGCTCGTCCAGCACGGCCTCCATCCTGTCCGGGTTGGTCACGAAGTACGGGCTCAAGTAGCCTCGGTCGAACTGCATCCCCTCGACGATCTCAAGCTCGGTCTGGAGCGTCTTGGACTCTTCGACCGTGACGACGCCGTCCTTCCCGACCTGCTCCATCGCCTCGGAAATCAACTGCCCGATCTGGCGGTCGTTGTTCGCCGAGACGGTCGCGACGTTCGCCAGCTCGTCCTTGCCCTTGACCTTCTTCGACATGCGCTCAAGCTCTGCGACGGCGCGCTCCGTGCCCAACTGTATGCCGCGCTGCAAGGCCATCGGGTTCGCGCCGGCCGTGACGTTCTTGACGCCCTCGCGGTAGATGGCCTGTGCCAGAACGGTCGCGGTCGTCGTGCCGTCGCCGGCCGTGTCGTTGGTCTTCGTCGCCACCTCGCGCACCATCTGCGCGCCCATGTTCTCGTACTTGTCCTTGAGCTCGATCTCCTTCGCCACCGTGACGCCGTCTTTCGTAATCACGGGCGAGCCGAATTTTTTCGCGAGCACGACGTTGCGGCCCTTCGGCCCCAAGGTCACGCGCACCGCGTTCGCCAGCGTGTTCACGCCCTTGAGCATCGCGCTCCGCGCCTCTTCACTGAACTTCAACTCTTTCGCTGCCACTTAGTTTTCTCCTCAAAAAGTAATCAGTAATCAGTAGTCAGTAGTCAGTGAAAAGCGTTTTAGCTGATGACTGACTACTGACTACTGATTACTTTCTCATTCCGCCGCCTTCTTCGCTTCGCCCTGCGCGCGGCCGACCTGCACGCGCGCGGGGCGCAGGAGGCGGTCGCCGAGCTTGTAGCCGCGGCTGTACTCGGCCGTCACGGTGTTGTCGCGCTCGGGCTCGACCTCGACGGTGTCCACGGCCTCGTGCAGCTCTGGGTCGAACTGCGCGCCCACAGATTCGACGGGCTCAAGGCCGGCCGCCGCGAGCGCGCTCTCGAAGCTGCTCAGCGTCCCGCGCACGCCGTCGAGCAGGGAATCAAGAGAGCCGCCCTGATCGGCCGCGGCAATCGCGCGCTGAAGGTTGTCCGCGACCGGCAGGAGCGTGGCGACGAACTCGCCCTTCTCGCGCCGCGCGCGCTCGTCGGCCGCGCGATTAAGGCGCTGGCGGGTCTCGTCCGTCTCGCGCTGCAACTGCGCGCGCAACTGTTCGAAACGCGACTGCACGTCCGCGACCTTCTGCTCGGCCTCGCGCGTCCTCTCCTCCAACTGCTCGACGTAAGTCGGCTTCAGGCTGGGCGCTTCCTCTGACGTCGCTTCGCTGCCGGACGCGCCTTCAAGGTTGACGCGGCGGCGGTCAGACACCCTTATCTCCTCTTGCGGAGACGGCGCGGACGCCTCCGCCCGTGCCTCTTCAGACACCTCGTTCTCTTCCATACGACGCTTCTTCTTCTCCCTGCGAAAAGAGACCATAATAGCGAATGGTGAACAGTAAATGGTAAATGGTCAAGCGGGCGTCAGGCCCGACTCTTATTCACCAGCTACCGTTGACCGTTTACGAAACCTTTATTTCCACCTTGCGCGCCTTCGGCTCCTTGCGCTTGGGGAGTCGGACGCGCAGCACGCCGTCTTTGTACTCGGCGCTGATTGCTTTCTGGTCCACGGTCGCCGGCACGCCGAACCTGCGTAGGAAGCGTCCGTGCGGCCGCTCCGCGCGGCGCTGCGCCTCGCCCTCGGCCGCGCGCTCGCCGCGAATCACGAGCTTGTCGTTGTCGAGGTTAATCTCAAGCGCGGCGCGCTCGATGCCGGGCAGGTCGAGCGCGATGACGTAATCCTTCTCGGTCTCGTAAATGTCCGCCGGCGGAAACCAGTCCGCGCGCTCAATCTCCTGCTCGCCCTCAGCCTCGCCCTGCGAGCGCTTCTCGGCCGCGTCCTGGAACAGGCGGTTCATGCGATCCTGCAACGTCACCAGGTCGCGCAAAGGGTCCCAACTTCGTGTCATGACTTTATCAGGAACGCGGGGCGAGCAGCGGTGCCGGTGCGCGGCGACGCCGCGGCGCGGCCCCGGCTGGCAAAAGCCTCGGCCCTCGCCCGCGCGCGCCCCCGTCCGGGCGTTTCTGCTTTCTCCCCACATTACTCCTTGCCTCCTTTATGCCGCTGCCGCGGCGACTTCGGTCGTGAATCTCAACTCGTCCCCGTCGGCCGTGGCCGTGACGGTCTGCCCCGGCACGATCTCGCCGCGCAGCAGCCTGACCGCGAGCGGGTTCTGGATGAGCGTCTGAATCGCGCGCTTCAGTGGGCGCGCGCCGTACTGCGGGTCGTAGCCCTCGCGCGCCAGCAGCGCCCTGGCCGACTCGTCCAGCACGAGCGTGATGTTCCGCTCCGCGAGCATGGAGCGCAGCCGCTCCAACTGCACGTCAATAATCTCCACGATCTGCTCGCGCGAGAGTTGGTGGAAGATGACTATGTCGTCGATGCGGTTCAGGAACTCCGGCTTGAAGTGCAGGCGCAGCTCCTGTATGACGCCCTCGCGCATCTGCTTCTCGTCGCCCTCCGCGGCCTGTATCTCGCGGCTGCCGAGGTTCGAAGTCATAATCAGGACCGTGTTCTTAAAATCCACCGTGCGGCCCTTCGAGTCGGTCAAGCGCCCGTCGTCCAGAATCTGCAACAGGACGTTGAAGACATCGGGGTGCGCCTTCTCGATCTCGTCGAAGAGAATCACGGCGTAGGGGCGGCGGCGGACCGCCTCGGTCAACTGCCCGCCCTCCTCGAAGCCGACGTAGCCCGGAGGAGCGCCGATCATGCGCGAGACGGCGTGCTTCTCCATGTACTCGGACATGTCGAGGCGCACCATCGCGCGCTCGTCGTCGAAGAGGAACTCCGCTAGGGCGCGGGCCGTCTCGGTCTTGCCGACGCCCGTGGGGCCGAGGAAGATGAACGAGCCGACGGGGCGGTGAGGGTCTTGCAGCCCGGCGCGCGCGCGGCGCACGGCGTTGGCGACCGCCGTCAAAGCTTCGTCCTGCCCGATGACGCGCTGGCGCAGGCGGTCCTCCATCGTGACGAGCTTCTGCATCTCGCCTTCGAGCATCTTCGAGACGGGCACGCCGGTCCACTTGGCGACGACCTCGGCCACGTCCTCTTCGTCAACCTCTTCCTTGAGCATGACGCCGTCGCGCTGCAACTCGGCGAGCTTCTGCTGCTCGGCCGCGAGGGTGCGCTCAAGCTCTGGAATCTTGCCGTACTGTAGCTCGGCGGCCTTCGCCAGATCGCCCGCGTTGCGCGCCTGGTCGAGTTGCAGACGCAACTGCTCAAGCTCGTTCTTCGCCTCGCGCATGCGGTCAATCTCTTCCTTCTCGGACTGCCACTTGGCCTTCATCCCGGAAGACTTCTCCTTCAGGTCCGCGATGCGCTGCTCTATGTCTTTCAGGCGCGACTTGGACTTTTCGTCCTCCTCGCGGCCGAGCGCCTGGCGCTCGATCTCCAACTGAAGAATCTCGCGCTCAAGCTGGTCTATCTCCTGGGGCAGGGAATCGATCTCTATGCGCAGGCGCGAGGCGGCCTCGTCGATCAGGTCAATCGCCTTGTCCGGGAGGAAGCGGTCAGTGATGTAGCGGTTCGAGAGCGTCGCGGCGGCGACGATCGCGGAGTCCTTGATGCGCACGCCGTGGTGCACCTCGTAGCGCTCCTTCAAGCCGCGCAGGATGGCAATCGTGTCCTCCACACTCGGCTCGCCGACGTAGACCTGCTGGAAGCGGCGTTCGAGCGCCGCGTCCTTCTCGATATATTTCTTGTACTCGTTGAGTGTGGTCGCGCCCACGCAGCGCAGCTCGCCGCGCGCCAGCGCAGGCTTCAGCATGTTCGACGCGTCAATCGCGCCCTCGGCCGCGCCCGCGCCGACGAGCGTGTGCAGCTCGTCGATGAAGAGCACGATCTGCCCCTGCGCGTTCTCAATCTCTTTCAAGACCGCCTTCAAGCGGTCCTCGAACTCGCCCCTGTACTTCGCGCCCGCGAGCATGGAGCCGAGGTCGAGTCCGACCAGCCGCTTGTTCCTCAAGGTCTCCGGCACGTCGCCCGAGACGATGCGCTGTGCCAATCCTTCGACGATGGCGGTCTTGCCGACGCCGGGCTCGCCGATGAGCACGGGGTTGTTCTTCGTGCGGCGCGAGAGGACTTGAATCGTGCGGCGAATCTCGTCGTCGCGGCCGATGACGGGGTCCAGCTTGCCCTGGCGCGCGAGGTCCGTCAGGTCTTTGGCGTACTTGGAGAGCGCCTGGTAGTTGGCCTCCGCGTTCTGGTCCGTGATGCGGACGCCGCCGCGCGTCTGCTCTATGACTTTAAGAAGGTCGTCGTGGTTGACGCCGTGCTGGCGAAGAATCTTGCCGGCCTGCCCGTCCTTCTCGGCGGCGATGGCGAGCAGGAGGTGCTCGGTCGAGATGTACTCGTCCTGCATCGCCTGCGCCTGCTTCTCGGCCGCGATGAAGACCTGGCTCAGGCGCGGGCTGAAGTACTGCTGCCCGCCCTGCACGCGCGGGAAGCGCGCGACGGCCGCCTGCACGTCGTTCAAGACGACCTGCACGTTCGCGCCGAGCTTGCCGAGCACCGGGCGCACGATGCCTTCGGGCTGCTCAAGCATGGCGTAGAGCACGTGCTCGGGCTGGACTTCCTGGTTCTGGTTGCGCTCGGCCACCTCTATGGCCGACTGTATGGCCTCTTGGCCGCGCAGTGTGAATTTATCTAAACGCATAAGAAAAAAGTGGCGTTGCGACAAGTGACGAGTGACGAGTTGAAAACAAGCTCCTGCCCGTCACCCGTCACTCTTAACTTGTCACAGTAGTTATTACTTGCCGGACGCTTTCATCGTCTTGTCCGACTTTTCGCCCCCGGACGACTCGGCTTTAGCCTCGATGGTGCGTGGGGTTTTGGCATCCGCGCCCTCGCCCGCGATCTCTATGCGGCGCGCCTTGACCTCCTCGCGCTTCGGCAGCGTGATGCGCAGGACGCCGTTGCGGTACTCGGCCGCGATGCCTTCGCCCGAGACGGTCGGCGGCAGCGTGAACGAGCGCGTGAAAGAGCCATAGGAGCGCTCGACGCGGTGGTAGTTGTCCGTCTCGTCCTTCTTCTCGAAGCGCCGCTCGCCGCGCAGGGTGATGACGTTGTTCTCGAACGAGAGGTCGAAGTCCTCGCGGTTCATGCCGGGCAACTCGGCCTCTATGACGATCTGATCCTTGTTTTCGTAGATGTCCACGTTCGGGTTCCAGGCCCCGCGGGCAATGCCCTCGTCGCCGAAGACGCGGGACAGGTTGGTCGAAAACAGGCGGTTGACTTCGTCCTGAAGACTGCGCAGGTCGCGGAATGGGTCGTAACGAACGATGCTCATGACGAACTTCTCCTTTCCTTAAAGGTAATTCTTTTGGCTGCTCAAAAGCCGAAAAATCAGAGCAGATCGGAAACTTCGGCTTGTGAGCATGGCCGTATGATAAATGTTGAGTCCCTCCCTGTCAAGTCTCGGACGGAAAAATTTTGAGAGCTTCGGCTGGCGATTTAAATTGAAAAATAGTTGAAGTTAAGTCGGGCGGGGTGGGAACCCCGGCGTGGGCCTCAGTCGAAGCCGAAGAAGCGTTTGATGGAGGCGATGATGCCTTCGGACTCTTTTTCGCCGTCGCCGGCCTCTTCGGGCTTGGCCGTCAGGCCGACGCGGCGCTCGGCTATGATGTGGCTCAGGGAGTCGACCAGATTGGGGTTGGTGTCGAACAGGTGTTTCATGGCCTGTTTGCCTATTTCGAGGACTTCGGTCTCTTCCAGGGCGACGACGTTGGCCGTGCGCGGCTCGCCCGTAAAGAGCGCCATTTCCCCGAAAAAGTCGCCTTCCTGGAGCACGGCGACCGTGCGCGGCTTGCCGTTGTCCGTGATCTGGACGCTGACGCGGCCGCTGTGGACTACGAACATGCTGGAGCCCTCGTCGCCCGCGCGGATGACGGATTCGCCCGGCGCGAAGACGTGGCTGACCGAGGCGGCGGCCAGCCGCGCCGTCTCCTCGCTGGAGAGCGGCGCGAAGATGTCCACGGCCGAGAGCCTGTCTATGAAGCCGCTCCCGTCCGCGCCCGCGCCGTCCACCCTGGCCTTGCGCTCGACGTAGAGGGTGCGCGTGGGGAAGGCGAAGTGGATGCCCGCGCGGCGGAAGGCGTACCAGATGCGCTGGCGCACGAGCGCGTCCGTGTCGTTATATTTGGCGTAGTCCACCAGCCAGTATTTGACTTCCCAATCAATCGCGCTGTCGCCCAAGCTGCGTATGCGGACGATGGGGGTGATTTTCTGCGAGACGTTGTCGGCCTCGCGCACGGCCTCGCGGACGATGTGTATGGTCTTGGCGGGCGAGTCCGTGTAGAGCGTGTTGAAGAAGACGATGCGCGCGTTCAGGTTGTCGCGCGGGGCGATGTCTATGGACTCCTTGGAGATGCTGGAGTGGCTGGCGAGCACTATGTGGTTGGTGAAAGTCCTGATTTTCACCGCGCGCCAGGTGATGCTTTCGACCACGCCCGTCCAGGGGCCGACGGCGATCACGTCGCCGACCTGAAAAGGCTTGTCGGCGTGCACGGAGATGCCCGCGAAGAAGTTGCCCAGGGTGTCCTGCAAGGCCAGACCGATGATCGCGCCGAGCACGGCCGAGGTCGCGAACAGCCCGCCGAGGCCGACCTCCGGGTAGAACGCCTTGAAGATGATGACGAAGCCGACGATGTAGGCGACGACGGAGAAGGTGTTGCGGATGAGGACCGGGGCCTCGTAGCCGCGCCGCTGCCGGAAGAAGATGCCGAAGAGAATTGAGCTGAGGGCGCGCGTGATGAGGATGGCGAGAATCATCCACAGCACGAGGCCGGCGATGTTCATCACCATCCGAAAATTTTCTTCCTGTTTCTGGACTTCGGCCGCGGGGTCGCCCGCGTGCACGAAGCTCGCCCTGAGCCGCGGCTCGAAGAAGTGCAGGCCGTAGAGGGCCAGGACGACGAGGGCCGTAACGAGGAAGAATAAGAGGATTCGATTTTTTGAGCGGGAACGAGCCACGACGACGGTGATTCCTCTGAAAACAATCAGGCAAGCCCGAGTAAATTTGCACCTCTTTTTACCACTATCGAGCACGAAACGGAAGAGAGTGGTCAGTAATCAGTAGTCAGTAGTCAGTAAAAAGCTGATGGCTGATTACTGGCTACTGACTACTATCTAAAAATCTTCGTCACGATGAAGAGGAGCGAGAGGGCGGAGACGACGGCGGCGGTCAGCCAGGCGGCGACGTTGTAGAGGGGGCCGTTGGTGTAGTCGCCCATCACCTCGCGGTCGTTGACGAGGCGCAGGACGGCGATGAGGATGACGGGCAGGAGCAGCCCGTTGATGACCTGCATGTTGAGCAGGGCGTCGATCAGGGGCAGGCCCGGCAGCATCGCGACGATTGCGCCGACGGCGACGAGCGAGGTGAAGATGCCCAGGAAGATCGGGGCCTCGCGGAAGCTGCGCGAGACGCCCTTCTCGAACCCGAGGGCTTCGCTAATCGAGTAGGCGGTCGCCAGCGGCAGCACGCCCGCGGCCAGCATCGACGCGCCGAAGAGCCCGACGGCGAAGAGCGCCCCGGCGTAGCGGCCGGCCAGCGGTTCGAGCGCGCGGGCGGCGTCCGCGGCCGACTCTATGTGGGCGGGGGGCGTCTGCGTGTGCAGCGTGGCGGCCGTCGAGATGATGATGAAGAAGACGACGGTCATGGCGAAGGTCGTGCCGACCCACACGTCCGCGCGCGTCAATTTGTAGTCCTCCATCGTGACATCCTTCTCGACGACGGAGGACTGCACGAAGACCTGCATGTAGGGCGAGATGGTCGTGCCGACGATTGCCAGGAACGTGAAGAGGAAGGCCGGGTGGAAGTCGAAGTAGGGCGTGACGAGCGCGCGCGCGACCTCGCCCCAGCGGGGGCGGGCCATGAAGGCCGAGACGATGTAGCCGAGGAAGACGAGCGCCATGACGAGGAAGACGCGCTCGACGCGCTTGTAAGAGCCCTTGACGACGAGCCACCAGACGGCCGCGGCCGCGAGCGGGACGGAGACGTAACGCGGGACGCCGAAGATTTCCGAGGCCGCGGCGATCCCCAGGAATTCGGAGATGGTGATGCCGCCGTTGGCTATGAGCAGCGCCAGCATGATGAGCATCGTCCAGCGCACGCCGAAGCGCTCGCGGATCAAGTCCGCGAGCCCCTTGCCGGTCGCCGCGCCCATCCGCGCGCACATCTCCTGCACGAGGCCGAGGCTCAAAGTGATGGGGATGAGAACCCAGAGGAGGCGGTAGCCGTGGTCCGCGCCGACCGAGGCGTAAGTGGCTATGCCGCCCGCGTCATTGCCCGCGTTGGCCGCGATGACGCCGGGGCCGAGGACCGCGAGGTAGGCGAAGAGCCGCTTGCGCTTGGAGAATGTGCTCCGCACACCGCGAGCGCCGCGCCGCAGCAAGCGGCGGCCGGCAGCGCCAACGGCTGTGCGGGGCTCGGCCATTCGGAGGTTCTCCGTCCATAACTAACTAATGAGGAATGATGAATGATGAATTGATAGAGCCAGCCTTTCATTCATCGTTCCGCGTTCAACGTTGCTGACTTATCTCTTTAACGTCGAGCAGCACCTTCGTGCGGTGGTGCGCCGTGTGTGCGTGGAAGAGCTTGCCCAGGCTCACGACCTGAACTTTCTGGCCCGTCATCCTGCGGAGCTGCGCGAAATGGTTCTGCTGGAGGACTAACTGCAAATCGGTGACGTCCTCCTCGGGCTCGTTCACGTCGTCCGTGTTCCCCGTGACGCAGATGGCCTTGTCGAGCGTCAGTATCCAGATGGTCTCGGGCTTGTCGCCCTTCCTGACGTTCTGGTAATTGGGCGGACCCGGGACGACCTGCTTGCTGATTGTGCCGGAAAGTTGAACTTCGGCCGGCTCGTAAGAGAGGCATTGCTGCGCCGTCGCGCAGACCGCGGACGCGCAGAGGAGAAGCAGCAGCGTGAGGATTTTTGAGTAAGCTCTGGGGACCATTCCTGTAATTCCTTTCGATTGATACGGGGGCCGGGCGGAAGATCGGGCGGCGCGAAACGCGCGCTCTTCGGCCTCGGACGTTTCGGCCCCGCGAGAATTAAGAGCGACTGACGTTGGGACGATGACGAAAAGCGATACTATCATAACCCGCCGCGCGCGCGATGGCGAATCAACAGTTTTTCGGCGCGCACACGCCGGCGCGGGCCGAAAGTCTTCGATTGACTTTCGGCCCGCGCCGGTTGGGCTCGCAGCGTGACCGCCGTCTCGGGCCGCGGCGGCTTTCGGTAAACGTCTTCCGGGGCGTCTACCTGGGCCGCCGGCCGAGGGCGACGCTCGTTCGCTCGGGCGCGCGTTCCCCAGCTTTGCGCGCCAGCGTGCGCTCGCTGCGAGATGTCGGGAGCGCCAGCCCTTCGTCCTGGGCGTGCGTCCAAACCTGTGCCAGAAAATACTGTTCGCCGTAGCGCGTGAAGACGAGCCGGGGCTGCCGCTCCGTCGCGCCGCCGGAGCGGACAAAGCTCGTCAGCGCGACCCTGCTCAAGCGCCCGTCCTCGCTCTTAATCTCAAGCGCGACGCGGTCCGACGCGGGGTTCACACGCCTGACCCTGTAGCGTCCGGCCGGGAAGGTCTTGTCGCCGACGTTGAACGAGAAAGTGATGCTCGCCGTCTGTTCCCCTGCGGACTGGGCGCGGACGGGTGCGGCCGCGAGGATTGCGTATAAGCTGAAGAGTAGGAAGATGCCCGCGTAAAGTTTTTTCATAAAAAGCTCCTCCGTGTCTGCCGAACTTGCTGTCGGGCGGCCTACGTTTTGCCGCCTTCATTTACTAACGCGCAGGCCCGGCCCGAATTCCCTCACGTCGCGGAAAATTTTTGAGGTAAAATTCGGCGTCCGCTTCGCTCCGCAACCGAGAACGCGCGCCCGCTCCCGCGCCGAAACGAAGTAGAGAAAAGTTTCCTGGAGAAAACGTGAGGATGAAGCCGCAAGGGGGCGTGACCCAACTGCTCAAAGCCTGGAACGAGGGCGACGAGACGGCGCTCGAAAAGCTGATGCCGCTCGTCCTGGACGAGCTGCGGCGTCTGGCCGTCAACTACCTGCGGCGCGAGCGCGCCAACCACACGCTGCAACCAACGGCGCTGGTCAACGAAGCCTACCTCCGGCTGGTCGACCAGAAGGCGCGCTGGCAGAACCGGGCGCAGTTCTTCGGCGTGGCCGCGCAGTTGATGCGCCGCATCCTCGTAGACCACGCGCGAGTCCACCAGGCGCAGAAGCGCGGCGGCTCCGACCAACAGCGACTCTCACTCGCGGACGTGGAAGGGGCCTCAGACAAGCCGGACGTGGATTTGCTCGCGCTGCACGAAGCCCTGAACGAGCTGGCGGAGTTAGACCCGCAGCAGGCGCGCATCGTCGAGCTAAAATTCTTCGGCGGCCTCTCCATAGAGGAGACGGCGGAAGTCCTGGGCGTGGGGCACGCGACGGTCGAGCGCGACTGGAAGATGGCGCGCGCCTGGCTCCGCAGCAAACTGAGCTGAGGGAGACGGGCGGCGGCTCGCGCGTTAATTAACGTGATGACGAATCAGCGTTGGCAGCAGATCAAGGAGATATTCCACGCGTCGCTTGAGCGCGCGCCGGGCGAGCGCAGCGTTTTTCTGGCACAGGCGTGCGCGGGCGACGAGTCGCTCAAGGGCGAGGTCGAGTCGCTCATCAAGGCCCACGAGCGCGAGGGCAGTTTCATAGACTCGCCGGCCTACGAGGTCGCCGCCGGCTGGCTCGTGGGCGCGGGAGACGCGGACGCCGCGACGCTCGTGGGCCAGTGTGTCGGCCGCTATAAAATCCTGGCGGAGCTCGGCGCGGGCGGGATGGGCGAAGTCTACCTGGCCGAAGACACCACGCTCGGGCGCAAGATAGCGCTCAAGCTGCTGCCCGATTCTTTCACGAACGACGCCGACCGCCTGCGCCGCTTCCGGCAGGAGGCGCGCACGGCGTCCGCGCTCAACCACCCGAACATCGTCACCATTCACGAAATCGGCGAGCACACCGGCCGCCGCTTCATCGCCGCCGAGTTGATAGAGGGCCAGACCTTGCGCCGGCGCCTGGCTTCGGGGCCGCTCGACGCGGGCGAAGCCCTGGACATCACCCTGCAAGCGGCCTCCGCGCTCTCGGCCGCGCACGAGGCCGGCATCGTCCACCGCGACATCAAGCCCGAGAACGTCATGCTCAGGCGCGACGGCTACGTGAAGGTGCTCGACTTCGGGCTGGCGAAGCTGACTGTGCCAAAAGTGGGGCGCATCTCGGACCCGGAGGCGACTACGGCGATGCTCGGCAACACGTCGCCCGGCGTGGTCATGGGCACGGCCCACTACATGTCGCCGGAGCAGGCGCGCGGCCTTGAGGTGGACGCGCGCACGGACATCTGGTCTCTCGGCGTCGTGCTCTACGAGATGCTGGCGGGGCGCACGCCGTTCGAGGGCGCGACGACGGCCGACGTGACCGTCTCCATTCTGGAGAAGGAGCCCGCGGCGCTTCACGCGCCCTCGGGAGAGTTCCCGGCCGAGTTGGGACGTATCGTGAGAAAGGCGCTCAGGAAGGAGCGCGAGGAGCGCTACCAGACGGCCCGCGAGATGCTCGAAGACTTGCGCGCCGTCAAACAGGACCTGGAGTTCGAGGCCAAGCTCAGCCGCGCGGGCGAGAAGCTAGCGCCGCAGAAGGGAAGCGCCGCGCCGCAAGCATCTACTCAAACTAACGAGTCGGCCGCACTCGCGACCGACGAAATCAAAGAGGCGCGAGTCCCGCCGCCCGCGCCCCGGAGTGTGCAGCGCAGCCGTGCGCTCGTCTACGCGGCGCTGGCCCTCGTCGGCCTCACGCTCGCGGGAGTCGCGCTCTACAAATTCTTCCCCAGAGACAAAGCGGTCGCGCACTTTCAGTCAGTCAACATCACGCGGCTGACCAGCCACGGCAAGGCGACCCACGTAGCCATCTCGCCCGACGGAAAATATTTCGTCTACGCCCTGAGCGACGCGGGCCGCCAGAGCCTCTGGCTGCGCCAGACCGACGCGGTGAACGACACGCAGATCGTCCCGCCCGCGCCCGGAGGCTACTTCGGCATCACCTTCTCGCGCGACGGGAGCCAGCTTTACTACACCCTCAAGGCGAACGACGCGGGCACGCTCTACCGCATGCCCGTGCTCGGCGGCACGCCCGTCAAGGTGCTCTCGGGGATAGACTGCCCCATCAGTTTCTCGCCCGACGGGAAGCAGTTCGCTTTCGTCCGCGGCGACTACCCGAGTCGCGGCGAGAGCGGCCTCTTCATAGCCGACGCAGACGGCGGCAACGTGCGCCAACTCGCCGCGCGCAAGCCCCCCGAATTCTTCTTCCCAATCTTCTTCACGGGACCATCCTGGTCGCCGGACGGCCGACTCATAGCCAGCGCCGTCGTGAACGCCAGCTTCCAGGGGCGCGTCGTAGTCTTCAGCGTGGCGGACGGGAGCGAGCAGGTCTTGACCAGAGAGGCGTGGCCTCAGGTCGCGCGCGTCGAGTGGCTGCCGGACATGAGCGGGCTGCTGGTGAACGGCAGGGACCAGAAATCAACTGTGCCACAAATCTGGTTCCTCTCTTACCCGGAGGGCGAGGCGCGCAAGGTCACCAACGACCTCAGCTTTTACCGCGCCATCAGCCTCTCGGCCGACGCGAGCCGCCTGGTGACGGTGCAGACCACCGGCCTCGTCAACATCTGGCTCGTCGCCGGCGATGACGCCGCGAGCGCCGTCAAGCTGCCTGCCGCCCCGCAAGGGCAGTCGTCGGGCGACGCCGTCCAGCTCTCAATCGGGAACGTGGGCTACCTGGGAGGCAACGAGAGTATTTCGTGGACGCCGGACGGGCGCATGGTTTACGTCAACGCCACCGGCAAGGAGAGCGACATCTGGATTATGAACGCGGACGGGAGCAACCGTAAGCAACTGACCGCCTCCGGCTCGGGCCAAAACCACAACCCCGTCGTGACGCCTGACGGCCGCCACGTCGTCTTCACTTCGGGACGCACGGGCGCGCGCACGGTCTGGCTGATGAACATCGACGGGAGCGACGCGCGGCCTTTGACCGACGGGCTGGCGGAGTTCCTGCCCGACGTTTCGCCCGACGGCCGGTGGGTCGTCTACTCGTCGCTTGAGTCCGCCAGGTTGGTGCTGCGCAAAGTGCCCGTCGGCGGCGGGGCTCCGGTCGGGCTCAACCGCGAGGGCGTCAACCCCGTGGTCTCGCCCGACGGCAGGCAGATAGCTTACCTCTTCACGGAGGCGAGCGCGCCCGACGCGCCGCCGAACCGGATAGGCGTCATCCCGTTCGAGGGCGGCGAGCCCGTCAGGACTTTCCAAATTCCGTCGGGCCTCGGCGGCGCGCGCACCATCCTCCGCTGGTCACGCGACGGCCGCTCACTCCTCTACACGGTCATCGCGAACAACGTCTCCAACATCTGGAGCCAGCCCTCCGAGGGAGGCAAGCCGACGCGGTTGACAGACTTCAAAGAGCACATCATCACCGCCTTCGACTGGTCGCGCGACGGCCGCCAGCTCGCCGTCGCCCGCGGCCTCATCATCCGCGACGCCGTGCTGATCGGCAACGCGAAGCCGTGACGGCATCCCTCTGGTGTCGTGAGTTAAGCAAACACTCTGGGGAGGCGCTGACGCCAGTTCTTCGGGAGCAGTATCTCCATCGCGTCGTCCACGGTGATGATGCCCAGGATGTCACCGGCGTCGTCGACGACAGGCAGGGCGAGCAGGTTATACTCGGCTATCTTCTCCGCGACCTCGCGCGAGGAATCGTCCGCCCGCGCCGTCTGGAACTCGTCGCGCATCACCTCTTCGAGCGGGTAGTCCTGCGGGGCCAGAATCAGACTGCGGAGCGCGATCACGCCGCAGAGCTTCCAGGAGTTCTCCTCCTCCACGACGTAGAGGTAATAGATCATGTTCGGCGTCTCGGCCATCTCGCGCAGCCGCGCCAGCGCCTCGCCCACCGTCAGCGCGCGGGGCAGCGTGACGAACTCGGTCGTCATCAACCCGCCCGCCGTGTCGTCCTCGTAAGGCAGCAACTCGGCCACGTCCGCCTGCTCCTCGCCCTCCATGCGGTTGAGCAGGTCTTCGGCCTTCTCCTCCGGCAAATCGCCGAGCACGTCCGCGGCCTCGTCCGGCGACATCCATTCGAGGATGTCGGCCGCGCGCTCCTCGTCCATCTCGCCGATGATGCGCGCCTGGTCTTCGGCCGACATCTCTTCCAAAGTCTCCGCGGCCGTCTCGTCGTCCAGCGATTCGACTATCTCCGAGCCGTGGTGGTAGGAGAGCGCCTCTGCGAGTCGCGCGATCTCCACGGGGTGCAGGCGGGCCAGTTTGTCGCTCGAAGATTTCAACTGCACGGTCGCGGCGTCCGTCGCCAGGTAGCCCACGTCGGCCCAGTCTATGACCTCGACGGGCCGGCCCGAGCCCACGAAGCCCGCGGGCATCAGCCGCCGCCACAGCCCCTGTAAGCTCACGTCCGCGCCCGTCACGCGGAACTCGCCGCCGGCCTCGATGAGCTGCACGTCGTTGACGCGCACGACGCGCTTGCCGTCCACGTCTATCAACTGCTTGTCGAGCACGTCGCGCGCGAGGAGCACTTCGCCCTCGCGCCGCGCGAAGGGTCGCAGGTCCAGGATGTCTGAGTTGAGCCGCGCGCCGTGCTCGCCGAACTCGGCCATGCGCCAGCGCGGGAGGAAGAAGTCGCGCCGCCTGTAGCGCGCGACGAAGCCCGTCACGGGCGGGTGGTCTTCCTCGCCCAGGCGGACGATCACGTCCTTGATGGTCGCCACGCGCTCGCCGTCCAGGTCGCGTATCGGGCGGTTCAAGACTTGAGAGAGGTAGAGCATATCTGGATTCGCGCTCACGGCTTGCGCCTCTGCGGCGATGATAGCACGGCGTTAGCGCCGCAGGCATGAGCTGACAAGAACGGCGATGGGCCGGTTTAAAAACGACCCGCCTCTTTCCTCTCCGCCGGCGCTCCCGCGCGAAACGTTTCGCCTCGAACTCGCATACGAGAGTGGAAAGCGGGGAGTCTCCGGGAAAGAGGCGTGCGCGAAGCACACGGCTCCCCAATCTTACAACCGCCGCTCATCCCGGCGAGAAAGTGAAACCCCATGTTCACCAAAAGAACCTTCATCGTCCTCGCGTTTCTCTTCACGCTACCCGCCGCCTCCGTCTCCGTCAGCGCGCAGCAGCCGCAAATACCGACCTTGCAGGTCTGCAACAGGACGAGGGCTCAAGGCCAGGGCCTCGTCAGGATTAATAGCCGCGACGACGCCGTCACGACCGGCAGCTTCCAGGTCACCATCAACTTGAGGTGCAACCCGCAAGAGACACCTTACCCGGTGGGCGAGTTCAGGCTGCTCGCCATCAGCATGTCCGATTCAAGCGTCCAGGGCAACCTCATCTCCACGACCGTAGAGCAGGTCACTACGACGGGGAAGCACACGCCCACAGTCTTTCTCAACGGACGTTGCCAGGCACAGAATGTCCCCGGCTGCCGGTTCTGGGCGATGCTCGCGGACAACAAGCCGGTCGGGGCGGGGACGCCCGACATCGTCAGCTTCCTGATCTTCAACGGCTCGGGAGAACGTGTCGCCTACGGAACCGGCCCGGTCGTGCAGGGAAACATAGAAGTGGAAGACACGTCGAACTGAGAGTGAAACTCACCGCGAAGCAATCGCCCTGCCTCTGACCCAGGGCGATTGCTTATGCGCCCGGAAAATTTTTCAGACCACAAGACAACCCTCCCGCGCCCGGCTTTCGTCTCAGGCCCAAACCGCAAGACGCGCGCCGGCTTCTCGTTCTCAGTACGCGACTCGCGGTTAACGACGGCAAGGCCCGCGGCGTTCAGTCTCCCCTCCAATTCAAACCTACCTGCCGAAGAAGGAGACCGCCATGCCTAAACCAATTGACGTGCTAGACCAGATGAGCGTCGCGTCCCCCTGCTCGGCCGACTGGGACGAGATGACTGGCAACGACCAGATACGCTTCTGCCGGCATTGCAGCCAGCACGTACACGACCTCTCGAAGCTCACGCGCAAGGAGGCCATGAGACTCGTCGCCGCCTCGGAGGGCAGGCTCTGCGTCAGGTACCGGAAGCGCCCTGACGGAACTCTCGACACGGCCGAGCGCGCCGCAGAGCCCCTGACGCAAATCAAGCGCAGGCTCTCGCGCATCGCCGCGGGCGCTTTCACGGCGTCGCTCAGCCTGGCCTCGAACGTCGCCGCCCAATCCGCGCGGCCCGCCGCCGGCAATCAACCCGTCGCGATTCAACCGTCGAGCACCGCGACGCTGGGGCGCTTCCTCTTCAAAGCGGGGCAAACGGCCTCGCTCGCCGGCACCGTCTTCGACCCGCAGCAGGCGGTCGTGACGGGCGCGGTGATTACTATCACCAACGACGCGACCAGGGAATCACAGACTGTGACCTCGAACGAAGAGGGGGCTTACCAGTTTCAGGCCGTGGCGGCGGGGGTGTACACGCTGACAGTCCAGTCGCCGGGCTTCTCCATCTTCGAGCAGATGCAGGTCGTCGTGCGTGACGGCGCGCAGGTGCGCGTCGACGCGACGCTCGCGCCCGGCGCAATCATGGGCGACATGATCGTGGTCACGCCGAGCACGCCGCTGG
This sequence comes from Pyrinomonadaceae bacterium, assembly GCA_035563515.1. Taxonomy (GTDB): domain Bacteria; phylum Acidobacteriota; class Blastocatellia; order Pyrinomonadales; family Pyrinomonadaceae; genus QHXM01. Next base: position 57,248 of record DATMVE010000071.1, read on the forward strand.
TCAAGGCCGTGTGGGAACAGGACCTGAACAAGGTCAGAGACCTGCTGGCCGAGGGCGTCGACGTGAACGCGGTCGACGCGGGCATGTACGTCACGGCGCTGGCGGCAGCAGTCGAGGGCGGTAGGCCGGAATTCGTGCGGGAACTCGTCCAGGCGGGGGCCGACCCGAACGTCAGAAATCCCGGCGGGCGCACGGCCCTGATGGGCCTGGACGCGGACGCCACGCCCGAGGTCGTCCGCCTGCTCCTGGCGAACGGGGCGGAGGTCAACCTCAAGGACGGGGAGGGGCATTCGGCCCTGCACCTCGCGGCGGCCATCGCGAAGGGCGAAGTCCTGCGCGCGCTGCTCGAAGCCGGGGCCATCGTCGACGAGAGAGACGTGTACGGCAATACGCCCCTGATGGCCGCGGCCGAGAACGGCAACGTCGACAACGTCGAAGCGCTACTCTCGGCCGGGGCCGACCCACGCCTGAAGAACAAAGACGGCGAGACGGCGCTCAAGCTCGCCGCAGACAACGACCACCAGGAAGTCGTCGCCCTACTTCAAGCCTACGGCGCTTACGAGTGATGAGAGGGCGGCCGGCCCCGCCAGGGGCGGGATACTTGTGGCCCGGCGCGTGAGCGCAGGGGACACAGCGTTACAAAATCTACGAGCCCCGTGGGGGCGGCGTCACAGGCCGCCCCCGTGGGGCTCGCTCATTTATTCTTGAACCTTCCCCAGAGGGCTCACGTCATGGGCCATTCCACGCTCACTCGCTCGACGCGCGGCGCGAGGAGAGGTCGCGGGCCGTCTCGACCAGTTGGACGAATTCGGACCTGTAGCCCTGCGGGTCCGCGCCGACCGCGGAGCGCGCCAGCTCAAGGACTTCGTTGTAGCTGGCGTTCGACTTGTACCTGGAATCCCTCAGGAGCATCCCGAAGGCCGCGACCGCCGAGGCGAACTTGAAGTTCTCGGACGCCGCCATGAGCTTCCCTTTGGAGTCCGCGAGGCTGACGCTGACGAGCTTGCTCTGGTCTTGCGAGGGCTCCTTGTAGCGCAGCTTGACCGTCATCAACTCGTTGCTGTTCGCCATCCCGGAAGGGTTGGCCGGCTCCTGGTACTTGAGCGGGTCGACGCCGGGGTTCTCGAACTTCTGCCCGTAGGGGACGACTTCGTAGAGCGCCGTGACGGTGTGGCCCGCGCCGATCTCGCCGGCGTCCTTCGTGTCGTCGTTAAAATCGCGGTCGCGCAGCAAGCGGTTCTCGTAGCCTATCAGGCGATAGGCCGCGGCCTGCTTCGGGTTGAACTCGACCTGAATCTTCACGTCCTTCGCGATGGTGTAGAGCGTGCCGCCGATCTGCTCGCCGAGGACCTTGCGCGCTTCGTTGAGCGAATCGATGTAGGCGTAGTTGCCGTTGCCCTTGTCGGCGAGCGTCTCCATCGTCGAGTCCTTGATGTTGCCTGTGCCAAAACCCAGGACCGAGAGGAAGACGCCGCCTTGCCGCTTCTCTTCAATCAGGCGGACGAGGTCGCCCTGGCTCGTGACGCCGACGTTGAAGTCGCCGTCGGTCGCGAGGATGACGCGGTTGACGCCGCCCTTGATGAAGTTCTCCCGCGCTATCCTGTAGGCCAGCTCGATGCCCTCGCCGCCGTTGGTCGAGCCGCCGGCTTCGAGGCGGTCGATTGCCGAGAGGATCTCGCCCCTGCGGTCGCCCGGAGTCGAAGGCAGCACGAGCCCGCTGGAGCCCGCGTAGACGACCATCGCCACGCGGTCGCGCGAGGTCAACTGCTCCGCCAGCGTCTTCATAGCCGTCTTGACCAGCGGGAGCTTGCGCGGCTCGTTCATCGAGCCGGACACGTCGAGCAGGAAGACGAGGTTCGCGGGCGGCATGTTCTCCATCGGGATGCGCTTGCCCTGGAGGCCGATGTGGACGAGGCGGTGCCGCGGGTTCCAGGGCGCTTCGGAGATTTCGGCCGTGACGGAGAAGGGGGCTTCGCCGACGGGCTGCGGGTAGTCGTAAGCGAAGTAGTTGATTAACTCCTCGATGCGGACGGCGTCCTTCGGCGGGAGCTGCCCTTCTTTGAGGAAGCGGCGCGTGTTGCTGTAGGAGGCCGTGTCCACGTCAATCGAGAAGGTGGAGAGTGGGGCGCGCGCGACTTCCAGGAAAGGGTTCTCGTCGATGTGCTCGTACTGTTCCGTGTTGCCGGCCTCTTCGTCAGCCGGTACGGGCGTCCCCATCGGCTGCGGCGCGGCGGTGCCGGAGGCGACCGTCTGCTTCGCGTAGTCCGCGTTCCGGCCGTCGTAGGCGACCTCGCCGTTCGGGCGCTTGCCCCCGCACGACGCGAGAAAGAGCGCGGCCGCGACCGTGAGCGCGACGAGCGCCTGTGAGCGGCCGCCCGCGCGCACTCTCTTGAATAATCTGTTCCGCCCTGACCTTGAACGAGCGTGTCCGTCATCGTTCTTCATCGAAATATCCTCCGGCGCTTCTCAGCGCGCATTAAGACATATACGACAACGCGCGCTTCGCCCGCCGCGGCCCGTGGCCGTTCGAGCGAAGCGCGCCGAGTAGCTGTTACTCTTCACGCCGTCTTGAATGAAGAAGGGCGGCCGAACTTGCACGACCCGTCGCGGTCAGCGCCTCGTCTCGCGCTCGGCCTGAACCACGACCGGGACGGCCGTCGTGATGTCCGCGGCGAACGCTTCGGGCGGCGGGAGGTGTGCGCCGTCCTCCGTCCAGACGTAGACGCGAGCGAAATACCCTGCCGCGGGCGTGCCGGACGCGGCGCACCATGAGCAAGACGCCTCGGCGGTGATTTCAGTCCTCCCGGCGCGGTTGCCGGTCCCGAACGGCCTGCGAATCTCGGTCGTGGTCGTCCAGCTTCTGCCGGGGGCCGACTCCGGCGTCAGGAAAACGGTCGTCACCCAGAGCCGCTCGGGCGCGGGCCGCCCCGTCTCGCGCTGGAGCGTGAGCGTCGTGTAGCTCTTGCCGTTAATGAAGTCCAGCGAGACGAGCCGCACGGTGTGGCTCACGCGCGGCACTTCGGAGAGCTTGGAATGCGGCTCGTCGGCCACGGGCGCGGGGGCCGAGACGGGCGCTTTGGTGCGGTGGACTTTCCAGGGCGGCCAGTTGAGGTAGTCGTAGATGAGCACGGTCAAGCCGAGAACGGCGGTAAAAACTATGAAGCCTTGCCAGTGCTTTTGTGGTCGCATCAAATTCTCCTTTATCAAAAGCTGCTCTTCTGCGGCGGACGTGAGCCCGGACACGCTTTTGCTACCACGCGGGCGGGCCGGCACGGGTTCCCAAAACTCGGCAGACGCCTGAAGAATGCTCGGCCCGGCCCGTTCTTGCGAGGGCTCAGGGCCGCTGGGGCTCAAGGCGCTCGACGGCGCGCTCGAACGCTCGGTCGCGGCGGGCGCGCAAGTCCTGGCGGTCGAGCGCGATCAACTCGTCCGGGACGAGTCCGGCCCCTTCGAGGCGCGCGCCCGCGGCCGTCTCGTAGTCCATCTCGCTGACGGTCAATTCGCCGCCGTCGGGCAGGACGTGGCGGCGGCGTATGGCGAGCACGCAGCCGCAAGTGCTCTGCCCGATGGTGGTCGCGCGGCCCGCCTCCTTCAGGGCCGCGACGAAGATTTCCGCCGCGCTCGACGTGCGCTCGGAGGTGAGGATGATGACGGGGCCGCGGAAGGTCTTGATGCGGTCGGGCGCGAAGAGCAGCGCGGCGCGCGTGTGCGGCTCGAATTGCAAACGCCCCATGCGGTCCGTGAACCGGCCGAGGCTGCGGCCCGCGGGCAGGAAGGCCGACGCGACCTCCGTCATCGCCTCGGTCTCGCCCCCGCCGTTGTAGCGCAGGTCGACGACCAGGCCGCGCACGCCGCGCAACTCCTGATCCAGCGCGCGCACCAGAGCGCCCGCGACCTCTTCGGTGAAGATGTCGAACTGCACGACGCCTATCTCGCCGCCGCGCACGCGCCGCACGCGCAGGGAAGAATCGCGCTCGCGCCACTCGCGCCTGAGCCGCGTGGTCCGCTCGCGCCCGTCGGAGCCGACCCAGCGGACGCCGACCGTCGAGCCCTGCGGCCCCTCGAACAACCGGGCCATCACCTGAAAGCGCGTCGAGGCCGTGTCGGACGAGGCGGCCTGCTCTTTGAGGCGGCGGGCGAAGAGTTCGAGCGCGGGCTCGTCGTCGACGGCCGCCACGACATCGCCCGCGCGCAGGCCCGCGCGCTCCGCCTCTGAGCCGCGCTCGACCGAGACGACCACGGGCAGACCGCCGACCTCGCGCACGCTGAGGCCGACGCCTATGAAGCGCGGCCTGCGCCAGTCGAACTTTTCGTCGGGCGCGAAGACGCGCGTGTGCGGGTCGCGCAAGTGTCCGAGCATGCGGCGCAGCACGCCGTAGAGTTCCGCGGTCGTCCGCGCGCGCGCCGCCAGCGGGCGAAACTTCCCGCGCGCCGCCTCCCAGTCGACGCCGTGAAACGAAGAGTCGTAGTAGCGGTCGCGAATCGTCTCCCACACGTCGTCGAAGACGGCGAGACGGGCTTCGGTCGCGTCGCCCCGCTCCGCGAGCGAGGAAGGCGAAAGGAAAAAGGCAAAAGGTAAAAGTAAAAAAAGCAGGACGACGGAACGAAGTCGCTTCATTTAAAAATCCCTTCCCTCCTTCTTGCCTTTTTACTTTTACCTTTTGCCTTCCTCGACGGGTTTGCGGAAATTATAGCGCAGGAGGAAGCGCAGGGGAACAGGCGTGCCGTTCAACCTGGCCGGGGTGAAGTGCAGTTGGCGGACGGTCGCGACCGTCGCCTCGTCCAGGCCGAAGCCGGCCCAGCGCACGACCTCCACGCGCGAGACTTCACCCTCCGCGTCGATCTCCACTTTCACGTCCACGGTCGCCTCGGCCTCGGCGCGCGACGCGCTCTCCGGGTAAGTGGGGCGCAGGCGGCGGTAGGGTTGCGGCAGACGTAACCCTGCGCGCGCGGCCGCCCCCTCGTCCTCCGGCGCGTCCGTGACGACGGGCAGCGGGGCGGCGGCGCGTTCTATCACCTGAGCGCGCTCGCTCAACTCCGATTCATGCGCGCGGGCCACGGCGCGACCGTAACCGGCGGCGCGCTGCTCCAACTCTTTGAGCAAATTTTTCTCCGCCTCCTCGGGCGACGCGGCCTCGAAGCTCGGGCGGTCCCAGAGGATGAGGCGGCCTGTGCGCGAGCTGACGACGAAGAGGGAGGCGTAGGCTTCGAAGTAGTGCGGGCCGGAAGAGGGCGAGCGGCGCAAGGTCTGCGCGTCGCCCGTCACGTAGAAGTCCGAGCCGAGCGCCCCGCCGAGGTCGCGCGCCTCGTCGAGCGTCATGTTGAGCGACCCCGCGTAGCCCGCGCCGCGCGCTGCCGCGCGACTCTCCTCGCGGTCAATTAACGACCGGCCCGCGTCGGCCGCGATGACGCGCGACAACTTCTCCGCCGCGCGCACGCCCGCCTCCGTCCCGCCGAAATCCAGCACCGCCACGCGCAGCCTCTTCTGCGCCGCGCCGCTCAAAGGGAGAAGCGCGCAGACGATTAAAGCCGGAAGGAGTTGGCGGGGATTAAGCACTGCCGGTTATGAATCTGTCAGTCGCCGAAGTGAACCCGGCACCGATTAAAGGACGAGTTTCACTCGCTTCGCTATCAGGACGTTCTCAAGTACGCGGGCGCTTTCGGGTCCAGGTGAGCGCGGCCGTAGCGCTTGCCGTTCGGGTAGTATTCGGCGTAGAGCTGCACCTGGCCGGCGACCTCCTCGCCCGCCTGGTCCGCGATGAAGGCGAGCGCCAGGTCGATGCCGGCCGAAACACCCGCGGCCGTCCAGACGTTGCCGTCGCGCGTGAAGCGCTCCTCGGTCACGCGCACTTCCGAAAATTCCCTCAAGCGGTCGAGCGAGCCCCAGTGCGTCGTCGCCGTCTTGCCGCTCAGGAGCCCCGCGGCTTCGAGGATGAAGGAGCCGGTGCAGACCGACAGCACGTGCCTGCACGAGGCGGCCTGCCTTCTGACGAACTCCAAAAGCTCCGCGTTGCCCACTTCGCGGCGCGTGCCCTGCCCGCCGGGGACGAGCAGGCAGTCGAGCCGCGGGCAGTCTTCAAAGCTGTGGTCGGCCACCAACCGCATCCCCTTATTGAAGCGCACCTCGCCGCCCGCCTGGCTCACCGTCAAACAACGCTCCGGCCCGCCGGCGTACTTGCGCCAGACGTTGACGATCTCCCAGGGGCCTGCGAGGTCAAGCTCCTCCGCGTCAGGGAAGAGAAGAAAACCAAAATTCATGTGCGACCCTTTATGTTGATTGACGCCGCGGTCGCAGCGCCGCCCGCGGCTATTAAATGTGACTACTTCGGTGGTGGGCTACTGCTTCCCGCCCGCGGCCTTCCGCTCCTCGTGGTAGAGCCCGTAGACCTGCTCTTTGACTTCGGGCGGGAAGCAGACGCGGTTGAGCTCGTAGCGCTGTAGGCCGCGCACGGCCTCGCTGACCTCGCTGATCTCGCGCACGACCGGGCGCGCGTAGCCGTCCTCTACGTAGATGCGCGCCTTCGGCTCCGCGCCCACGGCCGTGTAGTAGTTGTAGTAGGGAACGTCGCCCGCGTGGTCCTCTATGAAGTAGTACTCTGGCCCGTAGCCGGCGCGCGCCACCTCCTCGCGAGCCGCCGCGAGGAACCCCGCGCGCTCACCCTCCGGCATGTCCAGGTCTATCGCCTTGAAGAGGCGGCGGCCCGTGAAGCGGCGGCTCAGGTCGCTCAGCACGGGGTCGGAGCTGCGCTGCCACTGCTTGATGTGGAAGAGCACGTCGGAGTCGTCCATCTCCAGGTGCTCGCCGAGCGAGAGCGGCTGGCGGCGCAGCACCTTCTCGAAGGCCGTGCCGGGCGCGCACCAGACCTCCTTGCCTTCTTCCAACAGCGCGAGCGCGCGGCGCAGCACGGAGCGCAAGACGGCCTCGGCCGAGCGCAGCGTGCGGTGGAAGTAGACCTGGCGGAACATGTAGTAGCGCGCCTGTAAATATTCCTCGACGGCGTAGAGGCCGCGCGCCGCGACGAAGATGCGGTCGTTCTCCTCGTCAATCTGGAGCGCGTTGATGACCCACTCAAGGTCGTAGATGCCGTACTTCGCGCCCGTCATCAGCGAGTCGCGCAGGAGGTAGTCCATGCGGTCAACGTCGAGCTGCGACGAGACTAGCTGCGCGAGCGCCGCGGGCTGAAACTTCCCCTCGATGATGCTCGCGACGCGCCCTGGGAAACCCGGCGCGAAGGAGCGCAGCAGTTGACCGACCTCCGTCTCTTCGCTCATCACGACGCGCACCGTCCACGCCTCGTGGTGAAAGCCCAGGACCTTCTCCATCACGTGCGAGAAGGAGCCGTGGCCCACGTCGTGAAGCAGGGCGGCCGCGCACGCCGCCGCGCGGTCCTCGGCCGCGATCTCGTAGTTCTCGCCGAGGCGGTTCAGGACGCGCGTCATCAGGTGGAGCACGCCGAGCGAGTGCGTGAAGCGCGAGTGCTCCGCGCCCTGGTAGGTGAAGAGCGCCAGGCCCAGTTGCTTGATGCGGCGCAGGCGCTGGAACTCAGGCGCGTCAATCAGGCGCACCATCAGACGGCCTTCGTCCGTGTCCGTCCTGAGGCGGATGATGTTGTGAACGGGGTCGCGGTAGATGCGTTCGGACACGCGCCGGCTCGACTTTCCTCTGAATGTTCGCGGGCCGCCCGCCGCCTCTCCCGCGTCTCTGTCCTTATATATAAAGGACAGCCGGGCGGGCGAGGTGTGCGGGGCTCGTTTCGAAGTCTAGCACAAATGGGAGCGCGCGCTACGGGGCTTTCGAATTCTGGATGTAATTCATTTTTTCGGTGAGGGGGATTCATTTTTTCGGATTCTGCCCGAACCCGCGGACCCGGCGATGAACCGGCCAATGTTAGTAATAAAGGGGGTTCTTTCAATCCGGGCGGGCGGGCATGGGAGTTGCAGCCTCGGGACCGCATCACGGGGTTCTCAGCCTTTCAAAAAGTTCTCTCCACGAGATACCGGTCTTTGCCAGAAGACGCCAGACTAGCTGAATACAGTTAGTAGAAAGGAACTTCATCATGAAGGTTCAGGTGAGAAGCAGACGCTGGAAGTGGCTGCTCGGCTTTTCCTCGCAGGTATTCCTCCTCCTCGGCATATCCTTAATCGCGCTCGCCCAGGAGCCCACGGGCTCAGTCGAAGGGACTGTGCGCGACCCGCAGCAGGCCATCGTCCAGGGCGCGGAGGTGTCGGTCGTCAACACGGCGACCGGGCTGACCCGCACGGGCGCGACGAACGAAGACGGGCACTACCGCCTCACGCAACTCCCGCCGGGCACTTACGAGGTCCGCGTCGGCGGCGCGAACTTCAAGCAGACGGTCGTCTCCGACGTGAGGGTCGAAGTCGGCCGCACCACGGCGCAGGACGTGAGCCTGGAGATCGGCGTGGCCTCCGAGACCGTGACGGTGACGGGCGGCGGCGAGGCGCAGATTGACCGCACCGACAACACGGTGGCCGGCGTGGTCAACACCGTGCAGATTCAGAACCTCCCGCTCAACGGCCGCAACTTCCTGGACCTGGCACAACTCCAGCCCGGCGTCGAAAAAGTCGAGGGCGGAAGCTTCGACCCGACGAAGGCCAACTACACGGGCGTCTCGGTCGCGGGCCAGGCGGGCCGCTCCGCGCAGATCGCGGTCGACGGCGGCTCCGTCGTCGACAACGTCGTCGGCACGACCGTCCAGAACTTCTCGCAGGAGATCGTGCAGGAGTTCCAACTCGGCATCTCCAACTACGACCTCTCGACCGGCGCTTCGGCCACCGGCTCCGTGAACATCATCTCGCGCTCGGGCTCGAACCAGTTCCACGGCAACGGCTACATCTACGCGCGCGACGACAAGTGGGCGGCCTTCCCCGGCCTCTCGCGTCTCGACGCGGCCAACGGCATCCCCGAGGTCGCGCGCGCCGACAGGATTCCGTTCGACCGCCAGCAGTTCGGCGGAACCCTGGGCGGCCCGATTGTCAGAGACAAGCTCTTCTTCTTTTTCAACTACGAGCAGAACAACCAGGACGGCTCGGCGCTGCACAACCCGCCCGAGGGGCCGAGCTTCGCGGGCTTCACGCCGAACCCGTTCGACGAGAAACTGGTGACGGCCAAGATCGACTGGGTCTTCAGCAGCAGCACGAACTTCAACTTCCGCTACTCGTTCGACGACAACTTCCAGCAGGTCCCGTTCGCGCCGGGCTCCGGCATCACGCCGCGCGAGTCGGCCTCGGGCATCTTCGAGTCGAACGACCAGCTCGTGTCGAACCGCTCGCACAGCTTCGTCACGGGAATGACGCACGCCTTCAACCCGACGCTCTCGAACAACCTCGTCTTCAGCTTCGTGGACTTCTCAAACGTGATTCTGCCCGCGACCGAGGGCATCCCCGAAATCCGCATCCTCGGCTCGCAGCTCTGGAAGTCCGGCACCAACTACATCACGCCGCAGACCACCTTCCAGGAGCGCTACCAACTGCGCGACGACCTGACGAAAGTCTGGGGCGACCACACCTTCCGCTTCGGCGGCAACTACGAGCTGACCTCCATCAACGGCCAGTTCGCCTTCGCCAAGCCGGCGCGCATACGCCTCTTCGACCCGTCTACGCCGGGGCTCACGATCCCCACGACCGAGGCGGAGTTCCTGGCCTACCCCGTGCGCGACTTCTCGATGGGCATAGGCTCAGACATCCTGCCGTTCAACGGCGGCGACGACACGCGCAACCACCGCATCCAGGTCTACTTCAACGACTCGTGGAAGATTAAGAGCAACTTCACCTTCAACTACGGCGTCTCGTACCGCGTTGACTCGAACCTCTGGAACCACGACCTGGGCCACCCGGAGGTCATCGCCCCGCTCTTCGGCAAGGGGACGGCCCCGAGCCCGAAGGACACTAACAACTTCGCGCCGCGCGTGGGCTTCGCGTGGGATGTCGGCGGCAACGGCAAGACGGTCGTGCGCGGCGGCGTCGGCATGTACTACGACAACACGATTGACAACCTGCGCCTCTTCGAGCGCGCCGACCTCGGCCCTCCGGGGGCGGAGCTGTTCCTCATCGGCAACGACCTCGTCAGCCCGCTGCTGCCGGGCGGCAACGGGCAGTTCAGCAGCGACCCGACCTCCGCGAGCGGCTTCCTGACGCTGGCGGACGCGCTGGCGATCTTCCCGGCCGTGCGCGCGGACGTGGAGGCCAGCATCGCGGGCTGCGCGCTGCCGACCGGCATCCAGTGCGAGGACCTGTTGGGGCTCGCGCCCTCTGGGCCGATCTTCTCGACCGAGTTCCAGGTGCCCTACTCGATCCAGTACAGCCTCGGCGTCCAGCGCGAGCTGCCCTGGAAGATGCTCTTCCAGGCAGACTTCAACTACCGCAAGGGCGTGCACGAGGTCATCGTCTACGACGTGAACCACGCCTTCTCGGCGCTCTCGCCGCCGAAGTCGGACTTCGGTAACTCCGTGCCCTACGCCGACTCGTCCGCCTTCTCGACCTACAAGGCGCTGCTGATGCGTCTGGACCGCCGCTTCTCGAACGGCTTCCAGATGACGATGAGCTACGCGCTCTCCAGGTTCAAGGCGTTCGGCAGCGACGCGCTCGGCCTCGGCGCGACCGTCACGGACCTGAACGACCTGCGCAAGGAATTCGGGCCCGCGGGGCTCGACCGCACGCACCGCTTCGTCGTCAGCGCCATCTACGAGCTGCCGTTCTTCCGCAAGAGTTCGGACTCGTTCAAGCGCAACGTGCTCGGCGGCTGGCAGGTCTCGCTCATCTCGACGGCGTTCAGCGGCCAGCCCTTCAGTGTCTTCCTGCCGGCCTTCGCGGACCTCTCCAAGACGGGCACGTTCCAGTCGTACCTGCCCGGCACCGGCGAGGGCTCGCTCGGGCGCACCGTCAAGAGCGCGGCGGAGCTGAACGCGATCATCGACGCCTACAACGCGAGCATCCCGACGCTCGGCGAGCCGTGCCCCGACGACAGCCCGACGGGCCGCTGCGACAGCACGAACCCGAACTTCTTCGACCCGCTGCTGCGGCTCAACCACGTCCCCGAAGACGCGCTCATCGGGAGCGACTCGCTCATCTCGCAGGACGTGCGCCTGACCAAGACGTTCAGCTTCAGCGAGAACGTCAAGCTCGATGTCATCGCGGAGGTCTTCAACCTCTTCAACATCGCCAACCTGACGACGGGCCACGCGACCGCTTTCACCCTGAACGCGGAGGGCGATGACAGCAATCCCATCGCCCCGTCCGAGCGCACGACCAGCGTCTTCGGTACGGGCGGCCCCCGCGCCTTCCAGTTCGGCCTGAAGCTCAGGTTCTAAGCGGGGCTTCGCGGACTGGCTACTCAAAGGGCGGGGCTCTCGAAAGTTGATGAGCCCCGCCCTCTTTTTCTTCCGGCGGCGAAAAATTTTGTGGCGCGTGCGGCCACGCGCGGCGCACGCCCTGTTCACGAAGCTGAGGAGTAACCGCGATGAGTTTCCGCAACTTCGCCACGGCCGTTCTCTTCTTCGTCCTTCCGGCCTGCTGCGGCCACGCCGCGCTGGCCCAGGGGCACGCCATCCGCGGCAAGGTGCGCAACACGGCCGGCGCGAACGTCCCGCGCGCCGCCATCTCGCTCGAACAGAACGGCGCGATGGTGGATCAGACCGTCACCAACAACGAGGGCGACTTCTCCTTCACGGGGCTGATGGACACGAGCTACGTCGTCATCGTCTCCGCGGCCGACTACAACACGACGAGCGAGAGCGTCCAGTTCGTGATGATGCCGAGCAGCAACTCGATGGGCGAGACGCGCACCGTCGAGATCACGCTGGCGGCCAGGGGCGGCGTGCGCCCGCCGCGCGCCGGCCTCAACTTCGTCCAGGACGTTCCGCGCCCGGCGCGCGAGGCGTTCGACGCCGGCATGAAACTCGCGCGCGAGAACCGCGCGCAGGAGGCCGTCGCCTCCTACGAGCGCGCCGTACAACTTTTCCCGGACTACTTCGACGCGCGCCTCGTGCTCGCCAGCGAGTCGGCGCGCGCGGGCCGCCACGACGACGCCATCAAGCACCTGGACGAGGCTCGGCGCGTCAACCCGAAGGACGACCGCGTCTACGACCTCTTCGCGCGCATCATGATGGAGCAGCGGAAGTACGCCGTGGCGGCGCGCATCTTCGCCGAGGCGGCCCGCCTGAACCCCGCGGACCCGCAGTACCCGCTCTCGCAGGGCGCGGCGCTGATAGAGCAGGCGGCCGCGATTGACCCCGCGCGCTCGCAGGCGGCCAAAGACGAGCGCGCCTTCGCGCTCGACGAGGCGGAGAAGGCGCTCACCCGCGCGTCCGTCCTGAGCAACAAAAAGTCTGCCGAGGTGCACCGCCAACTCGCGCGCCTCTACGAGAAGAAGGGCGACCGCCCGCGCGCCGCCGACGAGTTGGAGCAGTACCTGCGCAAGACCCCCGGCGCGAAGAACGCCGACGCCATACGCGAAGCCATCAGGAAGCTGCGCGAGCCCGCCCGCCAAAACTGAAAGCCACGGCCCACGCGCCCCCGGCCGGGGCCGACCGCCTGAGCCTGAAGTCCCCTCCGCGCGGGCCGTCCCCGCCCGGCCTGCGCCGCGCCCGCCGGGCGAGTTAAACATCGCTTAATTCTAATTTCTGGATTCTTACCATTTTTTTGGATTTCAGAAGGCGACCCCGACCTCGCCGTCCGGGGCTAAGTCTAAGATTTCTCGCGGATTGACTCCGAAGTGGGGGCAAGGCATAAGAGTTGCAAAAATTCGTAAACGATGTGGATTTCAGGAATCTCTCTACGGTTAAAAATCCAGACAATCATGCTGCCCGGCCCTTCTGAGGCCACAGTTCCCTCGCCGAGATAGCCGCGGCACACTGAAAGGAAGCAGCATGTCCAGCATAAAAGAGATGCACAACAAGAAAGGAATAGTGAGCATGAAGATGCGAATCATCACCATGTCGCTGCTGACGCTGTGCCTCGCGCTCTTTACCATGGGCGGGGCGATGGCGCAGACGCAGACGACGGGTTCCATCGAAGGCACGATCACCGACCCGCAGGGCGCGGCCGTGCCGAACGCCACTGTCACCGTGTCGGGGTCGAACCTGATTCGCCCCCAGACGACGACCACGGACGACGAGGGGCGTTACAGAGTCTTGAATCTCCCGCCGGGGAGATACACCGTCTTGGTCGGCGCGACTGCCGGCTTCGGCGAGGCCTCCAAGAGTGACGTTGAGGTAAATCTTTCCAGAACCAGTTCCGCGGACGTGCAGGTGCAGATCGCCGGCCAGGCGGCCTCGGTGACCATCACCGACACCTCCGGCGCGGCCGTGGACGTGACCGCCAACACGACGGGGACGAACGTCTCCTCGGACCAGTTCTCCAACTTCCCGACGCAGCGCACCGTGCAGTCGCTCTACACGATTGCGCCGACCGTCACCCGCTCGGGCCTGCGCGACGCCTCGGGCCGCGACCGCGACCCCTCGGTCGCCGGCTCCTCGGGCCCCGAGAACAACTACATCCTCGACGGCGTCAACACGACCGACCCCGCGTTCGGCGGCTCGGGCGCTAACCTGCCGTTCGAGTTCGTGCAGGAAGTCGAGATCAAGACCGGCGCTTACGGCGCCGAGTACGGCAAGTCGACGGGCGGTATTTTCAACGTCATCACCAAGAGCGGTGGTAACGAGTTCCGCGGCGACGCCTTCGCCTACTTTACGACGAAGGGCATGGTCCGCGAGGTCAAGAACTTCCCGTTCACGGGCTCCATCCCGACCGCCTTCTCCGAGATCGACGCCGGCTTCGACATCGGCGGCCCGATCATGAGAGACAAACTCTGGTTCTTCGGCGCGTTCAACCCGCAGCGGCGCGAGAACTTCCGCCTGACCCAGACCTTCCTGACGCCGGTCGAGAACACGGTGACGACCCCGTTCTACTCGGGCAAGATCACCTGGTCGGTCAACCAGGCGAACACCGTGACCTTCTCGACCTTCGGCGATTTCACCAAGCTCGAAGGCTTCCAGGGCGGCTCCGGCTTCGGCGCTGACCCCCTGACCTTCAGCGGCATCACCGAGACGGGCGGCCACAACTACACCGCGCGCCTCAACTCGACCATCACGCCGACCTGGATCGGCGAGTTCATGTTCGGCCTGCACTTCCAGCGCGCCAACACGCTGCCGGACGCCGGCCTGCTCGACGTCCCGCTCATCACCAACTCGTTCGCCATCCTGCGCGACGACGGCACCATCGCCCCGGTCTCGCAGACCAACGTGCTGCTGCCGGGCACGACCGATGATGACGGGGTGTTCCACCCCAACGTGACGGGCTTCGTGGACTACGTCCTCGCGCCGGGCGGCTCGCTCCAGCGCAACTTCCTGACGCAGGGCTACGGCCTCTTCTCGACCCAGGACCGCAACCGCTACGAGGCCGCGGCCCGCTTGCAGAACATCATCGGCCGCCACACGCTCAAGTACGGCTTCGAGTGGAACCGCAACAAGTACCTGATTGACACCCGCTCGACCGGCCCGTCGCTGACCTACAGCGACCCGTTCGACCAGGCCGCCGGCTCGAATGACCCCACGGGGCTGACTTCGGTCAATGGCTTCCGCGTCACCAACTCGTTCGGCGTCTGCACCACCCGCGGCACGCAGATCGTCTGCCCGAGCAGCGCCAACACGGCCCGCATCGCCCCGGCCGTCGCCGCCGGCGCGATCCCCGGATTCACCGAGGCCATCACGGCGTCGATCACTTCGGACGAGGCGCTGAACAACCCGTTCCTGGTCCGCACGGCGACGACGCTCCGCGACTTCCAGTTGGTGGCCGACACCTACACGGACGTCCAGAGCTTCTACATCCAGGACGACTACAAGCTGTCGAAGAACGTCCAGTTCAACTTCGGCCTCCGCTGGGACTTCCAGCAGGCTTACGGCGACGGCGACGTCACCTACCTGAAGCTCAACAACTTCAAGGACAACATGCAGCCCCGCGTCGGCCTGATCTGGGACTTCACGGGCCGCGGCAAGGGCAAGCTGTTCATCAACTACGCCCGCTTCCTGGAGACGCCGATCCCGCTCGACGTTAACGTCCGCGCCGGCGGCGGCGACAGCCAGACCGACAAGCAGTTCAGGCTCACCCGCGTTGACGCTCCGCCTGACTCGACTCTGACTCAGGCCATCGGCAACCTCGGCGCGCACGCCACCCCGATTGACCCCGACCTCAAGCCGCAGACGGTCAACGAAGTGACCGGCGGTATCGAGTACGAGGCCATGAACGACCTGGCGCTCGGCTTCCGCGGCATCTACCGCCCGCAGGGCTCGGTCATCGAGGACGGCTCGTTCGACGACGGCGACCACTACTTCCTGTTCAACCCCGGCGAGAGCTTGACCGACAGGTTGGCCGAGTCTGTCATCGGCCAGCGTTTCGGCCGCGCCCGCCGCTACTACCGCGCGCTGGAGTTCACGGCCACGAAGCGCTTCACGAACAACTACCAGTTCGTCGCTTCCTACGTCTACTCCTCGCTCATCGGCAACTACGAGGGTCTGTTCAGAAACGACAACGGCCAGTCTGACCCGAACATCACGAGCCTCTTCGACCTCGTCAGCCTGCTCGCCAACTCCTACGGGCGTCTGCCGAACGACCGCCCGCACCAGTTCAAGTTCAACGGCTCCTACCGGACCCCGTGGAAGCTTATCGTCAGCGGTAACTTCTACGCCCAGTCCGGCAACCCGTTCAGCCAACTGATCCCGCACCCGGTCTACGGCAACAACGAGGGCTTCGGCGTCCCGCGCGGCACGGCCATCGTGCCCGACCCGACGGTGCCCAACGGCGAGGGCGGCATCGAGAACGCCATCGGCACGAACCGCACGCCCTTCACCTACAACCTCGACCTCGGCGCGTACTACCCGATAGTCTTCAGCGAGAATCGGCAACTGCGCTTCCAGGTTGACTGGTTCAACGTCTTCAACCAGCAGCGCGCCATCACGCTGGATCAGACGTTCTCCATCAACAGCGGCGTGACCGGCGTCCCGCCCGTCACAAATCCGTTTTACGGCACGGGTCTGGTCTTCCAGTTCCCGTCTTCGCTGCGCCTCGGCGTTAAATTCCAGTTCTAGACTGATTGCTTTCACGCGCCCGACTCTTTCGGGGGCTCGGGCGCGTGAAATTTTTGAAGGGGAGGGGCGTTCTTACGGCGCTTCTCCCTTCTCTTTTTTGTGGTATGATGTCCCCGCCTCCGTCGGAAGACTAAACCATAAATTGAACCTCGACCTTTTGGCTTTTTGAGAAAGGAGCTGTTGTAATGTTTCTCCCTACAGGTCGGGCCGCCGCGCGTCGTTATTTCATCCGAGTCCTGCCACTCGTCTTCCTGCTCGCAGCTTCGTTCAGCCAGGCGTCGGCGCAGAACGGGATCGAGTCCATAGGCACTGGCGGCAAGCACAGGATTCAGGGGCGCATCTTCTTCCCCTCGGGGCGTCGCTCCGACGCGCCCACCATCAAGGTCTCGCTCGAGAGCACCAGCTCCGAGCGGCTGTCAGTGATCGCAGACCTCAACGGCTCGTTCACCTTTCAAAACCTCGCGGCCGGCTCCTACTCGCTGAGCGTGGACGCCGGCCAGGATTACGAGATAGCCAGGGAGTCCGTCACCATCGAGGGGTTCGGGATACGCAGCCGGACCATTCCGCCCGCCGAGCTCGCGCGCGCCAACGTGCCGCGCACCTTCAGCGTCATCGTCAACCTCAGGCTCAAGCAAGGCGCTGCCGAGAAAAGGCCCGGCGTGGTCAACGCGGCGCTCGCGAACCTGCCCAAGCCGGCCGTCGAGCTTTACGACAAGGGCGTGGCCGCGGCCCAGGCCGGCGACGCCAAGAAGGCCGTCGAGCACTTGCGCGCGGCCGTCGCCCACTACCCGGAGTTCTCGCTGGCGCTCAACGAGCTGGGCGTGCAGTACCTGAGGCTCAACCAGCCGGACAAGGCCGTCGAGGCGCTGCGCGCGGCGCTCAGGATCAAGCCCGACGAGTTCATGCCGCGGCTCAACTACGGCATCGCACTCCTTGAGAAGAAGGACGTGGCGGAGGCGGAGGTCGAGCTGCGCGCGGCCCTCAGGAAGAACGAGGCTTCGTGGCCCGCGCACATGTACCTGGGGATCGCGCTCATCTCGCTGCGCAAGTACGACGAGGCCGAGAAAGAGATGCGGCGCGCGCTCGCCCTCAGCGGCGAGAAGCTGAGCCTGCCGCACTACTACCTCGGCGGAATCTACTGGAAGAACAAAGACTACAAGCGCGCGGCCGACGAGTTGGAGATTTATCTGAAGCTCGCGCCGAAGGCGGCCGACGCCGAGCGCGTGCGCGCCACCGTCAAAGAGTTGAGGGAAAAGCAGCACTGAGCGTGGCCCCGGCAGGCTGGCCTAAAACGGCGGCCGCGTGGTAAAACTGTGTCGTCGCTTCTTCGGCCGCCTTGTTAAGCGGCTCGTCTGCCAGGGCAGTTCCCGAGGTCTGAGAAAAGCTCTCCCGCCATACTTCATCATCCGACTTCCGGGGCGCGAGAGAGGCCGAGCCGGCGGCCTACCCTTATCCTATTTCAAAAGGAGTTATCCAGATGCAAGCTCCCAAAGTTTCAAGCGCCCGCCGTCCCAGGGTCTTCCTCCTGCTTTCGCTCTCGCTCCTTCTGCTCGCCTCGGCCGCGAGCGCCGCGGCGCAGGGCGTCGGGTCCACGCGCGGCCTGCCCGGCTCCGAGGGCAACAACTCGATCCAGGGCAAAATCTACTACCCGATGCAGCCCAAAGGCGGCCGCCGCATCCGCGTCAAGATCGAGAGCACCAACATGGGCATGCAGACGACCGTCTCGGACGAGGACGGCACGTTCAGGTTCAACGGGCTGGGCTTCGGCCCCTACACGATCACCATCGAGCCGGGCGAGGACTACGACCGGACAATCGAGAGCGTTAACATAGACAAGGAGCTGGGAGGCGGCCGCAACGTCATCGTCCCCATCACGCTGAGGATGAAGGGCGGGCTCGACGCCGGGGCCGAGAACCTCCCGAAGTCGGCGCGCGACCTCTACGCCAAGGGGCTTGAGGCCGCGAAGGCGAACGACAGCAAGAAGGCCGCGGAGCACCTGGAGGCTGCGGTCGCGGCCGCGCCGGACTTCGCGCTGGCGCTCAACGAGCTGGGCGTGCAGTACGCGAGGCTCGGCGAGTTCGACAAGGCCGTCGCGGCCCTCGACAAGGCCATCAAGATCGCGCCCAAAGCCTTCCCCCCGCGCCTCAACATGGGCTTCGCGCTTTTGAGCAAGAAGGATTTCCCGGCCGCCGAGACGCAACTGCGCGAGGCGCTGAAAATGAACGAGGCGTCGCCAGCCGCGCACATGTACCTGGGCATCACGCTCGTCAGTCAGAAGAAGGTTGACGACGCGGAGAAGGAGTTCGAGGTCGCGATCCGAAACGGCAAGGAGGAGGCCGCCAAGGCTCACTACTACCTGGGCGGAATCTACTGGGCGAAGAAGGACTACAAGCGGGCCGCCGACGAGTTGGAAACTTACCTGAAACTCTCGCCCAAAGACCCCAACGCGGAAAAGCTGCGCGCCACGATCAAGGACCTGCGCACCAAGCAGTAGGGAAGAAGGGCGGGGAACGGACCACGCGCGTAACGCGAAGCGACACGAAGGAGGCTCGACTCCCTTCTTCGTGTCGCTTCGCGTTACGCGCGTGGTTTCTTGCTTTACGGTTTCGTATTTTGGAAGCCCAGCAGGTGCCCCATCTTCTCTTTCTTGGTCTTCAGGTAGTGCGCGGCGCACTTGGGCGGGTCTACCTCTATCGAGACGCGCTCGACCACTTCGAGTCCCGCCTCTTCGAGCGCTTGCAGCTTGAGCGGGTTGTTCGAGAGCACGCGCACCTGGCAGAGCCCCAGGTCGAAGAGGACTTCGGCGCACTGCCTGTACTCGCGCAGGTCTACGGCGAAGCCCAGCCGCTCGTTGGCCTCCACGGTGTCCGCGCCCTCGTCCTGCAAGGCGTAGGCGCGAATCTTGTTGAGGATGCCGATGCCGCGCCCCTCCTGCTGCTGGTAGACGATTGCGCCGCGCCCCTCGCGCTCGATCATCTCCATCGCGCGGCGCAGCTGGCGGCCGCAGTCGCACTTGGTCGAGCCGAACACGTCGCCCGTCAAACACTGCGAGTGTATGCGCACGAGCGTGGGGATTTCCGGGCGCAGCTCGCCCTTGAAAAGGACTACGTACTCCTCGTCGCTCGTGCGCGAGCGGTAGCCCGCGATCTTAAAGTCGCCGACCTCGGTCGGCAAACGCGCCTCGGCCACGCGCACGACCGACAACTCCTGCGCGGCCCACGGGCACGCCGCTGTGCTTCCTTCTTCTTTCAATTCGAACATTCCTCAAAAACCACTCGTCAACTGTTTACCATGAATGCGGCGATTATATGAGACGGCCGGCCCGCTCGACAAGCACGCCAACCCTCGCAGGGCGGGACGCGCCGCGCCGTCCTCTTCCAAGCCCAGGCCGCGCGCTCATTATTATTGCCGCAGCGCCCTTCTCACGCTAAGATTGCGGCCGATGAGCGGAAACCTTAACAGCGACACCCTTGAGATGCCTGGGCGCGGGCGCGACCGGCGGCCGGCACTCGTCTTCCTGCGCGGCGAGCTTCTGGCCGTCCCCATCCCGCTCGAACGCGACGAAGTCATTTTGGGCCGCGCGCTCGAAGCCGACGTGCGCGTCAACGACGCCCGCGCCTCGCGCCTGCACGCGCGCATCACGACCGAGCGCGACGGCCAGACGGGCTTCACGCGCTACCGCATCACCGACCTCGGCTCCACGAACGGCACGGTCGTCAACGGGCAGCTCGTCACGGACCTGCTCCTACAGGACGGCGACAAGATAGTCATCGGCGAGCACCTCCTGCGCTTCGACATGCTCGACGAGATCGACCGCGAGTTCCAGCGCCAGATTCACCGCCTGCTCGTGCACGACGAGTTGACGGGACTCCTGACGGGCAAGTCCTTCTTCTCGGAGCTGCGCCGCGAGGCCGCGCGCGCCGAGGCCGAGTCGCGCCCCTTCTGCGTGCTGATGATGGACCTGGACCACTTCAAGAACGTCAACGACACGTACGGCCACCTCGTCGGCAACCAGACGCTCGAAGAGGTCGGCGCGGTCATCATGCGCTCCTTGCGCGCGGGCGACGTGGCGGCGCGCTTCGGCGGCGAAGAGTTCGCGGCCTTCCTGCTCGACGCGCAGTACGCGCAGGGGCTCGTCGCGGCCGAGCGCGTGCGCTCGGGCGTCGAGGCCCACGCCTTCCCCGTCACGCGTCACGGCTCCGCCGACCTTGAGCCGCAGACGCACCGCATCACCATCAGCATCGGCGTGGCCGCGTTCCCGGACGACGCGCGCGACCCGATAGAGTTGGTCGAGCTGGCGGACACCGCGCTCTACCGCGCCAAGCGTGGGGGGCGCAACCGCGTCTGCGCCTACAGCTCCGCGGCCGAAGAGAGCGGCGAGCAGGCGGCGCTCCCCGCGCGGCCCGAATGAAAGTCTTCCGGCCCCGCGCAATATCTGTTAGTATTGACGGCGGCGCGAATCCCCTAAAAATTTCCCCTCTTTGTTCCGAGACTTAAGCCGCGGCTCGGTCGGCCCGCGAGGTGTCTGTGTGAGCAGGAAGACAATCTTACACGCGGCAGCGACGCTCGCC
>DATMVE010000072.1:0-5755 GCA_035563515.1 Pyrinomonadaceae bacterium
TAGAGCAGTTTTCATCTCAGCGTAAGGCATAGCCGCAGTGCCTGAACCAGTTCTTTGCATCCCGCTCGGTGACCGCAGCGAAGCCTTCCGCGAGGGCAGCGCTCAGCGACTCCCGCGTCCGCGCCTTCGCCTTGCGGAGCCACGCCTTGAGCTTCGACCAGCACCGTTCTACCGGGCTCAAGTCGGGCGAGTACGGCGGCAGATATAACAGCTCGGCTCCGGCGAGCCTGACCGCCTCGCGCACCCGCAGCGTCTTATGCACCGGGAGGTTATCCATCACCATGATGTCACCCCGGCGAAGGCGCGGGGCGAGCGCCTCGCGGATGAACGAGACCAACACCTCGGTGTCGGTCGGGCCGTCAACGCTCATCGCCGCCCGCACGCCGCGCGCCCCGAGCGCGGCCACCAGCGTGACTCCCGCGCCGTAGTTCTGCGGCGCGCCGCCCGCGACCCGCTCGCCACGAGGCGCCCGCCCGCGCAGCCGCGTCATGGCGAGGTTGACGCCCGACTCGTCGAGGAAAAGCAGGCGGCGTGGGTTCAGGCGCTCGGCACGCTTGCGGAACCACGCGCGCAGGGAGCGAACGCGCGGCGTGTCGCGCTCAGAAGCGTGCAGCGTCTTTTTTTGTGCGCAGCCCGAGGCGCACCACCGCCCGGTGCATGGTCGGGACCGAGACGCGCAAGCCACGCTCGCGCTCGACCATGTCGCACAACTCCGAGAGCGTCAGGTCGTTCTGCTCACGGACGAGCCGCGCCACGAGCCGCAAAGCCGCCGCGTCGAGGGTGCCACGTTGGCCGCCTGCACGCGGGAGCGCCGCGAGGCTGCCGGTCTCGCGCCGGCGGCGCAGCAGGCGCTCGACAAAGGTGCGGCTGACGCGGAAGCGGGCGGCAAGGGTGCGCTGCGAGCCTGCGCCTTCGTCGTAAGCCTGGGCGATGCGCTCGCGGAGGTCGGAGGAGTAAGCGTTCATGCGCCGTAATGTAGCTGGCTCGTGCCTGCTACTCAACTGAAAACTGCTCTAATTCTTCAACTCTTCGTCGATGAGGGCCCGCAAGTCCTGCTGGCTGAAGCGCGCCAGTTGCCTCCCGTTAACGAAGAAGGTGGGGGTCTTGGTGACGCCGAGGCCCGCCCCGTCCCTCCTGTCGCGCTCGACCTTTGCGGCGTAGCGGTTCTCGGCGACCGCGGCGCGAACCCTCTCCACGTCGAGGCCCAGCTCCGCGGCGTACCTCTCGAAGAGGACGGCCGGAGGCGCGCGGCGGACTGGCGGCGCGGCCGGCCCCCCGTGCCCGTGTACCTCGCCCCACTCGGGCTGGCGGCGGAACAGAAGCTCCTGCATCTCCCAGTACTTGCCCTGCTCGCCCGCCGCCTCGGTCACCGTGGCCGCGAGCACCGAGTTCGGGTGGAAGGGCATGTACCTGACGACCAGCCTGACCTTGCCGTCGTACTCCTTCAGAATCCTCTTCACCGTCGGGTGGAACGCGCCGCAGGACTCGCACTCCGGGTCGAGGAATTCGACCAGCGTGACGGGGGCGTCCGCCGGCCCGAGCGCGGGGCTGTCCGGGCGCACCAGCGGGCCGTCCGCGTTCGCGCCGCCTTTGCGCTCGCCCTGCACGGCGTCGCGGTAATATCTCGCGCCGAAGACGACGGCGACGGCCACGACCACGCTAATCAGCGCCAGGATTTTGACCTCTTTCCGCATGCTACTCCTTCTCCGTTTCCGGCCTGTAGAAAAGCAGGCACAGCGCCACCACGACGAACGACGCGAGACCCATGAGCGGGATCGTGACGAAGCCCAGCCACTCGATCTGCCTCTCGCTGCACGAAGCCCCCTCCGAGCAGGGCGTGAGGCTTTCGGGGATGACGCCGTAGTAGAGCAGGTTGTGATAGACCGCGACCGCCAGCCCCGCCAGGCAGAGCGGCAGCGCGTAAGCCCTCATCCGGGCGTCGCGCCTGACGATGCCCGTGGCGATAATCAGCACCAGCGGGTACATCGCGACGCGCTGATACCAGCACAGGACGCACGGCGGCAGCCCCATCACCTCGCTGAAGAAGAGACTCCCCACGGTCGCCAGCAGGGTGATAACCCACGCTAGGTACGCCAGACAGTCGCGAACGCCTACGGGCATCTGCGTCCCCCCGCACGCGCGCTAATAACACCGGCTGAGTCGGCCACCTCTAAACTCACGGTCGTTTGCATCACAATCAAAGCCATCTACAGCACGCTTTATTTTTCCAGTATAAATTTACCGGCGAACAGATCATTCCATCTGCAACGCTTTGGCTTCGTCTTTGTCGTCATAAGCGTTATGCAGATGCACCGGCGGAGTTTTCGCTTTGCGCAGGCGCAGATTCAAAATTTCGACCAGCACCGAAAACGCCATCGCAAAATAGATGTAGCCTTTCGGGATGTGCTGGTCTAAACCTTCGGCAATCAGCGTGACGCCGATGAGAATCAGGAACGACAAGGCAAGCATCTTGACCGTCGGATGTTTTTGGACAAATGTACCGATGCTGCCCGCAAAAGCCATCATAAAAACGATGGAGACGACCACCGCCGCAATCATGATCCAGAGATCATCAACCATTCCGACCGCCGTGATCACCGAATCGAGCGAGAAGACCATGTCAAGCAGCGCAATCTGGATTAGAACGCCGGCAAACGACGGATAAATTTTCGCGGACTTATGACCTTCTTCGCCTTCGAGTGAGCCGTGAATTTCGTGCGTGCTTTTAGCCAATAGGAATAGACCGCCGATGAGCAGCACCAGATCGCGTCCCGATAATTCCTGTCTGAAAACGGTAAATAAAGGCGCGGTCAAACCGATCACCCACGACAAAGAAAAAAGCAGAATCACGCGCATCCCGAGTGCCAGCCCTAATCCGACATAACGCGCTTTTGATTGTTGTTCGGGCGGCAACTTGCCCGCAAGAATCGAGATAAAAACGATGTTGTCGATACCCAGAACAAGTTCCAGAAGCGTTAATGTTAAAAACGCAATCCAAAGTTGCGGGTCAGCCAGCCATTCCATCTTTGTTGCAATCTCCTTTACTCAATTGTTTAGAAACTCCCTCTCCAAATCATTTTGCCGCTATCACAGCATAGAAACAGAATGAGAGCAGGCGTGCCGCTCGGTAAACTGTAGTAGTCTGGGAGCGTCGTAGTGAAGAAGTGCCCCGGTCTCTCATGGCCGTTGGTAAGCCGGCGCACGCTCTTCACCTGATGTCTTCGTCCAAGGAACTGCGCCTTCCCGATGGACATTAGCCGCCTGCTTTTGCGTGGGTGTCGCCGTCGGTAGTGATGTGATGAAGCAGGCACCTCCAGCTCGAACATTCAAGCTGGAGGTGCCTGCTTCATCACATCACAGCCCCCTCGCCGATGAGCGCCCTCAAATCCTGCCGGCTGAGCCGCACCTGTTAGAAGTCGAAGAGGTCGGAGAGGAAGCCCTCCCGCTTCTTCTTCTTGTAATACTCGCCGCGGTGAGAGTCGTGGTGGCTTTGGTGGTGCTCACGGCGTTCGGGGTAATCGCGGCGCTCGTCATCCTCCCTCCTCGGGGGCGGCGCGCCCGCCGGCCCGTCGGCCACCGACCGGTCTATGATTTTGTCCAGCTCGCCCCGGTCGAGCCACACGCCGCGGCACTGTGGGCAGTAATCAATCTCGATGCCTTGTCTTTCGGTCATCGACAATTTGACCTCACCGCAGGACGGACAGTTCATGGGTAATCTCCTCTGTGAAACCAATCAGCCGATAAATACCCTCGTCCGGCGACGCGGGGCCGCGCCCCGCGTCGCCGCACGGGGGAACTCTACCCCTAACGGAGTTCTCCGAGCCACCCGCGCCGCTCGGCCCACTTCGCCAGTTCAAGGACGGGCGAGACGGTCAGGGCCGCGGCGACGATGATTAACCAGTCTATGAGCGGCAGCCCGTAGACGCCGAAGACCCTCTCCAGCAGCGGCACGTACAGGATCAACCCCAGCATCACCAACTCCCAGGCGATGGCGAGGTTGAGCCACTTGTTTGCGAAGGGGCGGCGCAGCACCGAGTGGCGGTCGGAGCGGAAGTTGTACGCCTTGAAGAATTGTATCAGGACGAGCGAGACGAACGTCATCGTCATCGCCTCCTGCACGCTCCGGCCCGAGTTCAAGGCCCAGACGAACAGCCCTAAGTTAACCACGGCCGACCACAGCCCCCCGACCAGCATGAGCACGACGACGGGGCGCGTGAAGATGCCCGACTTTTGCTCGCGCGGCGGACGCCGCATCAGGTCGTCTTCGGGCGGGTCGACGGCGAGGGCGAGCGCAGGCAGCCCGTCGGTGGCGAGGTTAACGTAGAGAATCTGCACCGCGCTCAAAGGTATCGGCAGCCCCGCGAGCGCCGCCCCGGCCATCAGGCCGATCTCGCCGACGTTCGACGAGAGCAGGTACATCAGGTACTTCTTGATGTTCGAGAAGATGCCGCGCCCCTCCTCGACGGCCGCGACGATGGAGGCGAAGTTGTCGTCGGTGAGCGTCATCGCGGCCGCCTCTTTGGAAACGTCCGTGCCGGTGATGCCCATCGCGATGCCGATGTCGGCCTTCTTCAGCGCGGGCGCGTCGTTGACCCCGTCGCCCGTCATGGCGACGACGTGTCCGCGCCGCTGAAGGGCGGTGACGACGCGCAACTTGTGCGCCGGCGAGACGCGCGCGCACACCTCGACGGAGTCGGCCTCGCGCTCCAACTCCTCGTCGCTCATCTCCTCCAGCTCCGGGCCGGTGACGACCCGGCCCCCCTTGCTGAGCCCCAGCTCTTCGGCGACGGCCTTGGCGGTGAGCGGGTGGTCGCCCGTAATCATCAAGACCTTGATGCCCGCCTCTTCGCACTCGCGGACGGCCGCCTTCGCCTCGGGCCTCGGCGGGTCAATCATCCCGACGAGCCCGAGCAGCGTCATGTGAGTTTCGGCCGTCTCGACCGCGGCGTCCCGCTTGTGCGCGACCGCCAGGACTCTCAGGGCCTCGCCCGCCATCCTCCGTGCGGCCTCAAGCGCCTCGGCCCGGCGCGCGTCGTCGAGCGGTTCCTCACCTGCCGCCGTCAGGTGATACGCGCACGACCCGACGATGATCTCCGGTGCCCCCTTCGAGTACGCCGTCACGCCGTCCGCCGTCTGGTGCACCGTCGTCATCCGCTTGGTCTCCGACGTGAACGGAATCTCTGAGACCCGCGGGAACCGCGCGTCGAGTTCCGCCTTGTCGAAGCCGGCCTTGGACGCGGCCACGACCAGCGCGCCCTCGGTCGGGTCGCCTTTGACCTCCCACTTGTCGCCGGCCTCGCTCCGCTCGACGCGCGCGTCCGAGGCGAGCACCGCCGCGCGTAGCAGCAGCCGAAGGGTTTCGCCCGGCTCGACGTCCGACCCGTCCCGCGAGAACGTCCCCGTCGGCTCGTATCCCGTGCCCGAGATGTCGAGTATCTGGCCGCCGACGTACAGGCGGCGCGCCGTCATCTCGTCTTTGGTCAGCGTGCCCGTCTTGTCCGAGCAGATGACGGAGGTGCTGCCGAGCGTCTCGACCGCGGGCAGCCGGCGCACGAGCGCGTTGCGCCTGACCATCCGCTTGACGCCGAGCGCGAGCGAGATGGTGACGACCGCCGGCAGGGCCTCGGGCACGACGGCGACCGCCAGCGCCACGCCGAAGATGAGCATCTCGACGAAGGGCTGGCCGCGGAAGAGGCCGAGCGCGACGATGACGAGGACGACCGCGAAGGCGACGCGGGCCAGCGCCTTGCCCACG
>DATMVE010000073.1:0-43635 GCA_035563515.1 Pyrinomonadaceae bacterium
CCCGCTGCCGGAGATAGGCCGCGTCGGCGTTGACATGGCCGACCAGCGCCCGCTCTCGCTGCGCGAGGCGCTGGAGATGGCGCTCTTGAACAACAAGGACATAGAGGTCTCGCGCCAGAACGTGCGCGCCGCGGAGTTCGACCTGCTCGGCGCGCGCGGCGCGTACGACCCGCGCTTCAGCTCGCTCTCCTACTACGAGCGGTCTGAAACGCCCTCGGCCAGCTTCCTGAGCGGCAGCTCCACCGGCGCGGTCACGCAGAGCGACTACACGGGCACCGCGCGCATAGAGGGCCTGACGCCGAAGTTCGGCGGCGGCTACCGCGTGGACTTCTCCGCCATACGGCTGACGACCAACAACCAGTTCGTGGCGCTCAACCCGCAGTTCCCGACGGCGCTCACGTTCAACTACACGCAGCCGCTCTTCCGCGGCCTGCGCTTCGACAACAGCCGCCGGCTGATAGGGATTGCCAAGAAGAATCTTTCGCTGACAGACGCCCAGTTCCGCCAGCGCACGATAGAGACGATCACGCAGGTGCAGCGCGCCTACTGGGACTTGGTCTTCACGCTGCGCAACCTACAGATTCAGCGCGACGCCGTGCGCGACGCGCGCACGCAGCTCGAACACAACAAGCGTCTGGTCGAGGAAGGATCGCTCGCGCCGATTGACGTGGTCGCCGTCGAGGCGCAGGTCTCCGGCTTCGAGCAGAGCGTCTACAGCGCGCTCGAAGACGTGCAGCGCGCCGAGAACAACCTGAAGAACCTGATCGCGGAGAACCGCCAGTCGCCCTTCTGGAACGTCTCGCTCATCCCCGTGGACCCTGTCGACTTGACGCCCCCGGTCGCCAACCTGAACGAGGCGATGGACTCCGCGCTCGCCAACCGCCCCGAGTTGCAGCAGGCGACGGTCGCGCGCGAGATCAACGAGATAGACCAGCGGTATTTTCGCGAGCAGACCAAGCCGCAGGTAGACCTCGTCGGGAGCTACGGCATCGTGGGCCTCGCGGGCGCGCAGAGCATCAGCGGCGATGTCAACCCTTTCACGGCCTCGTCGGCGCAATTGCGCGAGCGCATCAACGAGCTGTCTGTGCTTCAGGGGTTGCTGCCGCTGGATGACCCGCCGCCGGTGACGATTCCCGACCAGGTGGTCGGCGGCCTCGGCCAGTCGCTCTTGAACCTGGGCGCGAACCGCTTCAGCAATTTCCGCGTCGGCGTGCAGATTAATCTGCCCTTCAGGAACCGCACGGCCGAGGGGCAGCTCGGGCGCTCGCTCGTCGAGGGGCAGCGCATCGCCACACAGCGCGAGCAGTTGGAGCAGTTGATTCAGGTGGAGGTGCGCAACTCCGTGCAGGCCGTGAGGACGGCCGAGTCGCGCCTGCGCGCGGCGGCCGCCGCGCGCGCGGCCTCCGAGCAGCAGTACGCTTCCGAGCAGCGCCGCTTCGACGCCGGCCAGTCGACGCTCTTCCTGGTGCTCGAACGCCAGACCGCCCTGACGACCGCCCGCGGCAACGAGCTGCGCGCGCAGACCGACCTCAACAAGGCCATCGCCGAGCTGCAACGCGCCACCGGCAACTCTCTTCAGGCCAACAACGTCGTCGTCAGCGCCAGGTAACGAAGGGCAGCAGGCGGCAGGCAGTTGGCAGTAAAGACAAAAACAGGAAGGCAGTCGAGAGCGATTAGCTCGGCTGCCTTCCTGTCTTTCTTTTAACTGCCTGCTGCCTACTGCCCTCTGTTCTTCCTCATCTGGTCAGGATGGGCAGGTAGGCCCGCCACGGCCCGACGGCCTCGCCGTACAGCTTAGACATCACCCTGGCGATCTGCGCTACGTGGCCGAGGTCGTGCACCACCCAGGTCGAGAGCAGTTGACTGAGCGTCACCACTCCGAGGTCCGGGTGCGTGCCGCGCTTGCCAAGCTTCTCCGGGGTTAAGTCCATCCCCCCCAACGCGCGCAGGTTCTCCTCGCGCAGGCGCTCGAACTCGTCCAGCAAATCGCCCAAAGACTTGCCCCTGGACTTCTCGAACATGGCGAAGCGGTCGAAGGGGTGGAAGGCGCGGCCCTCGCCGTGCTCAAGAATGATTCGGGCGCGCGGAATCCAATCGTCCTCCTCCGCGGCGATGAGATGGCCCATGATGTCGAAGGGGCTCCAGGTGTCCGGGCCTTCGTTGGAAGCGACCCACTCTTCGGGTAGGCCGGCGAGCAGCGTCCTCAACGTGGCGGGGGTGCGGCCGAGAATCTCCCTGGCGTGGTTGAGTTGGAAGTCCATCACAGTCCGACCTCGCTAATGTCGTCCAAAATCTTTAAGTCCGGCGAGCGCGTCGTTCAGGTCCGCCGAGATGTTACGGACTTTCGGCAAGTCGTCCAGACTTTTTATCACGTACTCGCAATCGCCCTTTCTGAGTTGCTCAAGCTCGTGCTTGTGTTTTTCGTAGACTTCTTTCGCGCCTATGAAGAAGGTCAGGAACTCTCTTTCCAGGCGTGAGCCGTCCGGCCTTCTGACGCACCAGCTAATCACCCCGCCGTGATTCATGTTTTCGGGAAGCGGGGTCAGGTGGTCGTCAGAGTAGTAATAGAATTCCATCGTCGCGCCCCCTTGGTACAAGTAGGACGAGGTTTGCAGCAGTCCCGAGGGCGGGTACGTGAAATGTTCCCACGGCCCGAACCAATCGGACGGTATCGAGGGCGCGCCCGCGACGCCGTATTCGACACGCACCCAGCCGACGTAACCTGCGGGGATGTAATGCTTCGACGGTTCACGATGGTCGCCACAAGTTACGCAACCCGCAACCCCCGCCAGCAAAGCGAAGGCAACCACTATGAACCGCGAGATTCTCATGACTCCGTCTAGAATAAAGTGCCCGGGGCGAGACGCCCGGCTGCCGGAATTCAGTGCAACGAAGATATGCGAGCGGCGAAAAGACTGTCAACGGGTCGGCGCGGACTAGAGCTTGACCTCGACCCAGAGCGGCCAGTGGTCGGAGAGGCCGACCTTTTTATCTATGCCGTGCTTGACGGGGCTCAGGCCGCGCAGCCAGAGCCAGTCGAGTTTGAGTTCGATGATGAAGGTCTTCCAGGTGGAGAGGCCGTTCGGGAAGGGGGTCGAGAATTTCGCGGCCTCGAAGAGTTGCGTGGTCGCGCCCACGTCCTTGCCCGTGAGCGTGTTGAAGTCGCCGAGGACGACGGCCCGCTCGACCTGCGCGTGGTGCGCGTCCAGGTCTTCGAGCACGGCGCGAAACTGTGCCAGCCGCTTCTCGTTGCTGGTGCGTATCTCCGCGTGCAGCGAGTAGACGCGCACGCTCTGCTTGCCGATCTGGACGGTCGCGCCGACGGCCGCGCGGCGTCTCCCGCCCGGCCCCTCGTGCGGCAGCACGAAGCGCTTCACGTCCGCGAGCGGGTAGGGGCTCAGGACGGCGACGCCCGTCTCCTCCTCGCGCGCCTCGCCGTTCTTCGCCGGCGGCGTGGGCGGCGCGGCCCACGCGTAGTACATGCCCAGCTCTTCGGCCATCAGGCGGGCCGTGTTGACGTTGCCCGTGCGCTTCTTGTTGCGGTCCACTTCCTGCAAGCCTATGACGGCCGCCTGCCCGATCTCCGGGTCCGACTTGAGCAGCTCGATCAGCCTGCGCAGGTCGTCGCCCCCGCGCCAGCGTATGTTGTAGGAGACGATCTTGATGGTCTCGGGCGCGGGGGTCGGCGCGTGGGCCTTCGGCGCGGCCCCCGTCTCAAGCAGCCCCGCGTCGTCGGTCGCGCGGGCGGCGAACGTCGTGAAGGCTAGAAGGAGAACGAAGGCTGTGCTGAGAACGCGTGAGAAGTGGCCCGGCGGACGACCCATCGGTAAGTGTCTCCCTTAATCGACGTAAGGCATGGCCGAGACGATTTTCATGTCGCCGGCGACGCGCGCGAACTTTAGCTGGAACGACGGCACGTTCACAATAATCAAACGCGCGCCCGCAGGCAAGCCGTAGCAGCCTTCGTCGCACTCGCCCGCCCACGGCTTGAAGTGGCGGAACTGCTCGTCCCAATCGGCCACGGCCTTTTGGTAGAGGGCCGACCGAGCCAGCTTGCGCCCCTCCACTTCGGCGCGCAGCAGCGCGTTCGCCTTCTCCAGCGCGCCCAGGCTCTCGCGCAGCAGCGCGGCGGTTCGGGCCTCTGCGTCGGGCCTTCCCTCGTCGTCCTGCTCCAGTTTTTTAAAAACGCCGTCAAGCCGGGCGACGAGGCGCGCGAGCGCGGGCGAGTACAGGCGGCCCGTTTCCGGCAGGTCTGCGATGGGGAACCTGCCGTAGACGTAAAGGGCATTCAGGTACCAAAAGTTGATGCCGGCCACGTAGTAGCGCCGCACCTCGTCGCGCGCCAGGCGGCGGGCGAGGCTGCGACTGATGAAGATGAGGGGCTCGTCGTCCGCCGCCCCCAGGTGGCGGTCTAGGAAGTCTGCGGCGAACAACTCGTCGGCGACGGGCGCGACGTCATTAGTCTCTCCCATGCGGCGGATGAAGCGGCGCGCCAGTTCATTCGTCTCGCGCTCCTCCTCCGCCGTCAACTGTTCGTCCGCGGTGTCGCCCGCGGCGCTGCCGGCGGCGGCGGGCGTCACGTTTGCGAGCGCGGCGACGAGTAGGAAAATTATCAAGAGCCTTCTTTTCATCTTCGAACACCTCCGCGCATTTTGACGCGCGGCCGCGTCACGGTTTGCCTTCGTCCCGAGAGATGCGCAGCCGCAGCCCGTCGGTCGCGCCTATGGTCTCGCCGGGCCAGAATTTTTTCGCCTCGGCCGCGATGTCAAACCCGTCCCACTCCGGGTAGAGGTGCGCGAGCAGCACCCTGCGCGGCGCGGCGCGGCGCGCGAGCCGCATGGCGTCCTCCAATTCGAGGTGCGTCTCGATGGGCTTGTTCTTACGGAACGAGCACTCCATCAGGAAGAGGTCGACGCCCTCGGCGAATTGTGCCAGCGCGGCGGCGTGGCCCGTGTCCGAGGTGTAGACGAGCGAGGTGCCGTCTTCGTCCGTCAGGTGGAGCGCCAGGCTCTCGCGCGTGTGCGGCGTCGAGAAAGTTTTGGCCCTCAGGCCCGGCAGCAGCTCGAACTCCGAGCGCGGCGCGACCTCGCGGATTTCGACGGGGAAAGGCTGTTTCAACAGCCCGTAAGCGTTCGCCTCGTCGAACGCGCGGACCAGTTTTTTGAGCCCGCGCCCGCCGTAAATCAGCAGGGGCTTGCGCCGCCCCTTCGTCTGCGGGGCATGTTTCGTGCCGAAGAGGAGCGGGGCCAGGCCGCCAACGTGATCCAGATGAAAGTGGCTAATCCAGACGGCGTCGAGGTTGACCCAGTCCAAATTCTCCTGAGCCATGCGGTGGACGGCGGCCGCGCTCGCGTCCAGGAGCACGGACCCGCGCCGCGTTTCGAGCCAGTGGGCAGACGAAGCCCGCTGAGGGTGCGGGACGGACGTGCCCGAGCCTAAGACGACGAGATTCATGGCGGGAAGAGTAGTCAGTAATCAGTAGTCAGCACAAAAGCCGTCTTCGTTCGGGGGCTGCTTTTCTCTCGGGGTGAGCGGAAGGCTACAGAATGGGAACCCTGTGCGTCAAACGCTCGCTTGACCGGCGCGCGTCTGTTACGCTAAATCTCAGGTAGTGAAGAAACGCGAGCCGTGACGGGGACGAATAGAGATTTGAGATTTGAAATCTCGAATCTGTAAATTGACATTGGTTCTCCCGTGCGGCCGCGCGGCTATGTTTATCGAGGGGCGATGGGCAATTCAAACGTGGAATTAGACGCGCTGGCCGTCTTCGCGCACCCGGACGACGCGGAACTGAGCGTCGCGGGGACGCTGCTCAAGATGAAGAGCCTGGGTTACCGCACGGGCGTGCTGGACATGACGCGCGGCGAGATGGGGACGCGCGGCACGCCCGAGGGCCGCGCGGAGGAGGCGCGCGAGGCGGCCCGCATCCTGGGATTAGACGCGCGGCTCAACCTCGAACAGCCCGACGGCCACGTCCACGTCACAGAGGACGCGCGCACCGCCATGGTCCGCGTCATACGCGCGTACAGGCCGAAAGTCCTCTTCACCTTCCACTGGGACGACCCGCACCCGGACCACGCCGCGACCGCGCGCATCGTGCGCGAAGGCGCGCGCCTCGCCAGCATGCGCCGCTACGACGAGGAGACGGGCCAGGACGCCGTCCGCATGCCCGCGCTCGCGCACACGGTCTACTCGCGCCTCGTCGTGCCCTCTTTCATCGTGGACGTTTCCGACTTCGTGGAGGAGAAGATGCGCGCCATCCGCGCGCACGCCTCGCAGTTCTACAGCCCCGACTCCCAGGAGCCCCAGACGCGCATCAGCGACAAGAATTTCCTCCAGCAGATCGAGTGGCGCATGCGCTACTTCGGCTCGCTCATAGGCGTCGCGGCGGGCGAAGCCTTCTACGTCCGCGAGGCGCTGAACGTCGCGGACCCGGTCGAACTCCTCACCCGCCCGATGAACATCTACTCCTGAATCCGTTATGGGCCGAAGCGTTCGAGTCAAGACGGGCTGCTGCGGGTTTCGGATGGCGAGGCGCGAGTACACGGAGCGCTTCCCGGTGGTGGAGGTGCAGCAGACTTTCTACCAGCCGCCGCAGGTCGCCACGCTCGAACGCTGGCGCGCGGAGGCCCCGAAGGATTTCGAGTTCACGCTCAAAGCCTGGATGCTGATTACGCACGAGGCGCGCAGCCCTACTTACAGGAGGCTCAAGCGCGAGCTGTCCGAAGAAGAGCGCGAGCAGTGCGGCTCGTTCCGCCCGACGCCGATGGTGCGCGAGGCTCGGGACGTGACGCTGGCCTGCGCCCGCGCCCTCAAAGCGCGCCGCGTCCTCTTCCAGTGCCCGGCGAGCTTCCGCCCGACGAAGGAGAACGTCGCGAACATGCGCGAGTTTTTCGAGACGACGGAGCGGCCGCGCGGGATGCAATTTTTGTGGGAGCCGCGCGGGGGCTGGGAGGACGCGCTCGTGCGCGAGCTTTGCCGGGAGCTGGACCTGACGCACGTCGTCGACCCCTTCAGCGCGCGGACGGTGACGCCCGAGCGCTGCTACTTCCGGCTGCACGGACGCCGCGGGTTCCGCTACGTCTACGAAGACGAGGAGCTGGAAGAGCTCTACACGATGCTGCCGAAGAAGGGGACTTCCTACGTCCTCTTCAACAACGTGCGGATGCGCGAGGACGCCGCGCGCTTTCAAAGGTTGATAGAGCAGGAGTCAGCAGACAGAAGTCAGGAGTCAGAATAAAAGCGGTCACCGCCTTATCCATCCTGACTCCTGTCTTCTGCTTTTATTACTTCGTCGCCTGCTTTTCGTTCGCGGGCGGCTTTCTTTTTACGTCGAGGACGGAGCGGACGATGGCGAGGGTGGCGGTGGCGCGCGGGGCCTCGCCCGTGAAACTCTTCGCCAGCTCGACTGCGCGGATGAGGTCGTCGGCGGCCAGCCGCGCGAAGATGCCGTGAACGTCGAAGCTGTCCACGCCGAGGTTCATCGTCATCGAGCCGTTCTGCATCTTGAACCGCGAGACCACCTGCGCATCGCCGCCCGTGAAGCCCTCGGCGGAGTTGCCGGCCTTGACCGCCTCGCCAGCGATTTCCCACGCGCGGTTGCGGTCTATTTCGTACATGTGCGTGGCGACGCCGAAGAGAGCGCGTGCGCGGTCGGGGTCGCCGCCGCCTATGCGCCGCGCCTCGGCCGCCGCCTCGTCCAGGACCTCCGCCGCGTTCTTCGCGTCGGTCTTCTTCATCGCGCCGGCGATCTCCGTCAGCGCCCAGGCCCTCTGGATGTGACTCAACTCGCCGGCGCGGGCCAGCCTGAGCGCCTCCTGCAAATCGTTCTTCCTCATCATCTGGTTGACCAGCGTGAAGTCAACGTAGGCGCGCGCGCCCTTGCGCGTCTCGGTGTTCTCGATCTTGTCCAGCAGGTCGCGCGCCGACAGGTCGCCTTTGTGCGCGACGTCGAGCGCGGCCCTGGCGTAGGCGAAGTCGCGCTCGGCGGGGTCGGCGGCGCGGTCCGCACGCTCAAGCGCCGCCTGCCCTTCGTTGGGCATCTCCTCTTCGGGGACGAGCCCGCGCGTCAGCTCCGGGTTCTGCCCGGTGCGAAGGTGCTCGGGCGCGTCGGGCGCGAGCGCGTTCGCCTGCGCGCGCAGCTCGGCCGAGAGGTTAGGGGCGTAGCGGTCGTAGAGCGGGAGCAGGCGCGCGATGACGAAGTAGAGGCCGGGGCGGCCCGCGAGCGTGCGGTCCTGTCCCGCGGGCGCGACCGGGCGAAGCAGTATCTGCGCGGCCGAGCGCAGGAAGGCCGCGCGCAACTGCGGCGGCATGTTCGGCGCGACGATGTTCTCGCTCTCCATCATCGAGTGGTTCTCGCCGTTGCCGCGGATGATGATGGTCAGAAAAGGAGTGAAGGCGTAAGAAGAGAGCACGGAGACGGTCGTCGCATCCGACGAGGGGTCCGCGGCGGCGCGCTGGAAGAGAGCGGCGAAACGCTTGTCGGCCGCGGCACCCTGGCCCTTCTCGCGCAGCCGCGAGAGGAAGTTGATGCCGCGCACGGTGACGCGGTCGAGCGCCTTGTCCGCGAACTGCAAGGCGCGCTCGACGTTGCCCTCTTCGAGGAACCCGCGCGCGAGCAGCAGCCTGTGCTTGATGTCGGCCGGCGGGTTCTCCGGGTCGGGCGTCGGGCGCGGCCCGGAATTGTCCATATTGATCGTCAGGTTCTGACTCTCGCGCTCGTTCGCCTCGGTCATCTTGGCGAGAAACTCTTCGCCGAGCGCGCGGTCGCGCCTCGACGCCAGGCGCAGGACTTCCGAGCGCAACTCCGGCATCTCCGCGTTCGACTCGCGCAGGTCGCGGCCCCCTTCCTCAAGGCGGCGCAGGGCCTCGCGCTCGGCGGAGTCGGCCGCCTCCCACGCCCTTTGAAAGAGCGCGCGCGCACGCTCCTGGTCCGTCTCCCACAGGGCGTCTGCCGCGCGCATCTGCACGCGCGCGCGCAACTGCTCGTCGCGGAACGAGCGCGCCTCGTCCGCGAGCGACGCGGCCAGCATGACGACCGAGTTCCGCCGCTCGTCGGCCGCCGCCTCCTCCGCGCGGTCGCGCGCCGCGGGCCGCGCCGTCTTGTCCGTCTTCGTCTGTTTCTGCGGCGCGGTCTTCGCGGGCGGCGTCTGCGAGTTGGCGGCCGCGCCGAACGTGAGCAGCGCGACGAGGAGAATGATGATGCGAGGGCGATGTGACATATTCGGATGACTCCTTCGATTTACATTACGCGGGTAAGCGCGCGGGCGTTTCAGAGATTTGCAGACTCTATCAGGAAAAACTTCAAACCGGAATCGTAAGGCCGACGCTCACTCCTTCGGCTCCGGCAGGTTCGGGCAGGTTATCCGGTACTTCTGACCCGGGAAGTAGAGTTCCCACTCGGCGCGCCTTATGTTGCGGTTGGCGACGCGGCAGGCTTTCTCAATCCACGATTCCAGCTTCATGTCCCAAAGCTTCAGGGCTCGCGTCCCGCCGCCCGCATCCCTCTGGCCGCCCAGAAAGTCCGAGCCGGCAGACGCCAGCACCCGCCCGTCCGGGCTGAGGGCTATGTCGTCAAGATGAAAGGTGTGAGCGGTGATGGGCTGTCCGATGATCTGGCGCTTGTCCAAGTCCCAGAGGAAAATGTTGTAGGTCTTATTCTCCCCCTGCATCGTCGCGGCGGTAATCAGCGTCTTGCCGTCGGGGCTGAAGGTCATCTTCACCATGTCGGTGTCATAGCCCGTTAAAGGCCGCCCGGTCGCCTGCCGCGTCGCCACGTCCCACAGTTTAATCGCATCGTCGTACTCGCCCGAAGCCGAGGCCAGCGTCTTGCCGTCAGGACTGAAAGCCAGGCTGATGGTTTGGTCCGTGTGAGCAGCGAGGGGGGCTCCGATCATCTGCCGCGTCGCCACGTCCCAGAAACGCAGCTCGCCTATGCCGCAGGAATTGTTTGGCTGGCCGGCCCTGCGCTCCAGTTTCCCACAGCCGCCCGAGACCAGCGTTTTACCGTCCGGGCTGAAGGCCATAGTGTGGACGCCCACGATAGACTGGCTCGCCGCTTCGAATTGATGGCCGAGCGTGAGTTTGCCGAGCACCTGGCGTGTGCCGGAGTCCCACAGGATGATCGAGTCGCCGCCGGCTGACGCGAGGATTCGTCCGTCAGGGCTGAAGGCTAACATTTTAATGAAAGCGCCATGCGCCGTGAGCGGTTGTGAGACGAGTTGGCCCGTGTCCAGATTCCACAGGCGTATCTCGTCCTGCCTGCACGCCTTCCCCGTATCCGATTTTTCAATCTTCGCGCAACTGCCCGCGGCCAGAGTCTTCCCATCGGGGCTGTAAGCCAGGCTGGTAATTTCGTGGGGCGTGTCCGGCAGCCGCCCGACAATTTTGAAGCTGGCCGTGTCCCATAATTCGACTTCGCCACGGCGGCACCCCTCAAGCGGCGCTCCGTTCGCCAACTCGCCGCAGCCGCCCGTAGCCATCAGCTTGCCGTCGGGGCTGAAAGCGATCCGGTTCACTTTTTGGGCAGGGCTTTCCCGCAAGCGATGGGCGATGGGCAGCGGCGCTTTGATGTCCCAGATGGCTGCTTCGCCCTCCAGGCAGTCGTTGTTCGCCACCACCCTCCAGCAACCGCCCGACGCGGCCCACTTAAACGTCTCCGGGTTGATGCTGACGCTCTGCACCTGGTGGAAGTAGGTGGTGATTGCCTTCTCCTGGGCGCTCTTGACGAGTGCCAGTTTGTTGCTCCCGGCGGGGGAAAACTCGACCGCCCGCACCAGGACGTGACTGCCAACATCAGGCGAGCCTGCGTCAACTGAGATGAGTGTCTTGCCGTCGCGCGTGAACTGCACGTCTAAAATTCCGTTCTTGTGAGGGGCAGTGGTGAACGCGTAGAGCATCTCGAAACCGTCGAGAGGCCCGCGCGCGGCCACGTCCCACAGCCTGACGGTCTTGTCCGCGCTGCCCGAAGCTAAGACCGTCCCGTCCGGGCTGAAGGCCAGGCAGGAGATGCTGTCCTTGTGTCCGGCGAGCGGCTGACCGAGTGGGCGGCGCGCGGCGACATCCCAGAAAATGACTGTGCCGCCGTCCTGCGCCGGCCTGCCGTTGCCGGAGGCCAGCGTCCGGCCGTCGGGGCTAAAGGCCAGGCCCCTGACGATGCCCGTGTGGCCTCTGAGCGGCTCGGCGATACGCTGTCGGGCGACAACGTCCCACAGATAAATTTCCCCCGCCTTCATGTCGTTGTTAAAGCCGCCCGACGCCAGAGTTTTACTGTCGGCGCTGAAGGCCAGACTGTGGACGGCATCCAGATGCCCTGTCAGAGGACTTCCGAGGGGCTGTCGGGTGGCAACGTCCCACACAATGATGCCGCCGGCGCTGTCGCCGGAGGCCAGAAGTTTTCCGTCCGGGCTGAAGGCCACGCAGTTGACTTGACTCTTGTGGGCGGCGAGGGGTGCCCCGACGGG
Source organism: Pyrinomonadaceae bacterium (assembly GCA_035563515.1). GTDB lineage: Bacteria > Acidobacteriota > Blastocatellia > Pyrinomonadales > Pyrinomonadaceae > QHXM01. Next base: position 11,463 of record DATMVE010000073.1, read on the forward strand.
CTGGCCGGAAGCGGCGTCCCAGAGCCAGACTGAGTTGTCCCTGCCACTCGCTCCGCCGCTCGCCCCGGCCAGAAGCTTTCCGTCGGGGCTGAAGACAACTTTATTAACTCTGTCCGCGGGCCCGTGAAGGTAGATCGAGAGGTGCTCGCGGTAGAGCATGTCCAGGAGCAGGGTTCTGCGGGCACTGAAAGTTTCTTCGACGCGGTTGGCCTCGACGCCGAGCAGCAGGCCGAGATCGGGCCGGTTCTCCATCTGCGCGTAGGATTCGGCCGCCAGTTGTCTGGACAAAGCCAACTGCGCCTGCGCGTCGGCCCGCCTCCATTGGATGACCGCGAGCACGGCGAGAGCCACCGCGACGACGAGGCCGGCGGCCAGGGCGATGAAGGCGTGCCTCTTCCGCCGCTCGACGGCCCGCCGCGCCGCCAGGCTCGCGTCAAGAAACTCACGCTCAAGCTCGTTCAAAGCCGCCTCGTTGCGCTCGCGCCACTCGCAGGCTTGTGCCAGGCGCGCGCCGCGATACAGAAGGCTTTCGTCCTTCGTCGGCTGCCACTCGCGCGCGACTTCGGTCAGGCGGCGCAGGATGCGCAGGCCCGCGCGGTCTTCCTCGATCCACTTCCGCAATCTGGGCCAGCCGCGAATCAGCGCCTCGTGCGAAACGTCGACGACCTGCTTGCCGGGCTGCTCGTCCGTGTCCGTGGTCAGCAGGCGCGCGGTCGTCATCGTCTGCGTCACGTCCTCGACGGCCTTATCCTCGCCCATGCGCGTGACGAGTTCGTCCATCGAAGCGCGGCGGCGCGTGTCCTCGGTCCCTTCGCCGGGCTGCGTCAGCCGCAGCATGATGCGGCGCACGATCTGTTGCTGCTCGGGGGTGAACGAGTCGTAGATGGCGTCGGCGCGCTTGGCAATCGCGCCCTGGACGCCGCCGCTCTCGCGGTAGGCTTCGAGCGTCAGCAGATTCCCGCGCCTGCGCTCCCACAACTCCAGGAGCGCGTGTTCGAGGAGCGGCAGCGCGCCCGGCTGGCTCTGTATGTCGTTGAGAATCGTCTCGACAAGTCCATGCTCGAATTCGAGTCCGACGTGCCACGCGGGCTCCTCGATGGCCTGCTTCAAGTTCTCCTCGTCCATCGGGCTGACGAGGAACTGGTTCGCCGCGATGCGCTCCGAGAGTTCCGGGTAGGCGGCGCACTTCTGATAGAAGTCGGCGCGCAGGGTGAGCACGACGGCGTTGCGGCCGCCGGGGATGAAGGCCGCGTAGAGCAGGTTGGCGAGAAACTGCGCGCGCTCCTTTTCGTCGGTGCAGAGCGTGAAAATCTCCTCGAACTGGTCCACGACCCAGACGACGTGCTCAGACGCGGGGCGCTCGGCCATGGCGAGCTGGACGGCCAGGTGGAGCGTGCGCTCGTCCGCGCTCATCTCGTCGAGCGTGCGGTTCATGGACCCCTCGGGGTGCAGGCGCAGGAGGTTGGCGGCGAGGTTCGCGAGCGGGTGAGCGCCGGGCGTGAAGACGCGAACCGCCCACGTGTCGCTCTCGGGGAGCGCGCCCCTTTTCACGCGCGGCACGACGCCGGCGCGCACGAGCGAAGACTTGCCGCTGCCCGAAGCGCCGAGGACGGCCAGGAAGCGCGTCGTCTTCAGCTTCTCGACGAGGCGCTGTATGTCGCCCTCGCGGCCGAAGAAGAGTTCGGCGTGCTCCTCGTCGAAGGCTTGCAGCCCGCGGTACGGGCACGCGTCGTCGCGCGGCTCAATCGGGCGCTCCGGCCCGAGCGGCAGCCCCTTGATGGCGTTGATGAGCGACTGAAAGCTGCGCGCGTCTTCGATGCCTTTCCTCAGGTCAACCCAGGTGCGCGTGCTCAGGAAAGGCGGGAGTTGACTCGTGTCGAAGGGCTCGGGCAGCCCGGGCAGCAGCACCAGGAAGACGCGGAAGCCGCGGTCCTTCGCCATGCGGTCGACGGCGAGCTTGTACTCAAGGTCTTCCCAACTGCCTATGCCGTGCGGGCCGACGAAGACGGCGCAGGCGCTTGAGACGCGCAGGCCCTGTGCCAATTCGTTCTGCCAGTCGCCCCCCTGCGTCAGGCACCACTTGTCCAGCCACGGCTCCAACTCCGCGCGCTTCAGCTTCTCCGCGATGCGCTCGACCGTAGGCTTCTCACGGCTGTTGTGAGAGAGGAAGACGGCGAAGCGTCCCGTGGGTGTCTCGATTGTCGTGGCGTGCGTCTGCTCGGACATGGTCTCTTTCGGGGAGAACGAGGTGAGGCATAACTTACACCGTGGCCCAGCCGAGCGTAAAGCGTTTTTATTGGGAGGAAAGCAGCGAACGGGAGGCGGGAGGCGGCAAGAACGTTCTCGTCTGTGACGCCTCCCTCTTTTTACTGCCTACTGCTTGCTGCTCGCCGCCTTCTGCTTCCCGCCTTCCGGCTTCGGCCTTTCTTCGAGCACGGCGCGGGCGATGGCTAGGTGCGCGTTGGCGCGCGGGGCCTCGGCGGTGAAAGACTTGGCGGACTCTATGGCGCGGTAGAGGTCGTCGCGGGCCAGGCCGCGGAAGAGCCCCGGCAAGTCAAAGTCGGTCGCGTTCACGCTGTTCATCATGACGCCGTTGCGGTAGCGGAGCGTGACGGAGAGGCGCGCGTCATCGCCCGTGAACCCTTCGGCCGAGTTGCCTGCGCGGACTACGTCCGAGACCAGCTCCCAGGCCCGCGCACGATCCGCCTCCAGAAAACCTTTCGTCACGGCGACGAGCGCGCGCGGCCTGTCCGCCTCGCCGCCGCCTATCCGGCGCGCTTCGGTCGCGGCCTCTTCGAGCAGTTCGAGAGAGCGCGCGCGGTCGGTCTTCAACAGGAGTCGCGCCGCCTGCGTCAAACCCCAGACGCGCTGTATGTGCGTCAACTCGCCCGAGCGCGCGAAGCGCAGCGCACCCTCCGCGTCCTTCTTCTGGAGCGCGTTGTTCATGTACTGGAAGTCGACGTAGGCGCGCGCCTGCTTGCGCAGCTCAGAGTCTTCGATCTTGTCAACCAGGTCTGCCGCGCGCGGGTCGCCGGAGCCCGCGAGGCCCACGGCGACGTCCGCGTAAATGGCGTCGCGCCCGCCCTGGTCTGCCGCGCCCTTGAGGCGCTCCTCCAACTCTCTCATGGGGTCGCGCGACTCGTCTTCGGGGACGATGCCAACATTGACGGCGCGGTTCTCGCCCGTGCGCGCCTGTTCGTTCACGTCGGGCGTGAGCGCCGCCATGTGCGCGCGCATCTCCGCGGCCAGCTCGGGCGCGTGCTGGTCGAAGAGCGGGAGCAGGCGCTTGATGACCAGGTACTTGCCCGTGCGCCCCGCGCTCGTTCGGTCCTGGCCGGGCGGCGGCAGCGGGCGGAGCAGTATCTGCGCGGCCGTGCGGAAGAACTCCGCGCGGACTTCGCGCGGGAGCGCGGGCGCTGGCGTGAGCGCGCGCCGCTGCATGTGCGACGCGCCGCCGCCCGGCTCGAAGACGATGTAAAGGAACGGCGTGAAGGCGTAGGACGCGAGGCCCGAGACCGTGTTGGCGTCCGAGTTGCCGTCGGCCGCCGCGAAGTGCAGCATCGACACGTAACGCTGGTCGGCGGCCTTCGCGTCCTTCTCGCGCAGCGCCGAGAGAAAGTCAATCGAGTCCCTGGTGACTGTGCCAGTAATGAGCACGCGGTCGGCGTACTGTAGCGCGCGCTCCACGTCGTCGTCTTGCAGGAGCTGCATGGCGAGGCGGAGGCGCTGCGAGTCCGTCGGCGTGGACATCCAGGGAGTGGTGCCGGGCGGGGCGATTTCGGGCGCGCGCTCCCTGGCGTCTTCGATCCTCTTCAGGAAGCCTTCGCCGAGCGCGCGGTCGCGGCGCGCGGCGAGCCGCAGCACTTCGTTGCGCAGACTCGGGGGCGAGATGTATGCCGCCCCGCCCGACTCGCGCTGCTGGCGGCGTATGTCCTCTTCCATGCGGCGCTGAGACTCCGCGTCGGCCGACTCGGCCGACTCCCACGCGCGCTGAAAGTAGTTGCGCGCGCGCTCCGCGTCAGTCTCCCAGACGGCGTCCGCGGCGCGCGCCAGGACGCGCGCGCGCAAGGTCTGGTCTTGATAGCCCCTCGCCTCGTCGGCCAGGCTGCTGATTAAAGTGATGGCGGTCGTGCGGCGCTGCTCGGCCAGGGGGTTACTCGCCCCGGCGCGCTTGGCCGCGGCCTTCTTCGTGGCCTTCGCGGGCGCGGCCTCTTTGCCCTGGGGGGCCTGCGCGCGGACAATCGCGGGCGCGGCGAGCGCGATCAAGCAAAGCGCGACGCGGGCGCGTATCAGTCGAGACATATTTTTGTGCCTCCAAAATTCCGGGCGAGAACGTGGGCCAGAAAATCGGCCGCCCTTCGACCAATCAAACCTACGCGCGCGCGTCCGGGGCGGTTCCCGCGATTCACGGCGCGAAGAGGGGCTCCAGGGAAAACTTTTCGACGAAATACTTCTCCTGCCAGCGTGGCCGCGCGCGGTCGAGCAGCAGAGCTTCGCCCGCGCCGAAAGGGTAAAAGGCCGTCCGCCCGCGTTCGGCGAGCGACATCTTTTCGAGGTCGCTCATCACGATCGACAGGCTGCGCGCGGCGTCCTCGGCGAACGGCGTGAAGTCCTTGAGCGCCGCGAACTCTTTCGAAGGCTTGTAGCGCGCGGCGGCCTCCGAAGCTACGCGGTACTCAGTGTACCTCGCGATGCCCTCTTTCCAGAGTTGGAAAGAGAAGTACTTGTAATCGTCCGCCGCGAGCAGGTCGCGCAGGCGCTTGCGCTCGGACAGGTAGGCCGCGAGCCGGCGGCGGAAATCTTTGCGGCCGCGAGCGCCGAGCGCGGACGAGAGCGCGCGCGACGCGGCGGAAAACTGCTGTGCCACTTCCGCGCGCTCGTAAGGGAAGGCGAAGTTCAGCATCCACATCCCCGTCTGGTCGCCGCGGGCCAGGTTGAGTCGGTTGACCTCCTCGTAAAAGCGCGGCTGCGAGTCCTGCATCTGGTGAAAGTGCTCGTGCAGGAGTGTGACGACCCAGCGCGTGCTGGTCCTGGCCGCGGTGTTCTCCGGCTGGCCGATGACGACGGTGGAGACGCCGCCGACCGCCGGGAAGGTGGCGAGCAGGTTGGGGGCGAAGACGCGCTCGCGGAAGTAGACCTCTGACTTGAGGAGTTCGTCGTAGCCCAGCCGCACGAAATCATCGGACGGCCGCGGGTGGCGCAGCAGGAACTCGTGCTCGGGCGTCACCAGGAGGACGGCGAACGGGGCCCCGCCCCAACCCTTCCAGACGCGCTCGCCCAACTCGTCGCCCATGCGGAAAGCCTCCGCCAGCCGGACGCGGTCCTCGGCCCTGAGCCGCGGCCCGGATTGTGCCAGCGCGCCGACGCTCAGGAGCAAGACGGCGAGCGCGGCGCAGACTCGTGACCCGGGTTTTTCAGTCATAAGCTTTCATGGACGAAGAAGGCGGTACTCTACCGACAGTTTTTCAGAGCGTTCACACGCTCGGGCGGGCGCGGGGTTCCAAAAACAGTGACGAGCGACGAGTTAAAGAAAGAGTTCTTAACTCGTCGCTCGTCAATTGTCACTCGTCACTGTTTTATTAGACTGCGACGACTTCGAGGTCGGGGTCGACTTCCTGGCGGATCATGCCTTCGATTGCCATGAGCGTGCCGGTGAGCGAGCTGGGGCAACTGCCGCAGGCCCCCTGGTAGCGTATGTTGAGCGTGTTGTCCTTGATGCCGAGCACTTCCAGGTAGCCGCCGTCCATCATCAGGGCCGGGCGGACCTTCTCGTCCAGAATCTCGTTGATCCTGATGAGGCGCGGGTCGTCGCTCATCACGGCCCCGAGCGCCCCGCCGATTGACGGCTGCTCGGGGGACGCGCCCGCGGCGTTTGTCGCCTCCGCCGCGCGAATTGGCACAGCCAGTTGCGGCAGCAGCTCGTCCCAGTCGCCCTCCTCGTCCTTCTCGACCGTCACCATGCGGTCCATGTAGAAGACCGAGACGACGTGCCCCGTGTCGAAGAGCGCGCGGGCGAGGGGGTCTTCGCCGACCTTGTCCGGGGAATCGAACTGGCGCGCGACGCCGTTCGTCACGGGCTCTTTGAGAATAAATTTGACGGCGTTGGGGTTCGGCGTCTCCTGAATGTCGCTAATCTTGGGCATGTCTCGTCTCCGGCGTGTTCGCCTAGTGTTCGTACAATAATTTCTACAGAATTTGATGCGCCCCGATTATACTTCGTTTCACAAGAAAGAGGCAGCCGCCGAAGCGCCCGGCGGGGCCGCCCCGCGCCCCCGGCCCGGGGTCCGAAAAGTGCTAAAAATGGCCGGAAAATCACGCAATTTAACTTCGCGTTCAGACGGCCCCGTCCCGTCCAAAAAAAATGGACCCGGCCTCAAAATAAGTATTGCCAAAAGTGGGTCGGAGGAATATACTCTCAACCCTCGCTTGACCCCCCTTTAAACAGGTGAGACAAGTTGAGGCAAGAAGCAGGCGATTGCGAGGGTCGCCTGCTTTCTTGCTATTTGGAACCGAAGTAGTCAGTATTCAGTAATCAGTAGTCAGCAAAAGGGCAAATGGCTGACTACTGATTACTGAATACTGACTACTTTTTTATGAACATCGGAATCACCGTCTATCCGACTTACGGCGGCAGCGGCATCGTCGGCTCCGAGCTGGGCAAGGAGTTGGCCGAGCGCGGCCACACGGTCCACTTCATCGCCTCCGCGCTGCCGACGCGCCTGACGAAGTTGAGCGAGCGCGTGCGCTTCCACGAGGTCGAGATGATGTCCTACCCACTCTTCGAGCATCAGCCTTACACGCTCGCGCTGGCGACGAAGATGGCGAAGGTGGCCGAGTCGGAGAGCCTCGACCTGCTGCACGTCCACTACGCCATCCCGCACTCGATCAGCGCCATCCTCGCGCGCGAGTCCTTGAAGCCCGGCCGGCGGCTTCCCGTCATCACGACGCTGCACGGCACCGACATCACGCTCGTCGGTGCCGACCGCTCGTACCTGCCCATCACGCGCTACGGCATAGTCCAGTCGGACGGCGTCACCGCCATCTCGCACTACCTGAAAAGGGCGACCGCAGAGATTTTCGGGTTCGACAACATCGCCGTCATCCCGAACTTCATCTGCGCCACGGACTACCAGCGCCACTCGGTCGAGCAACTCCGCGCAGAGCTTTCCCCGAACGGCGAGCCGCTGCTCGTCCACGTCTCGAATTTTCGCCCGGTCAAGCGCCCCGTCGACTGCGTGGAAATCCTGGCCCGCGTCCTGAAGAAGACGCGCGCGCGCCTGGTGATGGTCGGCGACGGGAGCGAGCGCTCGCTGGCCGAGCACCGCGCGCGCTGCCTCGGCGTCGACGCGCAGTGCTCGTTCGTCGGCAAGCAGCCGAAGATATCCGACTACCTGTCGGCGGCGGACGTGCTCCTGCTGCCTTCTGAGCAGGAGTCGTTCGGGCTGGCCGCGCTCGAAGCGATGGCCTGCGAGGTCCCGGTCGTCGCCTCGCGCGTCGGCGGCCTCCCGGAAGTCGTGACCGACGGCGAGACGGGTTTCCTGTGCGAGGTCGGCGACGTGGACGAGATGTCTGAGCGGGCGGCGCGGCTCGCGATGGACGAAGAGTTGCGGCGCGAGATGGGCCGCCGCGCGCGCGAGTCGGCCGTCTCGCGCTACAGCACGGATTTGGTCATCCCGCAGTACATCAATTTTTATGAGCGCGTCCTCGCCGCGTGAGGCGGCCCACGGGGAGGCGGGCGACAAGCCCGTCCGCTACATTATACAGAACCTGGAGCGGACCTACGGCGTGCCGAAAAACGAGCGCGCCTCGGACCCGCTCGACATGCTGATAAAGATCATCCTCTCGCAGGCGACGAGCGACACCAACTCCGACCGCACCTTCGCCGCCTTGAAGAAACGCTTCCCCACCTGGGAGGCCGTCCTGCGCGCGCGCGCGTCCACCGTCGCCGACACGATTCGCGCCGGGGGGCTGGCGAACCAGAAGGCCGCCGTCATCAAAGACCTGCTCGGGCAGATTAAGGAAAGCCGCGGCGCGCTCGACCTGAACTTCCTGCACGACCTTTCAAACGAAGAGGCCGTGCGCTACCTCTCGCAGTTCCGCGGCATAGGCCCGAAGACGGTCGCCTGCACGCTGCTCTTCGCCTGCCGCAAGGAGGTCTTCCCGCTCGACACGCACATCTTCCGCATCCTCCGCCGCGTCGGCCTCATCCCGCAGAAATGCACGGACGCCCGCGCCCACGAAATCATGAACAGAATTGTGCCAGCGGGAAAGTTCTACTCCCTCCACGTCAACCTCGTCCGCCACGGCCGCGCGCTCTGCCGCCCGCGCGAGCCCCTGTGCGAACGCTGCCCGATTGTGGAATACTGTGACTACGGCCAGGGACGCATCTGACGGGACTCCATCGTTCTCGACCGAGAGGCCAAGCGCGAGGCAACTCGCAACACGGCCCGCACCGCGACACGGTGAAAAGGGATGATCTACGACGACTTCGATCTCTGGATTGATGAGCGAGACGGGGACCACTATCCTTTGAAAGCCGAGTGGTTGGGCGTGACTGCCCGCGGCGAATTGCATCTCGACCCGACAGCGCCGGAGTTCGCGGCCGTCCTGGCAGAGTTGGAGGATGAGCTTAAAGATCGAGCCTTTTCCAAACAGTTCGGGGGGCAGCTTTACGAGGCGCTTTTTCAAGGCGAGGTCAGGGACCTGTATCAACAGGGGTTGGGCCGCGTGCGCGGCAACAACGACGCCGGGCTGCGCATCCGCCTGAGAATCGCGCCCCCTGAACTCGCCGCCCTCCCCTGGGAGCTGCTTCACGACGGGGACTTCTTCCTTGCCACTTCGACCAAGACCCCTTTGACCCGCTTCATAGAGCTGCGGACCGCCATCAAGGATTTGAAAACGGCGCTGCCCATCAGGGTCCTCATCGTCATCCCCGAAGGGTCTGGGCTGGACACGGCGGGCGAGACGCACGGCGTCATCAACGCGCTCAGTGAGCTGGGAGGGCAGGTCGAGTATCAAATCCTGGACAAGGACGTGACGCGGCAGGCCATCCGCGACAAGCTCAGGGAAAATCAGTTTCACATCTTCCACTTCATAGGGCACGGGGAGTACAGCGAAGACGACCAGGGCTGTTTGATCCTCAACTCCGCGGAGGACGGCGGCCCGCACCCCATCGGGGCCGAGCCGTTCGGCCTCTACTTCCAGAACCACCCGACGACGAAACTGGTGATCCTCAACTCCTGCGAGGGCGCGCAGGTCTCCGCGACGAAACCGCTGGCGGGCATGGCCCCGCAAATCATCAACACCGGGGTTCCGGCCGTCATCGCCATGCAGTACAGCATCCCCGACGATGTCGCCAAGCTGTTCGCGCGCGAGTTCTACGCGGAACTCTGCCGGGGGCCGAACCGCGGGCGCGTGGACGCCGCCGCCGCCTCGGCGCGGCTCAGCATCTGCCAGGACTTCGACGAGACGAACGACTTCGCCATCCCCGTGCTCTTCATGCGCTCGCCCAACGGCGTCATCTTCAGTTTCGAGTCGCAGGCCGCGCCCACCTCCGTCAAAGAGGCGCACACGATGGTGGAGGTGGCGAAGGCACACGACTACAACGCCGCGGCCCTCGAGGAGGAGAAGCGGCTGTCCACGCCCGAGGAGGCCGCGCAACTCGACCTGCGGATTCAGGACGAGACGAAAAGCGCGCAACTCGCCAAGCAGAAGGTCCGGCAGTGGCGGCGGCGGGCCATCCTCACTTCGGTCGTGCTCGCCTCCCTACTCCTTAGCATCCTCGTGGTCAACATTTTAGAAGGCGTCCTGAACCTTGACGATTTCTTCGAAACAAGGTTCGTCGCCCTTATGGATTCGAGAATCGAAAAACCTTTCTCCGACGACGTCCGGCTGATTATGATTGACGAGGGCGACAACGGCGACGTGCTAGGCACCTTCGACCCTCGCGACAGGGCGAACAACCCGGCGAAGTGGCGCATGAACTACGCGAAGCTGATCCGGGATTTGGCGGACGCTAAGGCGAAGGTCGTGGCGTTCGACATCTATTTTCTGAAGGCGGATAACGTCTCCGCGAAAGAGGCGAGTGCCAACCGGTGCCTGGCCGAAGCCATCGCCTACGCCAGGGCGCGACAGACGGAGGTCATCTTCGGCGTGGAGGCGGACGACCGCGGGAAGGTTGAGGCTAAGATGCCGGCGGAAATCGAACAGGCCCTGGACGGCTCGTGGGGGGACATAAAAAATTTGGACCAGCGGGACTTTACCGACCTGACGCGGGCGGCCTACCTGGGCAAAAAATTGACGGGGGACTCGGCCGGGGGCTGCGTGGGGATGGAGTCGCGCGTCCTGCCCAGTCTCCCGCTGCTCGCGGTGATGAAGGCCGGAGGGCCGCGGCAGGCTTCCGCCTACTGCTCGGGCGAGGAGAGGCAGAAAACGGGAGCCTGGAAGCAGCCCGTCCGGGCCTGCCTGGACGAAGACGCGCAACAACTCAATCTGAGAGACGCCGACGGGCAGCTCGTCAAGCAAATTCCTCTTCGTCACAATATCCGGCCCGAGCCTTTACCCACTTACTTCAAGCTGGATTTGGCCCGCGTCGGGCAGCTCGAAAGTGCAAACGTGACGCAGCACATAAGCGCTCTGTACTCTCCCTCCGAGGCCGGCGCGGCGTGGGACCCTTGCCCCACTTCCGCGCCGCACACCGACCCCTGGAAGCTGAGGAACCCGAATGAATACGCGGGAAGGATCGTGGTCGTCGGCGTGCAGAGGCTCGCGCCGTGCGGGCAGGGCGAGGATGTCTTCTGCCTCACGGGTTCTAACGACAACACGCGGGAGAGCATAAGGTACGGGGCGGAATTGCAGGCCAACATCCTCTCCAATCTGCTGACGTGCGTTTACATCTTCCCCGTCTCTGTCGGGTGGAACCTGTTCATCACCTCGCTGATGATTGCGCTCGGCATGCTGACGCAACTTCGTTTCAGGAGCTGGCTGCGCTGGAGGCTCCCGTTCGATGTCCCCTTGTTCAACAAGCGGCCGCAAATCTCGTTCCTGCTCCCCGGCCTCGCCGTCCTATATTTCGTCGTCGCCTTTGTCGCTTATAAGCAGTGGCGCGTGCTCTTCAGCGATCTACCATTTCACCTCGTAGCGCTCTTTATCAGTTACTGGCTCACGGGGATTGCGCGTAAAATGCCGGGCAGGGTCTGAACTCGAAAGGAGAAATATCATGCCGCTCGACACTACCAGGCGGGCCGCCGCGGTAATCCTCATTTTGGCGTGCGCGGCGTGCGCGGGGGCCGCGCCGGGTTCGTCGCGGTCGCTGCCGGACAAGGCCGGGCCGGGGCCGACGCCCTCGCCCACCCCGCAGGAGGTCGCGCCCGTCGCGCAGATCAGCGATATCGTCGTCGGCGGGGGAAAGGTGATCAGGGCGGAGGTCGCGCAGGCCAAAGTTATACGGGCGGCGGGCGGCGCGGAGGAGGCGGCGCAGCTCAACCAGAATCTGTTCGTCGGCGACAACGTGGAGACGGGCGAGGGGACGCAGTTGACCATCGTCTTCGCGGACCCCGTCAAACCGCTCGAACAATTCACGGAGGTCATCCTCTCGCCGAAGACGCGCGTCAGCGTCGGCTCCATCTGGAACATTTTCGGTTCCATCCTGAACAGGGTCCGCGGCTATTTCCGTTCCGGGGGCGGCCCCGTGACTGGCGGCACGGGGAGCACTGAATTCGTAATCTCCGTCGAGGGCGACGAGGCGCACCTGACCGTGCTGGAAGGCGTCGTGGACACGCTCGTCTTTGACGTGGCGGTCGGCGGCGAGTCCCTGCCGGGCAGGACCACTTTCAGCGTCAAGCCGAACGACAAGTGCCGTAGGCCGCACAGCTATGAGTTCGGCAGGCCCGAGACGATGCCGTGGCTTGAGCTGACGCCGCAGGCGGCGACACTCGGCCCCGGTCAGAGCGTCGAGGTCATGCCGGCCGTGAAGCTCAAAAAAGACGAGGCCGCGCCCGCCAAGGACGCATACTCCGGCGAAGTGATCGTCACCTGCCTCGACTGCAACAAGGAAAGAGGCTGCGGCTTAAGCCCGGAGTCCGGCGAAGGGGCCGGGGACGCGGTCACGACGGCGCGCGTGCCTATCAAGGTGACGATCCGCAGCCAGGCCGTGCCGGTGGAAAAGAAGTTCGAGGTGAGCGGGACGAGGGGCGCAGCCGGGGAGGCGAGGCTTACAAAGCTGGATGACGAGGCACTGGAAAAAGAGGTCAAGGAGACGAGCGAACTCATCCTCGCCGCCTCGGCCACGGACCAGGCCCCGAACGTGCTTCCTAATTTCAATTCCGTCGAGGAGCGGAACGAGGCTTTCAGAGAGGCCCGAATGAAGGCCGTCCTCGGCGATGATGACTTGAGCAGCCTGGAGACGCTGGGCGATGTCTACCTTGACTGGGGCAACAGCGTGCGGGCCGTGCAGGCTTACGAAAAGGTGGAGCAGGCTTATAAGAATGAGAAATCGGAGGGAGATAAAACGGACGGGAGAGCCCACGAGGTTAAAGACTCGGCCGAGGCTAAGTTCCGCGCCAACTACAGCGAGGCCCTGCGCCTGTCCGGCAACCTCGACGGTGCAGAGACTCAAGTGAACCTGGCTCTGTCCAGGGACAACACGTCCGTCCGCGCCCTGAACGCGCAGGGCAACCGCCTTCTGGACCGCGGGCGCAGGATACTGAATCCCAAGCCGGCCCCGCGAACTAGAGCCTCGGCCCACGGTTCTCCGCGGGCCAGGACGGCGGCCATGATGTTGCTGAATGCGGCGGAGGAGAAGTACGAGAAGGCATTGGCGCTGGCGCTACAACAGCCGGACATCAGCCCGCAGCAGAGGGCCGTGCTCCTGACGAATCTGGGTGACTTCTATTCGACGCGGCGCGACCTGGACTACGAGGACAAGACTTCGCCCGGAGAAATCAGTGAGTGGAACCAAAAGGCCCTGGAAGCCTACACGCGCGCCGCCGACCTCGATCCGAAAAATCTTTACGCCTTGTCGGGTCGGGCCTTTACTAATCTGGCGCAGGCCAACATCGCGAGGCTGAGGGGAGACCCCACGGCGGATGAGACCTACGCGACGGCGCAGGCCCAGTTCGAGCAGTTGCGCGGAATTGATCCCACCTACCAGCCCGCCTACACGGGCCTCGGCATCGTTTACGCAAATCTGTATGACAAGACGAGGGCGCAGGAGCAGTTTCAGTTGGCCGCCTTGCTCAACCCGGAAGTGGGCCGGGAGCCGGTGAGCATGCCAGACGTGAAGGACAAGCCCAGGCAGGTGGCGATAAAACTGATTACCGACGCCGGGCTGGTTCCCGTGACCGACGGGGACGGCGAGTTCGTCACCGATCAGAAAGTGGAACCCGGCACCACGCTTAGGCTGGGCCAGAAGGTCGTTCTGAAGCTGAACTCGGGCGACGACGACAGGGTCTTCTACATAAAGAACGCGCCCAGGACGAAGCGCGCCCGGTGAGTTTGAAACTCCAGCTCTATCACCATTCAAAAAGGCCGCATGTCTTACCTGGTTGACGGCAACAACGTGATGGCGCAGCGCGTCGGCTGGCACAGGGACAAGCCGAAGGCGCGGCGCGGGCTGATGGAGGAGTTGGCACAGTTCGCGCGGGCGCGGCGCGTGAGCGTGATGGTCGTCTTCGACGGCGCGCCGGAGGAGTTCTTCGCGGACGGGTCGAGCTACAAGGGCGTGCGCGTCTTCTACAGCGAGCGCGGGTCGAACGCGGACGAGCGCATCAAGCGCATGGTCGAGGAGACGCGCGGGCGGCGCACGCTCGTCGTCGTCACGTCCGACCGCGCGCTTGGAGACTACGTGCGGCGCTGCGGCGCGCAGGTCGTGCGCTCGGGCGAGTTCCGAAAGAGGATGGAGGAGGCGAGGGCCGACGGCGGCGTGCGCGAGGGCGGGCCTTCGGTCGAGGGGGAGTTGGACGAGTGGATGCGCTACTTCGGCGTCGCGCCCGGCGACGATGAGGAATGAAGGTGCGGCGGGTCGGGCAACTGAGGTAAGCTGGGAGGCGAGACTTAAAGACACGAGGGAGGGGAAATCAATGCGACGGACTTTTACGGCCCCGCTTCTGCTCGCGGCCGCGCTCTTCTGGAGCGCCTGCGGCGGAGGCTCTGACGCAGGGGCCAACGCGGGCCGCGACGAGGTGGACACGACCGTCAACAGCGAGAGAATCGAAAGCTCCAACATCGCGCCCACGGGCGGCCCAGGCGCGGAGCCCGAGAACAGTGGCAAGCAGTCTTCCGGGAACGCCGACGCGAGCAAGAACGCGAACGAAGGCAACACAGGCGACAAGAAGCAGCCCGACAGCAAGAACAAGAATTCGCAATAGCCGGCGGCCCGGTCCGGCTGTGAGTTTTTATCCCCGCAGGGTGAACATGCGAGCCGGGGGCAAGCACGACGGCGCGCCGCCCCCGGCTCGATTAGGGAAATGTTCCTCTACGGACTCGTCCTCCGCCAACTGCCGTTAAATACTGCCTGCGACCTTACGCGTACTGGCCGCCGTACTGCTGCTGGCGCGATGGCATGTACCTGGCATCCCCGAATCCCAGGATCGGGTAAAAGACGACTCCCAGCAGTGCCAGCCCGATGCCGAACCCGGTGCCTTTCCCGAAGTTCTTAGCCACGTCAATCGAGACGATAAAAAGGATAACGAGGTTCACGCCCGGAATGAGTAACAGGACTATCCACCACACCGGCTTGCCTGCTATCTCCAGCAGGACGATGGCATTGTAGATCGGGATAAGGCTCGCCCATCCAGGCTTTCCTGCCTTTGTGAAGACCTTCCACATTCCTGCAATTACTATAATCATTATCGGGAGAGAGACGGCCAGACTGATCCAGAGCATGGTCATGTCCGGCCCTTCCACCCTTGTAATGATCTCTTCGGTAGTCGTCTCCTCGTCCTGAAAAAACAGGAAGATGGAGCTAAGACTCATGAGCACCGTCAGGTAAAGTTGATTCTTCAGAAAGTCAAACATGGGGGGGGCTCCTTTGGGGGTTGAATGGTTATTACTTGCGAGGCATCCGCCGCGGTTCAGCCGGATCAGCTTGAGCGGGCGCAGATACTATCATTAAGAATCCGGCAGGACAATAGGCTGATGTTAATCAAAAGGATGGTGTCCGGCGCGCGAAGTTTGACCTGCTGCGGGCGCGAGTGCCTCATCCCATCCGGTGAAGGACGGATGACCGAATCCAGCCTGTAGGGCGTTCTAGAGCGGGCGCGGGGCGGCGACTTTGGACATGACCTCGGCGAAGCGCGGGTCTTTGCGCAGGGCGTTCCAGTTCGGGTCGTGCTCGAAGCAGGGGCGGTTCTCGTTGCCGAGCGCGACCGAGCGCTCCAGCCACTCGAAGGCTTCGTCGCGCATCCCCTCCAGCGCGTAAGCCGAAGCCAGGCCGTAGGCGATGTCCGGGTCAACTTTGGCGTTCCGCTTCACGTCCTCCGTCAACTGGGCTCGCGCCTCCTCGTGCTGCCCGAGCCCGCTCAGGAAGATCGCCATGAACGGGCGCACGCCGTGCATGTTCGGGTGGTGCTCGAAGACCTGGCGCATGAGCCGCACCGCGCCCTCCACGTCCAGCTTGTAGTAGAGCGCGAGCGCGCGGAAAGTCTTGACGAGCGGGTTCTCCGGCTCGCTGCGCGCGGCCTCGTCCAACTCGGCCAGCGCGTCGTCGAACCGGCCCTTGTAGATGCGTATCAGCGCGCGGTTGCAGCGCACGACCGTGCGCGCCGCGGGGTCTAGTTGCAGGAGCTTGTCGTAACTGCGGAGCGCGCGGTCGTACTCGCCGTCCAGGCGGTGAAGCGTCCCCTTGACGAAATAGACGACGGCCTCGTTCGGCGAGTCGCGGCGCGCGCGGGCGACCTCGGCGCGCGCCTTCTGCTTCTCGCCGCGCCAGAGGTAGACGAAGACCATCAGCATGCGCGCCTCGGCGATGGTCGGGTCGATGCTCAACGCACGCTCGAAGGCGCGCTCGGCCAACTCGAAGTCCTCGGCCGAGCCGAAGCCTTTGAAGACGCGGTTGACGTGGGCCGCGCCGAGCCCGTCGTGCGCGAGCGCGAAGTTCGGGTCGAGCTGGATGGCGCGCTCGAAGTGGGCAATCGCCGCGTCGCAGTCCTCGGGCGCGACCGTGCGGAAGATGAAGCGCGCGAAGAGGTCGCGCCCGCGCAGGTATTCTTCGTAAGCGGCGGCGCTCTGCGTGGCGGGCCGCGCGATGCCGGCCTGCTCGTCGTGCGTCAATTCTAAGCGCAGCCCGTCCACGATGCGCTGCGCGATGGTGTCCTGAACGGCGAGGATGTCGCTCGCGGCGGCGTCGATGCGGTCGCTCCACAGGAGGTCGCCGTTCATCACGTCGAGCAGTTGGGCGGTGACGCGGAAGCGGTCGCCCGCGTGCAGGAAGCCCGCGGCGAGGACGGCGTTGACGTTCAGCTCGCGCCCCGCGTCGCGCGGGTCAATCGGCTGCCCCTGGTACTTGGAGATGACCGACGAGGGCCGGACCACGAGCGAGCGCAGCCGGGCCAGTTCCGTAATCACTGCGTCCGCGAGCGAGAACTCGTAAAAGGTCTGCGCCGGGTCGTTGCTCAGGTTTTTGAAGGGGAGGATGGCGACGCTCTTTTTCTCGCGCTCGCCCATGCTCGTCATCGGCGTCTGGTGTATCTCCTGCGAGGCGCGCGAGGGCGTCTGCGTCGAGGCGGGCGCGGAGGTGTGCGGCTGCGAGCCTTGCGACTGCGGGTTGGAGCCGGTCACGTTGCGCAGCCAGCGCATCGCGCGCGAGACTGGGCCGGAGCCGGAGAGGTGGCGCGGCGCGGCCGGCGTCACGCCTCCGACCATCTGCTCGTCGCCCGCCGAGACTTCCTTCAGGACGGCCTTGAGGTCGTCGCGAAACTCCGCGATCTTCTGGTAGCGGTCGCGCGGCTCCTTCTGTAGAGCGCGGTCAACGATCTGTTGCAGGCGCGGCGGGACGTAGCCCGGCCTCGTCTCCGCGAGCGGCCTCGGCTGGTCGTGCAGGACGGCATGGCGCACGTCAATCGTGGTCTTGCCGCGGAAGGGCCACGTCCCCGTCAGCATCTCGTAGAGCAAAACTCCCGTCGAGAAGATGTCCGCGCGCCAGTCAACACGGTCGCCGCGCGCCTGCTCGGGCGCGGCGTGCGTCGGCGTCCCGTAGGGCACGCCGACTTCGGTCAGCTCCGTGCGGTGAATGCCGCCCGCTTGCGCCGCGTCGTCGTCGAGCAGCTTCGCCAGGCCGAAGTCGAGCACCTTCACCTGGCCCGAGTCCGTGACCATCACGTTGCCGGATTTAATGTCGCGGTGGATGATGCCGCGCCCGTGCGCGGCGGCCAGCGCGTCCGTCACCTGAATCGCTATCAGAAGCGCGCTCGTCAATTCGAGCGGGCGGCCGTTGACGAGCTGCCGGACGTTGCGCCCCTCGACGTACTGCATGGCGATGAAGTGCACGCCGTTCACTTCGTCCAGGTCGAAGATGGTGCAGATGTTCGGGTGGTCTAAGGACGAGGCCAGCCGCGCCTCGCGCTCGAAGCGCTTGAGGTTCGCCTCCTTGACGGTGAGCGCGGGCGGCAGGACTTTGATAACGACCGTGCGGCCGAGCTTCGCGTCAACGGCCTTGTAAACTTCGCCCTGCCCGCCGACGCCGAGCTTTTCCACGATCCGGTAGTTGAGCAGGTTCGAGCCGATCATAGGTGGGTCGCGCGGGCCGGAAGACGCCGGCCGGCCTCTGCAAATTGTCGGGACGCAACGGGTGAGGTTATATCTCATTCGCCGCCCCACTTCAATATCATTCGCGCGCGGCGCGCGGAACATTCTCGCGCCCGGCGGAGTCTAAGCCCGTGACAAGGTGAAAACGTCAGACGGAGGACAGCCGATGAGGAAAACAATCGTCCTCACCTTTACGGCCGCCGCCCTGCTGATGGCGGCGGCCGTGGCGCTGGACACCTACGGGCGCGAGGACTCAGAGCCGCGAATGCCGGCGTGGGGAGGCGTGCAGTTCGTCATGGCCGAGTGCAGCGCGGGGTCACTCCACCCCTGGGAAAATCCCTCGTTCCTGCCCGGACTCTTGTCCCTGTCGGTGTTCATCGCGGGCGTGATGCTCTGGCAGTCCGAGGCGAACGCGCAGGCACAGCGCCTCTTAGGGCTGGGCCTCGAAGCGTGGCCGCCCGAGAGAATCGCCCGCGCGGCCGCCGTCAACATCCGCGCCGGCGGCGCGCCCCCCGTCACTTCACGGTGAAGACGGACTCACGCCGCTGGAAAGAGTGATCGGCGGCTACTGACCCGCCGCCATCTTCGCGTAGGAAGAGTCGGACTCCGGGCGGGCCGAGTTAGTCTCCTCCAGGACCGCCATCAGGTTCCCTTCGATTGTGGCACAAATCTGGTCGAGCGGGATGTCGTTGTCGTCCTCGTCGAAGGGGTTCTCGATCTCGACGCCGATCTCCTCGATGCCGAAAAGAATGTAGGCAATCAGGAGCGTGTCGCCGATGGTCGACCAGCCGTAGGTCTCGACCAGCGCGAAGGGCAGCGTCAGGCAGTAGAGGATGAGCGCGCGCCGCAGGTGGACGACGTAGGCGAAGGGCAGCGGCGTCTTCTGGATGCGCTCGCACGAGCCTATGTAGTCGATCAGCAGGTTGACGTTGCTGTCTATCGTGACCGCGATGTAATCGCTCAGTTGCCCCTCGTCCCTGGCGCGGACGAGGTGGCCGGAGATGCGGCGCGCGACGGCCGACGGGACGTGCTGCGCGGAGAGCACGTCGGCCACTTCGTCTTTCGGCAGCCGCTCGGCTAGCGGGCCAAGCCCGCGCCCGCCGCGCAGCGAGTTCATGGCGGAGTAGGGGAAGGCGGCCGTCCAGAAAACGATCGGGCGGAGCATGTCGGGCCGCTCGCGCAGGAAGACGGCCGCCTCGCGCGCGACGTTGCGCGACTCGTTGACGATGCCGCCCCAGAGCTTCCGCCCCTCCCAGAACCGCTCGTAAGACGCGTTGGTGCGGAAGACCAGGAGCAGGCCGAGCGCCACGCCGATCAGGGTGTGGACCGTCGAGGGCACCCCGACCGGTCGCACGTAGATGTGGAAGGCCACGACCACTCCTGACCAGACGACAAAGAGCATGACCCGCCAGAAAATCTGGCGAACCACGGACCCCTTGATGTCAAGCAGGTGATGCGTCCATTTGTGTGCGTCGTATTGAATCATAAGTAAATTAAAGAGTGATGAGTGATGAGTGCTGAGTGCTGAGTGAAAGACGGCAGTTTCTAACTCAGTCCTCAGCACTCAGTACTTTTTTCTCCCCCGTGCGGACGGCGCGGTAGCAGGCGTCTACGAGTTGGACGGATTTGTAGCCGTCGAGGGCGGTCACGGGGGGAGGCTTCTGTGCCAGGACGGAGTCGACGAAAGCGCGGTCTTCTTGCAGGTAGCCCCACTTTTCTTCCTTCGAGAGTTGGTGCATGGAGAGCGTGACCTCTTTGCCCTCCATGCCTTCGCTGGAGACGAGGGTCTCCATCTCGCGCGTCGAGATGGTCTTATGGTGGCAGAAGACTTCGACGCGCTCGAAGGGGAAGAGCCAACTGGCGTCGGCCGAGGAGCAGAGCGTGGCGTGCACCCCGCTCTCGAAGCCCAGGAGGACAGAGAAGTCGTCCGTCTCAGGGTATTCGTGGCTGGAGCCGAGGGCCGTCAGCTCCGCGACCTCGCCGAAGAGGAAGCGCATCATGTCGAACATGTGTATGGTCGTCTCGTAAAGGAAGCCGCCCGTCACCGCGGGGTCGCCCACCCATTCGGGGTTCATCAGCTCGCCGCGATTCATCTTGACGTGCGCCGAGTGCGGGGCCGATTCTTCCGCGAGCATCTTTTTCAGTGCGCTGTAAACGGGCGCGAACCGCCGGTTGTGCCCGACCTGGAAGACCCCTTTGCTGCGCTCGGCCGCGGCCAGGACACGCGCCGCGTCCTCCAGGTTCGTCGCCATCGGCTTCTCGCAGAAGACGTGCTTGCCCGCCTCGGCGCACGCCACGGCCAACTCCGTGTGCTTCGTGTTCGGCGTGGTCACGTAAACCGCGTCGCTCGCCCCTATGACTTCCTCTGGGCCGCGCGCCGCGGCCGCGCCCGACGAACGCGCGAGCCGCTCGGCCCGCTCCCAGACCACGTCGTAAACGGCCGCCAACTCCACGCGCTCGTCGCGCCCGAGCACCTGCGCGTGGACGGTTCCGATGTAGCCCGCGCCGATGATGCCGATTCTGATTCTATCCATAAGAACATTTGAAATATCGAATTTGAAATTTCAGACTTGAGACGGGTTCCTCCGTGCCTCCCCGCCCTCTGCGGTTTCGTCTGACTTTTACACTCGGATTCCCGCCTGTGCCAAAACTTTTCGGGTCGCCTCGCGCGCCTCGTGTGCCAGTTCCGCGGGGTCGCGCTCCCAGTATTCGGGCCTGAAAATCTCCACGCTCGTGACGCGGTCGTAATTGATTCGTTTGAGCCCGGCGACGATCTCCCCGAGCGGCAGGATGCCGAGGCCGGGCAGCAGGCGGTGGCGGTCTTCCAGTTCCTCGCGCGGCAAGTCTTCCGCGTCGTTGATGTGGAAGACGAAAAGTTTCCGGGCGTCGAGCGCGTCGATTGATTCGAGGCGCGAGCCGCCCGCGTAGAAGTGGAAGCTGTCGAGGACGAGGCCGACGTTCTCGCGGCCCAACTGGTTGACGATCTCCGCCGCCTGCCCGAGCGTCTGCACGCTGCAACGCGGCTGCCCCAGAAACTCGAACGCGAGGGAGACGCCGTGCCCCTCGGCTATCTGGCCCAATTCGTCCAGCACGCGCACGGACTCCGCGAGCACGTCGTCCCAACTCTTTTCTCCCGGCAGCGGGCCCGGCACGACGACGATGTAAGGGCAATTCAACTCGGACGCCGTGCGGCACAATTCTTCGCACTCTTCGAGCAGGCGGGCGTGGCCCGCGCCGTCCCTGAAGGTGATGCTCTCGATGGAGTTGATGCTGTAGGGCTCAAGCCCGTGCTCGTCCAGCAGGCTTTTCAACTCGGCGGTCGAGCCTGACTTGAGAAACTTGCGTAGCTTCGCGGCCCAGATTTCCAGGCAGTCGAAGCCCGCGGCCCGCGCGGCGCGCACGTCCGTGGCGAGGTCGGCGCGCATCGTCGTCGCGCCGTTCAGTGCTAATCTCATCCAACGCTCCCGCTCATCCGTCTCAAAAAAATTTCGGGACGCAGCATACCAAAATTTTGGCCCTTTGCGCCCGGTTATTGACTTGCTCCCCATTTTAGGGGTAAAAGCCCACATCACTTTCTGCAATCTTGCCCGGCCCTCGCTTCGTAATATGAGCAGGGGAAGGAAATTTCTACGATAGAAAGGACAGACACGTTATGGCTATCCGCTTAGGCGACACCGCACCCGATTTCACGGCCCAGACGACCGAGGGCGAAATCAAGTTCCACGACTGGCTCGGCAACAACTGGGGCGTCCTCTTCTCGCACCCCAAAGATTTCACCCCGGTCTGCACGACCGAACTCGGCGAGGCCGCCCGCCTCAAGCCGGAGTTCGACAAGCGCAACGTCAAAATCATCGGCCTCAGCGTCGACCCCGCCGACTCGCACGCCAGGTGGGCCGACGACATAGAGGAGACGCAGGGGCAGAAGCTGAACTTCCCCGTCATCGCCGACTCCGACCGCAAGGTCTCGGACCTCTACGACATGATTCACCCGAACGCCTCGGACACCTTCACCGTGCGCTCGGTCTACGTCGTCGGCCCCGACAAGAAGGTCAAGCTGATGATCACCTACCCGGCGAGCACGGGCCGGAACTTCGACGAAATCCTGCGCGTCATAGATTCCTTGCAACTGACGGCCAACTACAGCGTCGCCACGCCCGTCAACTGGAAGGACGGCGACGACTGCATCATCGTCCCCGCGCTCTCGGACGAGCAGGCCAAAGAGAAATTCCCCGGCGGCTGGAAGACCTTAAAACCCTACCTGCGCGTCACCCCGCAGCCGAACAAGCCGAAGGGCGAAGCCGCGGGCGGACAGTGAAAAGCAGTGGGCAGTAGGCAGTGGGCAGTTAAAGACAAAAACAAGAAGCGGCCGGGTTAGTCATACTCAGCCGCTTCTTGTTTTTACTGCCCACTGCCTACCGCCCACTTTTTTATCCGAGCCGTTCGCCGGAGTCCGCGTCGAAGAAGACGGCCCTTTCCGTCTCGAAGCGGACCCAGGCGGGCGTCTCCTGTTCGGCGCGGAAGCTGGCGGGGGCGCGCGCGATGACCTTCTCGCCGCCGGGCAGCCGCAGGAAGACGAAGGTCTCGTTGCCCATCAACTCCGTGACGTACACGGTCGCGGGCGTCCAGCCGTCCTGGGCCGACGTGGAGACGTGCACGTGCTCGGGCCTGACGCCGAGCGTGACGCGCTCGCGGCCGTCCGTCAGGTCTAGCTGAGAATCTGAGAGGGGCAGGGAGAGTCCGCCGCCCGCGAAGACTCTGGCGCCTTCGTCGCGCCTGCCCTCTATGAAATTCATCGCGGGGCTGCCGACGAACTCTGCGACGAAGCGGTTGGCCGGGCGGTTGTAGATGTTCAGGGGCGTGTCGAACTGTTGAAGCCGGCCGGCGCGCATCACCGCGACGCGGTGCGCGAGCGTCATGGCCTCCGACTGGTCGTGCGTCACGTAAACGGTCGTCGTCCCCAACTCGTGCTGAAGGCGCTTCAGCTCGCCGCGCATCTGTACCCTCAGCTTCGCGTCCAGGTTCGAGAGCGGCTCGTCCATCAAATAAACGCGGGGCGAGCGCACGACCGCCCGCGCCAGGGCCACGCGCTGCCGCTCGCCGCCGGACAACTCGCGCGGGCGGCGCGCGAGCAGCCCGTCGATCTCAAGCATCTTCGCCACCCGCGCGACGCGCCGCTCGATTTCGCCGCGCTCGATTTTTCTCACGCGCAGCGGGTAGGCGATGTTTTCGGCAATCGTCATGTGCGGGTAGAGCGCGTAAGACTGAAAGACCATCGCCACGTCCCGGCGCTGCGTCGGCACGTCGTTGACGCGCTCCGGCCCGATCATGATGTCGCCGGTCGTCGCCTCTTCGAGCCCGGCCAGCATCCTGAGCGTCGTCGTCTTCCCGCAACCCGACGGCCCGAGCAGCACGACAAACTCGCCGTCCTCGGTCGAGAGCGTCAAATCGTCCACGACGACCGTCGGGCCAAAACTCTTGCTCACGTTTATAAAGCTGACGTTCATCCTTTGACGGCTCCGAGCGACAGCCCGCGGACAAGATAACGCTGGACCGCGAGCGCGAAGACGAGAATCGGAATCATCGCCACCACGCCGGCGGCGCTCATCACGCCCCACTCTATCTCGTACTGCGTGACGCGGCCCGAGATGCCTACGGGCAGCGTCATCGCGTTGTCCGTCTGCGTCAGCGTCAGGGCGAACAGGAATTCGTTCCAGGAGATGATGAGGCAGAAGACGGCCGTCGCGGCGAGCCCCGGCGTGACGAGCGGCAGGATGACGCGGCGCAGAGCGCCGAGGCGCGAGTCGCCGTCGACGCGCGCGGCCTCCTCCAACTCGCGCGGTATCTCGCGGAAGAACCCGCGCATCATCCAGACCACGAACGGCAGGTTGAACCCCGTGTAGACGATGACGAGCGACGCGATTGTGTCCAGCAACTCAAGGTCGCTCATCAGCAGGAAGATCGGGACGGCCGTGACTATCGGCGGGAACATGCGCGTCGAGAGTATCCAGAGCGCCACGCGCGTGTTGAGCTTGCGCGGCAGGCGGAAGCGCGCCAGGCCGTAAGCCGCGAGCGTGCCGAGGACGAGCGCGCACGCGGTCGAACTCACTGCGACAATCGCGCTCGTGACGAGGTACTGCGCGAACGAGCGCTCCAGAAAGGCGTCCGCGTAGTGCGCGAGCGTCGGCTCGAAGATGAGCCACTTCGGCGGCACGGCGAGCTGATCCACCTGGCGCTTGAGCGAGATAGTCAGCATCCAGTAGACGGGCAACAGCGCCGCGACGACCGCGAACACGGCCAGCGCGTAAGTCATTAACCGGCCCCCGGCTCCTGGCCCCCGCCCCCCGCCCCTCATGCTTCCTCCTGTCTTTGCAGCAAGCGTATGTAGAGCACGCTGACGACGTTCGTCAGGAGCAGGAGGACGAAGGACATGGCGGCCGCGTAGCCGAAGTCGCCGAAGCGGAAGGCCGTGAGGTAGATATACAGACTGGCGGTCTCGGTCGCGCCGCCGGGTGCGCCCTGCGTGAGAATCCAAATCTGGTCGAAGACGCGCAGCAGGTCCATCGTCCTCAGGAGGAGCGCGATGAGGATGGCGGGCTTTAAGAGCGGCAGCGTGACGTGGCGGAAAGTCTGCCACGGGCTTGAGCCGTCAATCAGCGCGGCCTCGTAAGGCTCCTCCGGGATGGCCTGCAAGCCCGCGAGCAGGATGAGGAAGATGAAGGGCGTCCACTGCCAGATGTCCACCAGGATGACGGAGGCGAAGGCGAGCTTCGGAGTCCCGGTCCACGTCAGTTGCTCCGTGTTGACCCCGACCGATTGAAGTGTGCCATTTATCACGCCGAAGCTGGAGTTGAGCATCAGCCGCCAGACGACGCCGACGACCACGGGCGGCAGCATCATCGGCACGAGCAGCGCCGCGCGGAAAAAGCTGCGCCCGCGCATCTCTCGATTCAGAAGCACCGCGAGACCGAGGCCGAGCAGGAACTCCACGGTCAGGGCGATGGCCGCGTAGACGAGCGTGTGCGCGAGCGCGGAGCGGAAAAAATCGTCCGACAAAAGGCGCGCGAAGTGCTGAAGCGTCCAGCGCGCGCCGTCGCCCGAGTCTGATTGCAGGCTGACCTTGACCGCGTAGACGAGCGGATAAATCGAGAGCGCGACGAGCACCGCGACGGTCGGCGCGATTAAAAGGTAGGGCAGCGCGCGCTCGCCGCCGCGCGTGTGCCCGCGGCCCTTGAGAAGTTTGCGCGAGACTTTTGAGAGCATCCTCCCCTATTTCCCGCGCCCGATGATTTCGGCGATCTTGGCGTTGGCCTGGTTCATCGCGTCCTCGGGCGAGAGTTCGCCGCCGTTGGCCTTCGACAGGTAGATGCCGAAGGCGTTCTCGATCTCGTTCCAGAAGGGCGTGCGCGGGCGCGGGCGCGAGTTTTCGAGCGAGCGCAACTGCGCCGGGTAGGCCGGGAATTTTGCCATCAACTCCGCGTCCGTGAAGACGGACTTGCGCGTCGGCGGGTTGCCCCTGAGCGCCGAGCGCTTCATCTGCTCCGCGCTCGTGGCCCACACCAGAAACTCGAAGGCGGCCTCCGCGTTCTTCGACGCGCGCGGGATGGCCATCAGCCAGTTGCCGATCTCCGCGCGCCCGGGGCGCGCGCCGCCCGGCATCACTGTGAACTCCACCTTGCCTATGACCTTCGACTTCGCGGGGTCGCCGAAGGCGCTGATCCACGCGGGCCAGTTGATGGACATCGCCGCCGTGCCTTGCAGCAGGTGCGCGGAGACCTCGTCGGCGTTGAAGCTCTGGTAGCCGGGCGGGGAGTATTTCCCCAGTTCGAGCATGAAGCGTAGGGCCGCGATGCCTTCGGGGCTGTTGACCGTGGGGCGTCCCTCTGCGTCGAACATCTCCGCGCCGAAGGCCCAGAAGATGGGCATGAAGTCCGCGACGACGGCGTTGCCCTGCGCGGCGCGCATCACGTAGCCGTGCATGCGGCCGCCGTTCGGCGCTCCCGCCGTCTCGCGCTCGCTGATGGCGCGCGCCGCCGCCAGCACGTCGTCCCAGGTCGCGGGCTCTTTCAGGCCGTGCTTCTCGAAGATGTCCTTGCGGTAGAAGAAGAGTTGCGAGTTGCCTACGTAAGGGAGCGCGTAGAGCGCGCCCGTCTCGTAGGGGTGGCGGCCGAGCGCGATTGAGGCTGGCACAAAATCGTCGTCCGGCCCCTTGAGGCCGCGCTTCTCGTAGAGCGGCGTGAGGTCTGTCAGGGAGTTGTTCGCGGCGAACTTCGGGAACCACGGGTCGTCGAGCATGATCAGGTCGTAAGCGCCGGTGCGCGCGTTCAAATCGACCAGCTCTTTCTCGAAGAGGTTCGCGTAGGGGAACTCCGCGATGTTGACACGAACTCCCGTCTGCGCCTCGTAATCTTTCGCCGCCTGCTTGAGCGCCGAGCCCTCCACGCCCGAGTTGACCGCGAGCGTCAACTGCTTCCCGTTGCCGCCGCCGCGCTGGCACGCGGAGAAGGGCAGCAGCAAGAGCGCAAGCAGAATGATGATTGAGACAAAGCGTTGAGTCGGGTTGGGGCTTGAGTCGGAGAACCGTTTCTCAGTTTGCATCGGGTGGCCTCGTCTGGCTCGCGGGCGCGCGTTCGGTAAGACGCTCGGGAGGATAACAAAAAGCGGCGCTTCTCCGAAACATCGCGCCCCGGCCGGGCTTAGTGCTACAATCCGCGCCCTCGCAAATAAACTACAGACAGAGACGTGTGAGATGCCCTCAAACTTTCTTCTTTACGGCGCGAACGGCTACACGGGCAAGCTCATCGCGCGCCTGGCGAAAGAGCGCGGCCTGCGGCCCGTCCTCGCCGGCCGCGACCGGGCTTCAATCGAACAACTGGCGAATGAACTCGGCTTCGAGCACCGCGTCTTCCCGCTCGACGACGCGAGCGCGCTCGACGCGGCGCTCAAAGAGGTCGCGGTCGTGCTCCACTGCGCCGGACCATTTTCGCGCACCTCCCGGCCCATGGCCGACGCCTGCCTGCGGACAAAGACTCACTACCTGGACATCACGGGCGAGGCCGCGGTCATAGAGTCGCTCGCCGCGCGCGGCCGCGAGGCTCAGTCGGCGGGCGTCATGCTGCTCCCCTGCGTGGGCTTCGACGTGGTGCCTTCGGACTGCCTGGCCGCTCACCTCAAGCGGCGGCTGCCGACGGCGACGCGACTCGCGCTCGCCATCATGGGGACGGGGCGCGTCTCGCGCGGGACGGCGACGACGATGGTCGAGAACATCAACCGCGGCGGGCTCGTCCGCCGCGAAGGGCGGCTGACCCCCGTGCCCGCCGCGTGGAAGACGCGCGAGATTGACTACGGTCGCGGGCCCGTCGAGGCGACGACGATTCCGTGGGGCGACGTGGCCTCGGCCTTCTACAGCACGGGCATCCCGAACATAGAGGTCTACGCGGCCATCCCCGCGAAGGTGCGCCGAATGATGAAATTGACGCGCTCGTTCGGCTGGCTCCTGGGCATGGGCTTCGTGCAACGCTTCCTGAAGAGGCGCATCAAAAGTCAGCCGCCGGGTCCGAGCGATGAGGAGAGGGTCAAGGGCAAGAGTTTCGTCTGGGGCGAGGTCGAGGACGAAGACGGCAAGCGCGCCGTCTCGCGCCTGCGCGGCCCCGAAGGCTACACGCTCACGGCCCTCACGGCCCTCGCAATCGTCGGCCACGTCCTCGCCGGCAAGTTCTCCGCGGGTTTTCAAACGCCTTCGAAAGCCTACGGGCCGGACCTGATTCTTGAGATCGAAGGCGTCAAACGCGAAGACGTAGAGTAGGGAAAGGGGAAGACAAAATGATTACCGTTCGCAAGGCGGAGGAGCGCGGCCATTTCAACCACGGGTGGCTCGACACCTATCACACCTTCTCGTTCGACCAGTATTACGACCCGCGCTTCATGGGCTTCCGCTCCTTGCGCGTCATCAACGAGGACCGCGTCGATCCGGGGCGCGGCTTCCCGACGCACGGCCACCGCGACATGGAGATTATCACTTACGTGCTCGAAGGCGGCCTCGCGCACAGGGACAGCATGGGCAACGGCTCGGTCATACGCCCCGGCGAGGTGCAGAAGATGAGCGCCGGCACGGGCGTGCGGCACAGCGAGGCGAACCCCTCTGCGGCCGAGTCGGTACACCTCCTGCAAATCTGGATTATGCCGGAGGAGACGGACATAGAGCCCGCCTACGAGCAGAAGAATTTTACGGACGAAGAGAAGCGCGGCCGCCTGCGCCTCGTGGGCTCCCCGAACGGGGAAGACGGCTCCGTCACCATACGCCAGGACGCGCGCCTCTACGCCACGCTGCTCGGCCCAGGCGAAAGCGTCACGCACGAGCTGGCACCCGGCCGCCACGCCTGGGTGCAGGTCGCGCGCGGCTCAATCGAACTCAACGGCCAAACGCTCAAGCAGGGCGACGGCGCGGCCGCCAGCAACGAGCCCAGGCTCACCTTAACTGGCACAGAACCGGCGGAAGTTTTGTTGTTCGATTTGGGCTGAAGCACGGCCCTCTGTTTTGCATCCCCTCCGGGGATAAAAAACCTTACTGCCTATGTGTTTTTCTCCGTGCGCGTGATGGCGATTGCGCCGGCGATGACGAGCAGGCCGCCGACGATGGCCGACGGCTGCAACGTCTCGCGCAGGAACATCACGCCGAGGAGCGCGCCGACGACCGGCTCCAGGTTGGTGTAGATGCCCGCGTGCGAGGTCGAGACGTAGTTGAGCCCCCAGTTCCAGAGCACGTAAGTCAGCGCGGAGCAGGCCAGGCCGAGCGCGAGCACGGAGGCCATCACGCCCGCGGACATTTGCAGCCGCGGCGTCCCGTCCCACAGAAGCGCGACGGGCAGCATCGTCAGCGTGCCGAAGAGCATCAGGTAAGTCGTGGCGACGAGCGCCGTGTACTTCTTTATCAGCGGCTTGCTCAGGAGCACCCACGCGACCACGACGATCATAGAGAGGAAGACCAGACCATCCCCGGCCCAGTTGTGCTCCGCGCCGGGCAGCCCCACGATCAGCGTCACGCCGAGCGTCGACACCCCTATGCTGGCCCAGCCGCGCGCCGTCAGCCTCTCGCCGTAAAACCAGGCCGCCGCGACCGCCAGCATCGGCGGGAGCGTCCCTATGATGAGCGACGCGCTCGTCGCGCTCGTCCACGCCAGCCCCGTGTATTGCAGCGTGAAAGTCACAGGGACTACCAGAAAGCCCGTCAGCAGAAAGCGCGGGAGGTCGCGCAGGCTCGGGAAGCTCCGGCGCGCGAGCGCGAAGGGGAGCAGGACGAGCGTGGCGATAGTGAAGCGGTAGAGCGTGACGTGCGAGACTGGAAGCTCCGTGAACGCCAGCTTGCCGAAGAGGAAGGCCGCGCCCCAGACGCCGCCCGCGACGACGAAGGCCGCCACGGCGAGGCGGCGGCACGAGCCCGACACGGCGGGATGCACTTCCGCGGCCGGCTTCCCCGCAAACCTTTCGTCCACGCGCGCGACGCCGCCCCGCGAACCCCCCGACCGCCCAACGCCCCACCGCTCCACGTCGCTCATGGCCCCCTCCCCGTTCGAACGCCCTCGCCCCGACAATTCCTGTCAACCGGCTAACATGACTTTTGCAGGTTAGACTATAGCGCCGAGCTGTTAACCTGTCAAACGCATTTTGGCGGTTAGGAGGGGTTCGGGTTATACTGGGCGCGGAGGAGGGGGATGGCCGAGGCAGGGAAACAGGAACACGTCTTCGAGCTGGTCGGCGGGCGGCTGTGCCTGGACTTCGTCAACACTATGGAGGGCAGCCGCGAGACGGGGGAGACGGAGGAGAAGCTCTTAAGTTACGGCGACCTGGTCGCGTGGGGCCGCCAGGCGGGCGTCCTCACGGAGCGCGAGGCGCGCACGCTTCTCAAGGGGGCCGCGCGCGACCCCGCGGGTGCGGCGCGCGCGCTGGCCCGCGCGCGCGCTTTGCGCGAGGCGATCTACGCGATTTTTTACGCGGTGGCGCGCGGGCGTCGCGCGCCGTCGAAAAGTGACCTGGCCGTCTTGAACGCGGAGCTTTCGGAGGCGATGGCGCAGCAGCGGGTCGTCCGCGTGGGCGAAGGCTTCGCGTGGGACTGGGTCGCCGACGACGCGGCGCTGGGGCGCGTCACCTGGCCCGTGGCCCGTTCGGCCGCGGAGCTGCTGACTTCGGGCGAGGCCGGGCGGACGCGCGTCTGCGAGGCCGGCGACTGCTCCTGGCTCTTCATGGACCTGAGCAAGAACCGCAGCCGCCGCTGGTGCGACATGAAGTACTGCGGCAACCGCGCCAAGTCGCGCCGCCACTACGAGCGCAAGCGCGCCACGGCGAGCAAGTAAGGTTTGGGGGCAGGCCGCACGCATTTTCCACACGCCGGACAGATTATCGTGACGGCCGCGCGGGACACTGCCCGCATGAAGACCGCGGATAACACGCTCGGCGCGCGGCCGCGTCTGGGGCTCGTGTGCATTACCGTCTCGGACGCGGTGCGCTACCGCGCGCTGACGCGCAAGCGCCTTTTACAGTTTGACGAGACGGGGCAGCGGCGCGTGCTCCGCGAGCTTTACGCGGACAACCTCTCGCGGCTGAACGGGGCGCTGGACTTTTGCGGCGCGCGCGGGCTACGGCTTTACCGCATGACCTCCGCGCTCTTTCCTTTCGCGGACGACGCGGCGGGCGAGGACGTGCTCGAAGAGTTCCGCGGGCCGATAGGGGAGACGGGGAGGCGCGCCGCGGCGATGGGGATTCGGCTGGTGCTGCACCCGGACCAGTTCGTCGTGCTCAACTCGGACTCGCCGCAGGTCATCGCCAACAGCGTCAAGATTCTGGAGACGCACGCGCGCGTGATGGACTTGCTGGAGCAGCCGCGAAGCTGTTGGGCCTTGATAGAGATTCACGGCGGCAAGGGCGGGCGCGCCGAAAGGTTGGTCGAGGTCACGCGCTCCCTGCCGGAAGCCGTGCGCACGCGCATCGCGTTCGAGAACGACGAGTACACTTACAGCGCCGAGGAGATTTTAGACGTGTGCCGCGCGGCCCGCGTGCCCATGGTCTTCGACGCTCACCACCATCTCGTCCACGAGAAGCTGGACTCGTACGACCACGAGAGCGTCGGCCGTATGCTCGCGGCGGCGCGCGAGACGTGGCCCGTCCCGGAGTGGCAGCTCGTGCACATCTCGAACGGGCGCGGCTCTTTCGGCGACCGCAATCACAGCGATTTAATTGAGACTATGCCGGCCGCCTTCCGCGACGCGCCGTGGATAGAGGTCGAGGCGAAGCAGAAAGAGCTGGCGATTGAGAAGCTGCAAAGGGAGTGGCTTGAAGAGTCGGCAGTAGGGGCGTGAAAAGGTTTTATCCCCGCAAGGGGATGAACGTAAGAGCCGGGGGCAAGCGAGCGCGTAAGCGCGACGCGCCGCCCCCGGACAAGTACGCAAGAAGAATCCGACCCCGGAGGGGCCGCGCTTCAACATTGAGGCGCGGCCCCTCCGGGGTCGGATTCATTTCTGGCACAAGACCAGGGGTGGCGCGCTCACGCGCTTACCCCTGGCCATCATGTGCGACCCTTTCAGGGTCGTAAGCCGCACGTCTTTACTCGATCACCACCCTGTCGCTGGCGCTGCGGCCGAAGGTCTCCGGGTGGTACATCTCCTCGGCCTTCGTGGGCGGGACGACGAAGGTGCCGGGCGTGGTGGCGCGCGCGACGTAGGAGTAGTTGTAGACGCCCTCCCAGAGGAGCGAGGTGAATGCCTCGGCCCGCTCGTCGCGCAGGTTCTGGTGCTCGAACCAATTCTGCCACCACCACCAGCCGCCGCGCTTCGAGGGATCGTCCTTCTGGTCTTCCGGGATGACGCCCGTCACAGCCAGCGCCGGGTTCATCGCCTCCAGCCCCGCGGGCAGCGGGTCTACGAGCGCGACGTGATACCTGCGCGCGTGCGCGGCCATCGTCAGGCGCACGCGCACGGTCGCGCCGGACTTGATGCGCCACGTCCCGTCCGCGTCGCGCCGCACGTCCGCGGGGTCCTCGACCGCCTCGTAAATGCGCTCGACCGTGAAGCCGTTGTCCGCAGGCTTCAGCTTCAGGTTCGTGGGCGCGTAGCTCATCCCTATGCGGTAGTAGAGACGGCCCGCCCCCTCCTTGCTGAGCACGAGGTTCTGCGCGCCCTGCTTCTCGGCGATGTAGCTCATGGGCACGTTGACCTGCTGGCGGTCTGTCGAGCGCCCGCGGAACTGCTGCTGGCCCGCGAACTGGTCGCCGAGCCACGCCTTCGCGACGAAGTCGGGCGTGGTCTTCTCGTAAGTATTAAAGTAGCGGTCGAGCGCCAGCAGGATGAAGACGTTCTCCTGCGTGTTCTCCCAGCGGCCCTGCTTGCGGTGGGCCAGAAGCCCGCGGACGAGCTTCGGGATGAGGTCGTTCTGCGGCTGGTCG
>DATMVE010000074.1:0-31905 GCA_035563515.1 Pyrinomonadaceae bacterium
GGCCAAGGCGGCCGAGATGTGCGGGGTGACGCGGGCGGCGATCCGCGACCTCGTGAGCAGCGGGCGGCTGCGCTCGCTGGAGGTCGAGGGCCGAGACCTCGTCTACTTCGACGAGGTCGTCTCCCTCTCCAGAGAGTACGACGAACGAGGCGCGCACTCGCTCGCCTAACCGGGTTTGAGGGCGGCGCGGAATTCACATACGACGGCAGTCGCCGCGCGCTCGTACTTCCCTGACCCGCGGGTGATTCCTGATTAGCCCGACGCACGGCGTGGCCGCCTGGCGTAATAGGTTCGCGCCTTCGTAGGCGTCGCCTTAGCGCTCCCTCCGCCCACCACGCGCAGCGGCCTGACGCGGAAACGGCCGCCGGGGAGAGGTATAATCCTGTCCGGCATGGACTCACACGTAAATTTACAAGAGTGGTTCGGCGGCATAGACATCTACCTGTTCGACCAGCTCCTGAAGGGCCGCTTCAGTCCCCGGATGCGTGTGCTCGACGCAGGGTGCGGCGGCGGCCGTAACCTGGTCTACTTCCTGCGGAGCGGCTACGAGGTCTTCGCCGTAGACCAGTCGGGCGAGGCCGTCCAACGGGCCCGCGTGCTGGCCGCGGCGCTCGCCCCACACCTGCCGGCGGACAACTTCCGTGCAGAGGCGGTCGAAAATTTGTCTTTCATCGATGAGAGCTTCGACGTGGTCATCAGCAGCGCCGTCCTGCACTTCGCGAGAGATGAAGAGCACTGGCAGAGGATGGTGCGGGAGATGTGGAGAGTGTTGAAGCCGGGCGGCGTCTTCTTCGCCCGCCTGGCTTCAAGCATCGGGGTAGAAGAAAAAATAGTTCTGATTGAAGGAAGGCGCTATCACCTGCCGGACGGGAGCGACCGCTTCCTTGTAGACGAGCCGATGCTGCTCGCGGCGACAGACTCTCTCGGCGGCGAGTGGCTCGAACCGCTCAAAACGGTCGTCGTCCAGAACCTGCGTTCGATGTCTACCTGGTGCCTGCGGAAAAGATAAAAAGCTCCGTTGTAAGGAGCACAACCCGTGCCCCTTCGCGCGCGCGCCCGCGAGATTGGGCTTGCGAGCCGCGCGGGTGCGGGCCGGGTGCGTGTCGTTGTCAGGCGGCTGAGGTCAGACTCCAGCTACCCGATCAAAGAAGCGTGTGCAATTTTGCCGTCGTCGACCATCACCTCGATTGAGTGCCCGGCGAACATGTCTGAGGTTTCAAAGTAAACCGTCGCCGCGCCGATCTCGTCGTAGAGAACAATTGACGGCTCGACCAGTCGTGAGCAGAATTCCTGTTGACTCAGGACCGGGTCGCCCTCTTCCCGCCAGTCGTCATTGTAGATGCCTAAGTACTCCTGCGCGGCAAACAGGCGCATCTCGTCCAACTGCTCAATGAGTTCCGCCGCGAACTCACGCGCGGCAGCGGTCGGTTTCTCGGCGTGCAGGTACGGCCCTTCCAGGACACGCACGGCATGGCCGTTAATTTCCAGCGTTGCGTCTTCCACAGGTTTCCAGTGAGTTCGACGCCCGATGCCCATTGCCGCCCGACGCCCGTCACCACCCGCACGCAAAGATTATGAGAGGCTTTCGAGCTTGCGAGCGGCGTTCACGCCGACTCGGGTCGGGCGCACACCATTGTCAGACGGCGTGTGAAAGGCAAGTTGCATTACTTACGGCAAAGTGGGGGGTTGGCCTTCTCGCATCCGGCGTGCTTTGCGCCTGCGGCGGGAACAGACCGTCGCAGTCCCCGATAGCCCCAGGCCCAGTAAGACCAGGGTGGCCGGTTCGGGGACGTTGGGCGAGGGCGGGGGCGGGCCGCTGTAGGTATCCGAGAAGAAAAGATTATCGAAGGCCACGCCGCCCGAACTGCCGGAGGTGTTGAGCGGTTGGAAGACCTTGACGTATTTGATCCCGGTCCCGACACCCGTCACGCTGAAGCTGATGGGGAAGTTGGGCCCTGGGCTGAGGTAGCCCGCCGTCCCCAGCAGGACATCGTTCTCACTGTACCCGCTCATCAGGAAGCCCTGACCGCTGATGTCTATCGCGTTCAGCGTAACCAGAGTCTTTAGGCTTGCGAAACTAATGACGATTGGGTTGGAAGGGCCTGGGCCGCTGATGCCGCTAAAGCCCAGCGCGGACGGCTGCGGGAAGCCTGAGACGTTTATGAACTGGGCGTTGGAGAAGGTCACACCCAGCGGCGAGTAGAATGAGCCGATGGCGCTGCCGGCAGTACCGCCCTCGAAATCAAGGACAACGTCGTCGGCCCGCGCCTGCGCACTGAATAGCACAAGCAGGAAACAGATTGATAATGCGCCGCGAGGTGCTCTGGGCATCTTGACGGACCTCCGCTGAAAGTTCCAGGTCGGCCGAGTGTATACCACTCATTCCTTAAACACACAAGCTGTCTAACGCCCGACCGACCCGGACGGGTTTCCCCCCCGCGTGACTCGCCTCATTCTTTGGTTTTGACTTGCGGGGCGGGGCTCTCCGCGATGGCGAACAGGTGTTTGATCCCGCGCACGATGAGCATGCCGTCGGAGATGGCCGGGGTCGCCATGAGGACCTCGCCCATCGGGTTGACCGAAAGGAGTTCGTGCTTCGGCCCAGCTTTGACGACGAAGACCTCGCCGTCCTCGCTGCTCAGATAAATCTTCCCGTCGGAGGCGACCATCGAGGCCGTGAACGCGCCCCCGCGGTCGGCCAATCGCTGCTGGTAAACGCGCTCGCCCGTTTTGGCGTTATAAGCGGTCATCACGCCTTGATTAGAGCAGACGTAGAGCAGGTCGCCGTAGGCGATGGGCGTGGGCATGTACGGGCCGCCGCGTTTCTTGCTCCAGGCGATAAATTGATTCGACTCTTCGCCCTCTTTCAAAGTGATGTCGCCCGCGGCACCGGGCCGTATGGCGTAGATGGGCTGAATGGGGGCGTAGCCGCTGGTGACGTAAATCAAGTCGTGCGCGACGAAAGGCGTCGGCGTCGTGATCTCGGAATTGGGGCTCAGCCGCCACAACTCCTTACCCGCCGCCGGGTCGTAGCCGCGGATGGCTTTCGTCCCGTTGGTGATGAGTTCCGCCCGCGTCTTCCCCTCGTACACGGTCGGCGTGGCCCAGGAAGGAATCTCTTCGCGCGGAGTCTTCCAGACCTGTTTGCCCGTCTTGATGTCGTAGGCGGCGAGGTAGGAATCTTTCTGCACGTCCGCCTGCACGATGACGAGGTTTTTATAGATGATGGGTGAGCTGGCGTGCTCCCACTGGTAATCGGGGTCGTAGAACCAGCCGGCGTCGAGCACGCCGAGGTCTTGTTTCCAGATGAGCTTGCCGTTCAGGTCGTAACAGTAAAGACCTTCGGAGCCGAACAGCGCGACGATGTGTTTGCCGTCGACCGCAGGGGTCGAGGAGGCGTGCGTCGCCTTCGGGTGGCGTTTGACTTTTGGCACACCTTCGTAGGCCGTCCGCTCCCAGAGAATTTTGCCGGTCTGCTTGTCGAGGCAATAGACTTTCCAGGTGTGCTTCGACTCTTCCTTGACGGGCGCGACGTCGCCGTAGAGTCCGAACCGCGTCTCCTCCTTCGGGTTGACGCTGACGGCGGTCGTGACGAAGACCTTGTTGCCCCAGACGACCGGGCTCGAATGCGCGAGCCCCGGGATCGGGACCTTCCAACGGATGTTGACGGACTTTTCCGCGTCCCAGCGGACGGGCGTCGCCCGGCCTTCGACCACGCCGGCGGCCGCCGGGCCGCGAAACTGCGGCCAGTTCTGCGCGCGCGCGTGAAAAGTTATCAGACAAAAAGAGAACAGGCAGAGCGCGAGTCGTTTCATTTTGAGCGCCTTTCGTCTGGGAATCGGAATCACGGCCCCCCGTGCGGCCGGAGTTTGCTTACTGCTCCACCCGCTTGAACTGCGTCGTGGTGTCGCCCCTCTTGAGCGTGAAGGCGGTGGTTTTGCCGCCCTCGACGCTGAAGGTGATTGTGATGCCGTCGAAGTCCGTGGGCCTGAAAGTAGTCTGGTCCACTGCGGCCAAGCCGAACGGACTTTGGCCGGCAGGGGTCGCGTAGAGCTTGCCGTCTTTGACTGCGACGGCGATGTCGGTCCCCTGCTCGCTTCTGTACTTTCCGACGTAAGCTTGGAGCGTCTCGGCAGCCACGGCGGGCGGCGGGACGGCCCCGGCCTTCTTGAGCATCTCCGCGATCTCGGCCCTCTTGTCGTCGCCCATCGTGGCGGAGAGCGCGGCCGTCAGCGTTGCGGCCTTCGCGCCGCCCCTGTCCAGCGCCACGCGGACGAGCGCCGCGTTGCCCTCCCGCGCCCCCGTAATCAGCACTTCGTCCACGCCCTCCGCGCTCTTTTCGAGCAGCGCGCGCACGACCTCTATGTGCTTGTTGTCGAGCGCCCAGGTCATCGCCGTCGCGCCGTAGAACGTGTCTTTAACGCTCGGGTCCGCGCCGCGCGCGAGCAGCAGTTTGACTACCTCCGTGTGGCCCCGCTCGGCGGCCTTGAAGAGAGCCGTCGTGCCGTAGCGGAACTTGGCGTTAACGTCAGCGCCCTTGTCCAAGAGAGCCTGGACGGTCGCCGCGTCGCCCTTGCGCGCCGCCTCCCAGAGTTGATCGTTGAGCCCCTGCCCGGCGTCCCCCTGCGCGCGGATTATGAGCGGGAGTGCCATCATTAAGGACAGAAGGATGATTCTTCTCAGTGACATGGTTTTCGCTCCTGTGAAGGTAGCAGTTGCCGCCCCTCTAGAAAAATCTATTTAGCCATCGCCCGGTGACACGCGGGCGCACGGGAAATCACGCGTCGTTCCCATATTAACGGATTTAGCCCCCGCCGGGCTTGACAATCTTACGCCAGCGCATGGCCGCGGGGGCGGCGAGCATCAGGCGGCGCGCTTCTTGAAGGGATTTTAGTCGGCCCGTGACGTGCTGTAAAAGTCGCTCGGGGTGTACTATGCCGCCAAGAGCGGCCCGCCGGCTTGCCTCTCGCCAATCTTGTATGGTTTCTTTGAGGCTACTGCCTGCGGGCGGGCAGCCGCCCGATTCCGGCGTCATGCGTCTGCCTCTTTCGGTAGTAGAAATAAATGAAAGGTGGTGATGAGGGTGAGATTGCCTCCGAGATTTTTTGTGTGTCTTGTCTTTATTGCTGCTCAATCTCTAACATATTCCATATCTCCGCCGGTCCGCGCGCAGCAGGCCGAGTCTCAGGGGCCGCCGGTCGTGGTGCAGCCCGGTGCGCCGGGCCAGCCAACCCGAACGCTGCCGCCGTCGACGAGGGCGACGCTGCCGCCCCGTTCGCCGAAGGACGTGGAGTTCATGCAGGGGATGATCATGCACCACGCGCAGGCGGTCGAGATGACGGCGCTCATCGAGTCGCACACGGAGAACAAGGAACTCCGGCTGCTCGGCGCACGTATCAGCAAATCACAGTCCGGCGAAATCGAGTTTATGAAACGGTGGCTCGAAGTCAGGGGAGAGCCGGTTTCGCCGCCCACGCCCGAAATGCCCGGCCATGACATGCCGGGCCATCACATGACCATGCCAGGGATGCTCACCCCGAAGCAGATGGATGCCTTGAGGAAAGCGAAGGGCGCGGAGTTCGACCAACTGTTTTTGAACGGGATGATTCAGCACCACAAGGGCGCGTTGGTTATGGTGAAGGATTTGTTCGACACGGCGGGCGCGGGGCAGGACGCCGAGCTGTTCAATTTCGCGACGGATGTTGACAGCGGACAGCGCGCCGAGATCAGGATTATGCAATCCATGCTGGGTGAAAAAACTGTGGAGGAGAAACGATGAGTCGGGTACACAATATCGCATTCCGTTTACTAACAGCTTCCCTCGTTTTGTGCTCCTGTTTTGCTATCAGGACGCTGGCACAAACGGCCTCGCCATCGCCGCAGCCTTCGCCCACGCCGACGCCGGAATCCAAACCCGCCGGCCAGGACGGCGGGAACCCGTTCGCCCTCGAAACTGCGCCGCCGCTGCCGGCGGGGATGACGGGTTCAGACGCCAACGACCCGCGCGCCAAACTGTCGCCGGGACTCTACGACGCGGGCGAAGCGGCGATGGGCATGAGGCACGTCACGCTGGTCAAAAAGCCGGACGCGTTTCAACTCGGTGCAGACGACCCCGATAACCCGAAGGTGCAGAAGATGCTGGGCCAACTCGGCGTCGGCGACTCCTCGCAGATGCCGAAGCCTTTCCAACTCGTTCTGGCCCAGCTCGCTTTTTCCAACTCCGACCTCGCGTTCCAGGGCAACCACCTGTTCATGGGAAACTTTTACGGCGTCAACATCTATGACATCTCCGACCCGGCGAAGGCCAGACTGGTGACTTCGATGTTGTGTCCGGGCGGGCAGGGCGACGTGTCCGTTCACAAGAACCTGCTCTTCATGTCCGTGGAGATGCCGAACGGCCGACTGGATTGCGGCCCGCAGGGATTTCCGCCCGCCCCCCCGCCCGCCGCGGGACAGGAGAACAAGCAGACTCTGCCGGCGGCGCAGAAGGACCGCTTCCGCGGGGTAAGGATTTTCGACATCGCCGACATCAGGAATCCGAAGCAGGTGGCGGCGGTGCAAACCTGCCGCGGCTCGCACACGCACACCCTGGTGGTCGACCCGAATGACAAGAACAACGTTTACATCTACGTCTCTGGGACCTCTTTCGTCCGCCAAAGCGAAGAGCTGGCCGGGTGCTCCGGCGAGGCCCCGGAAAAGGACCCCAACACCGCGCTCTTTCGCATTGACGTGATTAAGGTGCCGCTGGCCGCGCCGCAGAACGCTCAGGTGGTGTCGAGCCCCAGGGTGTTTATGGACCCGAGGACGGGCGCAATAGCCGGCCTGAACAGCGGCGGCACCCACGGCAAGGACGGGCTGGAGCCGCCATCGCTCACTAACCAGTGCCACGACATCACGGTGTACTCGGCAATCGGGCTCGCGGCGGGCGCTTGCTCTGGAAACGGAATCCTGCTGGACATCAAAGACCCTGTCCATCCGAAGCGCGTGGACGCGGTCAACGATCCGAACTACGCGTACTGGCACTCGGCCTCGTTTTCGAATGACGGGAAGAAAGTCGTGTTCACAGACGAGTGGGGCGGCGGTCTGAGCGCGCGCTGCCGCGCGAACGATCCGAACAAGTGGGGGGCCAACGCGATTTTCCGCCTGGCGGAGAACAAGCTGAGCTTCGCGAGCTACTACAAGCTGCCGGCCGCGCAGGGTGACAGCGAGAACTGTGTCGCGCACAACGGCTCGCTCGTCCCGGTCCCCGGCCGGGACATCAAGGTGCAAGCCTGGTATCAGGGCGGCATCTCCGTCATGGACTTCACAGACGCGGAGCACCCGGTCGAGATCGCCTACTTCGACCGTGGGCCGGTCACCCCAAACATGCTCGTGCTCGGCGGCGAGTGGTCCGCCTACTGGTACAACGGCCACATCTACGCCTCGGAGATCGCGCGCGGCCTGGACATCTTCGAGCTGACGCCGACCGAGCACCTGACGCAGAACGAGATCGACGCCGCGAAGGCGGTGCGGGTGGCTCAATTGAACGTGCAGAACCAGGAGAGAATCGAGTGGCCCAGGCAGTTGGTCGTGGCGAAGGCGTACGTCGATCAGCTTGAGCGTTCGCAAGCGCTGCCTTCTGACCGCATCGCGGCCCTGCGGCAGTCGATTCAAAAAGCGGAGAGTAATCGGAAAGACCTCGGGAAACTCAAAAGCCTCGCGCCGTCGCTGGAGAAGAGCGCCGGCACGGCGAAGAGTGCGGCGGACTCGGCCCGCCTGCGAGCCCTGGCTGAAATCCTGAAGCGGCCCGCAGCTTGATCCTTTCGGGGGCGAACTCAAGGGCCGTGCGGGCGGGCCGCTCACGCGGCTCACGTCGCCCCGAAGTAATTCGGGCAACAGAACCCCGCGGGTGCGCTGCTCCGACTGCGTCGTTTATTTTGCGCCACGCTTGAATTAGAATCCCGCTTGCCTCGCAAGCTCTCATCAGGAAGGTACGCGTGCTAAACAAAACTTTTCGCCCTCTCGGGACAGACTCGCGCAGGAAGGTGTTCAAGTTAAGGAACAACATCGGTGTTTCGTTGATCGCGCCGCTGGTCGCGACGCTCGCGATGTTCGCCGCGAGAGGCGCGGTCGCCGAAGAGTGGCCGCAGTTTCGCGGGCCGAACGGGAGCGGCGTTTCGACGTCGGCCGGGGTGCCGGAAGTGTTCGGCCCCGAGAAGAACGTGGTTTGGAAGACGCCGCTGCCGCCCGGCCATTCCTCGCCGGTGCTGACGCGGGACCGCGTTTTCGTCACCGCGTACGCTAAGGAAAAAGCCGGCGGCAGTCAGCCGGCGGCGGACGGCGCAAAGGGGAACGCGCGCGAGAAGAATCACAAGCTCCTGGTCATCTGTCTTGACCGCCAGACGGGAAAGCTGCTGTGGGAGCGCGAAGTGCCGCGTTCGCGCGAGGGCCGTTTGCAGAACGTCAACGACCCCGCCTCGCCGAGCCCCGTCACGGACGGCACGAATGTTTACGTCTTTTTCCAGGAGTTCGGGTTGGTCTCTTACGACGGCTCAGGCAAGGAGCGTTGGCGGCTCGCGCTCGGGCCGTTCAATATGTTCTACGGCTTCGGTGCGTCCCCCATTCTCGTCGACGACAAAGTGATCCTGCCCGTCGACCAGGACAATCCCAGCTCGTATCTGATCGCGGTCGATAAAACGAGCGGGCGCGTGCGCTGGAAGGTCGAGCGGCCCGCGGTCATCTCGGGTTACTCGACGCCGATTATTTACCAGCCGAAGCAGGGCCCGAAGCAGGTCGTCATTCCCGAGTCGTTCCAGCTCTCGGCCTACTCGGTCGCGGACGGCAAAAGAGTCTGGTGGGTGCGCGGCCTGGCGTGCGAGATGAAGTCGATTGCCAGCAGCGACGGCGAGTACGTGTACATCAACGGCTGGGGCTTCCCGCAGAATCAGCCCGGACAGCAGATCGGCACGATCCCCTTCGAAGAGGCGTGGGCGAAATACGATAAGAACAACGACAAGTTAATCGCGAAGTCGGAAGTAACGGGCGCGGACAAGATGGACAAGATGTTGAAAGAAGCCTTCGAGGCGTTCGACATGGACCGCGACGAGAAGTTGAACGCGAAGGACTGGGAAGTGTTCCGCGGCATGATGGCTTCGGAGAACGGCCTGCTCGCAATCAAACTGGGAGGGCAGGGCGACCAAACGGCGACCGCGATTCGCTGGCGCTATCAGAGACCTGTGCCGCAGGTTCCTTCAACGCTTCTTTACAAAGGCGTCCTGTACATGGTCAACGACGGCGGGATTCTGATCTCGTTTGACCCGGCGACCGGCAACGTAATCAAGCAGGGCCGCCTGCAAGGCGCTATTGATAAATATTTCGCGTCGCCGGTGGCGGCCGACGGCAAGGTGTTCCTGGTCGGCCAGGGCGGCCAGGTGTCCGTGTTGAAGGCCGCGGACAATTGGCAGATACTCACGGTCAACGAGTTGGACGACGAAGTCTTCGCGACGCCGGCGATTGCGGACGGGCGGGTTTACATCAGGACCCGCAGCGCGCTTTATAGTTTCGGCAAGTGAGGCGCTGATTAAACCCGGCCCGCGCCGCGCGGGTAGCATCCGGGATTCGACGTGAAGAAGCAGGATGAAAGAGAAGCCA
Source organism: Pyrinomonadaceae bacterium (assembly GCA_035563515.1). Taxonomy (GTDB): domain Bacteria; phylum Acidobacteriota; class Blastocatellia; order Pyrinomonadales; family Pyrinomonadaceae; genus QHXM01. The sequence continues at coordinate 9,631 of DATMVE010000074.1, forward strand.
TCTCGGAGCGTGCCCTCCCATATCCTGACTCCTGTTTTAAGGCGACATGAAGCGCCTGACTTCTAATCACGCCCGAGGACCCTCCGCCCGGCCGTCGTTTGCCTTCGAGCTACGCCCGGCGCGCGGGCTCCGCCCGGTCCAGCGCTTGAAGGCGCGCGAGAACGCGGCCGCGTCGGAGAACCCTACAAGGTAGGCCGTCTCGTTTACGGAGACCTTCTTCCCGCTCAGGTAGTGGAGCGCCAGCTTGTGGCGCAACTCGTCCAACACTTGCTTGAAGGTCGTGCCCTCGGCCTTCAGCCTGCGGAAGAGTGTCGGGCGGCTGACGCCCATTTCGCCCGCTATCACGTCAACGCTCGCCTCGCCCGTGTGCAGGATCGGCATCAGCAGACTCTCCACCCGGCCCCGCGTTGTTTTCGAACTTTCCAGGCTCTTGAGCAGAGCCTCGGCGTGCGCGCTCAACACGCCGAAGACGTAGCGGTTCGCCCGCGGCAGCCTGAGCGACAGGAACTCTTCATCCATCAGCAGCGCGTTCATCTGACTGCCGAAGACAAGCGGCACTCCGAAGACGCGATCATATTCGGCGCGGTAGCTCGGCTCCTCGTGCGTGAAGTGAATGGCCTTCGGGTAAGGCCACTTCGCGTAATCATTAGTGGACCCGAATATCTCCCGCGCGCCGCAGATGCTCCGCGCGAAGCCGGACTCTATGAGCAGCGGGTTATTGATGTAAAGGGGGCTCGTCAGCTTCAGCCAGACTCCGTCCGCGTCGCGTACGAGTTCGAGGTGATCCGAGACCCTGGCGTCGTCCTCGTCGAGCATCAGATGCGCGTAGCGGTTCAGTTGCCGGCGCGCCTCCTCCGTGGTTTCACTGGCCTCACCTATCAGCCCCACAATCGAGATGTTCTGTAACCTGACCGCCTCGCCGAACAGCAGCGCCAGCGCGGGCTCGCCGCACAACTCGACCCCGGCTTCCATCAGCGCCACGTATTTCGACAGGGGGACGCGGTCGTCCTGGTCCTCCATCTCTTCGGGACGGATGCCTGATCGCTCGATAAGAGCCTGGCGGTCTGCGCCTCTCAAGACGGCGAAATCGAGGAAGGCTTTCGGGTAGCCGGCGGCGACTGTCGGTTTAGCCATCTCTCACAGGCCCCCTGAATCCTGCGGTCATGTTTTTGATACGTAGTGCCATGTTCACGGGTTTCCGCCGCGAATAAGATGGACCCTGCTTTGGTGCGCGGCCGGCACGCAAGCATAGCTCACGCCGCGAGCGCCTGGGAGTTGTTGCGTGAGACCGTCAAAGGAAGACCGGTTCTATTCTAAAGGAGAAGAAAATGCAAATCACCGCCAACGCCGCCTGGGAAGGTAGAGGGCACGGAAGACCTCTTGATTCTGGGCACCGTCTCGCAGGGGCCTTCGAGCGTCTCGGGGAACCTGTGCGAACATCTCTGCGGGCACTTCTAATCTTCCTCCTAGTGCCGTCGGCCGTCGCGCTGGCACAGGGCACTACTCCGGCCGCCGACGCCGCGCCGCAGAACAGTCCGCTCATCGCACACAATAAGTCGTTATTCCGAGGCATCAAGGAAATCCTGCGCCGCTCGGCCGAAAAAATGCCCGAGGGGAATTACGGCTTCAGGCCCACGGACGCCGTGCGCAGTTACGGCCAGATAATCGGACACGTGGCCGACGCGCAGTACTCGTTTTGTTCCATCGTCCTCGGCGAGAAGAGCCCCGCCCCGAAAGTCGAGCAGACCAAGACCTCGAAGGCCGACCTGATGGCCGCGCTCAAAGACGCCTTCGCCTACTGCGACAGGGCCTACGACGGCCTGACGGACGCGTCCGCCGTGCAAACAGTTAAACTCATGGGGCGCGACGTGCCGAAACTGGGCGCGCTGGCGACCAACAACTTGCACACCATAGAACACTACGGCAACCTCGTCACCTACATGCGTATGAAGAACATCGTCCCCCCGACCAGCGACCCGGAGTTCATGCCACAGCCGAAGAAGTAAGGGGGCCGCCGTTAGCATGGTGCGCCTGATGTGCCGACGGGCGAGTTCCCATGCCCTCACCTGACTGCCTGTTCTCGACAGCATGAATGAATAAGGTGGAGGGTGATGCCCGGCGTTAGGTTTTGTGAACTCTCAGACGACTCATGAAAGCTATCGTTTACCGCAACGATGGGCGACTCGAAGTTCTCAGGTGCGAAGAGATTGAAAAGCCTTCCGCCGGGGACGACGAAGTCTTGATAAAGGTTCGCGCGGCCGCCGTCAACCCACTCGACTACCACTTACTGGGACACCCTTTCGCCCGCCGCCTACTGTTCGCGCGGACTAAACTGAAGAGCAAGCGACCCGGACGTGACGTGGCCGGCGAGGTCGAAGCGGTCGGAAGCCTCGTGACCGAGTTCAAGCCGGGCGACGCGGTCTTCGGCTGGGGCGGCGGGGCCTTTGCCGAGTACGCGTGTACGTCCGAGTCTGCGTTGGCCAAGAAGCCCGAGGGAGTGACGTTCGAGCAGGCGGCCTCCGCGCCCGTCGCGGCGATCACAGCGTTGCAGGGTTTGCGCGACAAGGGAAAGATTCAGCCGGGGCAGAAGGTCTTGATTAACGGCGCGTCGGGAGGCGTCGGCACGTTCGCCGTGCAGATCGCAAAGTCGTCCGGCGCGGACGTGACCGGCGTGTGCAGCACGAGGAACGTCGCGCTGGTGCGGTCAATCGGCGCGGACCGCGTCATCGATTATACGCGGGAGGATTTCACCGAAAACGGGAAGCGTTACGACCTGATTCTAGACTGCTTTGCGACCCACTCGTTGTCAGCCATCAGGCGCGTCTTGAACCTCAGGGGGAGATACGTCGGTGTCGGAGGGCCGGTCGGCTCGATGATCGGCATGCTGGCTGGTCAGATCACACAGCTCGTATTCTCAAGCTTCGTGAGCCAGAAGTTCGTCTCGTTTATGGCAAACCTGAACCGGGAGGACCTGGCCGTTCTGCGCGGGCTCATGCAGGCCGGAAAGGTGAAGCCGGTCATCGACAGGCGTTACAGGTTGAGTGAGACGCCCGAGGCCATACGGTATCTGGAGGAAGGACACGCCCGAGGGAAAGTAGTAATAACTGTGTGACAGAGCGACAAGACCTGACAACCTATGAGCGCGCTCCGCCTGACCTTGCCCCGCCGCCATCGTTCGATACCCCCAGTTCTTAAGCCGCGGGTCGCCTGATTCAAGCTCCGGCGGGTCTTGTCTCTGCCGTGCGCTCCGCCCGTCTCAAACCATCGTCGCGTTGCAGTAGGTCGCCCGCTCGAAGTCCCGGACGCTCACCGAGATGATCTCGACCGCCGGCAGCAATTCTTTGAGCGCGCGCACCACCGCCTCCGAGAGCGCCCTCTTCTGTTCCTGAGTGCGGCCCTCCATGACGTCGGCGAAGACGTGTACGAAGTGCTCACGGGCGTCTACGTTCAAGAAGTATTTAAAGGGGCGGAGCCGGACCTTGATCCCGCCGACGCCGGTGTCCGCGAACAGCCCTGCCGCCTCGGCGGCCGCGTAGACCGCCCGCATCAATTCATCCGGGTCCGCTAGGCCGAGCACCGACTCGGAGCAGTCAATCACGAAGTGGGGCATCGCCGTACCTCCCACGCTCTGCTTGCGTTGTTATGCCGTGCCTCAACTCTACGGATTCGGGTCGTAGAAAAACTTATCTTCACACTTATGCTGCTCTCACACGGCCGGCGTGAATTGAGCGCTTGCGTGCCCACTCTACGGTCGGCTCGACCCACTCCTTCATCGGGCGATACAGGAACCCGTGTCTTTCTCCGGTATTCGTTTCTACCTCTTTATACTCGCTGAGCCCGGTGGCGTCGTCGCGGAACCTGCTGCACGGGCGCGTCCCGGGCCAGATGTCTGTCTTTTCATAAATGATAAGCACGTTGCCGTGTAAATTTACTAACTTCAAAAGGCCGTCGTCAGCCGAGCAGCCTGAGATAAAGACGAAGTTGACGTGACGATTTTCCAGGTACGTGGAGACGAGCATCGCCATCCACGAGCCTTGCGAAGCTCCGACGACGGTGATTTGTTTCGGCGGCACACCCGCCCTGAGCAATTGTCTGACTTGTTCCGCGACTCTCTTCGCGTAGGGCTCGATTTCGGGGCTTTGCTTGCGCGCCTCGCTGATGACGACAAAACCGCTCTGCTTGAACGCGTCCAGTATCTGTTCATACTCATACACGCCGAACTTAGGGCTTACCGGGCGAGTGTTGCCGGCTTCGACAAGATACCCGCTGACGTAAAACAGGTAGAGCGCCTTTGTATCAATTGTTTTTGGCACATCGCTCAAAATGATGCCCCGCTCCTGAACGATGGCCGTGCCGCCTTGCGCCTGGCACTGTGACGCGCATAAAACCCCGAGCGTCATCAGCACGAGTGATTTTGTAAAGAAACTCATGAGTCCTCCCGAATTTAGATTACAAGCTAAGCGGGACAACGCCGAATCAGCCCGGCGATACAACTCAAGCAGGCCGAAGCCCTGCAAGCGGGATGAAAGGGTGTTGAGTCGAATGCGTCTTTAGGACGCGCGCCTGGGTTTAATGTGTTGCAGCAGCCAATCAACCGTCGTCTCGACCACGCCGGCCGCCTTCTTCCGCCAGAGCCAGTAATATTGTTCAGGCTGCTCACTGCCGATTCGCCTCAGTTGACCCTGGATGTTCAGCCCGTGATCCGCGCCCGGAAAGACCACGATTTTGAAATCACGGTTGCCCGCCTCAGTCAGGTATCGCTCCAGCTTCCCCGTGTTCTCCTCCGGGGGCACGACATAATCGCTCCCGCCGTAAAGGGCCAGGAACGGGACTGTGATCTTTTTCAAATCCGGGCCGGGGTCGTACTGATTCAGGCGCACCCAAACTATGTCCGCGTAACTCTCCGTCTCAGGCAGGTCAACGAAGCGCGCCCACCTGGTCTGTTTCGCCTTCTCCACGGAGGCGCGCAACTCCTCCCACCCTTTGCCAGTGTAGGCGAAGTCCTGAACCAGCCCCATGTGCCCGGCCGCCGCGGTGTACTCCTCCGGGGTAAAGTTAATCCCGGACTGCCGCATCGAATACTCGGCCACGTGAATCTGCTGGTCCCTGACGCTGTCGGCCGGGCCGACGCTGGTGATGATGAAAGCCAGCGGAATTTTTGTGCGCGCGGCGACGATGGCCGCCACCCACCCGCCCGCGCTCGTCCCGTGCAAGCCTATCTGCCGGCGGTCAATCTCCGCGCGCGCCGCCATGAAATCCACGGCCGCCGGCGCGTCCCCCGCGAAATCGTGCACGCCGGACTTGTCGTGGTCACCCGTCGATGCGCCGACGCCTCTTTTGTCATAGATGAGACTCGCGACGCCGCGCTGTGCCAATATTCGCGCGAAGCCACGGAAGGCGTTCCTTGCGACCTTGCTGCGCCCGTGTATCCAGATCACAGCCGGGTGTGGGCCGGGCGTCGCGGGCATGACGAGCGTCCCCGAAAGCGTCACGTCTTTATTACGAAACTGAACATCCTCAGTTCGTAGTGGAATCTCCACCGGCCTGAACCCGCGTTTCAGATGTATTCGGAGCGGCGGCGTCATCTCGCCGACTGTGCCAATCATTTCGCCCACGGAAGCGTCAAACGTTAACGCCGCTTTGCCGAAGGCCGTCTCGAACTGGACTTTCCCGCCCTCGAAGCTAGCGGGAACAGGCGGCTCAGGCATAACCATGTCGGGGGTTTCCGTCCTGACTTTGAGTTCCCCGCCGGCCTTAAAGAAATCACAGCTGATGACCTGGACCGCCCCGTCGCGCACCAGCGCGCCCTGCCAGTAGCCTTCGACGGAGTCTTGTGCGCCCCGCGCCGAGGCCCCGAGCAGGCAGCTCAAAAGCGCGGCGCAAAGATACGTCTTCTCCCTCATCATGACTCCCTTTCGACCCACGTCTTAACTTTCGCTACCCATCAGAAATCTATTATGGTAAATTTTTTCTAACATATGAGAGAGAACAATGCAAGAAGTAATTCTACGATGGTAGAGGCGGCCCACGCGCAGAACGTCGGCTCAAGGGTCAAGAAACTGCGGGCCCGTCAGGGGCTGACGCTCGAAGCCCTGGCGGAGTTGTCGGGCGTCAGCCGCGCCATGCTCTCGAAGATCGAGCGCGGCGAAAAGAATCCGACCCTGGTTGTGGCCGCGAAGGTGGCCCAGGCGCTGCGCGTCGGGCTGACGGATTTGATGGGCGTGTCGGAATCCCGGCGGGCCGTCGTCTTGATTCCGAAGAGCAGTCGAATGGTCTTCCGCGACCCGGAGACGGGGTTCGAGCGTCAACTGCTCTCGCCCGCCTTCGAGAGCAGGAGTGTGGAGTTCGTCCGCCACGTCATCCCGAAGGGCGCGACCTCCGGGGACTTACCTGCGTACAAGGCGGGGACCGAAAAATACCTCGTCGTCGAACAGGGCAGACTCGGCGTCGTGATCGAGGGGCACGCTCATCACTTGAACGCGGGCGATTCACTCTACTTTGAGGCAGACGCGCCGCACCGCTTTGAAAATACGGGCAAAGGAGTTTGCAGCTACTATTTGGTCGTTAGCTCTTGCGCAAAATGATCAGGTGCGGTCTAAAGCCCGAATTAACCGGGCGCGCGGCCGCACGAGGTTACGTGGTTCCGGGGGCTTTCCGATTGTGTGCGAAGGCCCAGGTCAATCATTCTGGTTCGCTGAAAACTCTGTCCCAGGTAACGTGGGCAGGGTTTCAAGCCGACGAATGACATCGTTGCCGACTCGGGCCTGGCCCATGCCGTCGTCAGGCGCGGCGGGTCTGGCACACTCCCGCCGCCTTCGCTACTCGCACACGAAGCGAAAGCCGGTGACTACCGCGTAGGCCTTCTCTTTCGGCACTTCCTCTCCTTGCGTAGCGACGCGGAGCCGATTCCCGTAGGAGTCTCTAAAGAGGAACGCGCAAGCGGCCACGCCCGTCCCGGAACACGCCTCGACCTCTACGTAACCTCTCTTCCAGAAGACACGCCCGTTTCCGTAAGCGATATCCGGGTCGGTATCAGCTTTGTTGTAGGACTTTGTCCGCAGAGGTCGCCATCCGACGGCCAATAATCTCTTCCTAGCCTTGTGGTAAGTCAACTTCGTTATTGCGGGCAGCTTCGCATGTTTAGTTAATCCGCACGGCCTATCTTGTGCCCAAACAGTGCCGGTTGCCACGACGCAAATAATGACCGCGAGCCAGATTCGTTTCATCCATCTACCCTCCGTAAGCGCGCCAGCGCCTAACGCCGAAAGTAACTCAGGGGGAGACAACGAACCAAGCGCCTGAGTCTGGCGGACGAGACGCAGGCTAATCACGCTCGGGTCGAATGAGTTTTTAGACGCGGCGCGGCGAATCACACACTAGGCTCGATTTCCTCCGCCCGGAAATCGGCGAGCCAGACCGTGTATCCATCCGCATCAACGCTCTCCACGATGTAGACGGCGGCCTCGCCCTCGGTTGCATAAACGTGAACGATTGCGCCTGTGTCCCCGACCCGCGGAGGTCGCATGACGGATTGTGTCCCATCGTAGGGGCGCTCCGCCTGGAGAAGGCGAACCACCCTGACGCTATCCAGTTCTTTGAGAGCCGCCATAAAGTTGAGCATCCAACGCCCGGTAATTGGGCGCGCACACAACACCGAAACGGTCCAAGTTTTCGACGAAACCAAAGCTCCATCGCGTTCCGGTCGAATGAGCTGTCAGGCGACGCCAGGGGCCTCGTCGAGCCGCGCCGTGAGCTTCAGCCGCCCGTCATCGCCCTGCTTCAGGCCGAAGCCGCCGTAGAGCATTTTCGCCGCGTCATTGTCATGACCCACTTCGACGTGAGCCGCGATCACACGGCGGCGACCGCACTCGTCTAGTAGCGCCTTCACCAACGCCCGCCCCAGCCCCCGGCGGCGGAAAGCCGTGCGGACGAAGAGGTCGTCTATGAAAGCATCAAGGCCGCCGTACTCCATGCTGAACCGGACGGTCAGGACGACGTACCCGGCCGGCTCGGAGTCACGGCTGGCGACCCAAACTGCGCCGAGGGAATCATCCCGCAGGAGGGCGGAGAAACTGCCGGCCGCCCAATTCCCGTCAAGCGGGTAATCGGACTCGGCGTAAAACTCCCGCATCATTTCGACGAGGGCGGGTATGTCTTCCGATGTAGCCTTGTGTATCGTGGTCATGTATCAGCTATAAACGAACGCCGGGCTCGTGGTTAAGACGCCTAGCGGCAGGCGTCACCCGCCGCGCCTCCAACGTAATTAGAAACAAGTTCTCGATCACATTCATGCTGATTCGCGGTCGGGCGCATGTCGTCGGGGGCGGCTCACAGTCGGGAAGATTCAGCCCGTTCCATGTTCGGGCTGGTGGACTGCCGGGGCCGGCCCCATTGCAGGCTCCACAGTCCGCGCGCCGAGAGGATGAGGGAGAAGACCGCGGTCACTTGGAGCGTGATGAGTGTCCAGACCCAGAAGAAGATTCCGCTGGAGTTGGCGATCCTGCCGCCGACCAGTCCCGCACCCAGCATGTGGAGGACGGGGACGCCCGACCCCAGTATCGATCCGAGAAGGATTATGATGTACCCCGAGCGCCGTTCGGCGAGCACCAGCGTTCCGTACAGCCAGACGACTATGATAAGCACCCCACTGATGTTCTTGAGCCCTCCCGGTTCAAACCCACGGACGATGTCGTCGCTCATGTGAAACGTAAAAAAGAGGATCGAGAGCAGAGAGGTGATGGTTAACATAACGCTGCGTTTCATTTGATACTCTCCTTGCTAGATTTGTGTGTGCCTCTCACCCAGTGCATGCGCCGTCGTTTTACAAGTGCCGCGGGGCGGTCAGCAGATTCGTCCGCGCCGCGCGGGCACCGGCGTCGCCAGTCGGCCACCGACGTCCGCGTTCAGCAGGGCGTTCATCGGCTTGCGCTCCGTTTGCTCTACGCGGCCGGTCGCTCGCGCTCTGCTTGCCCAGGCTCAAACCGGAGAATGTCGCCGGGCTGGCACGAGAGCGCCTCGCAGATCGCATCGAGCGTCGAGAAGCGGATCGCGCGCGCCTTGCCGGTCTTGAGGATTGAGAGGTTAGCCAGCGTCATGCCGACCCGATCCGCGAGGTCGGTCAGCGTCATCCGCCGATCATGGAGTAGGTCGTCGAGCTTGACGGCAATCGCCATGTCACACCGTCCCTTCGAGGTCTTCGCGCATGAGCGTGCCTTCCGTGAACACGCGGGCCAGCAGGAACGTGAGGAGTACGGCGAGCCAGCCGTTGATCGAAAAGCCGGCGTTGAGATTGAGCGGATGCGCCGGAGTGGAAACGGCTTTGGCGACCGCGCCGATGACGAGGCTGAGAATCTGTAGCGCGAGCAGCGCCCAGGCAATCGCCTGCAAACGGGATGCGTTCGCTGCTACGAATGGGTCGCCTTCGCGAACCGCCTTAACAATCGCGAGCAGCCGCTTCAGGACCACATGATTGATCGGAATCGCGGCGAGACCGAGCACGGCGATCACGCGCAGGCCCATGACCAGCCGCTCTGCCTCAGGCGAAGGAGAGAGCTTGAAAGCGGTCATGATCCATTGCTCGTTCGGCAGGACAACCAGCAGAGCGAGGATCGCGGCCCCGCCCAGCCAGTTGACGACGATAAGGATTCGCAGCAGGGCGTACGCGATTGGCAGCGCCGCGGATGACGAGATTTGCTTTGACATAATTCACTACCTCCGATATATCGAATATCAATAAACTATTTATCGACAATCGTCAAGTAAATTATTGTCAATCGATAAATCAACCAGAAGTCCCGCGCCAGGCCCGAACGGCGGAAGGCTGGGCGTCCTGCAAGCCGAGGAGGTCTACACGGCCCTGGTCAAGGAGAATCCGCCGCGCTCGGTGGTGACGGGGATTTCGAGAGGATCGACGACGACGTCATGAGTTCGTGCGGCAACTGATGATAAGAGATATGCTGAATGCGCGTCCGCTGCATGCCGTTGTTAAGTGGCGGTCCGGCCAGGGGCAGGCTTGATTAGCAGGAGTTTTGACTTTAGTATTCCCTGATTTTGAACCCCGCTCCGAGGGCGACCCCGGAGCGCCGCTCCTCAAGCATTCTCATCACGCACCCCACGATCTCGTCGGCCGCCGCGTCGGGCCGCTTCCCCCTCGGGTGGATGCCGCAGACGGCCGTCGTACACGCGTGGTCAAGTCCGGGGCTCCACCGCGGGCGGCCCGCCTCGTCACGCCCGTAGGTGAGGTAAGCCGAGAGCGTGTTCAGACCCGTGCCGGGTCGCTCCCCTATCAGGTGGACGACCACGTCCAGGCCGAGCAGTTCCCCGACGTGATAGCCCGCGCGCACGCGCCCGTTCGTGACCAGCACGTCCACCTCGCCGACGTGTAGGCCGGACTCGGAGAGCCCGCGCCGCACACGCGGCAACACCGCGCGCAGGTTCTCGTTGAGGGCGTCGGCGTTCAGGCCGTCGGAGAGTACGAACTGCACACGCGGGCGGCGCGAGGGGTAGAGGCTTGCGACGCGGGCCGCGTCTTCGGGGCCGAGGCGTTCGCCCGCGGGCGGGTCCGAGAGGTACTGCTCCCTGTCGCGCGCGGCGCGGACTCGCAGGTGGCGCGGGCTGACTTCGCGTATGACCCCTTCGTCGAGCGCGGCGTAGAGCGCGCGCCTCGCGTGAGTGTAGATCGCCTCCAGCCGCGCCTCCGCCTCGGGCGGCGGCTCATAGTCCCGGCCGTGGCCCCGGCCGAGATCGTAGCCGCGCGCGGAGAGGGTCTTGATTTTCTTAGCCCCTTCCTCGCGCAACGTCTCGGGCGGGCGGGTGTCGCCGCCGCCCTTCATGTAGGCGGCGTAGAGGGCCGTTGTGCTCTCCGCGTCCGCGCGCGGGCTCCCGTCCCCGCCCATGACGCCCAACTCGGCCAGCCGCCTCTTCATAGGCGAAGAGATTTGCCTGCGCGTCCGGGCACGCAAGTGTGGGTGTTCGCGGAAGGAGGTCGTCAGGTAGCCGAGCATAGGGTCGGCGTTGCCCGCGACGGCCATCAGGTAGGCGGGCGCGGCCTGTTCGACGATCCGGCGGGTCAGCCGCCGGAGTTCCGCAGGCTCTATGCCCATGTGGAAGGTGGAGCACACGTCGAGCCCCATCGTCAGGCCGTGCAGCTTCGCCATGACGGTGTCTTCGAGGCACGCGCGCACGAGTTGCTCGCCCGTGCGGAAGACCTCCGGCCCGATGAAGCCCGCCACGTCGTTGACGATCATCCACGCGCCCGTCCGCCGCCGGATGTGCCGGGCCACGCCGTAGCTGCGCGCTTCCAGCGTCACCATGTCCACGCCTTCGGCCGACCCGTTGGTGACCTCCGAGCCCTGCCCCGTCTCGAAGTACAGGCCGCCGAAGCCGCGCGCCAGTTCGAGCACGCCGTCCACGTCCAGCCCGACCATGCCGCCGAGCGCCTTCGACGTGCCGGCGAGACTCTGGAACCCGACATCGACGCGGGTCACGGCGCGCGCCCGCGCCTGCTTCACGATGTCGGAGAGGACGCAGTAACGCGTCGGCAACTCCAGCCGCTCGACCACAGAGCGGAGCAGGTCTTCGAGGCGGATGATTGTTTCCAGGTCGTCGCCCGCGGGGTTGAGGCCGAGCACGACATCGCCGCAGCCGTAGGCGAGCCCTTCGAGTATTGAGAAGAGTATCTCTTCCTCGTCGTCGCCGGGGCTGTTCGGCTGAAGGCGGGAGCCGAAGTGTTGCGGGGAGCCTACGCCCACGCGGCCGCCGGGGAGCGGGTTGAAGAGCGTGCGCGCGACGGCCGAGAGCTCGTCGTTCGTCATCAACTTGACGACCGCGGCAATCGCCTCGCTTGAGAGCCCGTCGCCGTAGCGGCGCACCCAACCCGCGCCGCCGCGGCCCAGCAGTGTGGCCTTCAGCTCGCCGATTGTGAGGCGGGAGATTTCCGCCGCGAGCCGCGAGTCCAGCGACGCGGCGAGCGCCTCGCTCACCCCGTCTTCGACCAGCGCGGCCCCGGCCAACGCGCCGAGCGTCAGCGCGCCGAGCGCCTCACGCGCCGCCGCGCGCACGGACCCGTCCCGCGTCCCGCCGACGAGTAAATCCCCTTCCTTAAACTCGTTGGCGAGCGCGAAGGTTCGCAGCAGCTCCTTTGAACCCGCAGCCATTCAGTTAAGATTACTCTGACCCGTCCCCGAGCCCAAGCCGCTGTAGTTTGATGAAAGGCGAGCTAGCTCGCGCTCCGGTCGAATGGGTTGTGAGGTTTCGTGCGCCTTAGCCATCTCACGGTTTCTGTTTTGTGACGACCCTACGCCGAAACCCGACACGAGGGTTAGTCTTTGAGACTGCGCACGTGGGAGACGAGGGAGGCGATCTCATTTTGAGATAACTTCTCCTCGAAAGAGGGCATGCTCCCGCGCCCGTGTGTGATGGACGCCGCCATGCGTTTTTCGTCGACGCTTTCCTGCCACTTCCTGTCCGCCAGATTGGGCACGCCTGAGATTTTGCCCGGCACCGTCTCCCCGCGCCCGTCCGAGCCATGACAGGTGGCACAATTCCGGGCGAACAGAGTTTTGGCCGACGCCTGCCGCCTGGACGCGCTTTTTTGCGGCTGCTCTTTCGCGTCCGCCGGCCTGGTCGCACGCGAGTTGCGGCCGGGCTGCGTCAGGAACAGCACGAGGCCCGCACAGGCTAATACGACTTTCAGAACTTTCATCATACTTTGAACGACCGGCCTCTTCGGGCTATGAGGAAGCGTGACGTGATTCCCGGCGGCGACTTTAATTCATCTCGAAGGCTGCCAGACGTATTTCCCCGTCCTATCAATGTACCCCTTCGCGTCACCGACACTGACGACTGCCAGGCCGTCGCGAAAGTCGTAGGCCCTGTCGAACTGTGGTTTGATCACCATCTGGCCCGCCTGATCGATGTAGCCCCACTTGCGGTTGATTTCCACCGCCGCCAACCCTTCGGAGAAGTCATCGGCCAACCCGTACTGCGGCTCAATGACCATGTTCCCGGATTTATCGACGTAGCCGAACTTGCTGCCGACCATGACGCGCGCCAAGCCGCCGGAGAAGCCGTACGCGGAAGTGTATTCGGGCTCGATGACCACCTGCCCCGTCTTATCGATGAAGCCCATCTTGTGATTGACGTGCGCCGCCGCCAGTCCCTCGGAGAACCCCATCGCGTCATCGACCGGCGGCCGGATGACTACTTTTCCGGTCCGATCTATAAAAGCAAACTTGCGGTCAACCATGACCCCGGCCAGCCCTTCGGAGAAACCTAACGCGTAATCGAATTCGAGCGGGATGACGACCTTCCCCGTCCCGTCTATGAAGCCGAACTTCCCGTCCTTGCCGACGGCGGATAATCCCTCAGAGAAGCTGCGCGCGCTATCCCACTCGGGCCGTATCACCATCCGGCCCGTCTTATCGATGAAGCCGGCGCGATGATTGACCTCGACCGCCGCCAGCCCTTCCGAGAAGTCATACGCCGCGTCGAACTGCGGCTCGACGGCGACCTTGCCCGTCGCGTCTATGAACCCGATTCTCCGGCGAGCGCCCGGGCCGCCGCCGTCCTCCCTCTCGATTGCTATCCGCGCCAGACCTTCGGAGAATGCCGTGTCGCCTCCCAGGTAAAGATTTTCGGGATTAAACTGCGGCTCGATTAAGACCTTGCCCGTCCCGTCTATAAAACCGACCTTGCCATTTTGCCGAATGGGAAAGAGCATCACGGATTCAACCTTCGCGCCCGCGACCTTATCCGGCAATTGGCTGTAAGAGCGACCGACGCACGCCAGGGCAAACAGACAGTTGAATATCAGAAGGGCCAAGAGGAGGAGACGTTTTTTCCGCCCCGGTGTGAGCATGATGAGAAATTTTACTCCCGCGAGGCGGGCGTGTAAACCCTCCTCGCGGCAGATGCGTGGTCTCTTCATCCCCGGCAGAGAATGAGTAGACGAAGCTGAATGTTTGACCCGGAGGCGAAGCGTTGCCGGTTCTTCGCTCATGCTTCGGCCGCAGGGCGCTTGAAATTCAGTCCTACATTCTGGGCAGCGGGCGGCCGCGCGGGTCCGACAGGATGCGTCTCTTATTGTCCAACTGCTGGTCGTTGATTACGTCCCAGAAGCCGCCCCCGTCCGCTTCCATGAATTGCCTGACCTTCTTCCAGTCGGGATTACTGTCAGCGCCTTCGCACTTGCAGCCCTTCAGCTTCCTGGCGAAGTCTTTCAACTGCTCGAACGACTGCCGCGCCATGTCCATCGCTTTTTCTACGTCCTGATTGGTCTTGTCGGGCAGGTGTCCCGCGAGACCGTGCCCGATGGCTGGATCGTGGTAGTCGCGGTGGCTGAACGTATCCTGGAAGTAGTGCATGTACCTGCCGAAGTTCGTCAGCCGCTCCGCGCGGCTGCCTTGCATCGCGCTGTTCATCAGGTTAGAGAGGTCCTGGGCGCGGGTCTGGTCGTCCGTCAGACCGTGGAAATGGGCATTACGATCCCGCTGCCTCTGTCCCTCCGGCGTGACCGGGTCGAGACTCCTCGCGCCGGGGCGGGTGTGCGGGTCCGTGTCCGTCCCCTCATCCGCGCCGGCTATCTGCCTGGCCTCTTTCTGGGTAAAGCATCCGGTCTGACGCGCCAGATAGTAGGTCAGGTAGAAGTGTACGTCCGTTTCGTATAGCCCGAGCGGGTCGTTCTTGCTGACGGGGTTGTTGCTGACGTAGGCGTACTTGTTGATCCCGCCGGCGAACCCGGCCGGGTCTTCCGAGAGGAAGCGGCCCTGCGCGGGGTCGTACCAGCGCGCGCGGTAGTACATCAGATTGGTCTGCGCGTCGCGCTCGCGGCCCGTGTAGGTGAAGCGCGTCAGGGCGCTCGCCCCTCCGCCGCCGAAGGGCTCGTAGCTCATGCGCTCGGCCACGCCGCCCGCGGCGTCCGTCAGCGCGACGGTGCTCCCCAACTGGTCTTGCAGGAAGTAGAGCGGGCCGGTGGCGGCACGCGACTGGCGCAGCTTGTCGTCCATGCCGGGGCCGTTCAGGTAGTCCACCTGCGCGCCGTCGCTCGCGCGGTCCAGGACAACTTCCGAGCCGTCGTAGAGCGAGGTCGTGGTCGTGCCGCCCGCCGTGCGGGTAGCCATCCTGCCCAGCGCGTCGTAGCCGTACTGGACGGTCTGGCCGCCGGGGAGCGTCGCCTGCGTCATGCGGCCGCGCGCGTCCCACTGGTAAGTGGTCGTGCCCTGCGCGTCCGTCTTCGCCGTCGTCATGCCCTGCTCGTCGAAACTGTAAGTAGCCTGGCCGAACTGCGCGATTCGGTTCGCCGCGTCGGCCGGGCCGGCGCTCCGCGAGGCGGGCAGCAGGCTGGCCGCCGAGAGCGAAGTGATGGACTCGATCTCGTCGTCCGCGTTGTAGACGAAGCGGAGGTCCTCGACGGCCTGACCCGCGGCGTTGGCGTGCGCGATCTGCTTCAGGCGACTCACCTCGTCGTAGTCGTAGGTCGTCTTGACGCCGTTGGGCCGTTCGAGCCCGGCGAGCCGCGAGAGGTCGTCGTAGCGGTAGGTGAAAGTCTCAGCCCCCTGCGTGATGCGGTCGAGCCGCCCGGCCGTGTCGTAGTGGTAGCCCACGGGGGCGCGGTCGGCGGCCGTCATCGAGGTCACCTGGTCGGCGTCGTTGTAGCCGTAGCGGACCACGCCCGCGGGGGTCGTCTCGGTCAGCTTCCGGTTCGCGTCGTCGTAGCCGAGGTCGAGCGCGCCGCCCTGCGAGTCTTCGATGCGCTCCAGGCGGGAGGCCGCGTCGTAGGTGTAGTTGACGACGGCGTCGGCGTAGGCGATGCGCGTCGGGCGGTCCGCGTCGTCGTAAGTGATGACGGTGCGGCGTCCCCTCCGGTCAACCCTCTCGTTGACGTTGTTGGCCGCGTCGTAGCCCTGCCGGGCCTCGCGCCCGAGCGGGTCGCGCATGCCCGTGCTGCGGTAGAGCGAGTCGTAAGAAAAGGTGTAGACGTTGCCGCGCGGGTCCGTCAGGCTCAGCAGGTTCCCGATGAAGTCGTGCTTGTAACGCACCAGCCCGCCGCGCGGGTCCGTGATCGTGCTGATCTGGTTGCGCTCGTCGTACGTGTAGCGGACGACGCGGCCCGTCGGCGAGATTTCCGCGACGACCTGGTCGTTGGCGTCGTACTGCGTGCGGGCCGTGCGCCCGAGCGCGTCTTTAACGGAGTCCCGGCGGTTCTTGCCGTCGTAAGTGAACGTCGTGCGCCGCCCGAGGTGGTCCGTAATGGTCAGCAGGTTCCCGTTCGGGTCGTAGGTGAGCCCGGTGGTGGCCCCGGCCGCGTCGGTCGTGGAGGTGACGCGGCCGAGGTCGTCGTACTCACGCGTATCGCGGCGGCCGAGCGCGTCCACGGTGGCGGTCGCCCGCCCCATGGCGTCGTACTCAATCGTCATGCGGTGGCCGAGCGCATCGACTTTCGCCGTCGGGTGCCCGTACTGGTCGTACTCCGTGCGCGTCGTGTGGCCGAGCGGGTCCGTCACGCTCGTGCGCTGGCCGAAGCCGTCGTAGCCGTAGACGGTCGTCTGGCCGAGCGGGTTCGTGGACGTCAGGAGGTTGCCGCGCGAGTCGTAGGTGAAGGAGACAGACCGGCCGAGCCTGTTCGTGAACTTGGTGATGCGGTTGGTGGCCGGGTCGTATTCGGCCCTGACGGTCTCGCCCGCGCGGTTCGTCTCGGCGGCGACGTTGCCGCGCGCGTCGTACTGGCGCGCGCTCTCGGAGCAGCCGCAGGGGCCGGAGGTCGAGAGCGACTGGTTGGTCCCGAGGTCGCGGCTGATGACGGCGCTTTGGCCCAATTCGTCGGTCGTCCCGATGGTGTAGCCCGCGGCGTTGAAGCGCATGGAGCGCCGGCGACCCTTCGGGTCCGTGACCGTGGTCAGGGTGACGACGCCGCCCGAGAGTTCGTAGGCGTACTGCTCCGCGCCGCCGTCGGCGAACTTCTGGCGGATGACGCGGCCGCTGCCGTCGTAGTTGATCTGCTTGATGAGCGCGCCCCGCTTGTCCTTGACGGAGGTCAGCGCGGACGGGAAGCCCTCGTAGCCGTAGCGGACGACGTAGCCGAGCGGGTTGGTGACGGTCGTCAGCAGCCCCGTCTCATAGGTGTAGCGCCAGGTCTTGTTGAGCGCGTCGGTCGCGCTCGTGACGCGGTTCGAGCCGTCGTAGGCGAGCGTGATCGAGCGCCCCACGGCGTCCGTAACGCGCGTCAGGTTCGCGCCGGTGTAGGTGAGCGTCGTCGTGTTGCCGTTGTTGTCGCTGAGCGAGGTCAACCTCCCGGCCGAGTTGAAGCGCATGTTCCCGCCGTTCTTAAAGCGGTACTCGTATGTGCCGTCGGCGAGCTTGCGCAGCACGTCGCCGATCTGCGAGACGGACCCGGTCGAGGTGAAGAGGAGCGCGCCGTCCGGGGCCGTGCCCGAGTAGTTGTAGAGGTCGCCGCTCTCCTGCTCGTCATCCACGAGGCGGCCTGCGCCGCCGACCTGGAAAGTGCCCGTGAGGCGGATGTCGTAGGTGCCCTTCCAGCCGACGCCGAAGCTGCCGGAAATGTTCCGGCGGCTGAGGTCGCTCGTGTACGTGCGCGCCAGCAGCAGCCCGCCGCGCGCCCCGCCGAACATGATGTCGGTGGCCTTCTCGATCTTGACGCCGGTGGAATAATCCACGGGCGAGCCGCCGCGGTTGATGGGGCAGTCGTCGGGTTTGCCGGGGTTGCCGCCCGGCCCGGCGGCGCTCGGGAAGTGCCACGAGAAGTCGCGCAGGCCGTAGCTCTTTCCCGTGCTCGGGTTGATGTTCGGCACAATCGTGCGCCCGTCGCTGCTCACTCTCCCGGTGCCGTAGATGTACCAATCCACCGTGTCGTGGTTGAAGGCGAAGAGGTTCACCTGCTGGCCCGGATTAGCGCCCATCAGGTTCGGGTAGATGACGGGAATCTCCACGCCGGGGTCGGGCTTGGCCCCGCCGGGCTGGCTCGTGTAGACGAGGGCCGTCGAGACGGTTGTCGGAAGGGGCGCGGGCGTGCGGTCAATCGCCAGCGGCGTGATCGAGACGCGCGCGACGGGCGAGCCGTCGCGGTTGCGCAGGTTCGCCCCCGGCGGGATCGTCATCGTCAGGTTCGGCACGCGCGGGTTGGCCGCCACCGTGTTCTGGTTGGGGACGACGTCCACCTCGTACTGCGTGTCGATCGGCGGCAGGTAGAAAGTGTAGGGCACGACGTTGGCCTGGCCCGCGACGATCTTCGCCGGCTCCAGGATGATCGGGTAGGTGCGGTTCGGCGCGCTCGCCGTCCGCCCGTCAACCATCAGGGGCCGGGCCGCGCCGGCCGTGATTCCCGAGAGGAGGAACGCGCCGGCCGCGTCGGTCGTCGCGGTGCGGCCGTCGAGCGAAACAATCGCGCCGATGATCGGCTCCTTGTCCGTCGAGAGCACGCGCCCGCTCAGCGTGGTCTGCCCGCCCGCGATGACGTTCAAGGTCGCGCCGGCCGTCTTCGTCACGTCGCGCCCTTCGACGTTGGCGGCGGCGCGGACGGTGAAGGGGTAGCTGCCGGGCGCGAGCGTGCCGGCGAGTTGCAGCGTCAGCACGGAGCTGGCCCCGGCGGTAATCTGCGCCGGGTCGAAGGACGCGGTCGCGCCCGCGGGCAGTCCCGCCGCCGTCAGGGTCGCGAGCTGGCTGAACTCGTCCTGCCCGCTCGTGAGGTAAAGGACGTAGGTGGCCGCGCTCCCCTGGACGGCGGTCGCCGTCGAGGGCGCGATTGTCAGCGTGAAGTCCTGGAGCGCGTCAACCGTGAACATTCCGGGCGTGGTGGCGGTGCCCCCCGCGTTGGTCAGTTCGATGAGGCCGCTCAACGCGGCGTTGGGGACGAGCACGCGCACTTCGGTCGCGGTGGCGCTCTTGACGAGCGCGGGCAGCCGCGCCCCGTTGGCCCCGGCGAAAGTCACCGAGGGGTCGCTCTCCGTCACCATGAGCGCCGTGCCCGTGAGAGTCACCTCCGTGCCCACGGGGCCGTGCTTCGGCGTGAAGTCGCCGATGACGGGCGCGGGGTACGCGCTGATGACGAAGTCGCTGGGGCTCACGGCCGTGCCCCCTTCAGTCTCGACGGTGACGGGGCCGGTGGCGGCGTCGGCCGGGACGACGACGGTCAACTGTGTGCGCGTGGCCGCCGTGACCTGGGCCGGCGTCTGGCCGCCCCCGGCCTGGGCGGAGCGCGTGAAGCGAACTGTGTTTCGCGCGGCCGCGCGGCCGTCGAAGCGAGCGCCGTTGATCGTGATGGTGTCGCCGAGGCGCGCGCTCGGGGGCGCGAGGTCCGTGATGACGGGCGGGAGCAGGATGCGCCGCAACACCTGGTTGCCCGTGTCGGCGACGATGATCGCGCTCGACGGGGAGACGGCGACGCCGCGCGGCGTCAGGAAGCGTGCGATGTCGCCCGCGCCGTTAGTCAGGCCGCGGTCGCTGGTCCCGGCAATGGTCCAGACCGCCTGCGGGGAGTTGTTCGCCGCCAGCGCCGGGTCGACGAGGCGCACCAGCGAGTTGACGGCGTCGGCGACGACGAGTTTCCCCGAGCCGTCGGTGGCAATGCCCGACGGCTCCGCGAAGCGCGCCTGGCTGGCCGTGCCGTCCGCGAACCCGCGCTCCGCGCCCGCTACTGTTATCACCGCGCCGCTCGGGTCTAAGCGGCGGATGCGGTGGTTGCCCGTGTCGGACAAGTAGACGTAGACGCTCGCGCCGTCCGTGGCGACGCCCATCAGGCCGTCGAAGCGCGCCGAGGGGGAATCGTTCGAGCCGACCGTGCCGTCGCCGGAGAGCGTTCTCACCTCGCCGCTCGGGTTGATGACGCGCACGGACGAGTTGCCTGTGTCCGCGACGTAGACGTTGCCCTGGTTGTCAACGGCCACCCCCTGCGGGGCGTTAAAGCGCGCCCCCGTGCCGGTGCCGTCTTGAAGACCCGGCGTGCCGTCGCCGGCCAGCGTAGTCACCGTGCCGTCAGGCGCGATGCGCCGGATGCGGTTGTTGGCCGTGTCGGCCACGTAGACCACGCCGCTTGAGTCGACGGCGATTCCCTGCGGGTTGGTGAAGCGGGCGGAGCCGCCCGGCCCGTCTACGTATCCCGCCTGACCGTCGCCGGCCAGCGTCGAAACGACCCAGACGGGCGCGCCCGACGAGTCCGGCTGATTACGCACGACGCGGATACGCTGGTTGCCGGTGTCGGCCACGTAGATGGTCTCGTCCGCGCCGACGGCCACGCCCGTCAGCCTGCGGAATCGCGCCTGGGGGCCCGCGCCGTCGGCGTACCCTTGAAGCCCCGCGCCGCCCGCGACGGTCGAGACCACCGAGGCGGACGAGCCGGGCACGGTCGCGGCTGACACGGTGAACGCCTCCGCCTTGACGACGGACTCTTCTTCGCCGCCGATTTGCGTCACGACGCGCGCGGCGCGCGGGTCGAGCGCGGCGGTGGGAGAGACCATCACCTCCGCGACGGCCGTGTTGGCGTCCGTGACCGTCACCGGCCCGAGCGCGCCGGGGGCCGCTCCGCCCACGGACACTTCGCCCCCGAGAGAGGCGTGCGTTTGGCCCGCGACCCAGTGCGTGTTGGTGCCGTGCAGCGTGACGTTGAGAGTTTGTCCCTGCGTGGCGCGCGCCGGGGCGACTGAAGTGAGGGCGGCCTGCGGGCTCGCCGTGCGGGTGGCCGTGAAAGTAATGGTCAGGAACGAGCCGGGGGAGCTTTTCAGCTTCACCTCCAGCGTGTTCGAAGCAGAGAGCGTCACGGACTTGTTGAGAGTCCCCACCGTCTGATTGAAACTGCTGGAGGTGAAGAGGGCCGCCCCGTTGAGCTTGATGTCCGCGCTCGAAACCCTGTTGGAGCCGTCCGCGTCGCCGTTGACGAGCTGGACGGAAAACGGGGCGACGGCGTCCGCCGGGAGGGTGAAAGGCGCGACGACGTTCGTGGGCGCGCCCGCCTCGCGCGTGAAGTTGCGCGGGCCGAAGACGACGAAAGTCTCTGTCGTCTGGGCCGCCGCCGTGGCGGCCGCAGGAGTCGCGGTTCTTTCCGAGGGGTTGACATTCGCACGCAGGAGACGCGGGGTGACAGGCGTAAAGAGGAATAAAAATATCAGCAGCCAGGCAATTGAGCGCCGCGGGCCGCGGGCCGCGGCCTGAGCCGCCCGGCGTCGCGCCCGTTCAATAACTGGATTGATAATTTGCTCAAAAGTAATGGTCTTCATCTGTCAGTCCTCGCTCGTGTTGGTCGAGAGCACTGGTTACTCGGTTCCCCTGGCCGCCGCGCCGTCTGTGTGCCAATCTCCGCTGAGACCGCCGCCGTCCGGCAGCCAGCGCCGCTGTTCGTCTCACGGCGCTGGCTGCCGAACGTCCACTTGAAGGAGAAGGAAGAGGGAGGCGCAAACCCTTATCGAAGGGCGCGCGCCTTCCTAGTTGCTGACGCGCTTGATGCGGCGGCCCGACTGCGTCACGTAAGTGACTTCGGACGCGCCGCCGAAGACGGCCGCGACCTCGATGCGGTTGACGCGCTCGCCGTCCATAAAGAGCGGGTCGGCTTTCGAGGTCAGGTCGATGACGGCCGACGCGCTGATGACGCTGACGCCCGTCGGCAGCGAGAGACTCGCGCTCGCCGTCGAGGCCGCCTCGGTCCCCGTCAGCGCGCTGCTCTGCACGGACGTGCGGTTGCCGCGGCTCGGTGTGAGCGTCACCTGCACGACCGTGCCGACGGGGAGGTTCGCGCCTTCGAGGGCGACCGTCATCGGGTTGGTCGTCGTCGTGGGCACGACGATGTCTGGCACGCCTTGCAGCGAGCCGATGGGCGAGGCAGGGGCGTTGACGCCGCCGACCGACGCGATGCGCAGCGACGGCGCGTTCGAGACCGTCACCGGGTGGGGGAGCGCGAAGCTGATGATGCCCGCCGGGCTGGTGCTGGTCGTGAGCGCGCTGTAGTCGAAAGCCTCGACGCGCACGAAGCCCTGCCCGCCGTTGCCGCTGGACTGGCCGCTGAAACAGCCCGTGCCACTTCCGCCGTTGACCTGGATAGAGCCGCCGCCCTTGACCGTGTTGGCGATTAACCGAACGGCCCCGCCCGAGCCGCCGCCGCCCGGGCCCGTCGAGCAGGTCTGATTGTCTCCGGCACCGCCGCGGGCCAGAATGTTCCCGTTGATCGTAATCGAGGTCGAGCTGGCGATGAGGATTGCGCCGCCCCCGCCGCCGCCGGCGCTGCCGCGTGTGTTGGCGGTCGCCGCGCCGCCGCCGCCGCCGGAGCCGCCGATG
>DATMVE010000075.1:0-18027 GCA_035563515.1 Pyrinomonadaceae bacterium
GTCAGCAGCAGAACCAGCCGCGCCGCCCGGAGTCGCATCTGCCGATGGAGGAGCTGCGCGACCTCTTCGCGCTCTTTACGGCGCACGGCCTGACGGAATTCGAAATCGAGCGGGAGGGGATGCGGGTCCACCTGGGCCGCAACCCGGCCCCGCAGGTCGTCGCCGCCCAGCCGCAGGCCATGAACGCGCCGGTCATGTACGAAGTGCCGCCGCAGGCGCACGAGCAGCAGGGCTCTGCGGCGTCGGCAGCGAAGGCCGCGCAGCCGGCGACGCCTGCGCCGGCCGAAGAGGAGAGCCTGCACGTCATCATCTCGCCGATTGTGGGGACTTTTTACCGCTCGCCTTCGCCCACGGCAGAGCCCTTCGTTCGGCTCGGCAGCCACGTTGGCCCGGACTCCGTGGTCTGCATCATCGAGGCCATGAAGCTGATGAACGAGATTCAGGCCGAGACCTCCGGCGAGATCGCCAAGATATACGTCGAGAACGGCCAGCCCGTCGAGTACGGGCAGCCGCTGTTCGGAGTAAAGAAGTGATGAGTGCTGAGGACTGAGGACTGAGTTAGAAACAGCTTTCTTTTCCTCAGTCCTCAGTCCTCAGCACTCAGTCCTATTTTTTATGACACGTCCGCTCAGAAAAATCCTGATCGCCAACCGCGGCGAAATCGCGTGCCGGATTATCTGGACGTGTAAGGAGATGGGCATCAAGACGGTGGCCGTGCACTCGACGGCCGACCGCGACTCGCTGCACGTCCTCTTCGCGGACGAGCACATCTGCATCGGCCCGCCGCCCTCGGCGCAGAGCTACCTGAACATCCCGGCCATCATCAGCGCCGCCGAAATCTACAACGTGGACGCCATCCACCCAGGCTACGGCTTCCTCGCCGAGTCGGCCTACTTCGCGGAAATCTGCGAGGCGTGCAACATCAAGTTCATCGGGCCGCGCTCCAACGTCATCCAGATGATGGGCGACAAGGTGCAGGCGCGTCGCGCGATGCAGGAGGCGGGTGTGCCAATTCTGCCCGGCAGCGAGAACCCGCTCGAAACCGAAGAGGAGGCGCTGAAGCTCGCGCGCGAGATCGGGTTCCCCGTCATCGTCAAGGCCGCGGCCGGCGGCGGCGGGCGCGGCATGCGCATCGTGCGCTCCGAGGAGGAACTCGGCCCCGCGCTCGAAACCGCTTCGAACGAGGCGGCGGCCGCCTTCAAGAACGGCGACGTTTACATCGAGCGCTACATAGAGCGCCCGCGCCACATAGAGATTCAGGTGCTCGCGGACGAGCACGGCGAGTGCGTCCACCTCGGCGAGCGCGAGTGCACGATTCAGCGCCGCCACCAGAAGCTGTTGGAGGAAGCGCCGTCGCCGGTGCTCTCGCCGGCCCTGCGCGAGCGGATGGGCGCGGCGGCCGTCGCGGCCTGCAAGAAGATAGGCTATTCGAGCGCGGGCACCTTCGAGTTCCTCCTGGACGAGGACGAGAGCTTCTACTTCATGGAGATGAACACGCGCATACAGGTCGAGCACCCCGTCACCGAGATGGTGACGCTCGCCGACATCGTGCGCAACCAGATCAGAATCGCGGAGGGCACGCCGCTCGCCTACACGCAGGACGACGTGGTGATTCGCGGCCACTCGATAGAGTGCCGCATCAACGCCGAGGACCCGGAGACGTTCACGCCGTCGCCCGGCACGATCACGGCCTTCAACCTGCCGGGCGGCCCCGGCGTGCGCGTCGACACGGCCGCCTACCCAGGCTACAAGGTGCCGCCCTACTACGACTCGATGATAGCGAAGGTGATCGTCCACGCGGGCACGCGCGAGCTGGCGATCGCGCGCATGAAGCGCGCGCTCGAAGCGATGGTGGTCGAGGGCATCAAGACGACGATCCCGCTGCACCTGAAAATCATGGACGACCCCAATTTCCGCGCGGGCGAGTTCTCGACCAAGTTCATGGAAGATTTTCTAAAAAAAAACGGGACGAAGAAGCCGGTTGAAATCGCCGCCTCCTCGCGTTGACGCGCGCGGGGACGGCCCGTATAATAAACGACTTTTCTAAGGCGGCCGCGGGCGCGCCTGTGCAGGAGAACTAGAGAAATGGCTTACGCAATCATCAAATCTGGCGGCAAACAGTTCCGCGTCGAAGAGGGCAAGACGGTGCGCGTGCCTTCGATAGACAAGCAGGCCGGCGAGACGGTCGAGCTGGACGTGATGCTGGTCGCGGGCGAGGACGGCGCGAAGGTCGGCTCGACGCTCGACGCGGGCGCGCGCGTCGCGGCCACGGTCGTCGAGCACGGGCGCGACGACAAGATCATCGTCTTCAAGAAGAAGCGCCGCAAGCACTACAAGCGCAAGCAGGGCCACCGCCAGGGCTACACGACTTTGAAGATAGACTCGATTGGGTAAAGGAAGTACTGAGTGATGAGTACCGAGGACTGAGGAAAAGCAAGTTCTTACTCAGCACTCAGTCCTCGTCACTTTTTTAGGAGTTTTTGAAATGGCACACAAAAAAGGGGTCGGCTCGTCGCGTAACGGGCGGGATTCGAACGCGCAGCGTTTGGGGTTGAAGAAGTTCGGCGGCGAGCGCGTGCTCGGCGGGAACATCCTGGCGCGCCAGCGCGGCACGAAGTGGAAGCCGGGCAAGAACGTCGGGCGCGGCAAGGACGACACGCTGTTCGCGCTGGTCGACGGCGTAGTCAAGTTCGAGGACAAGGGCCGCTCGGGCAAGTTCATCAGCGTCTACCCGGAGGCGGCCGCCGCGGCGGAAGCGCCGGCCGCGGCCGCTCCTGCCGCGTAGGGCGTCCCCGTCTTCAGCGAGCCCGCGAACACCCGCGACGCCCGCGCCGAGTGGCTTCACACTTCGCGCGCCGGGCGTCGCTTTCGATTTGAGTAATCAGTAGTCAGTAAATCAGCCGCGACGCTTTTAACTGACTACCGATTACTGAAAACTGATTACTGACTACTTGAGTGTTTATTGACCGCACCAAGATTCGCGTACAGGGGGGGCACGGCGGGAACGGCGTGACGGCCTTCCGCCGCGAGAAGTTCGTGCCGCGCGGCGGGCCTTCGGGCGGGGACGGCGGGCGCGGGGGCGACGTCTGGGTCGAGGCCGACGAGTCTTTGAACACCCTGCTCCACCTGCGCTACAACCCGGAGCACATAGCCGAGCGCGGGCGACACGGCGAGGGCTCGAACCGTTCGGGCCGCGAAGGCGTCGACACGACCGTGCGCGTCCCCGTGGGCACGCAGGTCTTCGACGCCGAGACGAGCGAGCTGCTCAAGGATTTCACGGAGCACGGCGAGCGCTGGCTCGCGGCCCGCGGCGGGCGAGGCGGCTTCGGCAACGCGCACTTCGCGACCTCCACGAACCGCGCGCCGCGCTACCACCAGGAGGGGAGCGAGGGCGAGGAGCGCGAGTTGCAGCTCGAACTGAAGCTGCTCGCTGACGTGGGGCTGGTCGGCTTCCCGAACGCGGGCAAGTCCACGCTCATCTCGACCATCTCGGCCGCCAAGCCGAAGATCGCCGACTACCCTTTCACGACGCTTGAGCCGCACCTCGGCGTGGTCGACCTCGGCGAGTTCCGCACCTTCGTCGTGGCAGACATCCCTGGGCTGATTGAGGGCGCGCACAGGGGCGCTGGCCTGGGCGACCGCTTCCTGCGCCACGTCGAGCGCACGAAGCTCCTGCTCCACCTCATCGACGTGTCGTCGCTCTCGGGGCGCGACGCTGTTCAGGATTACGAGACGATTAACAGGGAACTCGCGGCCTACGACGCGCGACTGGCCGCGCGCCCGCAGATCGTCGTCGCGACCAAGGTGGACGCGCTCGACGAGCCCGAGCGGCTTGAGAGTTTGAGACGGAGGGCCGAGGAGGACGGACGCCCCTTCCACGCCATCTCTTCGGCGACGAAGCAGGGCGTGAAAGAACTGGTCAGCGCCGTGGCGCGCGCCCTGGACGAGATTAGTGATTCGCCGGAGCGAGAGGCCGGCGAGCTGCGCGCGGCTTCGTGACTGATGCGACGCATAGCTCTCTACGGCGGGACGTTCGACCCGGTTCACAGGGGCCACATCGCGGTGGCCGAAGGTCTTTCAAAACTTTTCGCGCTCGACGAGGTGCTTTTCATCCCGGCCCACGTCGCGCCGCATAAGCGCGAGGCCGCAGTCTCGCCGGCTCTCCACCGTTACGCGATGCTCGCGCTGGCGACGCAGCCGCGGGAAGACTTCCGGGTCTCGACCGTTGAGCTGGACAAGCCCGAGCGGCCGTACACCTGGGAGACGCTCTCGCACATGCGCGGGGCTCTGGGGAGCGGCGCGGCGGTCTTCTTCGTGATGGGCGCGGACTCCTGGGCCGACATCACGACCTGGCGCGAGTGGGAGCGCGTGCTCTCGCTCTCGAACCACATCGTCGTCACGCGGCCCGGCTACGAGTTGGGCACGGCGCACGTCACGCCCGCCGTCAGGGAAAGAGTCGTCGACCTGCGGGGCGGCGCGGGCGGGATTGACGACGGGGGCGAGAAGATTTACGTGACGGACGCGGTGCAGTTGGACATTTCGGCGACAGAGGTTCGCCGGGCCGTGCGCGAGGGGCGCGAGGGCGACTGGGAGAAACTGGTCCCGCCGCCGGTCGCCGATTACATCAGAAAGTACGGGCTCTACGAAGAAGCATGAAAGAGAATTCATCAATCAAGGAACAGGTCTTACACCCGGAGCAGAGCGCCGCTAAGGCCGCGGCCGCCAAGGGGCGCGCCTCGTCGAAGGAGAAGGCGGGCGCGGACGAGTGCGTCGAGCAACTGGACGAGCGAATCTGCGCGGCGCTCAACGCGGCCGCTGACAAGAAGGCTCTGGAGATGGTCGTGCTTGACTTGCGCGAGGTGGCGAGCTTCACGGACTACTTCCTCATCACGAGCGGGACCAACGTCCGGCAGGTGCAGGCCATCGCGGACGAGGTGGTCGAGCAGTTGAAGAAGCAGGGCACGCGGCCCGCGCGCGTGGAGGGCTACAACGCGGCCGAGTGGGTGCTGGTCGATTACGGCGACTTCATACTGCACGTGTTCGAGGACAAGGCGCGCAGGTTCTACGACCTCGAAAGGCTGTGGCGCGACGCGCGCCGCGTCCCGCTGCCGGCGGACCTCGCGGGCGGCGGCGACGACCAGGGCTCTTTGAGAAACTGAACGTCGTGATCGAACTCGTGGCGCTGTCGGATGCGATGCGCGAGGCCGTGCGCCTCGCCGAACGCGTCGCCCCGGCGGAGGCCAACGTGCTCGTGACGGGCGAGTCGGGCGCGGGGAAAGACGCGCTCGCCGCCTTAATACACGCGCGCTCGGCTCGCTCGGACGGCCCGCTCGTCAAGATTGATTGCGCCGCGCTGCCGAGCGAGCTTTTGGAGGCGGAGCTTTTCGGCTACGAGCGCGGCGCGTTCACGGGCGCGACCGAGGGGCGGCCCGGAAGGCTCGAAGCGGCTCACAAGGGCACGCTCGTTCTGGACGAGATCGCGCACCTCTCGACGGACGCGCAGGCGAAGCTCCTGCGCGTGATCGAGGCGCGCGAGTTCGAGCGGCTCGGCGGGCGCAAGACGATACGCGTGGACGCGCGGCTCGTCGCGCTCACGAACGTGGACCTGGACGACGCTGTGCGCCGCCGCGCCTTCCGCGAAGACCTGTTCTACAGGTTGAACGTCGTGCGCGTGCACGTCCCGCCGCTGCGCGAGCGGCGCGCGGACGTGGAGAAACTGGCCCGCGGCTTTTTGAAAACTTACGCTGCCAAGCACGGGCGCGCCGGCGCGTCGCTCTCGGCCGAGGCGCTCGCGGTCCTCAAGGCTTACGACTGGCCCGGCAACGTGCGCGAGTTGGCGAACACTATCGAACGCGGCGTCATCGTCGCCGGAGGCGGCCAGATAACCGCGGCCGACCTGCCGGAGGCGATGCGCGCCTCGGTCGAGTTGCGTCGGCGCGCGAAGCAGAGATTGACGCTCGCGGAGTTGGAGGCCGACTACGTCAGGGAGACGCTGTCCGCCACGAAGGGCAACAAGGCCGCGGCCGCACGGCTGCTCGGCATCAGCCGCAAGAACCTTTACGAGAAGCTCGCGAGGTATGGAAGGGATGAGGGATGAGGGATGGGGGATGAAAGGGTTTTGAGTGAATCGTCCGCCGAACCTTTGCTTCGACGGCTGTTCATTCATTCCTCATCGCTGCCGCCCTCATCACTTCGAAGATGATTTTTCGTCTGGTCTGGGTGGGGAAAACCAGGAACGAGCACCTGCGGGCGCTCGCGGAGGACTATCTGGCCCGGCTGAGGCGGTTCGTGCGGTGCGAAGTCACGGAACTGAGGGAAAGTGGGGCGCGTACAGAGCGTGAAGGCATCGAAGACGAAGGTAAGCGCATCATAGGCGCGCTCCACCGCGACGCGCTGGTCGTGCTGCTTGACGTGGAGGGCCGCGAGTGGAGTTCGCCGGCGCTTGCGGCCGAGGTCGAAAAGTGGCAGAACGCCGGGACGAAGGAAGTCGCCTTCGTCGTCGGGGGCCACAACGGCGTCTCGCGGGACGTGACCGAGCGCGCTCACTCCCGCTGGTCGCTCACGCGCCTGACGCTGACGCACGAGATGGCGCGCGTCGTGCTGGCCGAGCAGTTATACAGGGCCTACACGATCATACACGGGTTACCGTACCAAAAATAAGGATGAGTGCGGAGGGTAAATTGATAACGATGGATAAGAGAAGAGTCAAAGTTTACAGGGACAGGCTGCTGGGGAGGCGCGAGGGGCTGGTCGGGCAGGTCATGGAGGCCGAGCAGTACAGCCGCGAGCGCGACTCCGAGGCCACGCAGGACCCCGCGGACATGGCGGCCAACGCATACACAAAAGAGCTATTATTCTCCATGTCGGCCAACGACCGCCGGCTGCTCGAACTGATTGACGAGGCGCTGGAGCGGATCGAGGCGGGCGGCTACGGCGAGTGCGTACACTGCGGCGAGCCCGTGCAGGACAAGCGCCTGGAGGCCGTGCCGTGGGCGCGCCACTGCCTGCGCTGCCAGGACCTACAGGAGCGCGGCCTGCTCAACCAGGACGACGAATAGAAGAAACGCTCCCGGGCGTGAGATAATCCGAAGCCCTCCGGGGTTGACCGCGGTCAACCCCGGAGGGCTTCCCGTTTCCCGGAGGCGGCGCTGTCGATGGGCTTCGTCAAAAAAGTGAACACGCTCGCGGACGCGGGGCTGTCGCTGGTCTTCCCGCAGGCGTGCGCCGTCTGCGGCGGGAGCGTAGAGGCGCGCGCCGACGGGTTCGCGTGCGGCATGTGCTGGCTGAAGACGCGCGTCTTCGGCGCAGAGGATTTGGTCTGCTGGAAGTGCGGCGCGCCCGCGCGCGGCGTCGTGCCGGAAGAGAAGCGCGAAGAGGTGCGCTGCCGGCGCTGCGACGCAGAGCATTACACGGCGGCGCGCGCGTGCGGCGCGTACGAGGGCGCGTTGCGCGCGACAATCCTGGCGCTCAAGCGCGAGCCGCACGCGCCCGCGCGCCTCGCGCGGTTGATGTTCGAGGCCCAGCGGCGCGAGCCGCTCGCCCTGGCGACGCGCATCGTGCCTGTGCCACTTTCGGGCGACCGGCTGCGCGAGCGCGGCTTCAACCAGGCGGCGGTGCTGGCCGCGTCGCTGGCACGGCTCGCGCGCCTCCCGCTGGACGAATGGAGCCTGGTCCGCACCACCCACACGGCTCGCCACCGCGCGGGCATGGACGAGCGCGCGCGCCGCGAGAGCGTCGCAGACGCCTTCGCCGTCCGCCGCCCGCGCCTGCTTGAAAATGAACGCGTCCTGCTCGTCGACGACGTGTTCACCACGGGCGCGACCGCGTCCGCGTGCGCCTCCGCGCTCAAGGCCGCCGGCGCGCACTCCGTCTTCGTCCTGACGGTCGCGCGCCCGGCGTAATTGTCGCCTCGCGCCCCGGCTCGACGCGCGATTCACCCTACGGCTTCCCTGCAACTGGCCGCGCGAAACGGGCCGCCCGCCGCATTTTCGAGTCTGTTCCCTGAATAGCCGCGCGCCTTTCGAAAGAGTTCGCCTAAACTCCGGGCCGGAGTACAAGGCGGAATTTTTTAGAAGGAGATTGAAGTCATGAAGAGAGCTTTAACGGCCGCGGCGCTGGTCCTGTTCGGGGCGCTGCTGGCTTCGAGCGTGCAGGCGCAGGAGGCCGCCAAACAGCAGAGGCAGAACGTCGCCATCCTCATCTTCGATGGCGTGCAGATAATCGACTACACTGGACCCTACGAAGTCTTGGGCGGGATGGGCAAGCGCCACGTCTACACGGTCGCAGAGAAGCCGGACGCCATCACGACGAACATGGGGATGCGCGTCATCCCGAACTACACTTTCGAGAACCAGCCGAAGCCGGATATTATTATCGTCCCCGGCGGCGGCTCCAGCGAGCCGGGCGAGCAGGCGCGGGGCGTCGGCGCGCAGCTCGAAAATCGGAAAGTCATCAACTGGATTCAGGCCAGCGCCAAAGAGGCCAAATACGTCATGTCGGTCTGCAACGGCGCGTTCCTCCTGGCGAAGGCCGGGCTGCTCGACGGGCTCGAAGCCACCACGACGGCCGGGCTCGTCGAAAAGTTGAGGAGCGTAGCCACGAAGACGAGGGTCGTCAACGACAAGCGTTTCGTGGACAACGGGAAGATCATCACCACGGGCGGCCTCTCCTCCGGCATCGACGGGGCGCTCCACCTGATTGAGAAGATGGACGGCAAGGGCTGGGCGCAGATGTCCGCCTACGGCATCGAGTACGACTGGCGGCCCGAGTCGGGATACGCGCGCGCCTCGCACGCCGACATGAAGTTGCCGGCGAGCATCTACGACGTTATCTACCCTGCCTTCGAGCCGCTCAGCTTCGCCGGCGGCGCTGACAACTGGGAAGAGAAGTGGGGCGCGCCGTCCAACACGTCGGCGGCGGAACTGCTGGCGCGCGTCGGCGAAAAATGGGCCACCGACGCGAGGTGGACGAAGGCCAGCGTCAGCAAGGTGAACAACGCCGCGCCCGCGAGCGTTTGGAAGTTGACGGACGAGAAGGGGCAGGCGTGGGAGGGCTCTGCGAGCGTCGAGCAGGCGGGGGGCCGACTGGTCTTAGTCCTCAAGGTCGTGCGCGGCGCGGGCGGCGCGCGGGCGCGGGTCAATTAGGGAAGCCTTAAGCAGTGATAAGTGGTAAGAAAAAACTTCTTGCTTCTGCTCATCACTCATCACTCATCACTTTCTTTTAGCAATACAGTTGATGCGAAGCCTGGATTCAAAGCACGGGGAAGTGGTCGTCCTGGACGACCCCGAATCGCGGCGTAGCTGGCTGGTCAAGTGGGGGCTGATCTGGTCTTTCTGGACCCTGCTCGGCCTGCTCTACACCAGCCAGCTTTACGTCGGGATGCGCGGGCATAATCATTCCTTCTGGCGGATGCTCGCGTGGCAGTTGCTCGGCTGCTGGTACTTCTGGCCGCTCGCGACGCCGCTGATTCTCTGGCTCGGCCGGCACTTCCCGGTCGAAAGACACTCCTGGAAGCGCAACTTGCCGGTGCACGTCGCCGCCGGCACGATTCTCGGCGGCCTGCACTCGATACTGGTCGGCTTCTCCACCGTCTGGTTCCAGCCGTATGACGCGATGTCGGACTCGCGCCCGTTCTGGGACAGCTTCTGGGACCGCTTCGTGAGCGAGTACCATTTGGAGCTGATCGCCTACGGGATGATAGTCGGCGTCGGCTACGCGTTCGACTACTACGCGCGCTTCCGCGAGCGCGAGTTCCGCGCCTCGCAGTTGGAGGCCCAACTGGCACAGGCGCAGCTACAGGCGTTGAAGATGCAGCTCCACCCGCACTTCCTCTTCAACACGCTCAACGCCATCGCGGGCCTGATCCGCGACCGCAAGGACAAGGCGGCGGTCAACATGCTCGCGGGCCTGAGCGACCTCCTGCGCCACACGCTGGAGAACGCGGGCAAGCAGGAGATTCCGCTGCGCGAGGAGCTGGACTTCCTCGAACTCTACCTGGACATACAGCAGATGCGTTTCTCCGACAGGCTGACGGTGAAGATGGAGGTCGCGCCCGAAACCTTGAACGCGAGCGTGCCCAACCTCATCCTCCAGCCGCTGGTCGAGAACGCCATCCGGCACGGCATCGCCGCGCGCGTCTCCTCCGGCCTCGTGGCCGTCAGCGCGCGGCGCGAGAACGGCCTGCTCCAGCTCAAGGTCGCGGACGACGGGCCGGGCCTGAAGCGCGACTGGCGCATGGAGGACGGCGGCGGCATAGGGCTCTCGAACACGCGCGAGCGTCTCAAACAACTCTACGGCCGGGAGCACCGCTTCGAGGTGCGCAACCGCGAGGGCGGCGGCGTGGAGGCCACGCTCCTGATACCCTGGCGCGTGAGCGCGGGCGAAGCGTAGCCGCGATGGAGAAGAAAAAGATAAGGGCGCTGATCGTGGATGACGAGCCGCTGGCGCGGCGCAACCTGCGCGTGCTCCTGGAAGACGACCCGGAGATAGAGATCGTGGGCGAGTGCGGCAGCGGCTACGAGGCGCTGGAAGTCATCAACGAACAGCCGCCCGACCTGCTCTTCCTGGACATACAGATGCCCGAGATGAGCGGCTTCGAGGTCCTGGAAAGAATCGAGCACGGGCGCATCGCGGCCGTCGTCTTCGTCACGGCGTTCGACCAGTACGCGCTCAAGGCGTTCGAGGTGCACGCGCTCGACTACCTCTTGAAGCCGTTCGACGACGCGCGGTTCGAGAAGGCATTGCGGCAGGCGAAGGCGCAGATCGAGCAGCGCCAGATAAACCAGCTCAGCCGCAAGCTGTTCGCGCTGCTCGAAGACCGCGCCGCGCCGCCGGAGAAGAAGGCGGCGGGCTACCTGACGCGCTTCATGATTAAGGCTTCGGGCCGCGTCCTCTTCCTGAAGGCCGAGGATGTGGACTGGATCGCGGCCGACGACTACTACGTCAAGCTGCACGCGGGCCGCAAGACGCACATGCTGCGCGAGACCCTGAGCGACCTGGAGACGAGACTCGACCCCGAAAAGTTCATACGCATACACCGCTCGACCATCGTCAACATCGAACGCATCAAAGAGCTGCACCCACACTTCAACGGCGAGTACCTCGTCATCCTGCAAGACGGCACGGAACTCAAGCTCAGCCGCAGCCGCCGCGAACAGGTTCAGGCCGCGCTCAAAGGCAGTGGGCAGTAGGCAGTGGGCAGTTAAAAGAAAGACAGGCAGGCGGCAGTGTAAATCACACTCGGCCGCCTTCCTGTTTTTGGTCTTTACTGCCCGCTGCCCACTGCCTGCTGCCCACTGTTTTGCTGTATCATGCCCGCATGAAAAATCTATACGACCCGATTGAGCCTTTCGACACCGGCCGCTTGCAGGTCTCGCCCGTTCATAACATCTATTACGAGCAGGCCGGGAACCCGGACGGGCAGCCGGTCGTCTTCCTGCACGGCGGCCCCGGCGGCGGCCTGGTCCCCGAGTACAGACGCTTTCACGACCCGGCGGCCTACCGCATAGTCCTCTTAGACCAGCGCGGCTCGGGCCAGAGCACGCCGCACGCCGGCCTCGAAGAGAACACGACGTGGGACCTGGTCGCGGACATCGAAAAGCTGCGCGAGCACCTGGGCATAGAGAGCTGGCAGGTCTTCGGCGGCTCGTGGGGCAGCACGCTCTCTCTCGCCTACGCGCAGACGCACCCCGAGCGCGCGCGCCAACTCGTCCTGCGCGGAATCTTCCTCTGCCGCCCGAAGGAGATTCGCTGGTTCTACCAGGAGGGCGCGAGCGCCATCTTCCCGGACGTATGGGAGGAGTACCTGAAGGTCATCCCCGAAAGTGAGCGCGGCGACATGGTCAGCGCCTACTACCGGCGGCTGACGGGCGACGACGATGAGGTGAAGCTGGCGGCGGCGCGCGCGTGGAGCATCTGGGAGGGGAGCACGTCGAAGCTCTTCTTCGACTACAGCATGATAGAGAAGTTCGCCGACCCGGAGTTCGCGATGGCGTTCGCGCGCATAGAGTGTCACTACTTCATGAACAACGCCTTCTTCCCGACCGAGAACTACCTCATCGAGAACGTCGGCAAGATTCGGCACATCCCGGCCGTCATCGTCCAGGGGCGTTACGACGTGGTCTGCCCGATGATGAGCGCGTGGGAGCTGCACTGCGCCTGGCCCGAGGCAGACCTCCAGATCACGCCCGACGCCGGCCACTCCGCGATGGAGGCCGGCAACATCAGCGCCCTCGTGGAAGCCACTGACCGCTTCCGTGAAGCGAAGTGACGGCGCACTCCCGCGTCTTTCTTAGCGACTTAAGCGGCTTTGCGCCTCCGGCGTGAGGAAGGTTTTTCACGACGGAGGCGCAGCAGGGGTTTAGTCATTCGGTAATTATTTTTGACACTGGCGCGCGGGCTCACGTAATATCAGGGGGCAATATGAACGGACGAGTTTTAGTCCTGAACGCTTCTTTCGAGCCGATTAACGTGTGCACCGAGCGGCGCGCGGTGGTGATGATTTTCAAAGGGGTGGCGCGCATGGAAGAGCACAACGGCCACATGCTCCACTCCGCCAGGCTCTCGATTCACGCGCCCTCCGTCATCCGGCTGACCGAGTACATACACATCCCCTTCGAGCGCAAGTCGCTCTCGCGCAAAAATATCCTGCTGCGCGACCACTCGACGTGCCAGTACTGCGGCAAGCATTACACCCCTGCGGAGCTGACGCTGGATCACGTGCACCCGCGCTCGCGCGGCGGCGACTCGACGTGGGACAATCTGGTGGCGTGCTGCAAGCGCTGCAACCACCGCAAGGGCAACCGCACGCCCGAAGAGGCCGGGATGCATCTCTTGCGCCGCCCGCGCGGGTTCTCGCTCCACGTCAACCGTCAGATCATGCGTTACCTCGGCCGGGCCGACGAGACTTGGCGCAAGTATCTCTTTTACGAGTCGAGTGCCGCCGAGTAGGGGCGCGAAATTTTAGTAGCGGTTCGGATAGTCAGAGGGCCTGGGCCGCGGAGGATTTTAGTGATGAATCAAATGGCACTGGGCTATCAGGAGCTTTTAATCATACTCGCCATCGTCGTCGTGCTCTTCGGCGCGAGCCGCCTGCCGCAACTGGCGAAGGCTTTGGGCCAGAGCAAGCGCGCCTTCAAGGAAGGGCAGGATGAGGCCGACGAGGAGGCCCGCGTCGAAGCCACCAAGCGCCGCGAGCGCCTGCGCGCGGCGGACGCCGACCGCCTCGAAGACGAAAGACTGGCGAGCGAAAAAGTAAATAAGTAAAAGGCACAAGGAAAAAGCCTTGACCCCGCAGGGGTCGTCCTCCCTTTTGCTTTCTACCTTTTGCCTTACCTCGCCTTTCGCCCGACGACGAGCGTTGCCTTCACGGAGAGGGCGAAATCCATGTCCTGGCGTTCGACGTCGATGATGCGCTCGATCTCTTTGGTGACGCGCTCCTGGTCGGCGGCTTCCGGGAGGGATTCGAGCCAGCCGCGCAGGAGAAAGTCTGTGATGAGCGGCGCGTTCAAAAACTCTTCGCCGGATTCGAAGTCGAACTCTTCAATCTGCGTCCACGAGGAGACGTTGTCCAAGCCTTCCCGCCCGGCCAGCACTTCTATTTCCGAGACGGTCGGCAGCCCCGTGATCAGCGACTCAACGTCGTGCTCGTGGTCCGCGATGCCGGCGTTGCGCAGCGCCTCCCAGTAGACAGAGAAGAACTCGCCGAAGCTCGAAGAGGTCGGGAGCGTCAGCGCGACCGTGCCGCCCGGCGCAGCCACGCGCACCATCTCCGCGACCACCTCCGGCAGCCGCTCCGCTGCTATCATCGAAGCGTCGCCCACCACCAGGTCGAACTGATCGTCCTCGAATTCCAGGGCCTCCAACTGCGCGCGCCGAAACTCGGGCTCGGCCCTGACTGCGACGGCCTTCGCGCGCCCCAGCTCAAGACTCTCTTCGCTCTCGTCAACGCAGACGAGCGTGACGCGGTTGCCCGCGCGCTCCTGCATCGCCAGCGCGTGCCCGCCCGTGCCCGCCGCGACGTAGAGCATGCTCCCCTTCTTGGGGAGCACGACGTGCTCGTCAACCAACTCCGCGAACCTCTCTCCCCAGTCCGTCGCCACGTACAGGTCGCGCAGGAATGCTAACTCTTTATCCGATTTGCTCGATGCCACTCTAGTGCTTCTCCCTCAGACTCCTCTGTCGCTAACAATGCTCGTCCGAGCCGCCGCCCTCCGCCGGCTGCTCCTCGTCATAGTAAACCCGGCCGCGCAGGGCTTCGGGCAGGCACTCCATCTCGTCTTTGGCGCGCGCGTCGCTGTGCACGTAGCGGTAGCCGCTGCCGTAGCCGACGCGCCTCATCAATGGCGTGATGGCGTTCCTCAGGTGCAGCGGGACGGGCTCGCGCGCGGTCTCCGACGCGTCCTCGGCCGCCGCCATGTAGGCGCGCTTCACCGCGTTCGACTTCGGCGCGCGGGCCAGATAAATAGTCGCCTGCGAGAGCGGGTAAAGCGCCTCGGGCAATCCTATCAGCCGCGTGATGTCCGCGGCCGCCGCGGCCTGCACCATCGCCTGCGGGTCCGCCAGCCCTACGTCCTCGGAGGCGAGGATGCAGAGGCGGCGCGCGATGAAGACCGGGTCGGCCCCGCCTTCGATGAGGCGGGCCAGCCAGTAGAGCGCCGCGTCGGCGTCGGAGTTGCGCAGGGACTTGATGAGCGCCGAGGCCAGGTTGTAGTGCTCCTCGCCTCCCTTGTCGTAGGCGTAGTGCGCGCGCCCCAGGGCCTCCACGACCGTGTCGAGCGTCACGCGACGCGCGCCGTCCTCCTCGGGCGCGGTCGAATCCACCGCGGCTTCGAGCGCGGCCAGCGCGACGCGCGCGTCACCGTGCGCGGAGTGTGCCAATCTCTTTATCGCCTCGTCGGAAACTTCGGGCTTGAGCGCCGCCACCCCGCGCTCTTCGTTCGCGAGCGCGCGGCGCAGGATGGTTTCCACGTCTTCGTCCGCGAGCGGGTTGAGGATGAGTACGCGCGAGCGCGAGAGGAGAGCGCCTGTGACTTCGAAGGAGGGGTTCTCGGTCGTCGCGCCGATGAGCGTCACGGTCCCGTCCTCGACCGCCGGCAGGAGCGCGTCCTGCTGCGCCTTGTTGAAGCGGTGAATCTCGTCTATGAAGAGGACCGTTCGCCTTCCGTGTCGCCGGTTCTCGCGCGCCTCGGCGATTGCGGCGCGGGCCTCCTTGACGCCGGAGAAGACGGCCGAGAGCGCCACGAAGTCCGCGCCGCTCTTTTCCGCAAGCAGCCGCGCCAGCGTCGTCTTGCCCGTGCCGGGCGCGCCCCACAGGATGAGCGAGGGCAGGGCGCCCTTGCCTTCGATCAGCCGGCGCAGGACGCGGCCCTCGCCGACCAGGTGGTTTTGGCCCACGAACTCCGAAAGGTCGCGCGGGCGCACGCGGTCGGCCAGCGGGGCGGCGAGCGCCGAGGCCTCGGCGGCGGCTTCCTCCTCCTCGGCGAAAAGATTTCTGGCGGCTCGTCGCGGCATGGGATTACTTTACAGAAATCCCGCGGCGGAGCAAAATGCTCGCGCAGCCAAAAATCTTGGACGGAACGCGGGCCGAAAGTTCGTCGTATAAGTGTTCGCGAGCGCGACACGGGGCCGGGGAATTCAACCCGGCGGGACGGTCGCGGCGAAAAGTTCGGGAAACGTTGAGAGGTGTGAAATGAAAAACTCGAAAGACATGTTGAAAGTCGTAGGCGTCGTGATGCTCTGCCTGTTTGTGCTGGTCGTGGGCGTGCCGCTCCTGCTGTCGCTCGTCGGCATCACGCTGGGCTTCATAACTTCCCTGGCCGTCAGCCTCATCAAGCTGGCCGTCGTCATCGCCGTAGTCTATTTAGTTCTAGTCGGGCTGCGCGCCGTCCTCCGTTAATCTACGGCATCATAAAAGAGTCCTGGGGCGGTTCCTCAGTCGCCCTTTCCCCCTTTCCTCGGACGGGCCGCCCTTTCTGGCCCGGCACAAATCAGGCGCTAATAATGTCAGACGAGGTTTCGGAAAGCAGGCGTAGCTTCATTCGCCGCCCATCCCCGGAGGGGATGTTTGGCCCCGGCTTAAAAGCGGAACTGGTAGCGCGCCGCGAGGCTGCGGCCCGGCCCGTCTATGCCCCAGCTCGGGCGGCGGTAGTTGTGGTCGCCTATGTTCCTGAAATCCAGGAAGAGGTTCGACCGCTCGCCGAGGCGCATGCCGCCGCGCAGGTTGAAGAGGCCGTAGCCGGGCAGGTAAGGGAAGAGCGGCGCGGACTGCGCCGTGCCGAGCACGCGCGTCTGCACCTGGGCCAAAGTCTCGCCCGTCGGAATCAGAATCCCTTCGTTGCCGGTCGCGCAGACGCCGTCCGGCCCAGGCGTGACGAGCCCGCGCACGCACGCGCCGCGCTGGAAGAAGTCGCGTATGTCCGTGCGCGAGCGGAGCGCGCCGGTGCGGCGGTCCTCCAGGTCGAGCGTCGAGAGGCGCGTGAGCCGCGCCGCGAGCGTCGAGTAGGCTTCGACGAAGTAGCGGCTGCCCGCGGGCTCGTAGCGCAGGCGCAGGAAGGCCGTGGCCGGCGGCACGCCGCCCTCTATGTTCGGCGGCAGCCCCGTGCGCTTGTCGTAGGCGCGCATCATCGTGAAGTTGCCGCCGAAGGCCCACGAGCGCGTGATGCGCGCGTCGAGCGTGTATTCGAGGCCGCGGAATCGCGCGTCTCCGAAGTTCGAGCGCACGAGCGCGGGGTTCGTGGAGAGCGGGACGATGACCGCGCCATTCGCGAGCTGCTGCGTGACCGGCTGGTCGCCTAAGAGAAGCCCCGTCGCGCCCGGCGGCAGCAGCAGCGTCTGCTGCGAGATGGCGTCGTTGATGTCGTTCTGGAAGAGCGTCAGGTCCGTCTCGAATCGCCGGCTGCGGTAGCGCACGCCCACGTCGAAGTTGTTGCTCGTCTCGGAGCGCAGGATTTCGACCGGGCGGCCAGAGGGGACGGCGTTGCGGTCGGCCGTTGTGCCAATTATGCCGCCGAGCCCGATGGCGCTTCTCGCGTCCACCTCGAAGCCGTTGCCGACGAGGCCGAGCGTGCCGAGGTCCGTGATGTTCGGCGCGCGGAAGCCGCGGCTGTAGTTGAAGGTTAAGAAGAGGCGCTCGGCCGCCGTGAAGACCGCGCCGACGCGGCCCGAAAAGTCGTCGGCCCGCAGCGAGTCGTCGGGCCAGAGCGGGAGGCCGCCGACGACGGGCGCGTTCTCCGCGCGCGACCTGTAGGACGCGACGTTGTAACGCACGGCCGCGCTCACGCGCAGACGGTCCCGCACGATATCGGCCACGTCCTGCACGTAGAGCCCCGAAGTGATGTAGCGCGCGCCGTCCGGGACGCGCGGGCGCGAGAGCACGGACGTGTTGGCGACCGGGTTGACGGTGAAGGCCGGCGCGACCACTTTCTCGTAGTAGAAGTCCGCGCCGACGAGCAGGGTGTTGCCGCGCGTCAGCCGCTTGTCTAAATACCCGCTGAGGCCGAAAACTTTCGTCCGCTCGTACTGGTGCGTGATCGCGCCGAACGGGTTGCCGCGCCCGCCCTGGTTGACGCGCTCCTCGCGCTGCGTGTTGTAGGAGATTGTGCCAGAAAAATTGTCGAAGAAGCCGACGCCCTGCTTGAGGTAGCGGAAGTAGCCGAAGTCCATCATCAGGTTTCGCAGGTCGGCCAGCAGGTTCCCGTCGCCGCCGAGCGTCTGGTCGTAGCGCTTGCCGCCGTCCTGCTGCGAGCGCTGGTAGAAGAGGATGAGTTGCTGGTCGTCCTCGGGCGCGTAGTTGAAGTGGACTGTCCCGCCGTACTGCGTAAACGCCGTGCCTGTCAGCCGCGCGCCGAGGATGTCGGAACTCAGGCCCAGAAAGCGCTCGACGGACGAGTGCCGGTCGACGCCGCCCGCGGGCCGCAGGTTGTTGACGCGGCGGCTCGCCAGGTTGACGAGGAGCCCCGTGCGGCGCGTGCCGTAGGTAAAGAGGGTGTTGCCGCCGAAGGAGAGGTCTGCGCTGTTGAAGAAGGTGTT
>DATMVE010000076.1:0-76318 GCA_035563515.1 Pyrinomonadaceae bacterium
GTCGCCGAGCGGCGAGAACTCGCCCGTCTCGAAGCGCGGGAAGTATGAGAGGCCGCCGAAGAGCGCGGCCGCCCGCGGCGAGAAGCCGAGCGAGGCGGGCGAGAAGAAGCCTTCGCTCGCCCGCAGCGTCGGCGAGTCGAAGTGCGAGAAGCCCGCGCGCACGTTGAAGACGGTCCTGGGCGAAGCGGTGTAGACGTGGTCGTAAGTCGCGGCGTTGTTGTTGCGGTAAAGGAGCGTGCCGGCCGGGCGGACTCCGTTGACGACGCCGGTCCAGTTTCCGCGCTCCTCCAAACGGTTGTTGCGCGTGTAGCGGAAGAACGACGCGTGCCTCTGGTCGAAGGCGAAATCGAGCCGGAGCGTTTCGGAGTTGAACGTGTCCGTGCGGAGGTTCGCGCTGATGAAGTTGTTGCGCCCCTGCGCGTCGCCCGGCTGATTCGGGAGCGGGTAGTATTGCAGGTAGGCGCGGGCCACGTCGCTGATGCGCGCCCCGGGGATGACGTTTCCGGGGAAAGGCGTGCGCTCTACGCGCGCCCCCACCCTCACGGCCGTCTGCGGGTCGTAAATCCGTATGCCGAGCGGCAGGAGCGCGGAGAAGTCGCCGCGCCTCTCTGCCAGCGTCGGGACGGTGAATTGGCCCGGTTCGGGGAAGACATCCTTCAAGCCTTCGTAGGCGAAGAAGAAGAAGACGCGGTCGCGCCCGCTCCACGTTTTTGGCCCGCCCGTGCCGAAGCGCGGCAGATGGACGGGGCCGCCGAGCGTCGCGCCGTAGCGGTTGTAGCGGAGCGCGTCGCGCGGCCGTCCGGCGCGGTTCAAAAAGAAGTCGTTGGCCGAGAGCACGTCGTTGCGGACGAATTCGTAGAGCGAGCCGTGGAACTCGTTCGTCCCGGAGCGCAGCGTCACGTCGACGTTCGCGCCGGCCGTGTGCCCCTGCTGCGCGTCGAAGCTGGTGGTCACGACCTTGAACTCCTGCACGGCGTCCGCAGGGGGCACGAAGGCGACGCGCGAGTCGCGGTTGGCGGTGTTGGGCGAGCCGTCGAGCGTGAACTCGTTGCCGCCGGGCGCGCCGTTCGAGACGATTGAGGACGTGCCGAGGTTGTCGAAGGGGCGCGAGAATTTGAGGTCGCCCGTGTAGGTGACTCCGGGCGCGAGGCGCGAGAGCACGAACGGGTTGCCGTCCGAGAGCGGCAACTCCGCGATGCGCCGCCGGTCAA
Source organism: Pyrinomonadaceae bacterium (assembly GCA_035563515.1). GTDB lineage: Bacteria > Acidobacteriota > Blastocatellia > Pyrinomonadales > Pyrinomonadaceae > QHXM01. The sequence continues at coordinate 1,212 of DATMVE010000076.1, forward strand.
TCACCTGGCCCGACGACGCGGTCGCCGCTTCGAGGAGCGGCGTCTCCGTCACCACGCTCACGGTCTCGACGAGTTCGCCCACTTCGAGCGTGAGGTCTAACGTCAAACGGTCCCCGACGCGCACCTCCACGTTCTGCCGCAGGAGTTTCTTGAAGCCGGCGGCCTCGACCGTCAACGCGTAGCCGCCCGGCGTCAGGAACAGCATGGTGTAGTCGCCCGACTCGTCCGTCGTGGCCCGGACCGCGTTGTTCGTCGCCGCGTTGGTGGCGGAGACCTGCGCGTTTGGCACGGCCGCGCCCGACGCGTCCGTCACGCGCCCGGTGATCGAGCCGCGAAACTCCTGCGCCGCCGTCGAGCCGGCGACGAGCAGAAGACAAAGGGCGGCAAGAAGAGAACAGAAAATGCGCCGACAGTTCTGCCGCTTGCGAGGCCGGACCATTCATCACTCCTGGGCGAGTTTATGCCAGTTGCTCAAACGTTAGAGTGCCTTCGTCAGCCGCCGCAGCCTTCTCAAGTGTCAAGAGAAAACTTTCGACGGGCAACCTGTAACGCGGGCTGATGATTCCGCGGAGCAGTCCGACCTGTTCGTCGTGAGCCTTCCGCTCCTCTTCGTCAGTGTAGGGTGGAACCAGGACGCCGAATTTCTCATAAGCTTTGCAGCCCCTGTGCTCCAGGACAATCACTCTCTGTATCTGAGGGTCAAGACTTCTGGCAAGTTCCAGGTGGTCAAAAAACGTCTTGTGCCAGGCCGGCTTCGCCGGCTCCTCCGGCACGACCGCGCCGAGTGCCGCGCCCGCGAGAATCAAGTGGTAATACTTACCAGTGGATCCTGCGTCTTTCATGTACTCTGTGACCAGTTCAAAAAAACGAAAGTCCATGCAAGTGAGCAACACGACTTCGGCTTTGGTTGAATCGTCGCTCACAGACAAGCCTTTAAGATACGCGGAGAAATCGCTTAAATGTGCGCCATTGGTCGTCATCGAATCATCCTCCTTTACTGGAAGAGCAGCCAGCGAGGACAGCGAGGCGAATCGAGAAATAATATGGCGGTCGGCCCCGTTCTGAACGGGAATGTTCTTTTCGCGCCGGTGCGGCGCGCTTGGCGAGCACTCAGCTTAAAGCGACCCTGGCGCACACGTCCGCGAGCCTGAGTGTGCATCCGACGGAAGGCAACTCAAATACGCCTTCGAGAGAGCGGATGTCAGACAGCCGCCACCGCCCGTCCGCCTGCCTGACGTACTGCTCGACTCCGTGCTCGTCCTGGGCGATTAGTAAATATTCCGATTGCGGTAGGCGGCACTGACCCGCGTTACACTCAAACGCCGACCGCTATAAAAGGCCGGATAACTTTATCACGCGGCGCGCTCAGGGGGCGAGTTTTATCAGTTGGAGCATTTCGGTGAGGCGCGGGTCGGCGCGCAGGCTGTCGAGGCGCGGGTCGACTTTGAGGTGGATGAAGGATTCGTCGCGCTCGCCGTAGGCGCGCTCCAGCCACTCGAAGGCTTGTTCCTTGTCGCCGAGGGCGGCGTGGATGAGGGCTATCGAGTAGGGCGAGACGTAGTTCTGGCGGCCGACCAGCTCCTTCAACTGCTCAAGGATTCTGAGCGCGTCGTCGCGGCGGCCCGAGACGGCGTAGGCGTGGCCGAGCGCGGCGATCATCTCGGGCTTGCCCTCGGGGAACTCTGCCGTCTTCGAGAGGCTGATGGCGCGCTGGTAGGCGCTGATGGCCTCGTCGTACATCTCCTTCTGCTCGTAGGCCAGGCCGAAGCTCCAGTGCGTGTCGGCGTATCTGGGGTCGCGCTCCAAAGTCTTCTGCAAGTGCGCAATCGATTCGTCGTAGCGCCTGGCCCAAAAATAGGCGCGGCCCACGCCCGTGCTGATGGAGAGCGAGAGCGGGTCTAGTTCGAGCGCGCGCTTGCGGTGTTCGAGCGACTCGTCGTGGCGGCCCATCTCCGAGAGGTAGACGCCGTACCACTGGTGCGCGGTCGCGTAGCCGGGCTTGAGCTCCAGCGCACGGCGGAACTCACTCTCCGCGCCGACCCAGTCCCACTCGTAAGAGAGCTTGATCTTGGCGAGCGACGTGTGGGCCTCGGCCAGTTGCGGGTCAATCGCGAGCGCCCGGTTGGTCTTCTCGATGGCGACGGGCATGGCCTCCTTCGGCGAGAGTTGCAGGAGGTTGCCGAGGACGTAGCAGTCGGCCAGCCCCGTGTAGGCGAGCGCGTACGACGGGTCGAGGTCGATGGCCTGCTGGAAGTTGCGAATCGCCTCGCGTATGTCCTCGGGCCGGCGCTTGTTCCAGTAGTAGCGGCCCTTCCAGTAGAGCTGGTAAGCCTCCGCGCTTTCGGTGTAGCGCTTGGCTAATTGCCTGCGCTCCTCGCCGGAGAGTTTGAGGCGCAGCTTTTCGGAAATCTCGCGCGAGATGTCGTCCTGGAGCGCGATGATGTCGGAGAGCTTGCGGCTGTATCTTTCGCCCCAGAGCCGCGTCTGCGTGTCCACGTCCACCAGCTCCGTCTCTATGACGAGGTCGTCGTTCATGCGCACGACGCGCCCCGTGAGCACGGCGTGCACGCCCAGCTCGCGCCCGACCGTCTGCGGGTCAACGTCGCGCCCCTTGTAGCGGAAGACGGAGCTGCGCGCGATGACTTTCAGGTTGGGAAGCTCCGTCAGGCTGTTGATGAGACTCTCGGTCAGGCCGTCCGACAGGTATTCGGTCTCGGCGTCGCCGCCGACGTTGACGAAGGGGAGCACGGCGACCGAGTCGATGGCCCCGGCCGGGCGCGAGAAGTACCAGTAAGATAAGAGGGCGGCCGCGAGCGCGAGCGCCACCGCGGCGAAGAGGATGACGTGCCCGCGGCGCTTGTGTTCCGCCGAGTGCAGGATGCCGCTCATGGTCGCGCGCGCCAGCGGCTCGCGCGTCGTTGCTTGCGCGAACTGGTCCGTGCTCGTGACGCCGCCCGCGGGAGCGCCGCCCGAGGACTCCGCCGACGCGCTTCTCCCGGCGCGCGCCAGCTTCAGCTCGAACTCCAAATCCTGCTTGAGAGTTCTGAGGTCGTCGAGCATCTCGCGGGCCGTCAGGTAGCGCTCGTCGCGGTCTTTCCTGAGCGCGCGGCCGACGATCTCCTGTAGTTCGGGCGGGACGTGCTCGACGTGGTCCGCGAGCGGGCTCGGCTCCTCTTTCAGAATAGAGGCGACGACCTCGTGGTTGGTCGCGCCCTCGAAGGGCGAGCGCCCGGCCAGCATCTCGTAGAGCACTATGCCGAGCGAAAAGATGTCCGTGCGCCCGTCGACTTCGACCCCTCGGGCCTGCTCCGGCGACATGTAGCGCGCCGTGCCGATGACCGCGCCCACGTCCGTGTGCACCTGCGTGACGGCCTCCGGGGTGGTCGCGCGGTTCTCGGCCAGCTTGGCGAGGCCGAAGTCGAGCACCTTGACATAGCCGTCCTCGCGGAGCATGACGTTCTCGGGCTTGATGTCGCGGTGGACGATCTCTTTGGCGTGGGCCGCGTCGAGGGCGCTCGCCATCTGGATCGCCACGTCGAGCGCCTCCTCGGCGGGGAGCGGCCCGCGCTTCATGCGCTCGCGCAAGGTCACGCCCTCTATGAACTCCGTGGCGATGAAGGTGACCTCGCCCTCGTGCTCGATCTCGTGAATCGTGATGATGTTCGGGTGGTTCAGGGCCGAGGCGGCGTGCGCCTCGCGCGTGAAGCGCTGCATGCGCTTCTGGTCGGAGGCGACCTGGGCCGGGAGGAATTTCAACGCGACCGTGCGGCCGAGCTTGGTGTCGGCGGCCATGTAAACTTCGCCCATCCCGCCGACGCCGAGCAGAGAGCGGATTTCGTAGCGTCCGAAACGTGTTCCTGGGGGGAAGGCTCCTGCCATCCTGGGCGAAATTCGGTAGGCTGCAAAAATGGGCCAGCAGTCTTTGTGGACAGGGCCGCCGGCGTCAACCTCGCGCGACCGGAAGATTCTAGCCGAGTTCCGCGAAGAACAGAAGGCAGTAGACCACAGGCGGAAGGCGGAATAAGAATGGCCGGAGGGACGAACCGCGCGCATGACACGAAACGACGCGAAAGGAGTTGACCCTACTTCGTGCCGCTTCGTGTCATGCGCGCGGTCCCCGTTCTTTGACCCGACGAAGTCGCCTCGCCGCGCCTTCCTACTGCGCCGCGGGGAGCGCGCCCGTCGAGCCGCACTGGCCCGCGCCGGAGCCGGGCGGGACGGCGAGCGGCCCCTGCTGGATGAAGCAGAGGAACGAGTACTCCTTCTTCGCGTTCGCCAGCCCCGTGAAGCTTGAGTCGAGCAGGCCGTAGGCGTCATTCCCGTTGACCGCCCAGTACGTCCAGTGCAGCGAGCTGACCGGGATGCCGGGGTCGTTAGCCGCCGTGCGGTTGTAGCTGCTCTGTATGAAGTTGACCATGTCCGTGAAATACTGGCCCTGCGAGCCCGCGCCCGTAGAGAAGAGGTCCGCGTCCGTCTTCCCCGTCCCGACTTCGCCTATGAAGACGGGTGCCTGCGCGTAGCCCGTGTGACCGGTGTTGCCCCACGGGTACGAACTGTGGCCGGGCCAGACGGGGTTGACGCCGCCCGCCAGGTTCGGGAAGGCCCAGAACTTTCTCCAGGTGTCCGCGAGGCTCGACGCGGAGCACCCGCTGCGGTAGCAGGTCTGGGCGTTGAACCATCCCTGCTGGTATTCCACGGGGCCGTAGTCGTGGCCCGAGTAGACGAGCTGGTTGTTGACGGCCGGCCCAAGACTGCTGGCGCTGCCGCCCGCGTTGAGCACCACGGGCGCGCCAGGGTGTCCGGCGTTGCCGTTGACGCCGAGCAGGTTGCCGCCCCACCAGTACCAGTCGTAAGGCCCCGCGGCCATTGTGCCAGTCGCGGTCGGGTAGGTGCTGACGCCTTCGACGAAGATCAGCGGATAGTCCCAACCGTTGGCGAGCGCGTCGCCCAGGATGGTGTCGCCCGCGCGCTCGGCGGCGAGCCGCCAGTCCTTGCACGTAGAGGTCGCCACGCAGGCAGGCGCGAACGGGTTCGGGTTGGGGTTGACTTGCGGGTCTATGCCGTCGCCGCTGCCCCAGGTCGCGCCCGAAAGGTAAGCGGTCCGCGAGGGCGTGTGCGGCTCGTTGCGCAGGTCGTAGCCGAGGATGACGGGGAAGCCGTCGGACGCGAGGTAGTTGACCGTCACGGTGTCCGTCGAGCCCATCGTCTGCCGTATGCCGTGCGCCCAGCGCTGCACGCTCACCCAGTCGTTAATCCACTTCTGCTCCGTGTAGTTGCTCTTGCCGGAGACGAAGTACCAGAGCCCGTTGCCCTGCGCCGAGTTGCCCGCGTCGGAGCGGTGGTTGTCGAGGATGACGTGTAGTCCGCGCGAGCCCGCGTAGTTGACGATGAGGGCGAGGATGTCGCGCGCGCGTTTGCCCTTGCAACTCGGGCAGGCGCTGATCGAGTTGGCGTTCGGCGCGGGGTTCAGTTCCCACATCGCGTTGGAAAAGGGGATGCGTATGGTGTTGTAGCCGTACTGCCTGATCCGGTCAACGATGTAGGTGTAGTCCTTGGCGTAGAAGCCGTGGGCCACGCCGCTCGTGGTCTCGAAGCCGTACCAGTTGATGCCGGTGATTCTGAACTCGCTGCCGTTCGGGGCGAGGATCTTGCTCCCGCTCGTGCTCCAGCCGGCCGTGACTGTGCCAGAAACGCAGCAGACCAGCAGGCAGGCGAATACCATGCTCCGTGGGAACCGAGACCGGACGCGTAGACGCATATTGTTACCCTCCTCTTTGGCTGTAAGGACCGAATTTGTGTGGAAAGAAGAAAACCCAGGGGCGACCATCTTATCCGCGCCCGCGTATAAGTCAAGCTCTCCCGGGCGGCGTTGACATACACCTCTGGCCGGGAATATCGTGCGCCTGCGCCCTGACGGGCTTCAAGCCGCCCGAAAAGTAAAGCGCCCGATTCCGGGGCCGTGCGGCCCGACGCCCTGCTCAACCTCATGAGGAGACAGCCGTGTTGAAACTAGTAGCCGTGACGGGACTCATCCTGGCCCTGTCGTGTGTGACCGGGGCCGAGCCCGCGAGGGCGACTCAGAACGACGAGCGCGTCGCAGACGTTGCCGCGAGGTCGGCCTGCGCGAGGCACCGCTGGGCGGGCAGGGGATTCGCCCCGGTCGGCTACATCAAGGGCATGGCGCTGATGTACGCCAAGTCTTTTTGCGAGAGCCGGGACCCCGCGAACCAGGTTGCGGCCGCGATGAGGCAGCCGCTAATGGGCAGCAACGACGCCCTCGTGCGGTACCGGGAAGACCTGGCGCGTAACGGCGTGGACGTTAACAATGACATAGAGCGACTGCGCGCCGTATACACGCTCGCCATCGGGGAAGGAATGATGGAGAGCGCCGGGAACACGACCGAGGGCGTTGACGCAACGGTGCGTCGCCCGACCGCGGCCACCGCCGAGGCGGGCCTGTTCCAGCAGAGCTTCGACTCGCTCGGCCGCTCCCCTTTGTTCGCCACGCTGTTTGAGCAATACAAAGCGAACGCGGGCGCGTGTCTTCTTGAGGTGTTCAAGGAGGGCGTCCGAAGATTAGATACGCGCCCCGTCGTCGGCAGCGGGCGGGGCGCGGAGTTCCAGCGTTTCACAAGGGACTGCCCCGCATTCGCGACCGAGTTCGCTATGATTCTATTCCGTATCAACCAGAGGCACTTCGGCCCGGTGAGGAGACACGAGGCGGAGTACCATCAGCCCTGCAACGACATGCTGAAGGAAGTCGAGTCCGTTGTAACCTGCACGCCGTAACGCGCGGCGCGCCCGGCAAGGTATTTGATCCGTAATTGCTATTGACCTCGCTCGTAAATCACGCGGCCTCCGAGGATGGTCATCAAGACTTCCGTCTGCAATATCTCTTTAGGTTCGATGGTCAGCAGGTCGCGCGAGTGGACGACGAGGTCTGCGAGCATGCCGGGCGCGATTTGCCCCTTCTCCTTCTCTTCGAACGAGGCGTACGCGCCCTCGGCCGTGTAGCAGCGGATGGCGGCGGCCATAGTGAGCCGCTCCTGCGGCCACCAGCCGCCCGCGGGGTCGCCCTCCGTGCTCTGGCGCGTGACGGCGGCGTAAAGGCCGAGGTAGGGACTAATCGGCTCGACGGGCCAGTCCGTGCCGAAGGGGACGCGCACGTTAAAGGCTTGCATCATGTGCCAGGCGTACGCGCCCTGGACGCGGTACTCGCCGAGGCGGTCCTGCGCCCAGCGCTTGTCCGAGATGGCGTGCGACGGCTGCATAGAGGCGATGACGCCCATCTTGCCGAAGCGCGCGAAGTCCGAGGGCGCGACGACCTGCGCGTGCTCGACGCGGTGACGGTTCCAGGGTTTAGGGGGGCCGGCATCGTTTCCAAAAGCACTTGCCAAACGCGTTTTGTCCGCCTGCTCAAACCCGTCGAGCGCCATGCGGTTCGCGCGGTCGCCGATGGCGTGCAGCGCGATCTGAAATCCCGCCTCGTTGCGCTCGACGATCATCTTCGTCAACTCTTCCGGCGGGCGGCGCGGGATGCCGCTATTCTTCGGGTCGTCGGCGAAGGGCGCGAGCATCGCGGCGGTGCGAGAGCCGAGCGTGCCGTCAACGTAGCCCTTGAGCGCGGTCAGGCGCAGTCGCAAGGGATCGTCCTTGAACGTCGCGAACTCCGCGCGCTGGCGCTTCAACTCTTCGACCGAGTCCTCGAAGTCCTGCCACTCTGCGACGCGCACCGTGAGCTTGTCCTGCTTCAGCAACTCGCGGTAAAGCATGGTCGTTCTGTAGCCGGAGTTGTCCTGAATCGAAGTCAGACCGTAGCGCCGCGCCTCGGCGAGCGCGCGCTCAAGCGCCTGCAACATCTCTGCGGGCGTCGGCTGCGGGACGACGCGCGCGACGAGCTGGGCCGCGGTCTCCTTCAAAATTCCCGTCGGCTCGCCGCGCTCGTCGTGCAGAATCTCGCCGCCCTCTGGCGCGCGCGTCTCGCGCGTCACGCCGGCCTTTCCGAGCGCCAGCGAATTGGCCCAGGAGACGTGCCCGTCAACGCGCTGGACGAAGACGGGGTTGTTCGGCGCGACCGCGTCCAAATCCGCGCGCGTGGGCCACTGGCCGCCCCACAGGGTGTGGTCCCAGCCGCGCCCCAGAATCCACGAGCCCGGCGGGAGTTCCTTGACCTTGGCCGCGATGCGCTGCCTGGCCTCTTCGAGCGTCTTCGCGCCGATTAAGTCAACCCGCAGGAGTGAGAGCCCGCCGCCCAGGAAATGTAGGTGGGCGTCGTTGAAGCCCGGCGTGACGAGCTTGCCCTTGAGGTCAATCGTGCGCGCCGCGCTGTAACGCGCCACGAGTTGTGCGTCGGGGCCTACGTCCACGATGCGGTCATTGTCTATGGCGACGGCCTGGGTGATCGTCCCGCGAGCGTCGGCCGTGAAGACCTTGCCGTTCACGAGCAGGAGCGTGACTGTGCGCCGCGCCTGCGTGCCGGAGGGCGTCGCGCCGAAAAGGAGCGAGAGAATGACGAGCGAGATTGAAAGGGTGCGTCGCATCTTTTGTGTCGCGGTAAACGGGAATAGGGGAGCGCGCAAAGTTATATCACCGATTCCGAGAAAGTTCACGCCGGAGGCGCGAAAAGCAATGCGGAACGATGAGTGATGAATGATGAATTAAAAAGCAATCGTCTTTAACTCATCATTCATCCCTCCGCATTCCGCATTGCTTTTCATCCTTCTCTTTCAACCCGGCCGAAAACGGCTATAATCATCCCGCCAAAATCTTACCGACAAAGGAACCCTCGGACGATGAAGACAGAAACGCTCGACCTACAGACTCCGAACGGCGCGACGACCGCGCACGTCGCGCTCCCCGAAAACGAAAGCAGCGCCGCCGTCATCCTCATACAGGAATGGTGGGGCATCAACGACCACGTCCGCGACCTCTGCGCGCGCTACGCCAAAGAAGGCTACACCTGCGTTGCGCCCGACCTCTACCGCGGCAAAATCACCAAAGACGCGGAGGAAGCCTCGCGCATGATGCACGAGCTCGCGACCGAAGACGGCATGGCGACCATCAGCGCCGCGCTCTCCGCAGTGCGAAGCAAATACAACGCCGAGAGGGTCGGCATCACGGGCTACTGCATGGGCGGGAGCTTCGCCCTGCGCGCCGCCTGCGAGCTTCACGAGCTGGCGGCCGCGGCCCCCTTCTACGGCGACATCCCCGGCGAGAAGACGCTGGCACAGTTGACCGTCCCCACGCTCTTCATCGCCGGCGCGCGCGACAACTGGATCACGCCCGAGAAGGTCAACGAGCTGAAGGAGGCCGCGCACAGGCACAACCTGCCCGTGGAGGTCGTCACCTACGACGCGGACCACGCCTTCTTCAACGACACGCGGCCCGAAGTCTACAACCCGGAGGCCGCGGCCGACGCCTGGCGGCGCGTCCAAAACTTCTTCGACGGCCTCCTCAGAAAGTGAGGTGAACGATGACGACAAGAACACTCAGGGGCGTGGCCGCCGCCGCGCTGCTTCTCCTCTGCGCGCACACCGCCCCCGCGCAATCGAACGCGGTCGCGAAACCGGACGGCACGATCATCGAGAGCGCCCCCTACCAACTGCCCACACACGCGCAACTGCCGGCCAACCTGCATTCAGCCTACTCGCATGAGGCGGTCGAAAAAATCAGGACGGCCGCCGACCTTGAGCTGCTGAAGATCACGTACATGAGCGACGGCCTCAAGATCGCGGGCTTCATCTACAAGCCGAAGCGGACCGAAGGGCAAAAGCTCCCGGCGATCATCTTCAACCGCGGGGGGCTGGCCGACGGGGCGATAGGCCCTGAGAATTTCAACTACCTTTACGAGATGCACCGCTACGCGTCCGAGGGCTTCGTCGTCATCGCCTCGCAGTACCGCGGCGCGGGCGGCAGCGAGGGCAAGGACGAAGCGGCGGGCGCGGACACGAACGACGTGATGAGCCTCATCCCGCTGGCCCGCTCGCTCCCTTACGTGGACATGAATAGACTGTTCATGTGGGGCTACTCGCGCGGCGCGATGATGACTTTGCAGGCGCTCAAGCGCGGCGCTCCCGTCAGGGCCGTGGCCGTCGTCGGTGCGCCGACGGACCTGACGGCGAACGTGAACAACCCCGGCTTCATACAGTTCGCGCGCGCGGTCTACCCGGACTTCGACGCGCGCCGCGACGAGCACCTGAAGAACCGCTCGGCCATCCTCTGGGTCGATAAGATTGAGGTGCCGCTGCTCATTATGCACGGGGGCGCGGACCCCGGCACGCCCCCGACGCACGCGATCAACCTGGCACAGAAGCTGGAAGAGCAGGGCAAGACTTACGAGCTTGTGGTCTATGCCAGGGACAACCACGGCGTCTTCCGCAACGCCGAGGACAGGCTGAGGAGGACTGTCGACTGGTTCAAGAACGTCCGCGCCATGTCGATAGCGCAAGTCCTCGGCCGCACCGTCAGGGAGCAGGGCGCGGAGGCCGCCGTCAAGCAGTATCACGAGTTGAAGAGAACCAGGCCCGACGTGTACGACTTCGCCGAGCCCGAGCTGAATACGCTTGGCTACCTGCTGCTGCGCGACCAGCGCGTCAGGGACGCGATTGAGATTTTCAAGCTCAACGTCGCCGCCTACCCCGAAGGCTTCAACACCTACGACAGCCTCGGCGAAGCCTACCTGGCCGCGGGCGAGCGCGAGCTGGCGATTCAGAATTACAAGAAATCTCTGGAGCTGAACCCGCGGAACACGAACGCCACGGACGTGCTGAAAAGAATCGAGGGGCAGGAATAAGACCCGCGGCGCGGACGCCTTCGCTTAGCCTAGAGTGGCCGGGTCGCCTTCGAGAAATTCAGTCAACTCCTTCTCCGTCGGCAATGCTGTTCTCGCCCCGAGGCCGCGGCACTTGAGGGCGGCCGTCGCGTTGGCGAATCTCATGCACTCTTCAACTTGTGCGCCGCGCAGCATCCCGTAGATGAAGCCCGCGTGGAAGGCGTCGCCCGCGCCAGTCGTGTCGCGGCAGACGCCGGGCACTGCGAAGGCGGGCGATTCCAGAAAGACCCCTTCGTGATAAAGGAGCGCGCCGCGCGCGCCGAGCGTCATCCCGACGAGCGCGCAGCCGTAACGCGCCTTGACCTCCACGAGCGAGGCGCGCTCGTCCGCAATCCCCGTCAGCCTGTGCGGGAACTCTTTGGAGGAGACGAGCACGTCTATCAGCGGCAGGAGTTCGGGCAGCCCATTGTAGATGTTGTCTATGTCCGCGGAGACGATTGTGCCGGCCGCCCGCGCCGCCCGCGCCAGAGGCACGCAGGCCGGCGGGTCGTGCGCGTCCAGGTGCAGCACGCGCCCGCGCGCGGCTATCTCGACCGGGGCCTCGCCGGGCGCGTAAGCCAACCTTTCGTCGCGGTCCCAGATGACGGTGCGCTCGCCGCTCGGCCCGTCAATGATGATGAAAGCGATCTGATTCTTCGCGCCCTCGACCACCTCCGCGAAGTCCGTATTCACGCCCTCGGCCACCAGCTCCGCCAGCCCGAAGCGCCCCGCGTCGTCCGACCCGAAGCGCCCCGCGTAGGCGGTCTTCATGCCGAGCCTGCGCAGCCCCGCCATCGTGGTCGCCGTCTGCCCGCCCGCCGCGCGGACGTGCTCGCTGAGACGCACCTTCGTGTCGAAAGCCGGGTACGCAGGCACGACGACGAGGTGGTCGACCGCGTTCAGGCCGAAGCCGACGGCGTCGAAATCTTTTTCGTCTGACAGTTGAAAAGTGAAGCGCATCGAATCTTCGGCGGCGTTATCGCTCTGCGAGTTTCTAGGCTATCATAAACGGTCAGCAGACTGTGCCAGTAAAAATCAGATGAGCGCGTCGTTGGACGAAAAGCTGAAGAACCTCCCTGTCTCGCCCGGAGTCTACCTGCACAAGGACGAGGCGGGCAAGATTCTGTACGTCGGGAAGGCGAAGAACCTGCGCAACCGCGTGCGCTCGTACTTCCAGTCGGGGCGCGGGCACGACCGCAAGACGCGGGAACTGGTGCGCCGGATACGCGACCTGGAGTTCATCGTCACGGACAACGAGGTCGAGGCGCTCGTCTTAGAGTCCAACCTCATCAAGCAGCACAAGCCGCGCTACAACGTGCTCTTGAAGGACGACAAGCAGTACCCGCACCTCAAGCTGACGATCAACGAGCCGTTCCCGCGCGTGATGATTACGCGCCGGATTCAGCGCGACGGCTCGCTCTATTTTGGGCCATTCCTGCCGGCCTCGCTCGCGCGCCGCACCATCGACCTCATCAACCGCACGTTCCAGTTGCGCACCTGCGACATAGAGATCGACGGGAGGCTCCCGCGCCCGTGCCTCGAGTATCACATCAAGCGCTGCCTGGGGCCGTGCGTCAAGGGCTTGTGCACGCCGGAGGAGTACACGGAGGCCGTGCGCGACGTGCGGCTGCTGCTCGAAGGGAAGAACAGGGAACTGGCCGACACGCTCGAAGCGCGCATGACGCAGGCGTCCGAGGAGATGCGCTACGAGATGGCGGCGAAGTACCGCGACCTCAGAAAGACCGTGATGGCGATTGCCGAGCAGCAGAAGATGGCGACCTCGCCCGAGCGCGACGTGGACATCTTCGGCTTCTACCGCGAGGGCGCGCGCCTCGCGCTCCAACTCTTCACGATGCGCGAGGGCAAGATCGTCGGCCGCCGCGAGTTTTACTGGGAGGACTTGTCGGAGGACGACTTCGACGCGTCCGCGTTTTTGAGCGACGTGATGACGCAGTATTACTCGACCGACTACGTCCCGCGCGAGATTCACGTGCCCGTGGATTTCGAGGACCGCGAGTTGTTGGAGAAGGCCCTGACCGAGAGGCGCGGGCGGCGCGTCCGCATCCTGGACCCGAAGCGCGGCGAGAAGCGCGACCTGATTGACCTCGTCGAGCGGAACGCCAAGCTCGCCTTCGAGCAGCGCTTCCGCGTCCTGAAGCCGGACATGGAGCGCGTCCTCGAAGAATTGCAGGAGGTCTTGGAACTGCCGCGCTTCCCGGCGCGCATAGAGTCGTTCGACATCTCGCACATACAGGGCGCGGAGAACGTCGGCAGCCTCGTCGTCTGCGAGAACGGCAAGATGAACCGCGCAGAGTATCGCAAGTTCAAGATCAAGAGCGTCGAGGGCGCGAACGACCCCGCCTCCATGCACGAGGTCGTGTTACGTCGCTACCGCCGCCAACTGGACGAGGGGAACCCGCTGCCGGATTTGGTGATGATTGACGGCGGCAAGGCGCAGTTGAACGCGGCGGCCGCGGCAACGCGCGAGCTTGAGCTTGAGGCCGTGCCGATGATCGGCGTGGTCAAGCCGCCGCGCAGGCACAACGAGGTCTCGCACCTGCTGGTCAAGGGGCGCGAGCACGAGCCCGTCTTCCTCGACTCTCACTCGCCCGTGCTGCGCCTGATTCAGATGATACGCGACGAGACGCACCGCACGGCCGTGCAGTACCACCGCAAGCGTCGGGAGTTGCGCGACTTCACCTCGGAGCTGACGGCGATTCCGGGCGTCGGCGAAAAGCGCAAGAACCGGCTGCTCAGAAACCTGGGCTCGATTCAGCGCGTCGCCTCCGCGACCGTGGACGAGCTGTCGCCCTTCGTCGGCCGCAAGACCGCCGAAGATGTCGTGGAGCACTTCGCGCGCCAGCGCGCGCTGGCCGGCGGCGGGCAGGAGACTCAGGACGCCGAGAAGCCCGAGCGCGAAGACGGGGCGCGCACGGGGCCGTCCGCCGAAGTCATCGCCGCCATCGTCGAACCCGAGAACATAGAGACGCGGCTGGACGACCCCGAAGGCGACGCGGAGGACTTGCGGCCCATACGCTCCGTGGATCAGACGGGCCGCGTGATTGAGCGCCGCAAGTCGACGCGCAAGCGCGGCGAGCGCTCCTCTAACCCTCACGGCGTCAGGCGCGAGAAAATTTCCGCGCCCGACACGCCCGCCCCTGCGGCCGCGGACCCAGGCGCTGACCCGGCCGAGTAAATCCACAAAACACGGAAAAAGAAGATTCGGAATTTCAGATTTCGAATCTCGAATTCCCTTGTGTGCCAATTCCAAAAGTGGCACGCGGCGCTGTGCTCAGGCGCACACCCCGCCTTCATGCACACCCCCTGACGTTCGGCGGCTGACATCAAAGTTTCGAATCGGAGTTATGAATGGAATCGATGAAGCTCCAACTGTCGGGCTTTTCGTGCGGGGGGATGCCGCCGCCGCGGGAATTACGGCCTGAATCATACGAGTTTTCCACGGCATCAGTCTTGCCATGAAATCGTGACGAACTCGAAGGCCGGGTGCGACGTTTAGCGTGGGTCGCGAGGCAACCCGGTGACACTTCAAAGTGTCTCATGGGCCTCAAAGACGGGGGCCGCCGGACGGGCGGCCCGGAGAGAGAGCAAAGGGGGTTTCCATTCACTTGGGCCTTCATAAAAGAGCGGGGAGCAATCTCACGAAAGTGTCCCCGGAAAGAACAACATCACGGGAGTGAAAATCTATTATGCGTAAACTACTGTTTTTAGCAGTCATGGTCGTGGCCTCTGCCTCTATGGCTTTCGCGCAGGGCGACGACTACAACAAGGTGGAGGTCTCGGGCGGCTTCTCGCACGCGCGCGTTGACACGGGCGTCGATGACCCCGACCTGGACGACGACTTCGCGGACTTCCTGAGTGACCGCCGCGGCTTCAACGGCTTCGACGTGTCAGTCGCGGGCAACTTCACGCGCTACTTCGGCGTCAAGGGCAACTTCTCGGGCCACTTCAAGAGCGACAGCTTCGTGGACGCCGGCGACATCATCGACACGCGCGAGCGCATGTGGCAGGCGATGGGCGGCGTGCAGGTCAAGGACAACTCGAAGGAGACGCGCTTCAAGCCTTACGCGCACGTCCTGGCCGGCGCGGCCCGCCAGACCGTCGAGTTCAGCTCGCCGGACTTCACCGACACGTTCGACGTGAGCGACACGAACTTCGCCATGAAGTTCGGCGGCGGCGTGGACGTTCGCGTCCACCCGCGCGTCGACCTGCGCCTGGTCGAGTTCAACTACAACCCGATCTTCCGCGGCGACATCACGCTCGACGACGAAGTCTTCCAGGGCAGGACCCAGCACAACTTCACCGTCGGCTTCGGCGTCGCCATCCACTAATTCCGTAGAGCCCCTGAAAAGGCTCGACGAATAAACCGCGAAGGCGATGGGGGAGTTACTCCCCCATCGCCTTCGCGTCTTTGTGTCCGATTAATGATGCGGGCGAGCGCTAACTCACTGCGCCACGCCGCCGGGCGCGCCGCCGGGCGTGCCCGCGAAGTCGAAGCTCAGGTGGAGTATGAGTTTGCCCTCGGCCACTTCCGCGCGCACGTCTTTGACGTTGGCCTTGAGCGTCCCGTTGGCGGACTGCACGGGCACGGCGAGTGCGAGCTGCTGCGCGCGCAGGATTTCGAGCGGGTTGATTCGCTGGTTGATAGAGCGCTGGACCAAGAGCGTCGCGATGCCGCCGACCGCGGCCGGCGCTCCCTCCAGGCTGACGCCCTCCACGTTGATCTGGCCGTAGACGGTCTGCCTCTCCCGGTCGAAGCGCAGGTCGATGCTCGCCTGCGCCCAGCCCTGAAAACGCACGCACGCGCCGAAGATGTTCTTGCTGCCGTCGAAGGCGAGCGGCGCGGTGATCTTCCCGCCCGTGAACCTCACGCCCGTCTTCACATTGCTGCCTTCGGTTTTAATGACGACCTTGTCCGGGCAGTCGCCCTGGAACGCCGCCGGGACCATCGCCCACGTCGAAGCGTCCGACGGGTCACGCTCCATCATCGCCAGTTCGAGCGGGAAGGAGGGCTGGCCCAGGTCGCGGAAGACCGTGCCGAGCAGCGGGTCGAAGAACTTTTCGTCGAGCGTGACGACGGCCGTGCCCGGCGGGTCGCCGCCCGCCTCGGGAGCGCGCACGGGCTCGCCCGGCAGCGACTTCGGCTTCGCCGCGCCGACCAGGAAGAGCACGAGCAGCGCGCCCAGCACCAGGCCGACGACTCCCGTGATGACCGCGAGAAGGTATTTCATCGCTCTCCTCTCAGCGCGCGGGCGAAGCGGCGGGCGAAGACGCCGGCGATGCCGCGGGCGACGCCGTCGGGGCCGGCGCGGGCGGCGTGCTGCCCGCGTTCATCAGGCCCTGCGCGAAGTAGAGCGCGGCGCGGACCACCGCCTCGACCTGCGAACGCACCTGGGCCGGGTCGACCTTGCTCATCCCCGTGGGCTCCGCGAACGTGTCGGGCGCGACCGTCGTCTGGATGTTGCTCAGCTCGGTGACGATCTTGGCGGCGCTCGCCCCCGCGACCGGGGCCTGCGAGCTGATGAGCGTCTCGGAGCGGAGCGGGAGCCCCGTGTCCTTGTCGACGTAGATGAACGACTCGGCCTTCACGTCGCCGGCCTGTGTGCCAGTTTTGGCCGCGCCCGCGCAGCGGTACTTGACGGCGCTGCGGCCCGCGTACTGCTCATCGCCAGCCTTCTCGCACCCGCTCACGCTCTGCACCTGCTTGATGATTTGGCCCGGCGTCATCACGTCCGGCACGTTGAAGCCCGTCGTCTGGCGGTCAACCTCCGCGTACTGCTTCCGGTTCGGCAGGATGACGTAGTGCTTGTCGGCGCGGTCCAGGTAGACGACCTCGTCGCCGCCGATCTTGAAAGAGATGCGGCGGTCGCCGCTGCTGCGCGCGAAGTTGGCCGTGAGCGGCGGCGTCGCCACGCTCCTCGCGCCCGTCACCTCGACCTTCATCGTGATGGTCGCGCTGTACTGCTCCGGCTCGCGCGTCTCGATGGCGTTCGCGGCGGTCGTGGTCGTCGTGGTGTTCGCGTTCGACGTGTTCGAGCCGTTGGCGTTGGTCGTCGTGTTCGCGTTCGTCGTCGTGGTCGTGTTGGTGCTGTTCGCGGGCTGCTGCTGGCACGCGGACGCCGCCACGGCGAGCGCGAGCGCCGCGGCCGCCAAAAATTTAGCGGACGGCTTCAACGCAAAAATGTGCATGAGAAGACTCTCCTCAAGTGGGCGGCGCGGGCCTGGCCCGCGGCCGCCGGGTTAGTAAAGCTGTCGAGAAGGGGCTAGTGCGCTAAGAATAGCACGCGCGCCCCGGCCTGAAAAGAAGTGGGCGGTAGGCAGTGGGCAGTGGGCAGTCGTTGAGTGTCGGCAGTCTTGAGTCCTAATGGAAGAAGCAAGCTTCGGCATTCGTATCTTAACTGCCCACTGCCCACTGCCTACCGCCCACTGCCCTTGACTCGCCGCGCGAATTGGCGTAGAAGCGGCTTGCTTTTCCAGTCCCCCTAGCGAGTGAGTTAAATGATGAAACGAATTTTTTTGATGATGGGTCTGGCGCTGCTGCTGGCGTCGTGCAGCAAGGTCGGGCAAAAGTTCGACCAGCGCAACTCCGGGTCGGCGGGCGCGTCCACGGCGGGCGCGGGCGGCGACGCGGCATCCTCGGGCGCGTCGACGACGAGCGCCGGCTCCGCGTCATCGGCGGACGCGAGCGGGGGCCAGGCGGTCGAGCGCCCGCAGCCGACCGCGGCCCAGTTGGCCGCCATCGAAGGCGGGCAGGAGGCCAAGTGGGACCAGCAGGGCATGACGTGGACGGTGCCGAAGGATTGGAAACAGATGTCGGCCGAGACCAAGTCGCTCCTCTGGGGCAGCCGCAGCGGGGGCGACATGGCGTCCCTGATCGTCAACATCTCGCCGATGGACGAGAATTTCCCGACGGACGTTTCCCTCAAGGCGTTTTACGACGGCGCGGTCACGCGCAGGAAGAACGGCGAAGTTGACGAGGTGCGCTGGCTTGAGCTGGACGGCGTGAAGGGCGTGGCGTTCCGCGAAACGAAGCCGGAGGGCGCGGAAGACGCGCGCCGCTTGCAGTGGATAACTTATCGGAAGTTCGCCGGGCAAACGCAAATGGTCAATCTCATGCTCGCCACCACAGGCCGGAGCTTCGAGAAGAATCAGGACACTTTCTACGCCATCCTCTACTCGACCAAGTTAGTGCACTGAGGAAGGAACAGGGAGAGGAAGAAGTGAAGACCCCGGAGGGGCCGCACCTCGGCGTCGAGTGTGCGGCCCCTCCGGGGTCGAAAATCTTTCTGGCACATTTCCGGGGGCGGCGCTCGTGCTCTGCACTCGCTTGCCCTCGGCTATCATGTCTGACCCCTCCGGGGTCTTCCCTTTACCTTTCCCTCCTATTGCTTTTTGATGTAGCTCCTGTGGAGCGTCGCGTCCTGCTTCTGGTCGCGGGTCTCGAAGAGGAGGTTCTTGTCCGTCTCGCGCGTGACGCGGCGGACGCGGTCGGTCGACTCGTCCCCGGCGGCCTTGCCGTCTTCGGCCTCGGCGAAGAAGCCCACGACCTCGTCGACCCTCGCGGCCTCGAACTTCTCGCCGCGCTGCAGCTCGGCGACCGCCTCGACCGCGCTCGCCTTCAGAAGCTTGGGCCAGAGCTTGCGGAAGAGCGCGCTCGAACCGTACACGTCCGCGTTGTTCATCTTGCCGTTGACGGCGACGGCGTAGCCTATCACGTCAGACTTGCCTTCGACGATGTCCGCGAGCTTCTTGACGTAGCTGTCAATCCCCTCCTGAACCTTCTTGTTCTCCAGGCTCAGTTGGAGGCTCGACGCGGAGACCGTCGAGTTGACGGAGCCGCCGACGTTCTCGCTCAGCTTCGCCTGGGCCTCGGAGACTTTGGCCCAGACCTCGCCCTGCGACTTAGACTTGTTGGCGGCGATCCTCAGCGCGTTGGACGCGACGATGTCGTTCGACGACTCGAATTTGCCGGCCTCCTCCTGGCCGCGCTGCCGCCAGCGCCCCTGCTCGACGCAGAAGGCCGCGATGGGGATGCGGCCCGAGCGCGGCGGCACGATCAGGTCGACGGCCAGCACGCGGTCCTGCTGCCCGCCCTTGACGATATCGCCCGACTGCACGTAGACCTCCTGGTCTTTGGAGACGTTCTCGATGGCGAGCTCGTTCACGTCCTTCGTCTCGTGGACGATGACGACCTTGCTGGCGAGCGCCTCCTGGAGCGTCAGGAATTTTTTGCCGGGGAGCGTGTCTACCCCGTGGACGAGGAAGATGGTCAAATTCTCGTGCGTGTAAGGCCCTGAGATTTTGTAGTCGGCGGACTCGGTCTTTTGAGTTTTTTGGGCGGGGAGAAGCTTGGCAGTTGCGAACATCGCCAGCGGGATTCCGACGACCGCCAGGAGCACTGCGATCCCGACGGAGAGCGCGCGGAACTTCATACTCTACCTCCTTAGAGAAGCGAAAAAAATTGGCGCGGGCCGTTGCGCTTCACCAACAGAACGGGAGACGGAGGTCTTCTTGCGCGAAGCGGCGAGGGTTTGTCTCGACTTTGGTTGCAGAATCGCGGCGGGAGCGTTGCCAGCGAAGGCAAAAGTAGTTGGGGCGGGCGCGGCGAAGTGAGGGCGCGGCGTCGGGTCCGCCGGACTATTTCTCGCGGGTCAGCTCTTCGTACCTGTGAAGGTCGGCCCGCGCTTTGGCCGTTCGGCCGAGCCGTTTATAGGCGAGACTGCGACTATGGTAGAAGCGGGCGTTCCCAGGCTCCAGCTCAATCGCCTTGCTATAGTCTTCGACGGCCCGCTCGTCATCGCCCTTCATGCTGTAAGAGTTCCCGCGATACTCGTAAAGCTCGGGAACCTGCGGGTATATCTTAATCGCCGCGCTATAGTCCGCGACGGCCCTGTCATATTCGCGCTTACTGTTATAAACGGAACCGCGTAAGACATGAGCTTCGGCCCACTGAGGGGCCGACTCTATCGCCGCGTCCAGGTCGCGGAGGGCTTGATCGAAGTCGCTCTCGCTATTGTGAATCAACGCGCGATTCAAATAGGCGTCGGCGTAATGCGGGTCCAGTTCGATGACCGCGCCGAAATCGCGTAGGGCCTGCTCGGCGTCGTCGTTCTTGACGTGAGCCAAGCCGCGGTTGTAAAGGGCGTCCGCGTCTTGCGGATTCAGCTCGATTAACTTGCTGTAATCCTCAATCGCCTGGCAGTGGTTGCAGTGCTCGCCCTCGCTGTTGTAGATGAACGCGCGGTAGTTGTAAGAGTCAACGTGCTCGGGCTCCAACTCAATCGCTTTATCCAGGTCGGCGAGGGCGCGGTCATAATCTTCCTTGCTGCCGTGCGCGACCGCGCGTTGGTAGTAGGCGTCGGCGTACTGCGGGTCCAGTTCGATGGCCGTGCTTGAGTCCGTGATGGCCTGGTCAAAATCGCCGCTGTTGATGTAAGTCTTGGCGCGATTATAAAAGGCATCGAACGACTGCGGGTTCAGCGCGATGGCGGCGCTGTAATCCACTATGGCCCGGTCAAAATCCCCTTTGTTATTGTAATCGTGACCGCGACACAGGCGGGCCTCGGCGTCCTCAGGATTCAACTCAAGAACCCTGTCGTGGTCCGCGATGGCGTGGTCAAAGTCTCTTTGCAGGTTGTAACAATTCCCGCGGTTGAAATAGGCGTCGGCGTGCCGCGGGTCTAATTCGATGGCCCTGGTGTAGTCCTCTACGGCCCGCTCCAAGTCACCCTGATTGGCGTAAGCATTCCCGCGGAAGTAAAAGGCGTCGGCCACTTGCGGGTCAAGCTCAATCGCCGCGCTGAAGTTTTGAATCGCGCCGCCGTAATCTCCCCGCTCGGCGCACGCGCGCCCGTTGTCGAAGTGCTCCTCGGCGGGCGATTTGAGGGGCTGCCGTTCGGCCTCGTCTTCGGCCCCGCGCCGCGGCCCTTCTTTCTCCGGCTGCTGCTCGATGACGATCGTTTGGCTCTCGACCCGCCGCCGAAAGTCTCCCCACGCCTGCTCCAGGGCCGAGCGCAGGGCCTGTGCTGTTTGAAAGCGTTCCGAGATGTCTTTGCTCAGCGCCCGCTCGACGACGAGGCGCAGTTCTGTGGGGACGTGTGGCGGAAGCGTGTCCGGGGTGGAGGCGAGGATTTCGTTGATCGAGTTGAACGGCAATCTGCCCGCGAACATCTGGTAAAGGGTGGCGGCCGCCGCCCACAAGTCGTCGGCCTCCGTGCGCTCGAAGTCCGTCGCGGCCCCCGCCCGCAGGTCGAGGAAGGCGGCGAGAAGCTCCGGCGACATGTAGAGCATCGTGCCGCCCAGGCGATTGCTCTGGGCCAAATCCAGGCCGCGCGCCAGGCCGAAATCCGCCAGCATGGGGGTGTTGCCGGTGAGCAGGATGTTGGCCGGTTTAATGTCCCGGTGCACGATGTCGTTATCGTGCAGGTGCTCCAGCCCGGAGAGGAAACTGATGATCAGCCCGACCGCCGTTTCGACCGACTCCTGTCGCCCGGCGTGAGCTTTAATCCAGTCCTCTAAAGTCCCGTCGGTGGCGCATTCGCTGATGAGCAGAATCTGATTGTCGTGCTCGGTCGCCCCGATGAAGCTCAGAATGTTCGAGTGGTGACTGACGCGCGCCCAGGCCGAAACCTCTTCCAGGATGTCTTTAAACTTCGGGTCTTTGAGAATCTTGAGAGCGCCCTGCCGCTTGGAACCCTTTTTGCCGGGCCACTCGACCAGGTAGACCACGCCGAAAGTTCCGCTGCCTAGTTCTTTAAGGACCGTATATTTCCCGATGGTGTCGCCGGCTCTGTAGATCATGAGGCTGTTTCACCCACAAGCCCGCCGCGCCGAGCGGGGGCACGATGGAGCTTGACCAAAACGCTATCGCCGCCTGCGGCGTCCACGCGCCCGCCGGTGAATGTTCGGCGGGCCGGGCACTCAATCCGCCGCTTCCGTCACGTACGAAGTTGGCGCGTCGGCGTGGGGGACGAAGCAGCGGCGGCAGCGGGCCTCGTACATGCCGCCCGCGCCGACGGCGACGCGCTCTTCGGAGTCGAAGGTGCGCTGCGAGTAGTTGGCGGGCTGGCCGCAGCGGACGCAGATGGCGTGCGTCTTGGTGATGTACTCGGCGACGGCCAGAAGCTGCGGCATCGGCTCGAAGGGTTTCCCGGTGTAGTCCTGATCCAGCCCGGCGATGATGACGCGCACGCCGCGCCGCGCCAGCTCGTTCGCCACCGCGACCAGCTCGTTGTCGAAGAACTGGCCCTCGTCAATGCCGACGACCTCCGTCCCGCGCTCGACGCGCGCCAGAATCTCGGCGGCCGTTTCGACGGTCGAAGACTCGTGGCGCATCTCGGAGTGAGAGACGATGTGGTCGTGCGAGAAGCGCGTGTCAATCCGCGGCTTGAAGACCTGCACCTTCTGGCGCGCGATCCTGGCGCGGCGCAAGCGCCGTATCAGTTCTTCGGACTTGCCGGAGAACATGGAGCCCGCGATGACTTCGATCCAGCCGGGCGCTGTTGTCCTGAGGTGTATGAGGTGTTCGTCGTTGCCTTGCGCTGTCAATTCGTCCATCTGCTTAATGCCTCTGGGGGTTATTTTATCTGTAAAGCCCTGGGTTATAAAACGGCGCGAAGGCCGCGATGAGCGCCGCCTCGAAGCTCATCGCGCGCGTCAGCAAGTCGCGCGAGAGCACGCCCCATGCGCCCTGCCGGCTGCGCACGTCGCGCTCGTTCGCCACCTCGTCGATCACCTCGCCCAGCTCGCGCTTCCCGTCAATCACCATGTCGGCGATGAGGTGCGGGACCGAAACGGAAGGGCCAGCGCCGAAGTAGCCGTACGTGCCGTCGGTGGCGTAGGCCCAGCCGCGCAGGAAAGTGTGCCACTCGTCGTCGACCGAGAGCGAGTGAAACCCGCCTTCGAGCCCGACGTAGAGCTGCGCGGCCGAGCCCTCTTTCTCAAGCTCGGCGCGCACGGCCTCGGCCCTGGCGCGCGCGCCGTGCATCAGTTGCCAGTCGGTCAGCGGCATCGGGGGCGCGTCCGTCTCGACGGCGCGCGCCGTCACGGCCGCCTCCGCCCAGCGCGCGTCGACGGTAGCGATGCGCGCCGCCGCGGCGCGGACGGCCAGAATCTTGGCGGCGCGGTCAGACCCGAGTGCAATAATCATAAAGCAGCGACGAGTGGACAAGTGACGAGCAGGAGATATTAACTCGTCACTCGTCACTTGTCACTCGTCACTGCTTTATTGTTATCTCGGCGGATTCGGGCGCGGCCGGCGGCCGGGCGGCGGAGAGATTCTGATATCTTTGACTTCGCCGTCGGGGTTCTTCTCGCGTCGCTCCTCGACGAGCCTTTGCGCCTCGGCGTCGGCGATGGTGACGTTGGGCGAGACGCCGAACGAGTAGGCGAGTGTGGCGCTGAAGCCCAGGCAGTCGACCTTGTATCTTTCGCCGCCCCTGTCGCGCGACGTGTCCGTGGTCGCCGGCTCCGGGATGCCCAGCTTCTCGGAGTTCTGCTTGAAAAAATCTTTCGCCCCGAACCAGACGCCGCTGTGGTAGGCCACGCGTATGACCGCCAGCCGCTTGTCCACGAAAGTCAGGTTCACGTCGTCCACGCCTTCCGCGTACTCGTCCTTCAGCTCCGCGCCCGAGACGCGCACGGCCTGCGCGCCGATCTTGTTCGCGGAGACTTTGGAGTCGAACATGGAAGTGTCGGCGAGCATGTCTTTCACGTCCTCCAGCGCCATGCCGAGCTGGAACCCTTTGAACTCCGGGGCCTGCTTGAGCGGGCACACCGGCTTCGGTGGCTTCTGTGCCAGGACGCCGGCTGCGCTAAGGGCGGTGATTGCCAGGAGTGCGAGCGAACGTAAAAGCTTCATGATTCCCCTCGTCTTCGTGCGAGAAATTCGTCGGGCCTGACCGGCGCGCCGCTCATGATTTGGGCGGCTCTTCGGGATTAGATTGCACCGTCGGCGCAAGGTTGCTTCGGGGCGCGTCGGCGTAAACCAGCGTCGCGTTCGGGTCGCGCTGTCGCGTCGGGGCGGGCACGCGCTCCAGCGTCGAGCCGTCGCTCAGACAAAAGGCCAGCGTCTCGTCCGCGTAGATGCTCTGACACGTCGGGCAGCGTTTCGCGTAGTGCCCGGCAGAGACGGCCTGCTCTCTGGCGCCGCTCGCCGGCCGCGCGCCCGTTGCGTTCGCATACTTCCCGGCCTCTTTGCGCCGCGCTCTGCCTAAGATGAGTACGAAGATGACGACGACGGCGGCAATGACCGCCAGCACCGATAATATCGGGAAGCCCCCTATCGAATAACCGTTCTGCATCGCGATGCCAGTTACCATCGAACAGCTCTCGCGCCGTCTCAAACAGTCTCTTCCCGCAAGGTCTGCAAAGCCACCGCACTTTTAACCCGGAATCGGCGGAACTTCAATCCTCAAGTCCGGCTCGTCGTGTACGAACGTAATCTCAAGCGTGCCTGTGACCTCTGATGCCCGCTCCTCCGCCGACAGTTGTTCCGCCCGCCCACACGCTTCCGCCAACCGCGCCCGGCTCTCCTCCGTCAACCCCAACCCCGTCTCTTCAAGCGCGTCCTTCAAACTCCCGACCTTCCCCGCCGCCACCTCGAAGTTCAGACAGATCGAGCGGTTCGAGAACATGTGAAAGTCAACCACGAACCCGCCGCCCTTCAACACGGCCGATCATGCCACTTTAGAATGCGTCCCTTCCGCTCGAAGGCAATCAGTTGGCGGCGTACATCATCCATAAGAGCCTCATCTTCATGCGCGTAGGAAAAGAGTATTTCAATCGGCTCATCCATGCTTTACCTCTGCCCTACTGAAGCAGTCTTACTAAATAAGTACGCGGTGGGGGCTAATTATATAACAAGGACGAATGATCGGCGGATGATTCACAGTATTTACCGCCACGGTAAATTCAGTCGCTTGACATTCACCCGCGCCGCTTGCTGTAATCCAATTTCTTCCCGCAACGTTGACGAAATTCATGAAGACGCGAGAGGTGTCTGAGAAGTGCCTGCCGAAGAACTGGTTTACGATTGGAATAAGGTGGAGCCGACGACGCGAGCGCCGGGCCGGCGCATCAGCTTCGACGACGAGACGCTGCGCGACGGGTTGCAATCGCCTTCGGTCTGCGAGCCGCCGGTCGAGAAGAAGATAGAGCTGCTGCACCTGATGGAGGCGCTCGGCATCGACACGGCCGACATAGGCTTGCCCGGCGCGGGCGGCACGCACGCCGCGGGCGTGGAGCGCCTGGCGCGCGAGATCGCGGACAAGAAATTGAAGATTCGGCCCAACTGCGCGGCGCGCACGCACGCGGCCGACATCAAGCCGATTGCCGAAATCTCGCAGCGCGCCGGCATCGCCATCGAAGCCTGCACCTTCATAGGCTCCTCGCCCGTGCGCTTCTACGCCGAAGACTGGACGCTCGACAAACTTCTCAAACTCACGGAAGAGGCCGTCACCTTCGCCGTCAAAGAGGGTCTGCCCGTGATGTACGTCACCGAAGACACGTCGCGCGCCGCGCCCGAGACCATCCGCGCCCTCTACACGACGGCCATCCGCGCGGGCGCGCGCGCGGTCTGCGTCTGCGACACGGTGGGCCATTCCACGCCGGACGGCGCGCGCGCGGTCGTGCGCTTCGTCAAGGGCATCATCGAAGAGCAGGGCGAGCGCGTCCGCCTCGACTGGCACGGCCACCAGGACCGCGGCCTCGGCGTCATCAACTCCATCGCCGCGATTGAGGGCGGCGCGGACCAGGTGCACGGCTCGGCTCTGGGAGTCGGCGAGCGCGTCGGCAACACGCCGATGGATCAACTGCTCGTCAACCTGAGGCTGATGAATTGGATTGATAACGACCTGTCGCGCCTCGGCGAGTACTGCGCGGTGGCGGCCCAGTCGTGCGGCTGGACGATACCCTACAACTACCCCGTCTTCGGGCGCGACGCCTTCCGCACGGCGACGGGCGTGCACGCCGCGGCCGTCATCAAGAGCTACAGGAAGAACGACCCCGAACTGGCCGACCTGGTCTACTCGGGCGTCCCCGCCGGGCTCTTCGGCCTCAAGCAGAAGATCGAAATCGGCCCGATGAGCGGCAAGTCGAACGTCGTCTTCTGGCTCGAAACGCGCGGCCTCGAAGCCACCGAAGAACGCGTCTCGCGCATTTACGAGCACGCCAAACAATCGTCGGCCGTGCTCGAAGAAGACGAGGTCATGCGGTTAGTTTAGAAAAGTACTGAGTGCTGAGTGCTGAGTGAAAGAAAGCAGGTTCTTACTCAGTCCTCAGTCCTCATCACTTCTTTATGTTTCCTTCCACAGCGCTCGCGCCGGAACAAATTTTGAAAGAGGTGCTCGACTCGGGGCGGGTGCGGGCGGCGCTGCAATTTTTCGAGGGCCGGGCGGCGGAGATTACGGAGGAGCACGTCAGGATTTGTGCCATCCCGTCGCCGCCGTTCGGGGAGGGGGAGCGGGCCGAGTACCTGTGCCAAAAATTCCGCGAGCTGGGGCTGACCGGCGCGCGGCTGGACGCGGAGGGCAACTGCGTGGCTCTCCGGCGCGGGCGCTCGCTCAAGCCGCTCCTGGTCGTGAGCGCGCACCTCGACACGGTCTTCCCGCCGGGCACGGATTTCACTGTCAGGCGCGAGCAGAGCAAGCTGCTCGCCCCCGGCATAGCGGACGACGGCTGCGGGCTCGCCGCGCTCGTCGCGCTTCTGGGCGCGCTCGAAGAGAACGCAATCGAGACCGAAGGGTCGCTCTTGTTCGTCGGGACCGTGGGCGAAGAGGGCGAGGGGAACTTGCGCGGCGTGCGTTACCTTCTGACAGAGGGCGAGTGGGCCGGGCGCGTGGACGCCTTCATCAGCTTCGACGGGCCGGGGGTGGAGCGCATCACGCACGCGGCCCTGGGGTCGCGCCGCTACCGCGTGCGCCTGACGGGCAGGGGCGGGCATTCGTGGGGCGACTTCGGCGCGGCCAACCCCGTGCACGCGATGGGGCGCGCCGTCGCGCGGCTCAGCGCTTACCCCGCGCCCAGGGAGCCGCGAACGACCTTCAACGTGGGGCGCATCTCGGGCGGCTCCAGCGTCAACGTCATCCCGCGCGAGGCCGCGATGGACGTGGACCTGCGCTCGGAGTCTGCCGAAGAGTTGCAGCGCCTGGACGCCTTCTTCCGCCGCGCCGTGCGCGAGGCGGCGGACGACGAGAACGCGGCGCGGCGCGCGGGCGCTCCGCCCCTGGAACTCGACGTGAAGTTGATAGGCGACCGCCCGAGCGGCGAGACCCCGAAGGACGCCCTGCTCGTCCGCATCTCGGAAGAGGCGACGCGTTACCTGGGCTGCCGCACGCGGCTCGACCGCTCCTCGACCGATTCGAACATAGCCATCTCGCTCGGCGTCCCCGCCGTCACACTCGGCACCGGCGGCACCAGCGGCAACTCACACACCCTGGACGAATGGTACGACCCGCGCGGCCGCGAGACCGGCCTCAAACGCGCGCTGCTCGTCATGCTCGGGATGGTAAGACAAAAGTAAAGACCCGAAAGGATCAGACATGTAGCCGGGGGCAAGCGAACGCGCGTTCGCTTGCCCCCGGCTACATGTGCGACCCCTCCGGGGTCAAGACTTAAACTTTTGCCTTTTAATTTATCGGGATCGTGACGGTCGTCGTGCCGGCTTTGCCGGCGGGGAAGCGTTTCTGGCGGGCGATGCGTTGGGCCGTGCCGTCGCCGCCGGAGGTCTGCGTGACGCGGCCGGCTTCGTCGTAGCTCACCTGGACGGTGACCATGCGCGGGCCGGGCTTCGCGGCTTCAGGTTTCTTCGGGGCTTCCGCAGGGCCGGCCGGTTGGCCGCCCGCTGCGGCTTGCCTGGCCGCTTCCGCCTGGCGTGCGCGCTCTCTCGCTTCGCGCGCTCGCTTCGCGGCGATTGCGTTCATGTCGGTTGACGCGGCCGCAGTCTCTGCGCTCGCGGGGGCCTCGGTCTGTTGCTCCGGCTCGCTCGCGGCCTCCGTGCTTTCGGCCGCAGGCTGTGCGTCGGCGGGGGCCTGGGCTTCCGCCACGGGTTGGGCCGGGGCCGGTTTGCTCTTGTACCAGCCGGCGGGGATGCCCGCGACGGCGACGAGCGCGATGACGGCCAGCGCGATGCCGGCGTAGACCATCTTGCCTCGGCCGCCGCCCGCGGCGCTGTCAACCATCATCGAGAGGGGCGTCTTAATCTCGCCCTCGTACTCGACGGCTTCGTCGTCCTTCCTGGCCTCGTCCAGTTCCTCAGGCGGCAGGACGCCGGTCACGGGCTCGGGCGCTCTCGGCTTGATGCCTTCGTCCAGGCGGCGCAAGCCTTCGAGCGTCACCTGCGTCCAGGGCTGGTGAATCGTGCGGCGCGTGGCCTCGAACGACGGGCTGAACTTGAAGGAAGCGTTCGCCAGCGTCAGCGCGTAGTAGATGGCCTCGATTCCGTTGAGCGAGCCGACGCGCGCGTCCACCAGGTCGCCGCGGTCGAAATAGAAGTAGCCGGGGGTGGCTTCGTACGCGACTTTCAGCCGGCCGGTCTTGCGCTGGTTGCAGAAGAACTCAATCAACTCCGCCAGCGAAAGGTCGCTTAGTTGTCCACTTAATGCCATGTCTTGTCCTCTGTCTGCGGGGCGAAAAATTAAAACCCTCGGCCGGTAGTGCTTACTGGCTGAGTGCGAAGCTGTAGTTAATCTCGCCCGTGACCTTCACGGGCTGGCCCGAGAGCAGCGTCGGCGAGAAGCGCGCGCCCTGCGCGGCCTGCACGGCGGCCTGCCTGAGCATGTTGTTGCCGCTGACGGCCTTGGCCGCTATGACCTTGCCCTTCTCGTCTATCACCACTTCCACGATCACGACGCCCGAGGCTCGCGCGGTCTTGGCCTGCGCCGGGTAGGCCGGTTTCGGCAGGTCAAGCGCCTTGCCGTTCAGGACGCCGCCCGAGATGGGCTTGAGCAGGGGCTTCGGCGCGCGGGCGGCGGGCGGGGGCTCGCTGTCAACTTTGGCCATAGCTGTGGACGCGACGCCCGCCATCTGGCGCAGCGCGGCGGCACCGTCGGTCGCCCCGGCCATGTTCGCCTTCATGAGCGAAGCGCCGCTCGGCAGCGGGGCGCTCGTCTTGGCGGCCGCGGCCGTCTGGCCCGCGCCCGGCGCGGACTTAACCGCGGGCTGCGGGACGGGGGAAGTCTGCTGCGCGGCGGGCACTGTGGCCGCGGGCGTGGTCGTCGTCGCGACGGCAGCGCCCGCGGGCTGGCTCATCCTGGCGAGGGTCGCCTCGTCCAGGTAGTAGCTGATCATGCGGTAGGTCACTTCCGTCGGCTCGTAGGAGAGCTTGCCGCCTTCTATGACGGCGACGGAGGTGGTCATCTTCGTCCAGTTGCCGAACTGGTCGAACTCGTAGCTGTAGACCTCTTTGCTCAGGAGCGAGCCGTCCGTGTTGAGCAGCGTCATCTCCATGATGTTGCCCTTGTCGTCGTACTTGTAGACTTCCTTGCCGGTCAGGGCCGCGCCGGGGACGGGGAAGTAGGCGTTCTCCGTCTTGTTGCCCTTGATGTCGTAGGCGACGGATTCCAGCACGGCGCGCGGCCCCTCCGCGGGCTTGCCGCCCTTGTTCGACAGCTTGGCCGTTTCCGTGCGCACGCGGCGCACGGGGCCGGAGAGCCCGTCGCGGTCCCTGTCCGTGTCCGTCGCGGAGACGGAGGCCGCGTAAAACGCCCGTGAGGGGTTAGGCAGGGCGGAAGCCGGCCGGAAACTGGCGGCGGCGAAGAGGAGGACGAGGGACAGCATCAGGCTAGTTCGTCTGCTCATAGACTTAGCTCCTGAAATCATATTGGTGAGTGCTCACAGAAAATCGCGGGAATTCGGAAAAGCCCGAGGAAAGGAATGTGCCACCACAGACACCGCCCACGAATACATCCGCAGGCAGCGTAAACATATTAGCTTGATTAACAAAGTTTGTCTATAGGCAACATGGTAAAAAAATGGGCGAGAACTTGGCGAAAAAGGCCGGTTTTCAGGAATCGGCGGTCGGGAGGAGGGCGGCAAGGGGGTTGAAAACGGCCTGGCCGGGGAGTCTGCGGTCGGCGTCAACTGGAGAAGAGCGTTTCGACTCGGCCGGCGGCGAGGAGTTCGCGCGCCGCCTCGTAGACCTCGTCGGTGGTCATTTCAGAGATTCGGCGGCTGTAGATGACCCTGTGTCGCTCTTCGACGGGGATGAAGCTGTTGGGCGTCGGGCGGTCCAGGAGGGCCACGACCGAGGTGCCGACGGCCGTGGCGATGTGCATGGGGCCCGTGTCGTTGGAGACGAAGACGGAGAGGCGCGCCAGCGCGGCCGCGAGCTGCGGGACGGTGAGCCGGTCGAAGATGACGGTCGAGCGCGGGAAGCTGGCGCGCATCTCTTTGACCAGCGCGCGCTCTTCCGGCCCGGCGAAGAGGACTATGCGCACGGAGTCGTTGCGCGCGAGACGTTCGGCCAGCTCCGCGAAGCGCTCCAGCGGCCATCGCCTGCCGGGGTGGCCCGCGCCAGGGAAAAGCCCCACGAGCGGCGCTCCCGCCGCCGCCTTCTCCTTCTTCAACAACTGCTCGACCGCGGCGTCGTCCTCCGAGCGCGTCCGCAGGCGCGGGACGCGCGGCGCGTCGCGCACGCCGAGCGGGACGAGCACGTCCAGGTAGCGATCAATCGCGTGCTTCTCTGGGCGGTTGTCCTCTACGGGCGGCTTCGGGTGAAAGTTGGAGAGGAAGTCTAGCGAGCGGCCCGGGCGGCGCGCGTAGAGTCTGGTCTTCGCGCCGGAG
This sequence comes from Pyrinomonadaceae bacterium, assembly GCA_035563515.1. Taxonomy (GTDB): domain Bacteria; phylum Acidobacteriota; class Blastocatellia; order Pyrinomonadales; family Pyrinomonadaceae; genus QHXM01. The sequence goes on from DATMVE010000076.1 coordinate 31,819, forward strand.
AGGAAGCCCAGGAGGTTCGTCTCCGAGAGGCTGTGCAGGTCTATGACGAAGTCGAAGCCCTCGCGCCGCACCTGCTTGACGATGCGCCCGATGCGGAAGAGAGCCAAAAGTTTCGAGCCGTCGCGCAGCGCCACGCGGTCCACGGTGATGGTCGCGTCGGCGTAGCCGGAAAGGTCTACGACGGGCGCGCCCGGCTTGCCGACGGCGACGGTGATGCGCGCGCGTGGGAACCGCTCGCGGACGGCGCGCAGCGCGGGCAGGCTCAAGACCACGTCGCCCAACTGGCCGAAGTCTATGACGAGAATGTTCTGCGGGTCGAAACTCAACTCTTCCGAAAGCGCCACCAGCGTAAATCTCAGCCGACAGTTTACACGCCCTCGCGCGTGCTTGTCAGCCCACCTGGATTTACGGACGCCGCGCCCCTATTGTTTCGCCCGTTGTTTCGCCGGACTCTTCTCGGCGGCCGCCTTCTCCAGAATGGAGACGACCTCGTTGCCCTCTTTCCTGAAAGCCACGCTCAGGGCCGTCTTCCCCTCGCCGTTCCTGAAAAGGACGTTCGCGCCCGCGTCGAGCAGCACGCGGACGGTGTTGGCCTGGCCCGACTGAGCGGCGAGCATCAAAGGCGTCCAGCCGTTGTCGGTCTGCACGTTCGGGTCCGCGCCAGCGTCCAGCAGCATTTTCATGGGGTGCGCGTTGACGAAGCTAGACGCGTTGACGAGCGCCGTCTTCCCTTCGAAGTCCCTGGCGTTGACGGCCGCGCCCGCGCCGAGCAGCACGCAGATCACGTCCGCGCCGCTGGGCCAGGGGCCGGTCGCCGCCATCAGCGCCGTCCGGCCGTTACCGTCTCTCGCGTCCACGTTCATGCCCGCGGCGAGAAACAGTCTGACGGCCGCGGCGTTCCCGCGGCGCGCGCGCTCTATGAACTCCTCTTCCGTGTAAGGGATGTTCCGCTTCTCAAGTTCGCGCCGGGCCTCTTCCGGCGTGAGGCCCGCGCCGCGCGCCGCGTCGTTCGTCTTGCAGTCTGCGTCCGTTAACCTGACGCTCGCGGTCAAGGGCTCTTTCGCCCCTTCCGCGACCGCGACCGGCGCGTCGAGCGGCGACCAACTGAACGAGTCGCCGAAGACCGCGACGGCCAACTCCCACGTCCCCGCGGGCAGCGCGACGACGATTGCCGATTCGGCCTTACGCATCGCAGGTTCTATGACGCCGCCCTCCTGGACCACGTCGCCGCGCGCGTCGCGCACGCGGATCAGCATGTGCCGCCGGACGCCAGCGTCCGGCGCGAAGGGCTCGCCCTTCGCGTCCAGCAGGCGGATAGAGACCTTGCCGTAGTGCGCCTGGACGCGCACGTCGCCCAGGTCGACCCGCTCCTTGCCGTCGAAGCGGACTTTCTGCCCCGCGAACGATGAGCCCAGGTGGCTGAGCCTGCCGAACATGAAGTCGACGGGAACGAGAGCGTCGGCTGGCGGCGCGCTGACGTAGAAGGTCGCCTCATCCACGGGCCGCCGCGCCGAATCGAAGGACATGAATCGCCCGTCTTTGCCCGTGATGGTGGAGCGATACGCGTCCGGCGATTGCGGGTCGGGCACGCGCAGGCCGACGAGCGCCCCCGCGACGGGCCTGCCCTTCTCGTCAACGACCCGGCCCGTGATCTGGTAGCTCACGGGGGTATCCTGCGCCGCGAGCCGCGCGCAGCAGAGCGTCAGCAGCAGCAGGCCGCCCGCGAGAAGACGTCGAAAGCGAAGCGTGATCAAGACAGAACTCCTTCGGTGAAGTTTAATGTCGGGGTGCCGGGTGAAGTAAAGGTGCGGCCCGTTCCTCCCCTCGATTTTCACTGTGCCAATTCTACCGCACCAGGACCGTTTCGGCGCGGGCCATGAATCTTTGCAGCCTGACGGAGCGCCGCTGCGTGCTGCTGCCGTAGACGGACAGTTCTTCGTCTTTCTCGGCGGATTCAGTCTCCGCCGTCTCGGCCTCACCCCCGCCCTCGTTGAACGCGCTCGCCGGGTCGGGGTCTCGATGCCAGGCGTTCAGGCAATACTCCTGCGCGAGCTTGGAGAGTTCCCCGTCGCCCAGAATTTCGGCCAGTTGCGTCACCAGAGACGTCGCCTCGCCGGGCGGGTCGTCCTTGAAGCCGCGCAACTGTGAGATGAGAAACGGGACGAGGCGCGGGTCGTCCCACTGCCTGACCAGATTGACGAGGGGCAACTCGACATTTGTGATGGTCTTCGTGCCGAAGAGTAGGTTCGCCAGCCGGCTTTTCTGCTCCGCCGTCAGCAGCTTGATTAACTGAGAGTCGAGTCCCATGTGCAAACGCCCGCCGGGGTTGGGGAGATTGACGCTTTGCAGGGGCGTGAGTTCGACGGAAGTGTCGGTCTCCGCGGCCTCCGTCTCTTTATTCGCGTCGCCCCCCTGATTAGTCTCGCCCTTCTCCCCCTCGGCTGAGAGGGCCGCGGCCTCCTTAATCTTCTTCTCCTCCGCCTCCCGTTTTTCGGCGATCAGGGCGTAGTTGCTCCTGGTGAGTTCGTAGAGACCTTCCCATCGCGTCTCGGGCTCTTCGACGCAGCGGACCAGCCATTCGACGATCCGCGCGGGGTCCGGCTCCTGCTGCCGCATAATCGAGTCGAGTTCGTCCAGGCGCTGCACGTAAACTTTCAGTGCCGCATCCGTGAGGCTCTTGACGCCGTCTCTGATGTTCACCAACTGGTAGCCGTCGCCGCCCTCGCGCTGCCTGAGGAAGACGAGCAGTTTGTTGCCGCCGTCCGCGTAGTCGTCCAGGGGGTGAACAATTCTACCCTCGCGCTTCCAACCGGGGTGGTAAACGCGCACGAGCGAATAATTGCCGGCCCCCTTGACCGTCGAAGAGACCTTCAGGTCGGTCCTCATCAAATAGTTTTCGTAAGAATTTTCCTCGCTGTGGCTGACCAACTCGACGGCGGTCGTCTCGCCGACGCTGCCGGCGACGACGAGGTCGCTTGTGAGATAAAGCGTCCGCAGGGGCACAGGCGGCGGCGGGCAGGCGCGAGTCGTGCGGGTGTTGACGAACGAGGCGGCGGCGAGAAAAGCGGCCACGGCCGCGGCGACGACAGCGGCCCGTCGAGAAATGAATCGGGCGGACAGACGCGCGGTAGGCATGAACGAAACTCCTTTCTGGTCGGGGCCGACTGTCGAAGAGTGCCCGGCGCAAAGCCGAGCGTAAGTTTCCAGATGCCGGGCAAGCCGGGGAGTTCCGCCCGCTCAAGGCTGTCGCTGTTTGGTCTATAGAGGTGAAAGCCGCCGCAATGGTTGCCGCGCGGGGCCGGGGAAATCCGCGCACAGCAATCCGCCGCGCGCGGCGGCGCGCCGTCACCCGAGTTGTTCAGTAAAGTTCGGACGCCTGGTTAGACGCCGCGCGGCGGCGGAAGTTCCGCGAAGGTGAAAAGAAGCGGAGGTCCAGTCTTCCCGGCGGGACTCCTTGCGTTGCTCTTAAATCAAAGCTCCCGCAGGTCGCGCCCGGTCATCTCGGCCGTCTTCTCCAGGCCGAGCAGGCCGAGCATCGTGGGCGCTACGTCTTCGAGGGCCGCGCCGTCGCGGAGTTTGAGGCCGACGCTCGCCTCGTCTATCAGGTGGAAGGGGACAAGGTTGCTCGTGTGCGCCGTGTGCGGCTGGCCCGTCTGTAGGTCGATCATCTGCTCGGCGTTGCCGTGGTCGGCGGTGATTAAGGTTGTCCCGCGGCGCTGGCGGATGGCTTTCGTGATCCAGCCGAGGCAGGTGTCGACGTACTGGCACGCCTCAATGGTCTTGTCGAGTTTGCCCGTGTGCCCGACCATGTCGGGGTTGGCGAAGTTGACGATGAACACGTCCGTCTCGCCCTCGTCAATCGCCCTCAAGACTTTGTCCGTGACTTTGAAGGCGGACATCTCCGGCTCAAGGTCGTAGGTCGCGACCTTCGGCGAAGGCACGAGCAGCCGGCGCTCGCAGGGGTACTCCTGCTCGACGCCGCCGTTGAAGAAGTAGGTGACGTGCGCGTACTTCTCCGTCTCCGCCAGGCGGAAGTTGCGCACGCCGAGGTTGCCGAAGACTTCGGCCAGGACGTTGCGGTGCGACTGCTGGGCGAAGGCCACGGGCAGGTCGAACGTCGCGTCGTACTGCGAGAAGCAGACGAAGTGCACTGACGGGCGGCCGGCCGTCGAGAAGGCCCCGAAGCCGGGCTCAATCAGCGCGCGCGTAATCTGGCGCGCGCGGTCGGGGCGGAAGTTGAAGAAGATGACCGAATCGCCTTCCTCTATGACGGCCACGGGCTCGCCCGTCTCGCGCTCGACGACAATCGGCTCGACGAACTCGTCCGTGATGCCGCGCTCGTAGGAGCGCTTGATCGCCTCGACCGGGTCTATGACGCGCTCGCCTTCCGCGTGGACGAGCAACTTGTAGGCGCGCTCGGTCCGCTCCCAGCGCTTGTCGCGGTCCATGGCGTAGTAGCGCCCGACCGCCGACGCGATGCGCCCCGCGCCGATCTCGCCGCACTTGACCTGCAAGGCTTCGACGTAGCCGTAAGCCGAGGCGGGCGGCGTGTCGCGCCCGTCGAGGAAGCAGTGTACGTAGACGCGCTGTAGGCCGCGCTGCTTCGCCATCCGCAGCAGCGCGGAGAGGTGCTCCTGCGAGGAGTGGACCTGCCCGTCGGAGACGAGGCCCATCAGGTGAAGCGCCTTGCCGCCGGCCTGCGCCGCGTCCATCGCCCCCGTGAGCGCGGGGTTGCCGAAGAACTCGCCGGTCTCTATGGCGTGGTCAATGCGGGACACGTCCATGCGGACGACGCGGCCCGAGCCCATGTTGAGGTGGCCCACTTCGGAGTTGCCCATGACGCCTGCGGGCAGGCCGACGCGCGAGCCCGAGGCTTCGAGGAGCGTGTAAGGGTACTTTCCCGTCAGCTCGTCGTAGAAAGGCTTGGCGGCGAGAGCGATGGCGTTGCCCTCGCGCTCGGCCCTGTGGCCCCACCCGTCGATGATGATGAGCGCGAGCGGCCCTCGTTTGTCGGTCACGATTCGAAACCCCCTGAAGGTGTCAACTCGGAATCAAGAGTCCTGTTGGTAGCGCGTCTTGCAGTTCGGGCACTCCAAGAGTTTTTTGACGCCGCTGACGGGGAAGACGGGCACCACGAAGAAGATGGTGACGAAGCGCATGCCCTTCTTCATGAGGAAGTGCTGAATCATGCCGCAGTTCGTGCACTGCATCGCCTGCGGCGTGGTCTCCGAGCCCCACGTCAGGAAGTCCACCCCGATGATGATGAAAGCTAAGCCCATCGAAATTCTCCGCCCGTCATTTCTTCGCCGCGCGCGCTCGCTTCTGGCGTCCGCCCGCGGCGTTCGCAGGCTGCTCGATCTGGTAGAAGGCGCTGCGGCCGGGATAACGCGCGGCCGTGCGCAGGTCCTCTTCGATGCGCAGCAGTTGGTTGTACTTCGCCGTGCGGTCCGAGCGCGAGGCGGAGCCCGTCTTAATCTGCCCCGCGTTGGTCGCGACCGCGAGGTCCGCGATGAAGGAGTCCTCTGTCTCGCCCGAGCGGTGCGAGATGATGGCCGTGCGCCCGTGCGTCTTCGCCAGCTCGATGCAGTCGAGCGTCTCCGTCAGTGTGCCAATCTGGTTGACCTTAATCAGAATCGAGTTCGCCACGCCGCGCTCTATGCCCTTGCGCAAAAACTCCGTGTTGGTGACGAAGAGGTCGTCGCCGACGAGCTGCACCGTGCGGCCGATCTCGTCGGTCAGAGTCTTCCAGCCGTCCCAGTCGTTCTCGGCCATCCCGTCCTCAATCGAGATGATCGGATAATTTTCGGCCCAGTTCTTCCAGTAGGCGACCATCTCGTCGCTCGAAAGCTTGCGCTTGTCCGATTTCTTGAAGACGTACGAGCCGTTGTCGTAGAACTCGCTCGCCGCCGGGTCGAGCGCGAGCATTACGTCCTGGCCCGCCTTGTAGCCCGCCTGGCTGATGGCTTCGAGAATCGTTTCGACCGCCTCTTCGTTCGACTTCAGGTTCGGCGCGAAGCCGCCCTCGTCGCCGACGCTCGTCGCGTAGCCGCGTTTTTTGAGGACGCCTTTGAGCGTGTGGAAAATCTCCGCGCCCATCCTGAGCGCCTCGTGAAACTCCGTGGCCCCGACGGGCGCGACCATGAACTCCTGGAAGTCCACGTTGTTGTCGGCGTGAGCGCCGCCGTTGAGGATGTTCATCAGCGGCACGGGAAGCATTCGCGCGGAGGGGCCGCCCAGATACCTGTAGAGCGGGATTTCCAGGTAGGTCGCGGCGGCGCGCGCCGTGGCGAGCGAGACGGCGAGCAGCGCGTTCGCGCCGAGCTTGGCCTTCGTCGGCGTGCCGTCGAGAGCGATGAGCGCCTCGTCGACCTCGACCTGGTCGAGCGCGTCGAAGCCTTCGAGCTCGCGCGCGATCACGTCGTTGATGTTCTGGACGGCCTTGAGCACGCCCTTGCCGAGGTATCGTTTCTTGTCGCCGTCGCGCAGCTCGACGGCCTCGTGCTCGCCCGTGCTCGCGCCGCTCGGCACGGCCGCGCGGCCCGTCTCGCCGCCGACGAGCGTCACCTCGGCCTCGACCGTCGGGTTGCCGCGCGAATCCAGAATCTCTCGCGCGCTGATCTGCTCAATCAAGCTCATGAGTCAAGTGCTCCTGCCCGCAATATGGTTTTGAAATTTCTAAGGGGTAACTTTATCAGGAGGAGGGCGGTTCGTAAATCGCGACCGGCGGGCCGGACCCTTCACCTGTTCCTCTTTCTGTCCTTCTCCCTGTTCCCCTTGTGCAGATAGAGGCCGACCGCGGCGGCGACAATCGAGGCGTTGAGGACGCACCTTAAGACAACGTTGAGGGCCAGGTTGTTAGTCACCGGGAAGGTCACATAGGTAGGCTTTCGGAAAATGAAGGCGAGGACGGTGCAGACGGCGACCCCGGCCGCGACGGACAGAACAATTCCCCACTGGAACGAAGTCAGACCGAACCTTCTGCGCATTCTCAGGACTTACCGTCGGCGGCCGTCGCCTCGGCCTCTGCCGACTCTTCGGCGGCGGACCCCTCCTCCGTCTTTTCGAGGCGGACGCGCATGACGCGGCGTCGCTCGACGCGCTCGATGTGGAAGAGGAGGCCGTCGTGCTTGACCACCTCGCCGGGCTGTAAGACGTGGCCCGCCTCGCTCATCAAAAAGCCAGCGATGGTCGTGTAGGCTTCCGACTCGGGCAGCGAGAGCTTCAGGCGGCGGTTGAGGTCGCGCACCGCGAGGCCGCCGTCGAGGACGAAGGTCCCGTCCTTCTCCTCGCTGATCTGCTCGTTGACCTCCTCGTCGTGCTCGTCGGAGATTTCGCCGACGATCTCCTCCAGGAGGTCTTCGAGCGTGATGATGCCCTCGACGCCGCCGTGCTCGTCAATCACGAAGCCGAAATGAGATTTGGCCTTCTGCATCTGCTTGAGCACGTCTTCGAGCCGGGCGGTGTCCACGACGTAGAGCGGCGACTGGAGGACGTGTTCGAGCCGGAAGCTCTCGGGCCTGAGCAGGTAAGGCATCACGTCCTTGCTGTGTACGAAGCCGATCATGTCGTCGAGGGACTCGCGGTAGACGGGCAGGCGCGAGTAGCCGTGCTTGCTGAAAGACTTGGCTAGCTCTTCGAGCGAGCAGTCGCTGGAGATGGCGGCCATCGCCGTGCGCGGGACCATCGCCTCGCGCACGAGGGTGTCGGAGAACTCGAAGACGCGGTGAATCAGGCGCTGCTCGGAGGCGCGCAGGTGGCCGCTCGCGCGCGACTGGTCAACCAACTGCCGCAACTCCTGCTCGGTATAGATGGAGGCGTGCTCGGAGGTCGCGTGGATGCCGAAGGGGCGCACGATGCGCGCGCTCGCCCAGTCGAGCGCGCGTATGGGCCACTGGAATATCGTGTAGAAGAGTTCCATCGGCCAGGCGGTCGAGAGCGCCACCTTCTCGGCGGCGGCGAGGCCGAAGAGCTTGGGGGCCTGCTCGCCGATGACGATGTGGAGCGACGTGATGACCGAGAAGGCTATGCCGAAGGCTATGGCGTGCCGCCAGGCGTCGGAGAGGTTGGCGAGCGGGCCTTCCAGGAGTTGCGCAATCGCGGGCTCGCCGAGCCAGCCGAGGCCGAGCGAGGCGAGCGTGATGCCGAGCTGCGAGGCCGAGAGGTAGGCGTTGAGGTTACCGAGCAGCCCCATCAGGCGCTTGGCGCGCTTGTTGCCGGCGGCCGCCAGGGCTTCGATGCGCGAGCGGCGCACGCCGACGAGCGCGAACTCGGCCGCGACGAAGAAGCCGTTGGCGATGACCAGCACGAGCACGGCCGAGAGCTTGATGACAGCCCCCCACAGCGAAACAGGCCCGTGCGGCAAAGCCGCCTCATCGAAAATGAGCGTCAGAAGATAACTCGGAGGTTCGTCCATCTCAGTCCAGCGGCGGGGGAACTGGCGCGCGAATTTAGTTTGGTTTTAAACGCGCGTGATTATAGCACGCCGCGGGCCGGACGCAGAAAGAGTCGGCCGCGCCCGGCGCGAGGGGGCAGTCGTGGACCTTCCCCGGAGGGGGGCCGGGGGCGGTGCAGTCCGTTTTGGGTTGTGCCGAATTAGTGGCCTACGGCGGCGCCCACGGCGCGTGCGCGCGTTGGGCGGCGTTCGTGCTTGGCGCAGGCGCGGGCCAGGGCCTGCTCGACGCGCGGCTCGACGTTGCACTCGGGCTGACGGCAGACGGCCGCCAGTTCGGAGATGACCAGGTAGCGCGCGCGCTCAAGCATCCGCTGCTCGCGGAAAGAGAGTGGCTTGAGGTGACTCAGGAACGTCAGGTTCTTGAGCACGTCGGCGACCTCGAAAATGTCGCCGGTGCGCATCTTCTCGGAGAAGTCTTTGAAGCGGTCTTTCCAATCGTGGGCGGGGGACGAGAAGTCGTCTGAGAGATTCTTGATGAGCATCTCGCATTCGCCGGATGAGATTGGGGAGCGAAGGCCAACTTCGGCAGCGTTGGCGACGGGGACGAGAACCAGGGAGTTGGTGGCAGCCAGGCGAAGCGTGTAGAAGGGAAGTGAGTTGGAGCCTATTTGCTTCTGCTCGATCTGCTCGATGGTCCCGATTCCGTGATTGGGGTAAACGACTTTCTGGCCGACTTTGAAGCCCACCATAGCACCTCCATCGAATTACAAAAAATCAGACTGCGCCGCCGGGCGCGGGGTGTTCTCGCCGCTCAGGCGAAGGCGACGCAGGCGTTAGCGTCGGGTTACGCTTAATTCTCACGAAAGTGTAACAAGCGCTCTCGCGAAGCGTCAAGGAATATAAAGCGACGCGGGATGATAATGATGAATGACGAATTTTTAAGATGAAAACTTCTTTAATTCGTCATTCATCACTGCTCATTCATCACTTTTTGGAGGCAGTAGCCGACGCAGACTTTCGTCTCGATGTGCAGGCCGTAGGGCGCGAGGCGCTGGCGCAGGCGGTAGATGTGTACGTGCAGACTCTGCGCGTTGAAGGGGGCGCTCTCGCCCCAGGCCGAGCGCCAGATTTCTTCCGAGAGGACGAGGCGCTCGATGTTGCGGACCAGGCGCGAGACGATGAGAAATTCTTTGAGCGGGAGTTTCAGCGAGCGCCCGCCGCACGCGACATAGTAGTTACTGTGCTCGACGCGCAGGTATCCGTCGTCGTAGAAATCCTCTTGCTCGCCGCCCTTTGGAATTTTAGATTGCGCGAGAGACATAGAGAAAAAAGTGCTGAGCGCTGAGCACTGAGTGCCGAGTAAAAGAAAGCAGGTTCTTACTCAGTCCTCGGCACTCAGCACTCAGTACTGCTCTTAAAAGTTCAGTCGCAGGGCGAACTGAATCTGGCGGTTCGTGCCGAGGCCGACGGTGCGCTCGACGGTCTGACGCAGCAGGCCGAAGGTCTGGCCGGCGGCCGATTGCGTGAAGGCCTGGCCGGGCTGGCGGCCCGAGCCGACCGCGTAGAAGCCGGTCCCCGAGTTAAAGCTGATGCTCGGCAGCGCGTTGTTCAGCGTCGAGGACGGGTTACTGAAGTTCGCGGTATTGAGGATGTTGAAGACCTCCGTGCGGAACTCCACGTTGACCGTCTCCGTCAGGCGGAAGCGCTTGTTGAGGATCAGGTCGAACTGCTTGAAGTCCGGCCCGCGCAAGGCGTTTCGCGGCAGGTCGCCGAACGCGCCCGCCTCGGGAATGGCGAACGCCGCCGGGTTGAGTATGTTGCGGTCGGCGTCCAGGTAAGGGTTGACGCCGGGAATCAGGTCCGGGCGGCGGACGTTGCGCGAGGCGCCGCCGCCGGGCGTGTTGACCACGGCGACGAAGCCCGGCGGGAGCGGGTTCGCGGCGTTAATCGTGCCGGGAAGCGCGGCCACGAATCCGTCGGGAAGCGTCGCGTTCGTGCCCGCGCCGGTCGGCACGGTGCAGCCGCCCGCGCCCACGCACTGAATCACCACGTCGGGCCGCGTGACGAGCACCTCTATGGGCAGGCCGGAGCGCGCGTTGACGATGCCGCCGATCTCCCAGTTGCCGAGGATGGCGTTGCCGACTGGGCCGAGGTCATAGCGGCGGCCGGAGCCGAACGGGAGATTGTAGATGGCGCTCAGGTTGAAAGTGTGGCGCACGTCGAAGTTGTTGTAGCCGCGGTCGTCCTCGAAGTCGAAGTTGGTCGCCAGGGTCCTGGCCTCGTTCGAGCCGGCCGTGTTGCCGTAAGAGCGCGCGAAGGTGTACTGCGCGTTGAGCGTCAGCCCCGTGTTGAAGCGGCGCGAGAGCGTCGCCTGCAAGGCGTTATAGCTGTCGGAGCCCCCGGTCGTCTTGTAGTCAACTTCGGCGAACGGGTTCTGCACGCTCGCGCCGTTCAGGATGGAGAACTCGCGCACGGTCGTGACGCCTATGACGCGGCCCGTCGCCGGGTCCGTGCGGTTGACGACGCCGACGCCGGCGGGGATGTTCGTCCCGTTGACGATGGAAGTCTGGCCCGGAAGGATTTTGTTGGCGACGCTCCGCAGGAAGAGGTCACGGCCCTGGCTGCCGACGTAGCCGACGGTGGCGACCGTGTTGTAGAACAGCTCCTGCTGGATGGAGACGCTGTACTGGTAAACCTTCTCCGGTATCTCGTACTCGTTGGCGTAGGCGCGCGGCTGGTAAGAGCGCGTGTTCGGGTTCGAGTTGAAGAAGGCGATGGCCGCCTCCGTGTTGAGCGGGAAGACGTTGAGCGGGCCGCTCGTGAAGGTCGAGCTGATGCGGTCGGATTCAATCGGCTGAATCTGGTCTTCGGTCTGGCCCGGCCCGTAGTAGATGCCGAAGCCGCCGCGCAGGACCGTGCGCCCGCCGCCGAAGAAGCCCGGGCCGTTCGGACTCGGCGACCAGGTGAGCGCGACGCGCGGGCCGAAGTTGGTCTTCTTCGATTTGAAGGCTTCCTCGGACGGGTCCCTGAGCGTGCCGGCGTCGATGTCGAAGAGGACTTGCAGGTCCCTGGCCTCGCGCAGCGGCGTGTAGTACTCGTAGCGCAGGCCGTAGTTCAAGGTCAGGTTCGGCCGAATCTTCCACTCGTCCTGCGCGTAGCCGATGTAGTACTCCTGCTTGGCGAGGCGCTGGCCCGACGCGCCGCCGTTGAAGGGGCTCGGCGCGCTCACGTCGCCGAGAAACTGGACCGACTGCGGCGTGTTCGCCAGAAAGCCGGTGATGTTCGAGTAGGTGTAGGTCGTGCCGCCGAGGCGGTCCGTGTAGAGGCGTATGGCGCGGACCTCGCCGCCGAACTTGAAGTTGTGGTTCCCGCGCGTCCAGTTCAGGTTGTCGACGAAGGAGAGCGAGTAGGGCGTGTAGGGCTGGCCGCGCCCGTTCGTCGCGGAGTTGGCGCGGACCAGGCCGCCGGGGATGGCCGTGCCGGCGGAAGTGCCCTGTCCCGCGATGCCGAAGTTCGCCGTGTTGCCGGAGATGTTGATGGCGACGGACGAGAGGTCTATGCCGTTCACCGTCGGCGCGAAGCCGTTGATGCGCGTGTAGGCCCCGTTGAAGCCGAACTTGAATTCGTTCAACAGCGTCGGCTTCAGGATGGATTGCAGGGCGACGACGCCGTTCTGCGGGTTGGCCCTAATCAGCACGCGGCGGCCGGTCACGCCTTCGGGCTGGTCGTTCGTCCCCTGGTCGCGGAAGTAGCGCACGTAAAGCGAGTGGCGCGCGTTGACCTTGTAGTCGAAGCGCGCGGCGATGGCGTTCTCGTCGACGATGGAGTTCTCCTGAAGCTGCGCCACGTCGAAGAGGTTCGGGCCCGTGCCCTGCTGAATGATCGCCGCGTTCGGCGAGCGGAAGGCCGGGAGCAGCGGCACGATGGCCGCGTTGCAGTTGACTGTGCCATTTCCGAAGGGCGGGGCGCAGATGCGCGAGGCCGTTCCCGGCACAGCCTCGATGGAGTTGACGCCCGCGCGCAGGCGGTAGCCCTCGTACGAGACGAAGAAGAAGAGCCTGTCTTTCATGATCGGCCCGCCGACTGAGCCGCCGAACTGGTTCAGGCGGAGCGGACTCTTCTTGCCGATGATGTTGTCGAAGAAGTTGGCGGCGTCGAGCGCGTCGTTGCGCAGAAATTCGAAGACGGAGCCGTGGAACTGGTTGCCGCCGGATTTCGTGACGACGTTGATCTGCCCGCCCGTGCCCGTGCCGTACTCGGCCGGGAAGTTGTTCGAGTCGACGCGGAACTCCTGCACGTTCTCCAGGGAGGATTGCAGGCGGAAGGGCGACGGCACTTCGCCGTTCAGGTTGCCGGGGCTCGCGTCGATGATGGCGGAGCCCTCTATGCCGTCGAAGCGGATGATGTTCTGCTGGACGGCGCGGCCCGAGAAGCGTATGTCGCCGAACGTGCCCGACCCACTGTTGACCGAGCCGGGCGCTTGCAGGTAGAGCTGCGAGAGCTGGCGGCCGTTAATCGGCAGCCCCTCGACCTCGCGCTGGTTGACGGTCGCGCTCATGCTCGCGGAGCTGGTGTCGGTCACGGCCTCCGTGCCGGCGACGATGTTGACGGACGCCGTGACTTCGGTCGTCCCGAGCGTGATGCTCAAGTTTCTCTCCTGCCCGACCGCCACCTGAACGTCCGTGACTTTCGCGGGGGCGAAGTTCGGCGCGGTCGCCGTGACGGTGTAGTTCGACGCCTTGAGCGCGGGGACGATGAACGTCCCGTCGTCGTTCGCAGTCGCCGAGCGCCCCTCGCCCGTCCGGTCGTTTCTGATGACGATGGCCGCGCCGGGCACGATTGCGCCGTTGGCGTCCGTCACCGTGCCGACGATGCGGCCCTGGTCGGTCTGCGCGAAGACGGCGGCGGAGCTGAAGAGCAGCGCCGCGAGCGCGAGGACGGCGGGCCGTAGAAGCCGGGGGAGCCGCCTGGAATAGAACTGAGCCATAAAGCCTCCTGTGGAATTTGTGTAAAGTTGAAGTGTTCGCGCGGGCCCGGAGAGAGCCCGCCGAACAATAGGATTGACAGAGGTGCCTGTCGCGAAGCGAGTCAGAGTCTTCACAAGTGCGTGTGGAGTGCGTCGAAACAAAGCCGGAATGTATCGGGCGGAGATTACACGCGGGTGAATGACGCCTTAATTATTTGTAAACTTAGCCCGAGGGCAAATAGCTGAGCCCCCCGGGCGGCGGTAGAATCAGCCGTCGCCCGGGGGGCTCAAACTTAATTAAGGATAGATTACCTGCTTGATAAGAGCGTAGAAGGTTCTACATCTAAGTCTGTACGCCACGTCAAAATCCCTTTCTTGACGGCTACGGACCACGGCTCAAGGCGAGTACTACTCGTTCGGGAACGGCCGCGTTCGGGATGGGCTGCGCGGCACCCGGCATGTTACCAGAGGGTTAATGTGGTGTATACAAAATGTTAATTGTCGGAAGGAGCGGAAGGCAGAAAGCAGGAGGCAGTAAAGCGGAAGGCGGCAGAGTCACGCTCGACATTGCCGCCTTCTTTCTTTTACTGCCTACTGCCTTCTTCATCCCTTCATCTCTGCGGTGTCGGTTTTGTGGGTCTTGAGGGGCACGGCGACTCGTTCGCGCTCGGGTGGGGAGAGCAACTCGGTCGTCCCTTCGGTGACGGAGGCGTGCGGGGGCAGGGCGGCGGTTTGCGCCGCGGGGAGCGCGTGCGGGACGTGAGACGGTCGGAGTTGTTTCGTCTCGTGCTTCGGGTTGAGCGTGCGGTGCAGGTGCCACATGCCGTAAAAGAGCCAGAGTAGCGCGAGGGCTTCTCCGACGATGAGGAGGATGGTTCCGCCGCGCGGGCCTTTGCTGCTCAGGAAGATGATGGGCAGCGCAATCGCGAGCACCGCCAGCATGGCGATGATGCCCCCCGTGATGCTTTGGTGGCCGACGCGCGCGCCGGAGGTCAGGCGCAGTATCTCGACTTCGGCGGGCTCGCCCGCGACGCTCGGCGCTCCGCAGTTGCGGCAGAATCGCGAGTCGCTCGCGTAAACGGTCGCGCAGGATGGGCAGGAGCCCGACGCCGGGCGCGAAGCGGCCAGCGCCGCGATGGCCTCGGCCTCGCGCTCCACGGTCTGACGGTCGCCCTTCGTGACGAACGCGTTCAAAATCTCGTAGTCGAAGGTGACGAGCGTCGAGGTCGGGTTCACGGCTTTCAAGCCGACTGTCAGACTCTTGACGCACTTGAGCACGTCGAAGGAACAGGAGGACGCCTGGCCCCGAGCGCGCTTGGCGACCAGCGGCTGCTCGCTGATGACGCGGTAGCCCACCCTTTCGAGCGCGTAGACGAGCCGCTCGCGGACGCTCTCGATGTCGCCGACGATTATTCTCCTGTAATCGTGCTCGGTCGTCTCTGAATACGACCCGTTGGTCAAAAAGTCTGCCATTCGAGCACCTCCCCGAACTTTCGTCGAAACTTTACGCGCGTCACAGGGTTATTACGACGGGACGCCCCGGCGCGTTTCCGCCGGCCCGAAGTTTGGCACAAATCATAACCGAAGTCGCCCGCGGCCCGCAGGCAAAATCTCGCAACGAAGATAGTCCGGTATTGCCGGCAGATTGTTTCCGGCCGGGCCTCGTTTTGTAACACCCCGTTAACACCCGGCGAATATGCTGCCCGCATCCAGTGCAGCTTCAGCGGCGGGGGCGCTCTTCAGAGCGTTCCGGCCAGGGAGTTACAAAATTTATGGGCATTGCCAACGAACTGAGCAGCGACGTGGCGGCGGCAGTCCTCGCGAGCCGGCCGGGCGAGACTAAAGAGCTGGTCGAGATTGTCCGCGATTTTCATTCCGCGATGCGCGACCTGGTGGGTGAGGAGCGCCGCCGCCGCCTCTCGCAGTTGCCCCCGGCGGAGCCTCCGAGCTGGGCCAGCGGCCAGACCGCTTCCGGCAGCCGCTGAAAGCGCAGGGGCGCGGCCTCCACCCGAGAAAGACTCAATCCTTCGCAAGCTCCTTCGGCTTGACGAGCCATTCCAGGCGTCCGCCCCGCGCGACCGCCTCAGTCCAACTGTCCGCGCCGAGCGCGATGCGCGCGAGCGCGGCCGTCGGCACGCGCAGACTCTCACCCGTCAGGTGCTCCAGCAAATTCTCGAAGCCTGGGTTGTGGCCGACGAGCATGACTTCCTGCTTGTCGTCTTCGACACCGTTGATGACTGCGAGCAGTTGCCCGGTCGTCGCCTCGTAGATGCGCTGGTCGTAGCGCAGCTCCGTCTCCAGGCGGGCGGCTTCGAGGACGAGCGCGGTGGTCTCCCTGGCCCTCGCCGCGGGCGAAGAGATGACGAGGTCCGGGCTGAGTTGTTTCTCGCGCATGAAGTTGCCCATGAGCGGCGCGGCCTTGCGCCCGCGACCGTTCAAGGGGCGGTCGAAGTCCGCGAGGCCGGCGTCGTCCCAACTCGATTTGGCGTGCCTGAGGAGCAGGAGCTTTTTCACGGCGAAAGACTTTTCCCTTCAGATGAGCGCGGCCGAGAGCGCGCCCTCGTCGCCCGCGTCGTCGTCGCCTTCGGACGTGCGGTGTTCAGAGAGGGCCTTGAGGGTCTCCATCGCGTCGCGGTGTGAGATGTGCTTCTTGCTTTTGCCGCGGCTGGAGTGGAGCACCACGTCGTTGATGGAGAGGATGCCGCGAAGGCCGCCGTCCGCGTCGACGACGGGCAGCCGGCGCAACTGCGAGCTCTGCATCGTTTCGAGCGCGTCGCGGATGTCGTCGTCCGGCGCGCAGGCGTAGACCTTCCCGGAGATGACTTCGCCGACTTTCAACTCGGTCGCCAGCTTGTTCCTGGTGCAGACCGCCATGCAGATGTCGCGGTCCGTAATCATGCCGACGATGCGCCGCTCGGCGTCCACGACTGGCACACTGCCGCAGTCTTTTCTCCACATGATCATGGCCGCCCCGGCCAGGTCACTTTCGGGGCCGCAAGCCTCCACGTCGGCGGTCATAATATCCTGCACTTTCATCACAGCGTCTCCTTAAAGGGTGCTTCCTTCGCGCCTTTAGTCTTTCTTCTGCGCCTCCGGCGTGAACTAATTTTTCTCGCAAAGGCGCAACAAAAGAAAGACCGAAGCCGCAAAGGGGCTGAGTTACCTCGTGTCTTAAAAAACTTAGGCAGTGTTTTAGCACAGGTGGGCCGCCTCGGCCAAAAACTTCCGAGCGGGCGCTCGGTTGCCCGCGCCCGCTTTTCGTGTTGTAATCGCGCCATCGAATACAGGGGTTCATCAGGTGTCAAAGCTCAAAAAAATCGGCGCTCACGTCCTCGTCTGCAAGCACAAGACCTGTCTGCGCCAGGGCGGCAAGGCTTCGGCCCGCGCCCTGAAGCGCGAGCTTAAGGAACAAGATTTGGACGGCCGCGTGATGATCACGAAGGTGAAGTGTCTCAAGCAGTGCGGGCGCGGGCCCGTGACGGTCGTTTACCCGGACGGCGTCTGGTACGGCGGCGTGGACGAGGAGACCGCGCGCCGCATCGTCTCGGAGCATCTGGCCGAAGGCCGGGCGGTCGAAGAGAAGGTGCTGCGCGACATGCGCGGCGCGGGGACGGAGGGATGAGCGGCGGGCGGACCATCGTGGTCGGCGACATACACGGCTGCTACGACGAGCTGCGGGACTTGCTGGATAAGGCCGCGCTCGGCCCCACGGACCGCGTCGTCTCCGTGGGCGACCTCGTCGTCAAGGGGGAGAAGAACCGCGAGGTGCTCGACCTCTTCATTGATGACGAACGCTTCTCGGCCGTGCTCGGCAACCACGACCGCGCCCTGCGCCGTTACTGGCGCGGCGAGGGCGTCGCCCTGAAAGAGTCGCAGGAGCGCGCGCGGGCGGAACTCGCGGCGGCCGACGAGGCGCGTTACTCGGCCTACATACAGTCGCTCCCTTTGACGATTGACCTCGGCTCGCACCTCGTCGTCCACGCCGGCGTGCGGCCGGGCGTGGCGCTCGCGGCGCAGTCTGTAGAGGATTTGACGGAGCTGCGCACGCTCGGCGATGACCGCACGAGCCGCGAGGGCGTGCCCTGGTACGAGCGTTACGACGGCGCGCAAACGGTCCTCTTCGGCCACTGGCCCGCGCCGGGGCCGCGCCGCGGCCCGCGCGCCATCGGCCTGGACACCGGCTGCGTCTACGGCTTCCAACTGACGGCCTACGTCATAGAGACCGGGGAATTCATGAGCGTCGAGGCCCGCCGCGCCTACGAGGAGCCGAAGCGGCGCGTGGCCTGAGCGAAGAACGAATTAAAGAGCGCGGATTGTCGCCGCGTGAGCGGCGGAGTAAGCGTTAAGAAAAATCTCCTTCCCGTCTCCGTCTCTTTGTGGTTTATTAGACTTCACAGCCGTGTAACACGAAGGGACTAGATTCGTCGGCCGATGATTACATACGGACACCACCATTTCCCCGGCAAGCTTTTCGTCGTGGAGGGCACGGACGGGAGCGGGAAATCGACGCAGCTCGCGCTCCTCTACCAGTGGCTCAAGGCCGAAGGCTACCCGGTCTTCTTCTCCGAGTGGAACTCCTCGCCGCTCGTCAAGGACACGACCAAGCGCGCCAAGAAGCGCAGGCTCTTTACGCCCGCCACGTTCTCCCTGCTTCACGCGACGGACTTCGCGGACCGCACCGAGCACGACATCTTCCCGCCCCTGAAGGCGGGCGCGATAGTCCTCGCCGACCGCTACATCTACACGGCGTTCGCGCGCGACGTGGCGCGCGGGTGTGACCGCGCGTGGGTGCGCCAGATGTACAGCTTCGCCGTCAAGCCGACGGTCGCCTTCTACTTCCGCGCGCCGCTTGACGTGGCCGTCGAGCGCATCATGTCGGGGCGGCCGATGCTCAAGTATTACGAGGCGGGGATGGACATGGAGTGGGCCGACGACGAGGAGGAGAGTTTCAAGCTCTTCCAGGGCAGAATCCTGGAGGAGTACGACCGCATGGTCGAAGAGTACGGGCTGACGATGATCGACGCGACGCGCTCGATTGAGAAGCAGCAGCGCGAGATGCGCGCCATCGTCAAAGAACACCTCGCGAAAGAGGGGGCGGGGGCGTCGCGATGAGAGAGATGAGATTCTACGGGACGCCGCTGCCGAGCGTGGAGCTTGAGCCCTACCCCGGCAAGCTGATCGTCATAGAGGGCGCGGACGGCGTCGGCCGCTCGACGCACACCGCACTGCTTCGGACGTGGCTCGAATCGCGCGGCCACGCCGTGCTCGACACAGGCATGACGCGCTCCGCGCTCGCCGGGCGCGGCATCAAAGAGGCGAAGAAGGGGCCGACGCTCGGCCGCATCACCATGCAGCTCTTCTACGCGACGGACTTCGCGGACCGCCTGGAGAACCAGATGCTCCCGGCCCTGCGCGCGGGCTTCATCGTCCTGACCGACCGCTACATCTACTCCGCTATTGCGCGCGCCGTCGTGCGCGGCGCGGACCCCGACTGGATGCGCGCCGTCTACGGCATTGCGCTCGTCCCCGACGCCATTTTTTATCTCAACATCCGCTCGCCCGAAGAGTTGGTCGAGCGCATCCTGGCTTCGGGGCGCGGCTTCGACTACTGGGAATCGGGCATGGACATGTACCTGGGCGAGGACTTTTACGACAGCTTCGTCGCCTACCAGACGCGCATGTTGCGCGAGTTCGAGCGCATGAAGGGCGAGTACGGCTTCCGCGTGCTGGACGCCTCCCGCTCGATCAACCGCGTCGCGGCCGACCTGCGCCGCGCCGTGGCCCGCGTGATTGACGAGGGGAAGATTCTGGACGCGGACGACTCCGTTAAAAGTTTTCCGGCGGCGGCGGCGAAGCGACAGGCCGCGAGGTCTAAAAAGTCTGAGGCGGAAGCACGCAGCGCGGAGAGGCTGGAAGGGACCGGCAGACGTTGAAACTCGCGGCCATAGACATCGGCTCGAACTCCATTAAGCTGGCCGTCGTGGAGGCGGCTTCGAGCGACTCCTTCGCCGTCATCGCGCGCGAGAAGGAGGTCGTCCGCCTGGGCCACGACACCTTGCGCGAAGGAAGGCTCGCGCCCGAGGCCATCGAGCGCGCCGCCGCGTGCATCGGCCGCTTCCGCTCGATAGCCGAGGCGCGCGGCTCGCAGCACCTCATTGCCATCGCGACCGCCTCCGTGCGCGAGGCCGACAACGCCTCGGAGTTCATAGACGAAGTCCAGAAGCGCACGGGCGTGCGCGTCGCGGTCCTGTCGGGGCTGGAAGAGGCGCGGCTCATCGGGCTCGCCGCCGCGCAGGGGTGCGCCGCAGGGAGCGCGAGCCTGCTCAACATAGACATCGGCGGCGGCTCCACGGAATTCTCGTTCGTCGTGGACGGCACGCCCGCTGAGCTTTACTCGGTCAAGCTCGGCGCGGTGGGCCTGACCGAGCGCTTCATCTCGACCGACCCGGTCAAGCCGAAGGAGCTGCGCGCCGTCGTCGAGGAGATACGCTCGGCGCTGGAGCGGCCCTCGCGCGAGTTGCGCGGGAGAGTGTGGCAGGCCGCGACAGGCACTTCGGGGACCATCATCGCCATCGGCGAAGCCCTGCGCCTGCGCCGCCTCAAGCGCGACCCTTCGTCCGAGGAACAAGGGGCGCAGCCCGCCGGGGCCGAGATCACTTTGGAAGAACTCGCGCGCTTCAACGAGCGCATGGCGGGGATGGACTTCGAGAAGCGCAGAGGCGTCCCAGGCGTCAGCGCGCAGCGCGCCGAAATCATCATCGCGGGCGGGCAGATTCTCGAAGGCTCCATGCGGGCGCTGAAAATCAGCTTGCTGCGCTCCTGCGACTGGGCGCTGCGCGAGGGGGTGGTCATAGACAGGCTGCGCGAGTTGGAGGCCGAGGCGCGCCCGCCCGTGCCGGACACCGAAGACCCGCTCTTGCGCGGCGTGCGCGCGGTCGGCCGCCGCTTCGGCTACGAGGAGGCGCACGCGCACCAGGTCGCCGCCGTCGCCGAGAAAATCTTCGACCACCTGGCCGAGCACTACAGGCTGAGCCGCCACCACCGGACGCTGCTCTCTGCGGCCGCACTGCTCCACGACATCGGCTACCACATCGCGCACGAGTCGCACCACAAGCACTCGCTCTATCTCATCAAGCACTCCGAGCTGACCGGCTTCTCCGAGGCCGAGCGCGAGGTGATAGCCAACGTGGCGCGCTACCACCGCGGCGCGCTGCCGAAGGAGCGGCACGGGGACTACTCCGTGCTGGGCGAGCAGGACCGCGAGACGGTCTGGCAGCTCGGCGGCATCCTGCGCGTGGCCGACGCGCTCCACTGCGGCTACGACGGCAGCGTCCGCGACATCGGCATCGAGCGCGAAGGCCGCGCGGTCCACATACGGCTGCTCGGCGAGAACGGCTGCGACAAGGAAATCTGGGCCGCCGAGAAAAAACGCGACATGTTCGAGCAGGCCTTCGACTGCAAGCTGACCTTCAGCCGCGAAGAACTGGCACAGAAGTAGATTTGAAATCTCAAATTTGAAATCTGAGATTTCTCTTCCCTATGGCGAAAGCGAAAGAGATTGAGGGGCTGGATTGCGGCGCTGAGGCGGGCCAGGGCGTCCGCCTGGTGCTCGGCACGCGCCTGGGGGAGATGTGCGGCTTGCGCGCGGCGGCGCTCGATTGGAGCGACCCCGAGGGCGTGCACGACATGCGCGTCGCGTCGCGCCGGGTGCGGAGCGCGCTTCGGGATTTCTCGCCGTACCTGCGGAGGCGCAAGATGCGCCGCGCTAAAGACGAGTTGAAGAGTCTGGCGGACGCGCTCGGCCTGGTGCGCGACGACGACGTGGCGATCATGGCGCTGGAGAAGCTGGCGGAGGAAGCGCCGGCGGAAGTCCGGGCGGGCGTGCGCCAGTTCACGGACGAGCGCAGGCGCAGGCGCGAGCGCGCGCGTGCCAAGCTCGAAAGGGTGTTGACGGAAGAGGCGCTCGCGGAGTTGCAGGAAGAGTTCGCCGACGCGCTCGCCGACGCGGTGAAGGCCGCGCGCAGGCCGGAAGAGGGCGGCGAGAAGGGAAAGGGCGTCAGCTTCCGCCGCGCCGGGCGCTTGATTATCCTCGCGCGGCTGGCTGAGTTTCAGGAGTTGAGCCAGAATCTTTACAGCCCTTTGAACTCGGAGCCACTCCACCGCCTGCGGATCGCTGCCAAACGCTTGCGCTACGCCCTGGAGCTTTTCGCGGTCTGCTGGGACGAGGGCGCGCTCACGTCCTCCGCCAAGGAGATCGCCAGAATGCAGACCTCGCTCGGCGAGCTTCACGACTGCGACGTGTGGGTCGAAGAGATAGGCGAGGCGCTCAAGCCGGCGGGGCGCGAAGGCGCGGGCGCGGGGGACGCGGCCGCCGGGCAGAAGCGCGCCGCGGCCTTCTGGCTGTTAGACCACTTCGTCAAAGAACGCGCGGGCCACTTCCACGACGCGCTCGCGCGCTGGCGCGAGTGGGAGGCGACACAGTTTCAGGCGCGTCTCGCCGGACTCCTCGAAGAACCCGCCCACGATTCAACGCCAGCCCAGGCCGGAACGCCGTAGAGGCAGAGACACGCCCCGCCCCTACAGTTCGGGCGATCTGTGCCGCAAAAATGTGCGTATTTACTTTCTTTACGGCGGGATTCCATTTGGGGAATGGTGCTTGCTAAACTACAATAGGGGTCGAAGCGAATACTTCTCTCCCGCCGGTCGCTATCAGTAATCCGGGCCGAGGCCCTTCGGAGCCCGCGGGACGGGGACGGCTGCGCGCGGGCTCCGCGTTTAAGTTTCGGGCTTTCTGAGGCGTCCCCCGGTTGGCTTCGACGGATTTCAAAATCACTGAGGGTTTTCTTCGCAACCGAATGACTATAGGCGAGAGCAAGCAATCTCTGACGGACGAGCGCCGCGGCGACGAAGCCCCGCGGGCGACACTGCCGCCGAAGCTTTCGGGGCCGGAGTTTCTCATCAACCGCGAGCTGAGCCTGCTCGAATTCCACCGCCGCGTGCTCGAAGAGGCGCTCGACACGAGCCAGCCCCTGCTCGAACGGCTCAAGTTCCTCTCCATCTTCTCGACCAACCTGGACGAGCTTTTCATGATCCGCGTCTCGGGCCTCAAGGAGGCGCTCGAAGAGAAGGTCACGGAACTCTCGCCCGACGGCATGACCATCACCGAGCAGCTCGGCGAGATTAGAAAACGGCTGCTGCCCATGTTCGACGAGCAGATGCGCTGCCTGCGCGAGGAGATTCTCCCGCAGCTCAGGGCCGAAGGCATAGAGGTCGTCCCTTACGACTCGCTCTCGGAGGACGAGCGCGGCCTCGCGGACGATTATTTTTCGGAAGACGTTTTCCCGGTGCTGACGCCGCAGGCCGTCGACTCCGCGCACCCGTTCCCGTACCTCTCCGGCCTCAGCCTCAACCTCGGCCTGATGGTCGAGCCCGTCCCCGAGCACGGCATCACGCGCTCGCTCACGGGCGGGGTGGAGGCGCGCTTCGCACGCATCAAGGTGCCGCCGCTCATGCCGCGGCTGGTCAGGGTCGGCAAAACTGGCACACGATTCGTGCTCCTCGAAGAGTTGATCGCGGCCAACGCCTACGCGCTCTTCCCGCGCATGCAGGTCAGCCAGAGCCACGTCTTCCGCGTCACGCGCGACGCGGACATAGAGGTCCGCGAGGACAAGGCCGCGGACCTCCTTAAAGCCATCGAGCAGACCCTGCGCAAGCGGCGCTTCGGCTCGGCCGTCCGCCTGGAAGTCTCGAAGGGGATGCCGGACTTCATGGTCCGCTACCTGACGAAGGAGCTGGAACTCACGGGGGACGACGTGTACGTCGTGGACGGGCCCCTGCGCGTCGACGACCTGATGAAGCTCTACGGCCTGGACAGGCCCGACCTGAAGGACAAGCCCGTCAAGATAACCATCCCGGACTTCATCAAGAACCAGGACTCAATCTTCGACGTCATCAAGCGGCGCGACGCGCTGCTCCACCACCCGTACACCTCCTACTCGACGGTCGTTAAATTCATCGACGCCGCGGCCCACGACCCCGAAGTGCTCGCCATCAAGATGTGCCTCTACCGCACGGGCGCGAACTCGCCCATCCCGCAGTCGCTCATCGAGGCCGCCGAGCAGGGCAAGCAGGTGACGGCGATTGTCGAGATCAAGGCGAGGTTCGACGAGGAGCACAACATCGAGTGGGCCAAAAGGCTGGAGGAGGCGGGCGTCCACGTCGTCTACGGCGTCGTCGGCCTGAAAGTCCACTCGAAGGTCGCGCTCGTCATCCGCCGCGAGGAAGACGACCTGCGCCGCTACGTGCACATCGCCACGGGCAACTACAACCCCATCACGTCCAACTTCTACACGGACCTCGGGCTGCTGACCGCCGACGAGGAGATCGGCGCGGACGCCACCGAGTTGTTCAACTTCCTGACGGGCTACTCGCGGCAGAAAAAGTACCGCCAACTCCTGGTCGCGCCCGTCAACCTGCGCGAGCGGATGATCAGCCTGATCAGGCGCGAGGCCGAGCACGCCAGGGCGGGCCGCCCCGCGCTCATCCGCGTCAAGATCAACCGCCTGGCAGACGAGGCGGTGGTTCGCGAGCTTTACGAGGCGTCGCAGGCCGGCGTGCCGATTGACTTGATCGTGCGCGGCGTCTGCATCCTGCGCCCCGGCGTGCCCGGCCTCTCGGAGACGATTACGGTGCGCAGCATCGTCGGGCGGCTGCTTGAGCACAGCCGCGTCTACTACTTCCAGAACGGCGGCGAGGAGGAACTCTACACGGGGAGCGCCGACTGGATGTCGCGCAACTTCGACCGCCGCGTAGAGGTCATCGCGCCCGTCTACGACCCGAACCTGAAGAGGTATTTGAAGGACGTGGTGCTGGCCTCCTATCTCAAGGACAACGTCAAGGCGCGGCTGCTCCGGGCCGACGGCAGCTACGAGCGCGTGCGGCCCGCGCCGGGCGAAGAGAGTTTCGACAGCCAGATGCACTTCCAGGAGAGCATCGGCATGGGGTTTTAAGTTCGACAGTCAGTGCCGCGTGCGGTACTGGCCCACTTGAGAGGAACGAATATAGCCGTGTTCACACAGCGAAGAGTCTTTAAGTTTGCGACGCTGGCAATGGCCCTCCTCCTGACTTTCCAGGCGTCAGCCTTCGGCCAGGACGAGGAGAAAAAGAAGAAGAAGGAACCGCTGACGGGGACTCCCGTGCTGTGGAGAGACCCCGGCGACATCTCTTCGCGCGACCTCTTCCTGGGGGCGGGCGGCGAGGCCATGAAGCCAGACATCAGCAACGTCACCTTCCTCAAAGACGAAGTGGGCGGCTACTCCGCTGGCTTCCGCGTGCGCGACGCCGCGGGGAACACCTGGGTCGCGAAGCTCGGCAAAGAGGCGCAGCCCGAGACGGCCGCGTCACGCTTCGTCTGGGCCGTCGGCTACGTCACGGAGATTCACTACCTCTTCCCGTGCGTGCACATCAAGGGCGCGCCCGACAAGAAGGTCGAGAGGTGCGAGGGCAAAGGCTTCGCCAACGTCCGCTTCGAGGCGCGGCCGAAAGCCTACAAGCGGCAGGGCACGGTCTGGAGCTGGACGAACAACCCCTTCGTGGGGACGAAAGAGCTGAGGGGCCTCATCGTCATGATGGCGTTCCTGAACAACTGGGACCTGAAGGACGACAACAACAAGCTGGTCTGGGTGCCCGGCAGCGACGGCGGGCAGGGGGAGCTTCATTACATCCTGAGCGACCTCGGCGCGACCTTCGGCAAGACCGGCGGCTTCATGTCGCGCAGCCGCAACGAGCCCGAGGACTACGTCAAGAGCAAGTTCATAGAGGGCGTCGAGGGCGGGCGCGTGAAGTTCGCCTACAGCGGGAAGAATTCCGCCCTCTTCAGGGACGTCACGGTCGAGGACGCAAAGTGGGTCGGCTCCCTGCTCTCGAAGCTGACCGACCAGCAGTTGACGGACGCCTTCCGCGCCGCCAACTTCACGCCGGAAGAGGTTCAAATGCTGGTCGGGGCCGCGCGCGCCAGGATCAGCCAGCTCGTCAACCTCCCCGGGGGCGCGGTCGCCGGCACGAATTAAAGAAGGCCCAATGAAGAGAAGAGATTGGAACTCGATTCTGGTGGTGGTGCTCCTGGCCGGCCTCTTCGGGTTCGCGCTGGTGACGTACATCCTGGGCGACAAGAAGCCTGAGGCTGTCAGGCAGATTCAGTCGACGGCGCAGAGCGCCCCGCAGACTTCGGACCAGAACGCCAACACGCAGGGCGCGCCCCAGCCGACGGCCACCGGCAGCCCCAGCGTCATGGAAGTCTTCGGGGTCCAGGAGGGCATTCCGGGCGAGCCGAGGCACGAAGACTGGAAGACCATCATCCCGCGGATCATCGTCCGGCTGGCGCTCGCGGCGTTCCTGGCCGCGCTGCTCGCCTTCCGCCCGCGCAAGGACTTGCCGCTCCGCCAGCGCAACCTCTACGTGGCCCAGACGCAGATTCTGCTGGCGGTCGTCGCCAGCGCCCTGATGATGATCGTCGGCGATAACGCCGCGCGCGCCTTCGGCATCTTCGCCGCCGTCTCCCTGGTCCGCTTCCGCACCAACATCAAAGACCCGAAGGAGATCACGGTCCTCCTGCTCAGCCTCTCGCTCGGGCTCGCGACGGGCGTGGGCCGCTGGGACCTGGCGCTCGTCCTCTGCCTGTTCGTGCTGCCGCTGCTCTGGCTCCTGGAGTCCAGGGAGGAGGCGGAGCTGTACCGCGCGATGGAGCTGACGGTCAAGACGAAGGACACGGAGAAGATGCAGGACATTTTGAAGGGCGTCTTCCATCGTCACCGCCTCGAAACCGAGTTGCGGCAGATCGACTCGCCGGACGAGGACGACCCGCTCGGGTGCATCATGTATTACGTCAGCATGCCCCCGACGGCGAGCACCGACCTGCTCAGCGACGAGATACGCTCGCTCGACCCGCAGAACGTGGACTCCATCGAGTGGTCGCAGAAGAAGGACTCCTCGTACTATTAATGAGCGGGCGGCGGTGAGTGCCGGCCCCGGAAAGCGAAAAGGCCGCTCCCCGAAGAGAGCGGCCCTTTTCATGCCTGCGATTCTGTCCGGCGGGATTAGCGCCCGTCGGCCGAGGCGGCTTTGGCGTTGGCCGCCTGCTGTCTGGCGTAGAAGTCCTCGACGAAAGTCTTGAAGTCGCCGTGGCCCCAGGAGGTGTAGAAGTCGAACTTCTTCATCTCGGCGTAGACCTGGTCGAAAGTCCAGTTGTATTTGGTGAAGCGGTAGACCGCGCCCATCGCGCCCGTGCGGTGACGCCCGCCCGCGCAGTGCACGTAGAACTTGCCGGTCTCGGGGTCGTCCACGAGCTTCATGAACGCCTGCACGGCCTCCTCGGTCGGGTACTTCTTGCCGACCATCGGGATGTTGACGTAGCGCATGCCGAGCGACTCGACCATCCGCTTCTCGTACTCCTTCGGCTCGGCTTGCAGGTCGACCACGGTAGTGATGCCGAGCGCCTTCAGCGACTCGTAATCCTTCTCCTTGGGCTGCGCCCCGCGGTAGAACCGCTCATCCATCTGCCCGAAATTTTTGATTTTAACGTTAGAGAAGTCTGCCTGCGGCGCGGAGGATTGCGCGGCGGCCATGACGGCGAAGATGAGGAGTGAAGCGAAAGCACCAAGCACGTGACGTAAGCCGTTCCGATTCAAAGTCATTCCAAAACCTCCAGAAGTCAGCACACAAAGGGAATCCGCCCAGGGGATTCGATTAAATTTTAGGGAAAGCTATGGGGGTTCCTGCGGCACACCCGCCCGAGGTGCCAGATACGTTTGATAAACTCAAAAAGTTTATCCGCGAGGGGCTCTAATCTTAATTAATCTCGCCCCGTCCTGGCAAGCATTCGGGTTGTCAAAGTGACCGCATCGCGTCGGTTCACACACTCGCCAATTCAATTGTCTCGTTTGAGCGCCTTAACTGACGCGGGAGTTAAGATTCCCAAACGAGCACCGCGGTTGCTAACCCCTTCCTCTGCGGAAGAGGTGAAAATTGACCGTTCGCTTAACGTACTTAGGGGGCGAAATACGACCCTGCCCGGAGTCGTCAGGGGCGACGAGCGGGTCGCCGAATTTTTGCCGAATTATTTTTTCGATTGCCGAAAAAAATAGGCCCCGGCAGGTCCGCAATCTGCCGGGGCATCGCTTCAAAGCCGTGGCGGGGTTAGGAGCAGCCGCGGCGCTTCTCCCTTTTGCTGCCCTTCAGGGCGACGCATCCGGGAGCGCGCCGGGTATCGGTGGGGGGCAGCTTCAAGATAAAGCCCGGCTGCTAAGAAACGGTTAAGCCCAGATTAAATCTTAGTGAAGACGCGCTGAGGCCGCCTAGTCGTCCGCGGCCTGAGCGGCCTCGACCCCTCCGCCTTCCTGTTCGAGCATCTCCCTGGCCTTGAGCAACTCCTGCCGGTGCTCCTCGCCGACGGTCGGGTAGCTCAGGTTCATGGACTCAAGCTTATTAATAATCACGTCGGCGACGGCCGCGCGCATGAACCACTTGTGATCGGCCGGGATGATGTGCCAGGGGGCCCACTCCGTGCTCGTGTGGTTGAAGCAGTCCTCGTAGGCCGCCATGTAGTCGTCCCAGTAGCGGCGCTCCTTCACGTCATTCAGGGAAAACTTCCAATTCTTCTCGGGCGTGTTGATGCGCTTGAGGAACCGCTCGCGCTGCTTCTCCTTCGAGACGTTGAGGAAGAATTTGAGGACGTTGATGCCGTTCCTCGTCAGGTAGCGCTCGAAGTCGTTGATCTCCTCGAAGCGCCGCTGCCAGATGTCCGGCCCCTTCGACTCGGGCGGGAGCTGCTGCGCGTGCAGGATTTCCGGGTGGACGCGCACGACCAGCACCTCCTCATAGTAGGAGCGGTTGAAGATGCCTATGCGGCCGCGCTCCGGGAGCGCCTTCATGCTGCGCCAGAGGTAGTCGTGATCCAGCTCTTCGTGCGACGGCGACTTGAAGCTGAAGACCTGGCACCCTTGCGGGTCGACGCCCGACATGACGTGTTTGATCGTGCTGTCCTTGCCCGAGGCGTCCATCGCCTGGAAGATGATGAGAAGCGCGTAAGTGTTCTGCGCGTAGAGCACGTCCTGGAATTGTGCCAGCCGCCCCACGTCTGCCACCAGCTTCGCCTCGGCCTGCTCCTTCTGCTCGAACTGGCCCGTGTGGGCCGGGTCGTAATCCTTGAGCCGGATTTCCTTCCCCGGCGGAACCAGAAAATAGTCGCGATTTATCACCGGCATGCTCCAAAGCCCACGAGGTCTGAGAAAACTCTTTAGGAGAATGCCACTTATCCGCCAGTTGTCAAGCCCCTTCCCCCCTTCAGAAGCGGAAGAGCGTGTCGAACTGTATACGCGTCGTCGGCTGATTCAGCGACCCCGCGAGCGTCGTGCCGAAGGGGCCGAGCAGCCCGTTGGCGCGCTGCGTCACTATCCCCGTGAGCGTCAGCACGACGCGCGGGTCGGCCGCGTAGTTGACCTGAAAGCGGTGCGTGCGGATGTCGGACTGCTGAATCAGGTCGGAGTAGTTGAAGGGCGTTAGCACGGCGTCCTTCTCCAGCCGGATGAAGGCGTAGCCGAAGAGCCAGTCGCCCCGCTCCCTGGTCTTCCCGACCTGAGCCTCGGCCCAGTAGCCGTGGTTCTCGTCGTTGTTGAGGAAGACGGTTGAGCCGCCCGGCCCCGCGACCGAAACGTCGCGCGCCTGCGTGTTGGTGACGAAGTCCAGGAGCAGCATGACGGGCCAGCGCTTGCTGTGCGTCAGGTCGAGCCGGCCGATAACGTCCACCAGGTTGTAGCCGGACGAGAGCCGCCCGTCGCGGCCCGTCGCGTTGGTGTTGGCGACCGAGACGCCGAGGTTGCCGTTGCCTGGGACGAGGAAGTCGCGCGGGATTGCGACCTGCGTGGTGACGGTCTGCGCGGGCGTGGTCGCCGTCGCGGGAATCGTCACGGTCACGGGGAGTTGGAGCTGCGAGCCGAAGAACTGGATCGGCGTGATGAACTGCGTGCCGGAGAAATAGAGGTCGGCGAGCGAGAGCGTCAGGCCGACCTTCTCCGCGGGCTCGAAGCGCGCGCGCACCTGCGCGCCGTAGAGCGCGAGGTCGCGTCCGCCGCGGCGCGACTGCGAGACGTTGACCGTCCCGTCCGGGTTGCGCACGAAGGCCGAGGTGCGTTCGAGCATCGGGAGCTGCCACGCAGTGAGAGTCAGGTTCTTGAGCGCGGAATTTTTGAAGTCGCGCGAGTAGGTCTGGCTGAAGCCGTCCGGGTTGAGGTCGTTGTCGATGGTGAGTTCCGTGCGCGTCCACGGGACCTCGAACTTCCCGCCCTGTATGCGCAGCCCCGGCACGCGCCGCGGCGTCCAGGCGAGGTACGCCTGGTCTATGCCGAACGGCTTGTGCGTGAAGAAGTCCGTGAGCGTCTGGTTGGCGGAGACGGAGTTGGCGAGGCTGCCGGTGGCGAGGCGTAAGCCCCAGTCGAAGTTCTCCCCCACCTTGCCGCGAATCGCCAGGCGCGCCCGCACGCGGAAGCGGTTGCGGGTGGACAACTCGTTGCCGAGGGCCGCGGGGTTCTCGGCGTTAGAGAGCGCGTTCAGTTGTCCGAAGAAGCCTTCATAGCGCAGCCGCAGGTCGCCGCTGAAAGTTATCGAGCCGAGCTGCTTCATGAGGGCTTCGTGCGTCTTCCTGGTCTGCCCCTCGACCCGCGCCAGGCGCTCTTCCGTGTCCTGCTGCGCCGGGGGAGCTTGCGGCGTCACGCGGTCGCTGACGGGAATGTTGCTCGCGTTGACGGTCGCGGCTTGTCCGGCCGTCTCCTCTACGCGCTGGCGGAGTTCGCTTATGACCTGCGACTGCTCTTCGATGAGTGCGCGCATGCGCTTGATCTCCTCCTGCTGCTCCAGGAGCGCGCGCTTCACCTCTTCGAGGCCCGCGTTGCCGGAGGGCGCGGCCTCGGTGCTCGCCGGGGCGGCGGGGCCGATGCTGGCGCGGCCCGCCCGCGGCGACTGCGCGCGGGCCGCTAAGCCCAGGCCGAAGCAGAAGGCGCACGCCAGCAGCGCGCGCGAGATGGTGAGTCGTGTCATGAACAGATTCCTCCCCGCAAAGATTTTCGACTGAACTGAGATTGTGGCCCGAGACGGGCGCTCGGCTCGTAAGGCTGAAGATTCTATGAACCCTATATTAAGCCGGTGTTACGGAAAGGCAGAATACAGAATTCATAGGTCAGGAGAAAAGAGAAGCAGTTGAGGGGTCGAGAGCCTTTCATTCTGCCTTCTGACTCCCGGATTCTGTATTCTGCTTTTCTAATTCCTCGCTTTGACTGTAAAATCGAATGACACTCCGGCAAGTCGAGGAGCTTCCACGGTAATCTTTATGGCTTTGCTGAAAATCACAGACGCGAGCGGCCGCCAGTGGCAGTACAATTTGTCGCAAGTCCCCTGCACCATCGGGCGCGCGCCGGACAACTGCGTCGTCCTGGACGACCCGCGCGCCTCGCGCCACCACGCGCACATACGCTTCGACGACCCAGGCTACACCATCGTCGACGGCGTCATCATGAACGGCCAGGTGAAGCGCAGCGCCAACAAGGTCTTCGTCAACGGCGAGGCGCGCTACGAGCACACGCTCAAGGACGGCGACCGCGTGACCATCGGCGCGAGCACCCTGCGCTTCGAGCAGCAGCTCCAGGAGCGCACGACCGACGTGCGCTACGACGACAAGCCGCTCGGGCACACGCAGCTCCTCATCTCGGCCAACGACGTGATGACGACCGTGCTGCGCACGAGCAAGCCGCCGGCCTCCGCCGCGCCGACGGCCGCGCCCTCCTCGCGCGACAAGGAGATCGAGACCCTCCAGCGCAAGGCCAACATCCTCGCCGAGCTTTACGAGATGAGCAAGACGCTCGGCTCCGTCTTCGACTTGAACGCCATCTTCGCCAAGGCGACGGACATCATCTTCCGCTCGACGCCCGCCGACCGCGTCGTCGCTCTCCTAGCCGAAGGCACCAACAGCGACGGGGACGTGGAGTTGGTGCCGGTCGCCACGCGCGCGCGCGACGAGAAGCTTGAGGCGCACGCCAAGAAGCTGACCATCGGGCGGACCATCACGCGCAAGGTGATGAAGGACCGCGTGGCGCTGCTGTCGCAGGACGCGGCGGCCGAGGCCATGTTCGCCGGCGTTGAGTCCATCGTCTCGCAGGGCGTGCGCTCGACCATCTGCGCGCCGCTCGTCGCGGAAAGCGGGGTCCACGGCGCGCTCTACGCCGACCGCCTCGACCCGTTCGCGGCCTTCAAGCCGGACGATTTGGAGTTGATCACGGCGGTCGCGGCGCAGACGGCCGTCGCGGTCGAGAATGCGCGCGCGCACGAGCGGCTCGCGCGCGAGGAGGTCGCGCGCGCCAACTACAGCCGCTTCCTCCCGGAGTACGTCGTCAAGCAGATGCTCGAAAACCCCGAAAGTTTCAAGCTCGGCGGCGTCAACCAGACCATCACGGTCCTCTTCGCGGACATACGCGGCTTCACGCGCCTCTCGGAGCACGCCAACCCCGAAAAGGTCGTGCAGCTCCTGAACAAATATTTTTCGGCGATGACCGACATCATCTTCGCGCACGGCGGCACGCTCGACAAGTACCTCGGCGACGGGATGATGGCGCTCTTCGGCGCGCCGACCGCCACGCCGCAGGACGCGACCAACGCGCTCAACGCCGCGGTCGCCATGCAGCGCCGCGTCTTGAGCATCAACCAGGAGCTGCGCGCCGAGGGCCTGAACGAGATAGGCGTCGGCATCGGCCTGCACACGGGCGAGGCCGTCGTCGGCTACATAGGCTCCGAGCGCCGCTCCGAGTACACGGCCATCGGCGACACCGTGAACACGGCCTCGCGTCTGGAGTCGAATTCGAAGGGCGGGCAAATCCTCCTCAGCGACGCGACGGCGCGCGCCGCCACGAGCCGCTACCCCCTCAAGCAGCGCGACCCCATCTACGTCAAGAACCGCGCCCAACCCGTCCCCCTCTTCGAGGTCGAGTGGGAGACCGGCAAGTCGCAGGGCGACCCCCTCGCCGCATCCTATAAGGAGGGATGAGGGGTGAGGGATGAGGGATGAAAAAGCAAACGCTTTTCCTTCGTCCCTCATCCCTCACCCCTCATCCCTTTTTATTCTATGTCTTCTTTCATGGACAGGACGCGGGCGCTCATCGGCCTGGACGCGCTCAAGAATCTAGTCTCCGACTCGATGGCGATAGACATGGGGTCGGCGGGGACGATCATCAGCGTGCGCGGCCGCGGCGTCGTCGTCGACGAGCCCTCGGTCGTCGCGGTCAACAAGGTGACGGGCGAGGTCGTCGCGGTCGGGCGCGAGGCGCGGCAGATGCAGGGGCGCGAGGCGCGCGACGTGGCCGTGATCGCGCCCCTGGTCGACGGCGTCGTGGCCGACTTCGAGCGGACGCAGAAGATGCTCGACCACTTCGTCCGCGAGGCGCGCAGCGGCTTCTCACACTTCAGCCGCCGCGCCGTGATGGGGGTGCTGTCCGGCGTCACGCAGGTCGAGCAGCGCGCGCTCCTGAGCGCGGCCGAGCACGCACACATCCGCCGCGTCTTCATGGTCGAAGAGGGGTTGGCCGCGGCCGTCGGCGCGGGCGTGCCCGTCACGGACGAGCGCGCCTCGGCCGTCGTCGACATAGGCGGCAGCACCACCAACGTGGCCGTCGTAGCAAATGGCACAATCGTTCACGCCAGCGCCGAGCGCATCGGTAGCTCGGACATAGAGGCGGCGATTATGGACCGGCTGCGCCGCTACCGCGGGCTCTCGGTCGGCCTCCCGACCGCCGAGCGCTTGAAGATGGAACTGGCCTCGGCCACTGCGCCGGCAGACGCGGCGCTCAGCCTGACGGTCAAGGGGCGCGACGTGCAGACGGGGAGCCCCGGCGCGATCGAGGTGACGGCCGAAGAGGTCTACGGCGTCACGCACGTCGTCCTGAGAAAAATCGCCGACGCGGTGCGCGAGACGCTCGCGGAGTTGCCGCCCGAGGTCGCCGCCGACATACACGACCGCGGCCTCATCCTGACCGGCGGCGGCTCCTTGCTCAACGGCCTCGTGCAATTCATGACGGCCGAGACGCGCCTGCCTGTGCGCGTGGCCGACGAGCCGCGCTTAGCCACCGTCAACGGGCTGGCCCGCTTCTTCGACGAGCCGCTGCTCCTGCGCCGCGTCACGCGCAACGAGCCGCCGCCGCTCATCGACGACGAAGGCAGGGCGTTTGAAAGTTAAGCCGGGAGACGCGCCGGGCTGGAAAACAGGTGTGGCGGGGACGAGAATGGAGAGACCGTGAATATCGGTAAGCTCATACACAGGCAGATTTCGGTGGCACGGGTTTACGGCATCCCCGTGCGGATAGACTACCGCTGGTTCCTGGTCTTCGGGGTCAGCGTCTGGCTGGTCTCTCTGAATTTGCAGCGCGGGATAAGGGGCCTGCCGCCGGTCGAGCCGGTGGTCGCGTGGGTGCTCGGCGTCATCACGACGCTCGCCCTCTTCCTCTCCGTGTTCGGACACGAACTGTCGCACGCGCTCGTCGGCCGCATGGAGGGGATAGAGATTGAGGAGATAGTCCTACACCCGTTCGGCGGGCTGGCGCGGCTCAAGCGGCAGCCAGACACGCCCGGCGCGGAGTTCCGCATCGCGGTCGCCGGCCCGGCCGCCAGCTTCCTCTTCGCGGCGCTGACCTTCGGCGCGTACCAGCTCGCGCTCGTCGGCGGCTACCGCACGGCCGCCGCCATCCTCTTCTTCATCGGCGCTGGCAATCTGCTCCTGGCCGTCTTCAACCTCTTCCCGGGCTACCCGCTCGACGGCGGGCGCGTGCTGCGCGCGCTGCTCTGGCGCAGGCGCGGCAACATCACCGAAGCCACGCGCATCGCCGGCCTCTGCGGCGTCCTCATCGCCGTCACGCTCATCATCACGGGCCTCTACATGGCGTTCTCGCCGAAGTGGCAGGGGACGCTCTCGGGGCTCTGGTCCGTGCTCGTCGGCCTCTTCCTCTTCGACGCGGCGGCGAGCGTGGTGCGCCACGCGCGCAACATGAAGCAGGCGACCGTGGCGGACGCGATGAGCGCGCCCGTGGCGGTTGAGCCGGACGTGACGATCCTGCACTTCGTAGACTCGATCCTGCCGCTGCACCGCCGGACCAGTTTCCCCGTGGCGCAGAGGGGGAAGCTGCACGGCATCCTCACGCTCGAAGACCTCAAGGCTCTGCCGCGCGAGCGCTGGCGCGAGACGCGCGCGCGCGACGTGATGCGGCCCATTGACCCCACACTCTTCGTCGAGGCTTCTGCAACGATGGAGCGCGCCGACGCCATCATGCGGCGCAACGGCCTCGGCGCGCTCGCCGTCATAGACCCCGCCGGCCAGCTCGTCGGCTACCTCCAGCGCGGAAGGCTCAAGAAGGTAAAGACTCGTAAATCGTGAATCGTGAATCGAAAAAGCGTTCGACGATTTACGATTCACGATTTACGATTTACGAATTAAAATTTTTCCCCCATAATCCTTACGGAGTCCCCGTTTCCAGTCAGGAGGAGAGTTTATTAACGCGGTCGGTGCTCGGAGCACCCGTTGCTAATGGTCTAGCCAGCGTGCTCCCTGCTGAATTCCGAGCCGGATTCTGACGAAAATGCTTTTGTCCCTGCCAGCTAGCGAGTACCTCGGGAGGCTGCGCGAGCCGCGTAACATCGCGGACATCGTGCTGGTCTTTCTCATCGTGTACGCCGTGCTGAAGCTGGTCAGGGGGACGCGCGCCGCGCCTATGGCGGCAGGCATCGCCTTCATCCTGCTGCTCTACGGGCTGGCCGTCAGCCAGGACTTGGCGACGCTCGAATTCATCCTGCGGGGCGGGCTCATTTACATCGGCGTCGCCATCATCGTGCTCTTCCAGAGCGAGATTCGGCAGGCGCTCATCTCCTTCGGCAACAGCGTGCGCATGCCTTTCACGCGCCGCCACCGCGGGCAGTTCGGCGAGGGCGTTTACGACGAGATCGTGCTGGCCGCGACCACGCTCGCCTCGACGAAGACGGGCGCGCTCATCGTCATCGAGCGCAACGTCGGCTTGAAGAACGTGACGGACGGCGGCGTTAAACTAGAGGCGGAGCTTTCGTACGACCTGCTCGTGACCATCTTCAACCCGACGACGCCGTTGCACGACGGCGCGGTCGTCGTGCGCCGCCACCGCATCGCGGCCGCGGCCTGCTTCCTGCCGCTCACCTTGAACCCGCGCCTCTCGAAAGACCTCGGCACGCGCCACCGCGCGGCCATAGGCATCACGGAGGACTCGGACGCCGTCGCGGTCGTCATCTCCGAGGAGACCGGGCTCATCTCTTTCGTCGAAGGCGGGCAGATACGGCGCGGGCTCGACGCGACCAAGCTGCGCGCCGCCATCTTCCACGCCCTCGAAGCCCCCGCCGCCAGGTCCGCGCGCGAAAAAGGCAACAAGCCGGCGGAGACGGAAGCCGAAGAAGCGATAACAACGTGAAAAGCAGTAGTCAGTGGTCAGTAGTCAGTAGTCAGTTAAAAACTGATTCTTACTGACCACTGACCACTGACCACGGACCACTGACTATGTCTTTCCGCGAAATAAACGAGGACGTGAAACGGCCTGCGCCGGCGAGGCCGCACTGGGCGCGGCGTTGGCTGCGCGTCGTCTTCGTCGAAGACTGGTGGCTGAAGCTGCTGGCGCTCGTCATCGCGCTCGGGCTCTGGTACGGCGTGACGGGGCAGCGCAAGCCGACCACGGTACGCGTCTCGCGCGTCCCGCTCAACTTCCGCCTGCCGGGCGACACGGAGATCAGCAACGAGCCGCGCACGGACGTGGAGCTGACGCTGACGGGCAGCAAGCGCGCGCTCGACACGATCAACGTGCGCGACCTGATGGCGAACGTGGACGTGAGCGACCTGAGGCCGGGCGAGCACAGCGTGGCGCTCACCCCCGAGCGCGTCACGATGGCCCTGCCCGACGGCGTGCGCTACGGCGACATACAGCCGAGCAACCTGACCCTCAGGCTTGAGCCGCGCGTCGAGCGCGAGCTGGAGGTGGAGGTCAAGCACACGGGGAGCGTCGCCGAAGGGTACGAGCTGCAACGCGTCACGGCGACGCCGGACAAGGTCAAGGTGCGCGGGCCGGCGAGCCACGTCAACGCCTTGCAGAAGGTCCCGACCGAGGCGATCCTCCTCGACGGGCACCGCGAGACGTTCACGCTGCCGCAGGCGGACATCCAGATTCCCGACCGCAAAGTCGACCTCATGAACGGGGGCGTGAGCGTCACCTTCGAGATCGGCGAGCAGCGGGCCGAGAAGACTTTCGGCGGGGTGGCCGTCGTGGCCGGCGACGGCGCGGGGGTCAATCCTGAGGCGGTCAGCGTCACCGTCTACGGCCCGCGCTCGGCCCTGGGCCAACTGAGCGCGGATAAAATGAGACTCGTTTTGGACGTGGCCGAGGACGGCTCGTACCGGCCGCGGCTTGAGCTGCCCGCGGACTTGCAGGGCCGCGTCGAGCTGCGCGGCACGAGCCCGTCGGTCTTCACCAGGAGATCGTTCTTCTAACCAGCATCGGGGAAACGGCGGACGGATGGCGAAACTTTTTGGCACAGACGGCATGCGCGGCGAGGCCGGGCGCTTCCCGCTCGACGCGGCGACCGTGCGCGACGCGGGCCGCTCCCTGGCCCGGCACCTGGCCGCGCGCTTAAGCGCGGAGGGAGGGGCGGGGCGCGCCCCGCGCATCGTGACGGGGCGCGACACGCGCGAGTCCGGCGCGTGGATCGAGCGCGCGTTCCTGGCGGGCGCGAGCGAGGGCGGCGCGCGGGCCGAGTCTGCGGGCGTCATCACGACGCCGGGCGTGGCTTACCTGGCGCGTACGCTGCCGGCGGACGCGGGCGTCGTCATCAGCGCGTCGCACAATCCTTACCAGGACAACGGCATCAAGATTTTCGCCCCCTCGGGCCGCAAGATGGACGACGCGACCGAAAGGCTGATAGAGGCGGACATCGAAGCCTGGAAGGGGAGCAGGGAAGCCGAAGCGGCGGCGGACGCGCCCGCCGGCGAAAATGGCACAGCCCGCGCCGCGGACCTGCGCGAGCGTTACCTCTCTTTCCTGGCCCGCGAAATCGGACACGACCTTTCGCTCGGCGGCCTGCGCCTCGTGATTGACTGTGCCAACGGAGCGGCCTGCGGGCTCGCGCCCGCGCTCTTCGAACGCCTGGGCGCGCGCGTGACCAGCATCAACGACGAGCCCGACGGGCGCAACATCAACCGCGACTGCGGCTCACTGCACGTAGACGGCCTGCGGCAGAAAGTCTTGAGCGAGGGCGCGGACCTGGGCGTCGCGTTCGACGGCGACGCGGACCGCGCGCTCTTCGTCGACGCGCGCGGCCAGTTCGTCGACGGGGACGCGACCCTTTGGGCGCTGGCACAATTCCTGGACGCGCGCGGGCGGCTCGACGGCCGCCTGGTCGTCGCCACTGTCATGAGCAACATCGGCCTGGAGAGGGCGCTCGGCTCGAAGGGAATCCGCCTCCTGCGTGCGGACGTGGGCGACAAGTACGTGCTCGAAGAGTTGCTGCGCGCGGGAGGCTCACTCGGCGGCGAGCAGTCGGGACACATCATCTTCCCGCGCCTGAGCCTCGCGGGCGACGGGATGCTGACGACGCTCTGCCTGCTGCGCGCCGTGACAGAGTCGGGCGCGCCGCTCAGTGACTTGACGGCGGGCTTCACGCGCTACCCGCAGGTGCTCGTCAACGTGCGCGTGCGCGAGAAGCGGCCGTTCGGCGAAGTCCCGTTGGTGGCGCGGGCGGCGCGCGAGCTGGAGGCGAGGCTGGGCGAGACGGGTCGGCTGCTGCTCCGCTACTCCGGCACAGAGCCCCTGGCGCGCGTCATGATCGAGGGCGAGCGGCAGGAGGAGATCGAGCGCGAGGCCGAGAGCCTGGCCTCCGTCATCAAGTCGGCCTTCGGCTAGGAAAATTCTACGCGACCCCCGGTGTAAGTCTTACACGCTCGGCCCCGATTTACACCTCGGGTCGGGGCGCGCGCGGGCTCCTTTCGGGCAAAAGCTCAACAAAAACGAAGCCCGCGCGCGCCGGGGAAATTACTACTTGCATGGCACGAGCGTTGCGGTGTATATTGCGGGGCAAGAGAGACGGTTGGTGGATCCTCCGTCTCAAGTGGTTGCTGGGGTGAGGACAGTAACCACGAATATGAACGGGCGCGGCACACTCCCACGTTGCCGCGCCTGTTCGCTTTTAGGGCCATTTTAATCTTTCCCGGTTTAAAAGTTCTCTCCCGCGCCCGCTTCATCGTGCTACAATCCGCCCCGGCTGGTTAATCTCCCATAACTTTCGACTCGGACCCGGACAGACGA
This sequence comes from Pyrinomonadaceae bacterium, assembly GCA_035563515.1. Lineage (GTDB taxonomy): Bacteria > Acidobacteriota > Blastocatellia > Pyrinomonadales > Pyrinomonadaceae > QHXM01. Next base: position 70,571 of record DATMVE010000076.1, read on the forward strand.
AAGCAGAGCCTTGCCTCACGATGAACATTAGCGACTACCGCCGCGACTTCGCCGCGTCCTGCTCGGCCGTGGAACTGGCACATTACCGGTACCGCGCCGGATTCGAAAGAGAACTCCACCTCGAACCCATTTACGACCGCTACGGCCACCTCTTCACGCTCGACGCGATAGACTCCCTGCGCCGCGCCCGGGAGGAGACGCCCGCGCACCTTGAGACCGAGCGCGCCGGCCTGCTGCTGCTCGCGGGCTCGGCGCGCGCGGGCTTTCTGGAGGCGCGTGGCCGCGAGCTGACCGACGAAATCTCGCGCTGCGAGGCGGCGGCCGCCGTCGAGTGGGCGGGCGAGCGCGTGCCCTTAAACAACGTCCCGAAGATAATCGCGAACGAGCCCGCGGCCGCGCGCCGGCGTGAACTGGCCGCGCGCTGGGTCGACGCGCACCGCTCCTGCAACGACCTGCGCGCCGCGCTGATCGAATCCTTCCACGAGTCGGCGCTCGCGCTCGGCTTCGACTCCTACCGCGCGCTCTTCGCAGACATCATGGCGACGGACTTCGAGCGCCTCGCCTCCGCGGCGGACCAATTCCTGGAAGGGACCGAGAGCCACTACACGTCCGCGCTCCGCAGGGCCGTCGCGCGCGACCTGCCGGGCGTCGCTTTCGAAGACCTACAGCATGCCGACTACCTGTACATCCAGCGCGCGCCGCGCCTGGACCCTTTCTTCCCCGCGCAGGAGTTGATGGCGACCTACGCAGAGGGCGTGGCCGGCCTCGGGATACGCGTCGAGCGGCAGCGGAACATACACATCGACGCCGAGCCGCGCCCCTTCAAGAACCCGCGCGCGGCCTGCTTCCGCATCGACCCGCCCGAAGACGTGCGCCTACTGATCGCGCCCGTCGGCGGCGCTTACGACTACACGGTGCTCTTCCACGAGGCGGGGCACGCGCAGCACTTCGGCTGGTCGTCGCGCGACCTCTGCCGGCGACACCCCGAGTTCCTCTACGCGCCCGACAACGCGACCTCCGAGGGCTACGCCTTCCTCTTCAGCCTGCTCTTCCAGGACGCCGGATGGCTCGTCGAGCACCGCCACGTCGCGCCGGCGCAGGCGCGCGAGATCGTGCGTGACCTCGCCTTGCAGACCTGCGTCAACATACGCCGCCGCTGCGCCTCGCTCGCCTACGAGATTGAGCTGCACGGGAGCACGCGCCTGCGCCGCGAGGGGCTGGCCCAAAATTACTCGGACAGGCTGACCGAGGCGACGCGCTTCCGGCGCAGCCCTGCGCTTTACCTGGCGGACGTTGACGACGGCTTCTACTCGGCCGCCTACCTGCGCGCCTGGGCTTTCGAGATTTCCCTGCGCGAGCACCTGCGCGTGCGGCACGGCCGGCGCTGGTGGGCGTCGCGCGCGGCGGGCGACGAATTGATTGACCTCTGGAACACCGCCTCGCGCTATACTGTCGAAGAACTCGCCCGCCACGTAGGCTTCGGCGAGATCAGCTTCGAGCTTCTGGCCGAAGCCCTAATCGCGGCGATGAAAGAGGACTGAAGGACAAGTGCGGCGCGTGCGCGTGCGCCTCCGGGCGCGGCGGGAGGAGTACGAAATAACGATCGGGTCCGGCACTCTCGCGCGACTGGGCGAGGCGGCCCGGCGCGCCCTCGCGGCCCACGCGCGCCGCGTCTTCTTAATCTCCAATCAAAAAGTCTTCGACCTTTACGGCGCGCGCGCGACGGAGAGCCTGCGCTCGGAAGGCTTCGCGACCGAAGTCCTGCTCATCGGCGACGGCGAGCGTTACAAGTCGCTCGCCACGCTCAGGCGCGCGCTCGACGCGTTTCACGGCGCTGGGCTTGAGCGCGGCGACGCCGTCCTGGCTCTGGGCGGCGGCGTGGTCGGCGACCTCGCGGGCTTCGCGGCCGCCGTCTACCTGCGCGGCCTAGCGTTCCTGCAAGTCCCCACCACTTTATTGGCACAGGTTGATTCTTCCGTCGGCGGCAAGGTGGCCGTCAACACGGACGCCGGCAAGAACCTCGTCGGCGCTTTCCACCACCCGCGCGCCGTCCTGATAGACACGGACACGCTTCACACCCTGCCGCGGCGCGAGCTGACCGCCGGCTGGTGCGAGAGCGTCAAGCAGGGCGCGGCAGGTTGTCGCGCGCTCTTCGACGAGACTCGCGAATTCTTGCGCGCCGGGCCGACGGGCGAGACGGCCCGGCGCTCTCAAAAACTGGCACAACTCATCGCGGCGCAGGTCGCCTTCAAGGCGTCAATCGTCTCGGGTGACGAGCGCGAGGACGTTTCGCGCACGGACAGCCGCTCGCGCCGCATCCTCAACTTCGGCCACACGACCGCGCACGCCATCGAGGCCGTGACCCGTTACCGCCGCTTCCGCCACGGCGAGGCGGTCGGGCACGGGATGCTGGTCGCGGGGGAAATTTCGAAAAGGCTAGGCTTGCTCGGCGCTTCGGAGTTAGAATTACTGCGCGAAGCCGTCGGCCTCTGCGGCCGGCTCCCGCGCGCGGACGATTTGGACGAGTCGGAAATCCTGGCCCGCGTCGTCCACGACAAGAAGGCTGTCGCGGGCCGAGTCAAGTGGGTGCTGCTCGAAGCGGTCGGGCGCGCGCGCGTGGTTGACGGCGGCGAAATCACGCAAAGGGTCTTGCGCGCCTCGCTCCGCGCGGGCCTCAGGAGAGTTTCAACGAATAGAGAGTGAGGGTGAAGAATTGACGAAGAGAGCGTGCGGACGGTCCCCCCGCGCCGGACACGGCGAGCGCGGCTCGGCGCGCGTGAAATTCATCATCGTCCTGCTGGTCATCGGGGCCGTGGGCTACATGGCCTTCCAGTACGTCCCCGTGGCCTACCAGTCTTCGCGCTACAAGACGCGCATGCAGGATGTGGTGACGGAGGCCGCCGCGGCGGGCAAGAGCACCGAGTGGGTGATGAGCCAGCTTCAGGGCAGCGCGGCGGAGAACGGCGTCCCGAAGGACGCCAAGATCGTGCCAGCCGTCCAGGAGGGGCGGATGGCCGTGACGGTCCAGTTCACGCGCCCCATCAACCTGTTCCCAGGCTTCACCTACAACTACAACTTCGACCACACGGTGAAAAGCGCCGAACTCCTGGGCACAAAGTAAAGCCCCCGCCGGAGAACAAATCTCCGGCGGGGGACTTTCGTCCATCCCTTCAATCGACGCTTAAAGTTTAGCCCGCGGCGGCGAGCACGCGCTGGACCGTGGCGCTCTGCAACTGCACGAGGCCAGCGGGAGCAGACGCGAGCCACGTCGTCGGGCAGACGCCGCAGCGCGTGCACTGGTCGACCGATGGGCACGGGGCCGTCGAGTGCGCGACGTGGGCGCGCTCGTGCTCCTTCTGCATGAACTCGCGCCCGAGCCCCGCGTCGACAATCTCCCACGGGAGCCGCTCGTCGTAAGTGCGGTCGCGGCTCGTGTGGAAAGCCGGGTCAACCCCGGTCTCGCGCAGGGCCGCCTGGAGGTCCCCCTTCAGTCGCGCGGCCGCCTCAATGACGCGCGCGACGCTGCGGTCGCCCGAAGAGAAGAGCGCCTGCTCGTGCGCGATGCGCGCGGACATCGTGCGCACCTCGACGTTCGGAATCCGGGCCAGATTCTTGGCGACCCACTTCAGGCGGCGCTTCAACTCCTTCTCGCCGCAGATGGCGTCCCACTGCAAGGGCGTGTTCGGCTTTGGCACAAAACCGTTGAGCGAGGGGATGATCTTCCCGGCGCGCCCGAACCGCCTGCCCGCTTCGAGCATCCGGTCCTTGATGCGCTCGACCAGCACGATCATCTCTTCCAGGTCTTCGTCGGTCTCCGTCGGCAGCCCGACCATCAGGTAGAGCTTGACCGTCAGCATCCCACGGTCGAAGACCGCGCCGCAGATGTCCACGATCTCGTCGTTCGTCAGGTTCTTGTTGATGACCTTGCGCAGCCGGTCCGAGCCCGTCTCGGGCGCGACCGCGATCTGCTGGTCGCGCGACTCCACGAGCGCGTCCAACAGCTCGTCGGAGATTTGGTCCAGGCGCAGGCTTGAGACCGAAATCCGGTAGTCCATCGCCCTGAGGCCCTGTAGGATTTCGCTAATCTCGGGGTGGTCGCAGACGGCCGTCGAGACGAGCCCGATCTTGTCAGTCTTCCCGCGCCACTCGCGCGCCTTCGCGAGGATGTCGCGCGCGGGCACGACGCGCGGCGGCCAGTAGTTGAAACCGGCCCAGCAGAAGCGGCACCCCTGCGAGCAGCCGCGCGAAATCTCAACCAGGAAGCGCTCGCCCATCTCGGCCGCGGGCGCGTAGATGACGGTCGAGGGCGCGAACACCTCTTCGCCGCGCAACTGCTCCGCGAGTTCCGTCTTGCCCAGGCGCATCGCGCGCCTGAGGCTCCCTTCCTTCGGGTTCTCCGCCGAGACGGCCCGGCCGACGCGCGCCGGCACGCCCGCCTCGCGCGGCCTGTAGTCTTCGACGGTCCCGTCAGGATGGTAAGTCACCTCGTACAGCGACGGGACGTAAAAGCCGCGCCCGATGCGCGCCAGGGCCAGGAGGATTTCGTCTTTCGTCTCGTGCTCGAAGATGGCGTCGACCAGTTGGTGGCCCAGAATCTCGCCCTCGCCGACGCCTATCACGTCCGTGAAGTCCGCAATCGGCTCCGGGTTCAAAAACGACGCCGCGCCGCCCATCACGACGAGCGGGTCGTGGCGCGTCCTGTCCCTAGACCAGACGGGCACGCCCGAGAGGCGCAGCATGCGCGCCATGTTCAGGTAGTCCGTCTCGAAAGAGATGGAGAACGCCACCACGTCGAAGTTGCGCACGGGCGTCTGGGATTCGAGCGAGAGCAGCGGCTGGCGCGACTTCTCGTACTCGCGCGCCTCGCGCTCGTCGGGCAGGAAAACGCGCTCGCAGGAGACTTCGGGGATGCGGTTGAACAACTCGTACATCGCCTGGAAACCCAGGTTCGCCATCCCTATCTCGTAGACGTTCGGGTAGCACAGGGCGATGCGCAGCCGCGCGCCGCGCTTCAAAGTCCACCCCTCCTCGGCAGCCAATTTCTGCTTGTAAATCTCAGTAATTTTCATAAAACGGAAGCGGGGAGTTAGATGCCCGGCGCACGTCATTAGTCGCCTCGGGCGCTGCAATTAACTTCCGGCTTTAACGCTGCGTACTCTCTAAAAATGCCTTCAGTTTGCGCGAGCGTGAGGGGTGGCGGAGTTTCCTCAGGGCTTTGGCCTCTATTTGGCGGATGCGCTCGCGGGTGACGGCGAAGTGCTGGCCGACCTCTTCGAGCGTGTGCTCGGAGCCGGAGGTCCCGAGGCCGAAGCGCATCTTGATGACCTTCTCCTCGCGCGGCGTCAAGGTCGCGAGCACCTCGTCGGTTATCTCCCGCAGGTTCGAGGCGACGACCGCGTCCGCAGGGTTCAGGATGGACTTGTCCTCGATGAAGTCGCCGAGGTGCGAGTCCTCCTCTTCGCCAATCGGCGTCTCCAGGGAGATGGGCTCCTGCGCGATCTTCAGAACCTTGCGGACCTTCGAGACGGGGATGTCCATCTTGCGCGCGATCTCCTCGCTCGTCGGCTCGCGCCCCAACTCCTGCACGAGCGACCGCGAAGTCCTGATGAGCTTGTTAATCGTCTCGATCATGTGGACGGGGATGCGGATGGTCCTGGCCTGGTCGGCAATCGCCCTCGTGATCGCCTGCCTGATCCACCACGTCGCGTAGGTCGAGAACTTGTAGCCGCGCCGCCACTCGAACTTGTC
>DATMVE010000077.1:0-88976 GCA_035563515.1 Pyrinomonadaceae bacterium
CGGCGGCGGCGGCGGCCGTCCCGAGCGCCGCGAGCGCAGCGGCGGCGGCCGGCGCGACCGCCACCAGCCGACCATCACGGACCTCCTGCGCGAGGGCCAGGAAGTCCTGGTGCAGATAGCCAAAGAGCCCATCGCCAAGAAGGGCGCGCGCATCACCTCGCACATCGCGCTGCCCGGCCGCTTCCTGGTCTACATGCCCACGGTCGAGCACGTCGGCGTCTCGCGCAAGATCGAGAGTGACTCCGAGCGCAGCCGCCTGCGTAAGCTCATCCAGGCCATACGCGCCGAAGAGGACGTGCCCTCGGGCGGCTTCATCGTCCGCACGGCGGGCGTCGGAATCTCCGAAGAAGACCTGCGCGACGACGCGCGCTACCTCGTCCGCACCTGGCTGGACATACGCCGCTCGGCCGAGAAGACCAAGGCCCCTGCGCTCGTCCACCGCGATTTGGATTTGGTGCAGCGCCTCCTGCGCGACCAGCTCTCGGACGAGTTTACGGCGATCCGCGTCGACTCCGAGGAGGAGTACTTAGGCATCGTCGAGTTCATCAACCGCATCCAGCCGCGCATGGTCAAGCGCGTCAAGCTCTACACGCGCGAGGAGCCGATTCTCGAAGCCTACGGCGTGCAGGCCGAGATTGACAAAGCCATCAAGCCGCGCGTCTGGCTCAAGTCGGGCGGCTACCTCGTCATCAACCAGACCGAGGCGCTCGTCGCCATCGACGTGAACACGGGCAAGTTCGTCGGCCGCGGCGGCACGCGCCTCGAAGACACCATCACGCGCACGAACCTCGAAGCCGTGGACGAGATCGTCCGCCAGATTCGCCTGCGCGACCTGGGCGGCATCATCGTGCTCGACCTGATCGACATGGAGGACAGGCGCAACCGCAACCGCGTCATGCAGGCCCTACAGGAGGCTTTGCAGCACGACAAGTCGCCGACGAAGGTCCTGTCCTTTAACGACTTCGGCCTCGTGATTATGACGCGCAAGCGCGTCAAGCAGTCGCTGGAGCGCACGCTGTGCAGCCCCTGCGCGTACTGCCAGGGCGCGGGGCTCGTCAAATCCGCGCAGACCATCTGCTACGAAATCCTTGAGGAGGCGCGCCGCCTCTCGCGCGGCCTGGACGACGACGGCGTCAAGCAGACGACGCTCCGCGTCAACCCGGAAGTCGCGCGCACCCTGCGCGGGCCCGAGCGCGACGTGATGAACGAGATAGAGGACTACCTGGGCGCGGTGGACGTCACCTCCGACCCGCAGATTCACCAGGAGCAGTTCGACTTCGCCTTCATCTGAGGCGGAAGTCGCGCTCCCTTACGCGCCGTGAGCAAAGAGATGAAGAGAGTTCCTGCTTTCCTGACTTTCGCCTTCGTCGTCTTGCTCACGGCGTGTTCTTATACGTCCAACTTCGTATTCATTAACGCGACGGACCAACCCGTGGAGCTGCGGTACAAAGTCAAAGCCTCGCCGCGCGACCCACTCGAAATGGTCGGCACGCCCAGGAAGACGGCCGCGGAGAAACTCCGCGACGGCGACAGGGAGTGGCGGCTGCTCGCGCCCGGCGAGTACGCGCTCGACGGCGCGGCGCGCACCGTCACAATCCGCGTCATGCCGCACGAGGCCGTGCTGGTCAGGCAGATGACCAACTACGGCGGGCACGACGACACCTCCGACGCCGAAGCCTTCGCCGTAGAGGAAATATATCTCAACGGCGCGCGCGGCGAAGTCAGGCTCCAGGGCGAGCAGGCGCGGCGAAGTTTCCTGAAAGAGTCGGACAATTTGTACACGCTGACTTACAAGTGAGCCTCGCGGCCGAAGGCAGTTTGCGATGAGTAAAACGGGAAAGCTCTGGAAGGCCATCGGCGCGGCGGGCGCTGGCGTGGCGGCGCTCGCCGCCGTCAACGCGCGCATCCGGCGGCAAGCGCAGGAGCCGGACGACGCGGCCTTCGGCGGCGAGCCGCGCTACTTTGAATGGCGGCACGGCGACGTGTTCTACAAGACCGCGGGCGAGGAGCACCAGGGGCCGCCCCTCGTCTTCGTGCACGGCGTCGGCGCGGGCGCGTCGAGCTTCATGTGGCGGCGCAACTTCGACGAACTGTCGCGCGACTTCCGCGTCCTCGCGCCGGACCTGCTGGGCTTCGGCTTCTCCGACAAGCCCGCCGCAGCGCCCTACTCCGCCGACCTCTACGTCGAGTTGCTGACCGACTTCATACGCGAGGTCGCGGGCGAGGGCGCGCACCTCGTCGCCAGTTCCCTGGGCGCTGCCTACTGCGTGCACGTCGCCTACGAGCGGCCGGAACTCGTGCGCTCGCTCGTGCTCGTCGCGCCGACCGGGGCGGGCGGGAGCCTGCGCGCGCGACCCGGCATGGCGGGCGCGGCCTTCTACGGCCTGCTGCAATCGCCCGTGCTCGGCACCTCCTTCTACAACGTCATCGCCAGCGAGCGCGGCATACGCGACTACGCGCGGCGCGAGCTCTTCTACGACCGCCGCCGCGCCACGCCGCGCCTCGTCGCGCAGTACTACGCGATGAGCCACCAGCCGGGCGCGCAGCACGCCATCGCGGCCTTCCTCTCCGGCTACCTGAACACGGACACGCGCGAGGCGTTCTCGCGCCTGCGCCAGCCCGTCACGCTCTGCTGGGGCAAGCAGGACGAGACCAACCCGCTCGAACACGCGGCCGAGCTTTTGAGCATCAACCCGCGCGCCGGCCTCGAAATCTTCGACCGCTGCCGCATGATGCCGCAGGAAGAGCACCCCGAAAAATTCAACGCGCTGGTGCGCGCCGGGCTCCGCGCCCGCATCGCCGCCGCGTGAAACCATTACGCCGCGCGCTCCGGTTGCTTTTCCGCCCCGCGATGTTAAGATACTCGCCGAAGCACCATTACCCATAAAGCGGCTGCCGCAGACGGTAGCGGGAATCTCCCCCGTGTTCGGAAAATAGTGCGCCCCTGACCGCGCCCCTGAGGAGCGCGTGTCCCCGGTGCGGCGCGTCTCTTGAGGATTTAAGGATGGCTGCCGACAATCTGGCCCAAAAACACGACACGACTCCGGTCGTCAACCTCCTCGTCAAGCGCCACGACGAGATCATCAACCTCTGGATCAAGGACCGTTTGGAGTCCGGCGAGTTCCGCGACGAGCTGATCCCGAAGAAGGAGCTGCGCCGCCAGTCGCAGCAGATCGTGGACATGCTCGCGCGCTCGATCAAGGACTCCGAGGGCGGCGACTTCGAGTCGGCGGCCTTCGACGAGATGCGCGTCTTCCTCAACGAGATTTCGCGCGCCCGCGCCGTCAAGGGCTACACCCCTCTGGAGAACGCGACCTACATCCTGTCGCTGCGCAACACCCTCCTGCCGCTCCTGGCCGAAGAACTCGACGGCAACAACGACGCGCTCGTGCGCGAGATGCAGTACTTCACGAGTCTCCTGGACAAGATGGGGCTCGTGATGGTCGAGAACTTCATACGCTCGCGCGAGGAGATCATACGTCAGCAGCGCGAGGACATGATGGAGTTGTCCACGCCCGTCATCAAAGTCTGGGACAAGATTCTGACGCTCCCCATTATTGGCACACTGGACTCGCGCCGCGCGCAGATGATGATGGAGGCGCTCCTGCAAAAGATAGTCGAGACCAACTCCGTCATCGCCATCCTCGACATCACAGGGGTCAAGACGATGGACACGCTCGTCGCCAACCATCTGATTAAGACGGTGACGGCGGCGCGGCTGATGGGCGCGCGCTGCATCCTGACGGGCGTCAGCCCGGCGATAGCGCAGACGATGGTGCAGCTCGGCATAGACCTCACGCAGATCACGACGCGCGCGCAGATGTCCGACGGCATCAAGCTCGCGCTGGAGATGATCGGGCGCACGGTCGTGCCCGCCAAGGCGCTCGCGCAGATGTCCAACGGCACGGGTGCCGCGGCCCAGACCACCGCCACCCTCGCCGCCCACGGCGCGAGCATCACCAGCGAAAACCAGCGGCGAGAAGAGCAATAGGCAGCAGGCAGTGGGCAGCGGGCAGTTAAAGACAAAAAGCGTTTTTCTTTTATCTGCCCGCTGCCCACTGCCCACTGATTTGAGTCGGAGCAAAAATTCATGAACGGTGCGCGCATCCCTATCTTAAAAGTCGGCCGTGTGCTGATCGTGCCGATCCAGGTGGACATGGACGACCAGACGGTCATCCACTTGCAGGAGCGCATCCTCTCGGAGCTTGAGCGCACGGGCGCGCGCGGCGTCCTGATAGACATCTCGCTGCTGGAGATGGTGGACTCGTTCATCGGGCGGATGCTCTCGGACATCGCGGCGATGGCGCGCATCATGGACGCGCGCACCGTCGTGGTCGGGATGCAGCCGGCGGTCGCCATCACGCTCGTCGAGCTGGGGCTTGAGCTGAAGGGCGTTGACACCGTGCTCAACGTGGACGAGGGGTTCAAGCTGCTGCGCGGCGAGTTCGACACGGACGAGGAAGAGGAAGAGCAAGCCTACTGGGGGTTTGGCGCGCTTGGAAAGCAGGACCATCGTTCTTGAGCAGGCCCACGACATCGCGGTCGCGCGCAACGAGGTCCGCCAGCTCGCCGCCGTGCTGGGCTTCAGCCTCATAGACCAGACGCGGCTCGCCACGGTCGCCTCGGAGTTGGCGCGCAACGTCGTCAAGTACGCCGGGCGCGGCCGCCTCATCGCGCAGCCGACCAGCTCCCCGGACGGCCGCCAGGCGCTGCGGCTGATCTTCGAGGACCGCGGCCCCGGCATCCCGGACATAGAGGCGGCCATGCGCGACGGCTTTTCGACGGGGCGCGGCCTGGGCAAGGGGCTCCCCGGCTCGAAGCGTCTCGTCGACGAATTCAAGATCGAGTCCGAGGTCGGCCGCGGCACGCGCGTCACCGTCACGCGCTGGCGATGAAAGAAGGGATGGGGGATGAGGGATGAAAGGGGTTGAGTGAGCCGCCCGCCGAGTCATCGAGTCAACGGCTGTTCATTCATCCCTCATCCCTCGTCCCTTCGTTTATGCGCGAAATCCACTCCGTAGAGATTAAAGATTTGGCCCAGGTGGGGACGGCGCGGCGCGCCGTGCACAGGTTCGCGAGCGACCTGGGTTTCGGCGAGACGGGCCTGGCCGAGTTGGACATCGTCGTCCAGGAGATAGGGACAAACGCGGCGCGCTACGCGACGGGCGGCGGCTGGCTGCACTACGCGTCGCCGCTCGGCGAGGCGACGGGGCTGGAGCTTTTCTACTGGGACACGGGCCCCGGCATCTACGACCTGGACCGCGCCATCCGCGACGGCGTCTCGACCAGCGGGAGCCTCGGCTCCGGGCTCGGCGCGATCCGCCGGCTGATGGACGAGTTCGAGGTCTACTCGACCCTGCCCGTCTCCTCGCGCCTCTCGCTCACGCAGCGCCGCACGTCGCACGGCACGGCCCTGCTCGCGCGCAAGTGGCTCGGCCGCGGCGAGGACGGTGCGACGCCCGTCACGGACGAGGACGCGCGGCGCTTCGGCGTCTGGAGCCGCCCGCACCCCGGCGAGGAGTTGAGCGGCGACGCCTATCTGATATGCAAGCGCGGCCGCCAGACCCTGCTCGCGGTGATCGACGGGCTCGGGCACGGCCACGGCGCGAAGGAGGCGGCGGACGTGGCCGTCGAACAGTTGGACGAGTGGATGGGCGAGCCGCTCAACGAAGTGCTGCTCGGGCTGCACGACGGCCTGCGCTCGACGCGCGGCGCGGTCGCGGGGCTCGTCGCGATTGACCACGAGGCCGGCCGCTTCTCTTACGCGGGCGTCGGCAACATTTTGGTGCGCGTCTTCAACGCCCCGGAGCACGCCTCGCCCGTCTCGGCCAACGGCACGCTCGGCGCGCGCCTGGGCCAGTTGCGCGTCTGGTCGTACGAGTGGTCGCCGGCCGCCACGCTCGTCATGGCGAGCGACGGGCTGAGCGCCTCCTGGGACATCAACTCTTACCCGGGCATCCTGGAGCGCAGCCCGCAGCTCCTGGCCGGCGTCCTCATGCGCGACTACGGCCGCCACGCTGACGACGCGACCGTGCTTGTGGCAAGATGATAAAGGAGTGGTGAGGACCGAGGGCTGAGTTAAAAACTCTTTCTCTCACTCAGTCCTCGGTCCTCACCACTCAGTACTTTCTTATGAAAGACATTACTTCCACACGTCTCGGGGACGTTTACGTGCGGCGCGAGGGCGACATCGTGAAGGTGCGCGACCGCGTGCGCAGGCTCGCGCGCGAGATGGGGTTCGACTCGACGACGCAGATCAAGATCACGACGGCCGTCTCCGAGGTGACGCGCAACATCTACGAGTACGCCAAGTCGGGCGCGATCATGCTGGCCCTGGCCGAGCGCGGGCCGGACTTCGGCCTACAGGTCACGGCGCGCGACGACGGCCCCGGCATTGACGAGGCCACCTTGCGCTCGATCCTGCGGGGCCACTACCAGTCTGCCTCGGGCCTCGGCGTCGGGCTCTCGGGCACGCGGAAATTGATGGACGAGTTCGACATTCAGACCAAGCTCGGCGAGGGCACGCGCGTCACGCTCGTCAAGTGGATGCCGCGCGGCGCGGCCGACAACGTGAAGGGCCGCGTCGAGGAGCTGCGCGCGCATCTGGGCGAGGACGTGGAGGACTCGGCCGTGGAGGAGCTTCAGCAGCAGAACCGCGACCTGGCACAGGTTCTCGCGGAGCTGGAGGAGAAGCGCGGCCAGCTCGAAACGCTCAACGTCCAACTGAGCGAGACCAACCGCGAGCTGAACGAGGCCAACGCCAAGCTGAGGGAGCTCTCCGAGATGAAGGAGGAGTTCCTGGCGCTGACCACTCACGACCTGCGCTCCCCGCTGACGGTCATCAGCGGCGTCATCAGCTTCTTCACCTCGGGCCGGCTGGGCGAGCTCTCGCCCGAGCAGAAGAACATGGTCGCGATGATGGAGCGCAACACGCAGAATTTGATCGAGCTGGTCAACGACCTCCTGGACGCCTCCAAACTGGAGTCCGGCACGATGCGCCTTGAGCTGACCTCGTTCGACATACGGGGCGTGGTGGACGAGCTGCGCGAATCGATGGAGCCGCTGGCGAAGGAGAAGGAGATCGAGCTGGTCGAGACGCTGGCCGAGGGCCTGCCGCCTGTGGAGGCCGACCGCGCCAAGCTGCGCCGCGTGCTGCTCAACCTGCTCTCGAACGCGTTGAAGTTCACGCAGAAGGGCGGGCGCGTGGAGGTCCGCGCCGAGCGCGAGGGCGAGCGCGTGCGCGTCGCGGTCTCGGACACGGGCGTCGGCATAGCCCCGGACGACGTGGCCCGCCTCTTCGACAAGTACGAGCAGGCGCGCAGCCGCGCCACGCGCGGCGAGAAGGGCACCGGCCTCGGCCTCTACATCACCAAGCAGATCGTCGAGCTGCACGGCAGCCAGATCAAGGTCGAGTCCGAAGTCGGCCGCGGCTCGACCTTCTCCTTCACGCTGGCTGTCACGGGCGGCGCGAAAACGAAGGGGCAGCCGCGATGAGAAGACTTATCTTCGTCGTCACGCTCTCGGCGCTGCTCACGCCGCACGCGGCCGGCGCGGCAACCGGGCGGGCCAATTTTCAGCAGAGCAGGCAGAGCGCGTCATCTGATGTGCGCGGGCTTGCTTCCATCAAGGCTTATTGCCAATCCCTCGAACGCCACTTCAGGAGGAACGCCGGGGCCGCGCGCTTCTTCGTGGACGCCCCGCCCGGCGGCGACGCGGAGCCCGCGCCCGAGGGCCGGCTGGACTGGCACGAGGTCAGGTCCGAAGCCGAGATGATGGATGCCGAGCGCGCGTACGCACGCCACTCCATCGTCGTCAAGACGAAGGGCGGCGAGGTCGTTTACGCGGACTTCGCGGAGCCCCTGGAGCACAGCCGCCACCACACAGAGTACTGCTTCCGCCGCGACGGGACGGTCGCCAGGATAGCCTCCGACTACTTCAGCGGCATCGCCGGCGTCCACGTCACGCGCGAGCATTTCTACGACGCGGCAGGAAAACTTCTGCTTAACAGAGTCAACTGCTTCAGCGTCTCCTACAACTCCGCGGGCGTCGTGGAGCGGCGCGCGTCGTGCAGGCGGGCCGAGATGCGCGAGGAGCTGACGGGCTACCGCGTCCCCGTCTACAAGAGAAACGCGGACCTGCCCGGCTACGAAATCTTGAAAACTCGTGAATCGTGAATCGAAAAAGAAAGACCTGCGCGTCGATTCACGACTCACGACTCACGACTCACGAACTTATGCACTATCACTTGATCGGAATTTGCGGGACGGCGATGGCGTCGCTCGCCGGGATGCTACAGGCGCGGGGCCACAGGGTGACGGGCTCGGACGAGAACGTCTACCCGCCGATGTCGACGATGCTCGAAGCGCTCGGCATCCCCGTGGCGCAGGGTTACGACGCGGCGCACCTAGAGGACGCGCCCGACTGCGTCATCGTGGGCAACGCCATCCCGCGCGGCAACCCGGAGGTCGAAGAGACACTGAACCGGCGGCTGCTCTACCGCTCGCAGGCCGAGACGGTCAAGGAGGAGTTCATACGCGGCCGCCGCTCGCTCGTCGTCGCGGGCACGCACGGCAAGACGACGACGACGAGCATCGCCGCGTGGGTCATGGATCAGGGCGGCCTGGACCCCACGTTCCTGGTCGGGGGCGTGGTCCAGAATTTCGGCGCGAGCTTCCGCGTGACCGGGAGCGACTACTTCGTCATAGAGGGCGACGAGTACGACACGGCCTACTTCGACAAGGGGCCGAAGTTCATGCACTACCTGCCGGAGCTGGCGATTGTCGGCAACATAGAGTTCGACCACGCCGACATCTACAAGGATTTGGACGCGGTCAAGACCGCCTTCCGCCGCCTGATGAACCTGGTCCCCGGCAACGGCCGCCTGATCGTCGGCTGGGACAGCGAGCATGTGCGCGAAGTCGTCGGCGAGATGGGGACGAGACTTCAGACGCGGCTCGAAACTTTCGGCACCTGCGACGACGCCGCGTGGCAGGCGCGCGACATAGACTACTCCGGCGAGCTCGCGCGCTTCGGCGTCTACCGCGACGGCGTTTTCTGGGCCGATTTCGAGACGCCGCTGATAGGCGACTTCAACGTGCGCAACTGCCTGGCCGTCATCGTCGCGGCGGACGCGTGGGGGATAGGGCTTGAGTCAATCCGCGAGGCGCTGAGGACGTTTAAGAGCGTGCGCCGCCGGATGCAGGTGCGCGGGGAGGAGCGCGGCGTGACCGTCATCGACGACTTCGCGCACCACCCCACGGCCGTGCGCGAGACGCTTTCCGCGCTCAGGACCAAGTACAGCGAGCGCCGCCTCGTCGCCGTCTTCGAGCCGCGCTCGTGGTCTTCGCGCCTGGCGGTCTTCCAGGAGGACTACGCCCGGGCGTTCGAGCCCGCCGACCACGTCGTCATCGCCAGCGTCTTCGACAGCACGAAGGCCACAGAGAAGGGCCGCGTCCTCGACACGAACAAACTGATCGAAGACATCGCCGCGCGCGGCAAGCCTGCCCGGCAGATAGAGGGCGCGGACGACATCGTCAGGCACCTCGCGCCCGAACTCCGCGCGGGCGACGTGGTCGCCATCATGTCCAACGGCGGCTTCGGCGGCATCCACGACAAGCTGCTCGCGGCGCTCCGCGAAAATCAGTAAGGAACGAACCGCGGAGCAACACGCGCACGACACGAAGTGAATTCAACCCCTTTTCGTGTCGTGAGCGTGTTGCTTCGTGGTTCGTTTAGTTTGCTTCCCTTGTGAGGCGGCTTACGGCTTGGTCTCTCGCCCCCTGTAGACGGGGTCGAAGGTGCGCGTCGTGTTCTCCGTGACGCTCCCCACCGGCTCGCGCGGCGCGGCCAGTTGCGGCACGGGCGCGGCCGGGGTCTTCCCGGACAACTTTTTCTTCTCCGGTTTGGCCGGCGCGTCCTCGTCCTTCGCTTGAGCCTTCCCGCTCGTCAGCCGCGTGAACTGCCGCAGCAGCAGCCAGTCAATCAGGAGGACGGAAAACAGCATCGTCATGATGACGGCCAGCCGCCCCTCTTCTATGCTGAGGCCCTTTTCCACGAACACCATCACCAGGCTGAAGATCAACCCGAACCCTATGATGGTGATGAGCGCCACCGCCGCCGCCATCGCCCACGCCGCCCCGCTCGACACCCTCACCGGGGGCTGAGACGACGACACCAACGCCACCTCATCCGACACAGGCTTCAACTTCGCCCCGCACCGGTTGCAATAACTCATCCCCTCCGACACTTCCGCCCCACACGACGCACAATACATACTCACTCACCCTCTCCTACGAATTAACAACCCACTCTCACCTTATCACCCCTCAACACCCTTCCCCACATGAAACTCATCCTCCGGGTCAATCTCCACCTCCGGCATCGGCTCGAACTTCGACTCATCAAACGCCGGCATCTCCGGCTCCCCCGCCCCCAACTCCCTCAAATGCCCCCTCGCCCTCTCCAACCCCCAATGATACGCATACGGCGGCCCATCGCACCACGCCAACTCATACGCTTTCCTCGCCGCCTCGGTTGCCTTCACTTCATTCCCCTCGTCATGCTCAATCTGCGCCAGCACGTTATATGCATCGGCGTGGAAGAGCGGGTACGGTCCGCGCTCCGCTACCTCCCACACATCGTCCAGATATTCGCGCGCCGCCTTCGCATCCCCCTGACGCCGCCGCAACTCAGCCAGCGCTACGAGTGCTGGCAGTTCTTCTTCAATTAGATTCACCACCCTAGCGCGGTTGAGCGCATGGTGCAGCCGTTCGTCAGCAGTGGCGAGATCACTCAAGCCCAATGCCGCCTCGCCTTGCGCTCGCGCCGCGCGGATAAAATCACGCTCAAGACTCAGGACATGAGCCAACTCCCACGCGCGGTCGGCGAAAGATAGCGCGCCCGCGAACTCGCCGAGCCATAGTGTTCTCTGCGCGAGAAAAGAATTGGCTGTGCCTATACCTTGACTATTAGACTGGGCTTCAAACATGCGCCAAGCCCGCTGTAGGGCGGACCTGGATTCACTCGCAAGCCCGCGTGCCCCTGGCGTCAAGCCAAGAAATTGAAGGCTGACCGCTTCCTTAAAAGGGTCATCCTGCTCGCGTGTGATGACCAGCGCGCGCCGCGCGGCCGCCTCCGACTTGCGCAGCGCACCCGACAGCCGCAACGTGTCTGACAGGTTGATCAAACCGGCACTGAGGTTGCGGTCATCCTTAATCTCCGAATCAATTGTGTTAGCGCGGCGAAACAGCGCGGCTGCGCGTCCCGGCTGTCCGCTGTATTGATACCCCAGCGCTAGCGTATTAAGTGTGAAGGATTGAGTGCCCTGGCTGTTCAAACGCGGCGACTGCTCCGGCCCATCGGGGAAGAGCAACTCCAGAAGCTCGACCCGCTGCCGGCTGGCGCTCAGGCGGTAAAGAGTGGCTTTACTCAATCGCTCGTAAAAGAGATCTAAGGCATCGTCATAACGTCCTAGCCCGATCAGCGTGCTGTACAACTCGATGGCTGGTGTGAGGTCTTCGAGGCTGTTGACCTTGAGATAATGGTCTATCATCGGCACTGCTTGAAAGTGGGCGTGCAGGCTCGCGTAGACGCCGCGCCGGGCGTCGTCGCTGAGGTCGCCCCAGACCACGCCGCGGACGAGCGGGTGTAGGTCGTAGCGGTTGGCTCGCTTGTCCCAGCCGAGCAGGCCCCGGTCTTCCAGCTCGCTCAACACCTCATCCAACTCGCGCTCGTCGGCGCACGGCTTCCCTTCGCCTGTCAACAGCGCGGCCAGCGTGTCGTAGCGCGCGGGCATTCTGAAGGCGGCGATTATTTGCAGCACTTGGAGCGCCGTGTCGCCTAGTTCGCGCAGGGCGAATTCCAGCACGTGGCTTATCGCGTCCTGCAAGCGCGGGAATTTGGCAGGGTCAAACCGCGGGTTGGCCTTGCGCCACGCCTCGAAGTTGCCCGGCGCTGGGCGATGGCGTTTGACCTCTCCCGCCAGCGCCTGGATGAGCAAAGGGTGTTTGTCGAA
Source organism: Pyrinomonadaceae bacterium (assembly GCA_035563515.1). Classification (GTDB taxonomy): domain Bacteria; phylum Acidobacteriota; class Blastocatellia; order Pyrinomonadales; family Pyrinomonadaceae; genus QHXM01. Next base: position 12,014 of record DATMVE010000077.1, read on the forward strand.
GGTGGCGAAAACAGGCAGCAACTGGTCGCGCGCGCCGGGGACGTTGAAAGCGCGCCAGAGTTCGACCGCGTCCTCGTCAGTCAGCCCCGTCAGCTTGCGCCTGAAGCTGCCGGGCATCGGGTCCCCGCCTTCCGTCTCAAGCTCGGCCGGGTAAAGGCGCGTGCTAACGAGCATGCGAGAGTTGCTAACCTGCGCGAGCCTCTTTAAGAAGCGGCCTGCGCGCGGGTCGGCGGTCTTGCGAAGATTCCTTTGACTGTCCACTTGGCTGTCGTCAAGGCGCGCCGCGTCCATTCGCGCATACGCGATCAACACCCGCTCTAAACCATCAAGCACGATGAGGAACGGCTCGCGGCCGAGTGCGGCGAGCAGTTGTGTCTCGCGGTCGGGCGCGGGAGTCTGCTGCACTTCGGCGAGTGGGCGGCGGGTCACGTAAGCCAGCGTGCGGGCGACGAAGTTCTCGAATGTCGCGTCAGATTCGTAAAAGCTCCACCACATGCGGCCCGCGAGCGGCTTCATCTCCTGCGGCGCGATGTCCTTGAACCACGTCCACGTCAGGGCGCTTTTGCCCAGCCCGCCGATGGCGACAATGTTCAGAACGCGCGCCTTATAAACTTCAGAGTCTGGTTTTGAAATCCAATCGGTTAGCAGACCGAGTTCATCCTGTCGCCCTATGAGCCTCCCGGTTTGCAGCAGCGTGTAGGGGTGCGCGATGAAGGGTTCGGGCGGTGTGGGGATGGCGCTGACGTAGTGGAAAGTCTGAAGGTCGGGCTGGCGGAGTTGAGAGAGGCTGTTGATGGCGTGTGCGCGGAGGTCGTCCGGCGAGTCGAAGTAGTTGACGACTCTCTCCGCCTCTATTCTTTTCTTGAGGGCGGCGAGTTTGGCTGCGCCTTCGCCTTGCTCGACGGCGTCAATCGTGATCGGGTGCGCCTTGTCCATTAAAAAGATGAGGCGGGGGATGTCGCGCTCGACGGCGCGGTTGTATTCCATCTCGGTGATGGAAATCTGCCGGGGGTTATTCTCCTTCGGGACGTAGCCGTAGCGGTGGGCGAAGACGCCGACGTAGATGTCCGCTTTGTCCACGAGGTCGAGCGAGGCCGAGATCGCCTCGGCGTCGAGCGCGGGCAGGTGTTCCATCATCGTCGGGAACATGCCCTGGCGCAGGCACGCGTCCATCACTTCTTCGCGGTGCTCGGGCAGGTCGCGCGCCGTGCTGCTGACAACTACATGTTTTACTTCTTGAGGCATATTGGTTGAGGCAGCCTCCTGACTGCGGGTCAGCCTCGGGTGGAGGAGAGGGAGAAGCCGGCGGGCTGGCGTTTGACGATGACGAGGGTGATGTCGTCGCCGGCGGGGGTGCCCTGGGCCCACTTGGTCAGGGCGGCTTCGATGCGGTCGCGGATGCCGGCGGCGGAGGCGTCGAGGTTGCGGGCGACGACTTCAAGGAGGCGGTCTGTGCCGAACTCTTCGCCCTGGGGGCTGGTGGCTTCGGAGACGCCGTCGGAGTAGATGACGAGCACGTCGCTCGGCTGCAACTGCGTGCGGCCTTCGCGGTACTCGGCGTTCTGGCGGATGCCTAAGGGCAGGCCGCCCGCCGCCAGGTTCTCGACTGTGCCGGCGTGGTGGACTATCAAGGGCGGGTTGTGGCCGGCGTTGATGAAGGAGAGGCCGCCCGTCTGCGGGTCGAGCTCCGCGTAGAAGAGCGTGACGAAGCGGTTGGCCGGCGTGTTCTCGGTCAGATAGTTGTTGACCGCGCCGATGGTTTCGACGAGCGAGTGGTGCGAAGCGGCCTGCGCGTGCACGGCCGCGTGAAGGCTCGACATCAGGAGCGCGGCGGCAGTCCCCTTGCCCGACACGTCGCCCAGAGTCACGATCATGCGACCATCCTCGCGCTCGATGAAGTCGTAGTAGTCGCCGCCGATTTCGTAGCAGGGGAAGCTGATGCCCTGCAACTCGTAGCCGGGAACCTGGGGCGGCGCGGTCGGCTGGAACCTCTGCTGAATCTCGCTCGCCAGTTGCAGTTCCTGCTCAAGCCGCTCGCGCTCGATCTGCTCCTCCATCAGCCGCGCGTTCTCCACGCGGATGGCCGCGACCGATGCGAGCGTCGTCAGCACCTTCAAGTGGTCTTCCGTGAAGCGCCCTTCGGCAATCGGCGAGTCCGCGTAGATGATGCCGAAGACTTTGTCGCCGACGCCCAAAGGGACGGCCAGCACGGAGCGTATGCCTTGAAGAGTCATCGTGCTGCTCATCAGGCGCGGGTCCTGTTGCGCGTCCGCCGTCAGGACCGACTTGCCCTGGCCCACGACCTCTTCCATGATCGTGCGGCTGACGCGAATCTCGCCGACCTCGCCCTGGCGGTCGCGCAGGCGCGCAACGGCCACCTTCAACTCCTGCCCCCCCTCGTCGCGCATCATGATCGAGCAGCGCTCGGCCGGGACGGCCTCGAAGACCAGGGACGCCACCTGCTGCAACGTCTCGTTGAGCGTGGCCGAGGCCAGCAGCGTGATGCCGACTTTGCTGATGAGGGCGAGCAGGTCGCTCTGGCGCACGGCCTGGCGCGGCGAGTCCTGGTCGGGCTGCGTGCGCGCGCCCTCTATGGCTTCGAGCAGGCCCGACGTGGTGCGGTCCGCCGAGTTCATCGCAATCGTCGCCTCGGGCACGGGCGACGCGTCCGGGTCCGTGATCATCGTCGCCACGCCCGGCCCGGCCCCGCCGTCGTTGAAGACGATTTCGGTCTCGCCGATCTGTATCCGGCCGCCGGAGGTGAGGGGCACTGCGCCCTCCACGGTCCCGCCGTTGTAGAGCGTGCCGTTGGCCGAGCCGAGGTCTTGCAGGATGTAGCGGTCGCCCTCGCGGCGCACCTCCGCGTGGACGCGCGAGGCGAACGGGTCCGGGATGCACAGGTCGTTGCGCGCCGAGCGCCCGATGGTGATGCGCAGCCTTCCCAAAGGGAAAGTGTCCGGGCTGCGGTCAGGATATTTGACGATCAGGTCAGGCATAACATTTAAGGGATGAGGGCGGAGGGATGAGGGATGAAGGGGCTGAGCGTCTGATTCGATTGGCGCGCTCAGTCAAAAATTTCAGCCCTCATCCCTCCGCCCTCATCCCTGCTTTCTTCTCCGGTCGTACTCTTTGCCGAGGCGGTCGGCGTAGCGTTGGGCCTCGCCGCGGTGCGAGCCGCCGAGGGCCGCTTTCTGGAAAAGCGCCAGGGCGTGGAGCAGTTCGGCGCGCTCGATTATTTTCGGGTCGCGGCCGTTGACGATGTTGACCGCCTGAAAATAGTAGGCGTCGTAATCGACACGCGCCTCGGCGCTGCTGGCCGTCACCGCCGCCAGGGGCGTCCGGGTCGGCACGACGAGCGGCGGCGGCGTGGGCACGGGCGACGCGGACGCGATTTCCGCAGGACGCGGCTCTGGCCTCTCCGCTTGCTCCGCCCGCGCGCGCGGCTCGCCCGTGTTGGCGACCACGGTCGGTGCCGGCCCGAGTTCCGCCAGGCGGGCGCGCGCCGTGCGGGCCACGTCCGGCAAGGCCGAGTTGTAGATTCTCTGATAAGCCACGCGCGCTTCGTCCACGCGCCCGGCCAGGCGCAGCGACTCAGCATAGGCGAGCTGCGTTTCTTCGTCTAGCGCGCCCGCCACTTCCGACAGGCGGCGGTAACTGTCGGCCGCGTCCGCGTAGAGCTTCTCCTCGAACTGCGCGGAGGCCAGCGCGCGCCACGCCGCCTCGTTCCCCTCATCGTTCCTGGTCGCCTCGGCGTACTCCTTGATGGCCTCGGCGCGCTCGCCCGTCCTCTCCAGGGCGTTGCCGAGCCGCATGCGCACTTCGGCGTTTCCGGGGCTGAGCTTGGTCGCGGCGCGCAGGACCGTGATCGCGCGGTTGAACTCGCCGGAGGCGAGCAGGGTCTCGGCCTCGGCCAGTTTCTCCGCGACCAGTTGCTGCTGGTCGCTGATGGAGATGGGGGACGAGCCGTCTTCGGCCGTCGTAGTGGACCTGCGGGAAAGCACGAAGGCCAGCACCCCTGCCACGAGCGCGACGCAGAGGAGCGCGACGGCCGCCGCCTGCCACATGCGGCGCGACGAAGTGCCGGGCGGGCCGGGCGCGTCCCCGGCCGGCGCGGAGTCTGGCTTGCTCTCTTTGGAGACGAGCGTGGTCGTCTGCGCCCCGTTCTTCGCGCCGTCGCCGGAGGTTTTCACGTCCGCGGCCGCGCTCCGAAGCAGCTTTTCCATCTCCGCGCGGGCGACCCTCGAAGTGTGGGGCGCGGGCCGGCGCGGCTCTTCCTGGCCCAGCCCGTCGGTCGAGCGGCCGTCGCCCGTGAGCGGAATGGTTTGAGCTTTGGGGGAGACGGGCGCGCCGTCCTGGCGGCCGCCGCCCACCTTGAGCGGAATCCCGCACAGGCGGCAGAAGCGCGCCTCGGGCACCGTCGTCGCTCCACAACCTGGACAGGGCTTGACCATCAATCCTTCGCTTTCGGTCCTCGCCAAAGTGTTAGCTGCGGATGCGGCGCGTGCGGCGCACGGCCTCGCGCACCACGACCGTGTCGGCGATGATGTCGTGCAGCGCGCGCCCGTTCGCGCTGAAGAGCGCCATCAGCAGGCCGAGCGCCATCGTGAGGGCGAACCCTCCGCCCGCGACCGCGGCGGCCGTGGGCATGTCCGCCACGAAGAACCCGATTCCCAGGATGAGGAAGGAGAGCGGGTAGGCTACGAGGTGACGCAGCAGGGCGCGCGCCACGGTCAGCGGCTCGCCGTCCCTGCGCCTGATGCAGAGGCCCGTGGCCCATTTCCCGAGCGTCTGCCCGCGCCACATGGTCAGCCCGACGAAGTTCAGGAGCGCGACGCCGCCGGCGACGAAGAAGCCCACGGCCTCGGCCGTGCTCGCCATCGCGCGCGGCCGGCCGCCGAAGCGCGCGAGCACGGTGCTGAAGGCGATGATCGCCACCAGCAGGATGTAGTCGATCAGGAGCGCGCCGCAGCGCAGCGAGAACGGCGCGCGGTATCTCTCCAAGTAAGTCTGGCCCTGGGCGCGAGCCTCGGCCTCGGCCTGAACCAGCCTGGTTGTCTCTACTCTTGCAGTCATAAAGAAGTAGTCAATCAGTAATCAGTTCTTAGTTTCGGTCTTTAGTTTTCAGTTTTCAGTTTTCCTTTTAGCTGACTACTGATTACTGATTACTGCCTCATCCCACTAAAAAATGGAGCGTCGTTTCGCCGAGGCGCAGTTTGTCGCCGCTCTCCAGGACGCGCGGCTGGCGCGGGGCGAGCCGGACGGCGTCGTTGATGACGGTCCCGTTGACCGAGTTCAAATCTTCTATCAGGAAGGTCTCGCCCTCGCGCCAGATGCGCGCGTGGCGGCGCGAGACTTTCGTCTCCGGGTCGAACCGCGAGAGATCAATTTCGGGGAAGATGTTCGACTGCGGGTCGCTGCGGCCCACGAGGTTGCTCTCCTTCTGCAAGGTGAACGACACGTCCAGTTCCGTGGTTCCCGCGACGATCAATTTGGCGGTCGCGCGCGCCGCGCGGAGTGCCGCGCTTGAGCCCACGCCGACCAGGGGCTGCTTCATCCCGCAGTGCGCGCAGTAAACGTCGTCGGCCGCAATCCGCCCGCCGCAGAAGCCGCAGAAGACCGTCTCGACCTGTATGGTCTCGCCGCCTAACTGCTGCGCCGGCGTCGCGCCGTAGCTGACCTCGCCGCGCCGCAACTTCTCCAGATGGTTGGCGAGCGTCTCGCGCATCTCCGCGGCCGAGCGGAAGCGGTTCTCGGGCTTGTACTCGACCGCCCGCATCAGTATGCGCTCCATCTCGGAGGAGATGGCGGGGTTGATCTGGCGCGGGCGCGGGTTCTTCGTGAAGTCGAAAATCAGGAGCGGGTTGTCCTGCGGGTCCGAGCCCGTCAGGAGGTGAAACATCGTCGCGCCTAAAGAGTAGATGTCGGAGCGCGGCTCGACCTTGCCGCTGAACAGTTCCGGCGGCGCGTAGCCCATCGTCCCGACGGCCGTGACGCCCTTCTCCTGCGGCGCGACCCAGCGCGCGATGCCGAAGTCGATCAACATCACGCGGCCCGTGTTGCCGTCGATCATCAGATTCGCGGGCTTGAGGTCGCGGTAGATGATCGGCTTCGGGCGCTTGTGCAGGTAGTCGAGCACGTCCGCGATCTGCGCGGCCCAGTCCGTGACGGTCTTCTCGTCGATGCGCCCGCCGGGCGCGTTGCGCAGGCGGCCCGCGAAGTCGCCGCCCGAGATGTATTTCATGACGAGGTAGAAGCGCCCCTTCCCGTCGTCATAAAAGTAGTCGTAGATGGTCGGGATCGAAGCGTGTTCGAGCGAGGTCAGGAGCAGGGATTCGCGCTTGAAATCGCCTATGGCCTTCTCGTGCTGCGCGCTGTCCAGGTGAGACTCGACCATCTCCTTGACGGCGCGGGGCGCGTCGCCGAGGTGATGGTCTTTCGCGAGGTAGACCGCGCCCATCCCGCCGCCGCCGATGCGGCGAACTATCTCGTAGCGGCCGTTCAGGAGGACGCCCGATTCGAGCTGCTTGACGGTGGGCTGGCGGCCCCCCGTCGAGCCCGCGCGCGCCGTCCCCGCGGCGGGGACGACGACTTCGTCTTCCGCTTCGGCGATGACCTCGCCGGTCGACTTGTCGGGCGGGCGCGCGGCCTCGCTCTCTGTGCCAATTTCGCCAGTCCCCTCCACCGTCTCCATCCCGAACTGCGGCGGGTCGGAAGTCTCCGGCGCGCTCTCTTCTTCCCCGCCCTCTGAAGCAGCATCTGAATTAGCGGCTGAACTAGCGTCTGAGTTAGCGTCTGAGTTATCGGCGGCGGCCCCTTCCTTGTCCGGGGCCTCTTCTTTGTCCGGGGCTTCAGTGTCCTCCAACTGTGGGGCGGCCTCCTCGTTGATTCGCGCGTTAGCGGTCTCGGCCATCTGCGGGTCCTCTGGCTCCGGCGCAGACGCGGCGGCGGCCGACGAGACTTCGGCGGCGACGAGGGTGGGAGCGGCGACGGCCGGCGGGCCTAGCTGCGCCGCGCCGCAGTTGCCGCAGAAAGGATCGTCGGGCGCGACCTTCGCACCGCATTCGTGGCAAAAAGACAAAGGCATCTCTTTCTAAGATGACCCGCTGGCGAGGGACTAGGGCAAATCGTCAAAAGCAGTGACAGGTGACAGGTGACAGGAGACAGGCAAAGGAAGAAGGTTTTTACTCGTCACTTGTCACCTGTCACTCGCCACCGTCATTGAACAATATGGAAACGTAAGAAAGTCTTGCCGACGATAATCTCGTCGCCGTCGCGCAGGGGCTGACGGTCGCCGGGCAGCAGCCGCCGCCCGCGGTTGATAAACGTCCCGTTCGTGGAGCCCAGGTCCTCTATGAAATACTGGCCGTTGCGCCGCATGATGCGCGCGTGACGGCGCGAGACTTTCGCCTCGGGGTCGTCGGCGTCCAGGTCAACGTCCGGGAAGATGCCGCCGTCTGCGTCCCAGCGGCCGATCTGCGACTCGTCGTCGCTCAAGGGGAATTGCTTGCCGGCCGAGCGTCCGCGCTCTATGACGAGGCGCGCGTGAGCGCCGTCCATCAGCGCAATCGAGCCGGAGGAAACGGCGTAGGCCGCCGAGGGCTGTGCGGCCCCGGCGCTTGAGGCCGCCGACGCCGGCTGCAACTGCTCCTGGCTGCGCGCGAGCGCGGCCTGCGCGTCCGCGATCTCGCGGCTGTCGGTCTGGCTGCCGGAGTTACCAGTCCCGGCAGGCTTCTTCAGCGCGGCGGCGGCGCTCAGGGGCGCGCCGCACTCGTCGCAGTACTGCGACCCGTCCAGATTTTCCGTACTGCATCTTTCGCAGATTGTCATAGTAATTTCCCCTCGTGCGTGCTGTGCCAGTGGGAGAGCGCGCCGCCCCCTCGCCCAGCAGGGATTCCGGCCGCGCCGCCGCTCGCGCGAGAAACAGCGGTTATTGTAGCGCGAAATCAGGGGCCGCGCCAATGACCCTTTCGCGGGAGGCCGGGAGGAGACGGGGCGCAGGAATTTTCGGAATCGCCCGCCCCGGCGCGTGATAAGATGCCGGCCAGAGACGCCTAACAGTTCGCTCAGTTTAACCGAAAGAAGGACACGTTAATGAAACGAATCTCGGTTGCCGCGCTGATTGTGTTTGTCGTGTCGTCGCTCGCTCCAGGGCAGACGAGTCCGGCCCCTGCGAAGGCGCTCAACGAGCGGCTGGGCTACCCGAGCGACGCGAAGCTCCTGATCGTTCACGCGGACGACTTAGGGATGGCGCACTCGGTCAACGCGGCTTCGGTGAAGGCGCTGGAGACCGGGCTCGTCTCGTCCGCGAGCATCATGGTGCCGTGCCCCTGGTTCACGGAGATAGCCGCCTACGCGCGGAAGAACGCGGGCGCGGACCTCGGGCTCCACCTGACCTTGACGAGCGAGTGGGCTTTTTACCGCTGGGGGCCTGTGCTGTCGAAGGAGCGCGTCCCGTCGCTGCTCAACAACAAGGACGGCTACCTCTACACGCTGGAAAACGAGGCGGCGGCCGCGATGGACGTGCGCGAGGCGGAGGCGGAAATACGCGCGCAGATCGAGCGCGCACGCGCCTTCGGCATCGTGCCGACGCACCTCGACTCGCACATGGGCACGCTCTACCAGAGCGAGGCACTCTTCAAAATGTTCCTCCGCGTGGCGCGCGAGAATCGACTGCCCGTCAGAATCTCCAGAGACCGCTTCCCGCAGGCACAGTTTATCGCCTCCGCGCTCGCGCCGGACGACGTAGTCCTCGACCGCATCATAGATATTGGGCCGGACGTGAAGCCCGAGCAGTGGGCGGCCTTCTACACGGAGGCCATCAAAAACCTTCGACCGGGCGTCACGGAGTTGGTTGTGCACCTGGCCTTCGACGACGAAGAGATGCGCGCCATGACGATAGACCACCCGGCCTGGGGCTCCGCCTGGCGGCAGCGCGACTTCGATTTCTTCACCAGCGACGCCTTCCGACGCCTGCTCGCAGAGCACAACGTCAAGCTCATCACCTGGCGCGAGGTCGGCAAGCTACTAAAGAAACCCTGACGGCGGACGAAGCGACGCCCGCGGAGTCTGTAGATTTTCTCCGTTTCCAGCGGTTTCGGCCTCACCTCCGCCATCGCGTATAATGAAACCGTGTGGGCCGCCGACACGTAGAAGACTCTCTGGCAAATGTGGCGCGCGCCCGTTGGACTTAAACTTTTTTGTGGCCCGATATTCGATTAATCCCCTTCTCGTGAGTTAAGGAAAAAGCAGATGGCTCTGAGCCGTAAAAGAAAGATTATCATCGCCGTTTCGGCCGCCGCGCTCGTCGGCATCATCATCGTCGTCAGCATCCTCGCGGGCGGCAAGGACGAGCCGGAGGTGACGACCGTCGTCATCAAGACGCGCCCCGAGTTGCGCTCGACCGTCACGGCCTCCGGCGAGGTGCGCCCCGTCGAGTTCATCAACCTGACGAGCGAGGTCGCGGGCCGCATAGAGGAGATTTACGTCAAGGAGGGCCAGCTCGTAGACCGCGGCACGCCGCTCGTCCGCCTGGACCCGACGCAACTGCAATCGAACGAGGCGGCGCAGGCCGCCGCGCTCCAGGCCGCTTTGAGCGACACGCAGAACGCGCGCACGCAGGTCATCGCGGCCCAGAACGGGGTCTCGACCGCGCAGCAAGGTCTGACGGTCGCGGAGGCGAGTCTGGCACAGGCGCGCCAGCAGGTCGTCTCTTCGCAGACGGCAGTTGACCGCGCGCAGGTCGACCTCAACACCGCGCAGCGCGAGTTGAAGCGCACGACCGAGTTGGTCGAATCGGCGGTCGCCTCGCGCGCGGAGTACGACGCGGCCCGCGACCGCTTCGAGCAGGCGCGCGTCGCCTTGCGCACGGCCCAGGCCAACTTGGAAGCGCAGAAGATCGGCGTCGAAGAGGCGAAGGCGCGCGTCAACCAGCAGCGCGTCGCCGTGCGCAACGCGCAGACCAGCGTCGTCGCGGCGCAGCAGAGCGTCCGCACGAGCGAGGCCCGGGCCACGCAGCAGCAGGCGATCCTGCGCGGCCAGGGCAGCCAGCTCGCCAAGGCGACGCAGCTCGCGCCCATCACGGGCGTCATCGCGGACATCCCTTCGAAAGTGGGCCAGTTCGCCGTCGCCGGGCTTTCGACCACGCCTCTCCTGACCATCGCGGACATGTCCACGGTCAACGTCGAAGTGAAGGTTGACGAGACGCAGATCGCCGAAGTGGAGGTCGGGCAGAAGGCGAAGGTCAAGGTTGACGCCTTCCAGGACCGAGAGATCGAGGGGACGGTCACGCAGAAGACGCCGCTCGCCGTCGGCAAGTCTTCCACCCAGGGCGGCCTACAGAACCAGATCAACGTCCAGGAGGCCAAAGAGTTTCGCGTCGTCGTCCAACTGAACATCTCCGACGAGATCCGCCTCGGGCTCAAACCCGGCATGAGCGCGACCGCCGTCATCACCACCAAGACCGCGCAGAACGTCCTCGCCGTGCCCTTGCAGGCCATCGTGGATAAAGACGCCGCGCCCGCGCCCTCCCCGGCCGTGACCGGCAGCGTCCCCTCGCCCGCGGACAAGCCGAAAGCCGTCAAGGGAGTCTACGTCGTGCAGAACAACAAGGTGAAGTTCGTCGAAATCACGACCGGCATCATAGGCGAGTCGGACATACAAATCTTGAGCGGCTTGCAGGAGAACATGGAGGTCGTGACGGGGCCTGGGCGCGAGCTGAAGAAACTGAAAGACAACACGACCATTAAGCGGCAGACGCGCAAGCCCGGCGACGGCGAAGCCCTGGCGGAGAAATAAGAGATGAGTGACGCGACCCTTGCGGCCCCCGCGGGCGGTGCCGCGCTCGAACCCGCGGAACTGCTGGTGCGCGACGCCGTGCCAGCCTCGCTCATCTCGATGCGCGACATCTGGAAGACCTACCAGATGGGCTCCGAGCAGGTCCACGCCCTGCACGGCGTCTCCTTCGACGTGCAGAAGGGCGAGTACCTCGCCATCATAGGCCCGTCGGGCTCCGGCAAGTCCACGCTGATGAACTTGATCGGCTGCCTCGACACGCCGACCAAGGGCGAGTACTGGATCAACGGCAAGAACGTCTCCGAGATGGACGACGACGAATTGGCGCGGATACGCAACAAGGAGGTCGGCTTCGTCTTCCAGACCTTCAACCTGCTGGCGCGCGCGACCTCGCTGCACAACGTGGAGCTGCCGCTCATCTACGCCGGGATGAGTTCCGCCGAGCGGCACGAGAAGGCGAAACAGTCTCTGGCCGCCGTGGACCTCGCGGACAGGATGATGCACAAGCCGAACGAGCTCTCGGGCGGCCAGAGGCAGCGCGTCGCCATCGCCCGCGCGCTCGTCAACCACCCGTCGATTCTCCTCGCCGACGAGCCGACGGGCGCTCTCGACACGGCGACGAGCTACGAGATCATGAACCTCTTCGAGCGGCTCCACGCCGAGGGCAACACCATCATCGTCGTCACGCACGAGCCGGACATCGCCGCGCGCGCCCACCGCGTCATCTCCATCCGCGACGGGATGATCGAGAAGGACGAGCGGCTGAAGTAAGGAAGTGAGTTGAGGCAGTGGAAAGAAGCGGCGAGACCAGCGTTGAATCCCCCGCGCCGCGAGGCCGCCGCATCGCCGCCTCCGCGCTCTGGGAGTCCTTCCGCGTCGCGTTCGCTTCCCTGCGCGCCAACAAGCTGCGCGCCGGCCTGACGCTCATAGGCATCATCGTCGGCGTCTCGGCCGTCATCGCCGTCGTCACCATCATCAAGGGCCTGGATCAGACGGTCGCCTCGACCTTCTCCTCGCAGGGCTCGACCGTCTTCACCATCTCCAAGCGCCCGCAGATCATCACCTCGCGCGAGGACTTCCTGCGCTTCAACAAGCGCAAGGACGTGACGCACGACGACGCGGACGCCATCGCGCGCCTCTGCACCGCCTGCTGGCGCACGGGGCTCTCAGCCAACGCGCCGCGCGTGACCGTCAAGCACGCCGAGGAGAAGTCGGACGAAATCACCATCCGCGGCGTGACGCTCTCGATGTTCGACATCGACGCCGTCAACCTGGACGCCGGGCGCTTCTGGTCCGAGAGCGAGCACGCCGCGGGCCGCGACGTGTGCGTCGTCGGCTCGGACATCCTGGAGAACCTCTTCAACGACGCGCCGCCCGAGCGTGCCGTGGGCCAGGAAGTGCGCATCGCCGGCCGCACCTTCCAGATCGTCGGCGTCGCCGAGAAGAAGGGTAAAGTCTTCGGCTTCTCGCGCGACAGCCTGATTTACATCCCCTACACTTCTTACCAGAAGCTCTACGGCGCGCGCGCCTCGCTGGTCGTCTTCATACAGGCTTCTTCGGCCGAGCGGCTGGCCGAGGTGCAGGACCAGGTCCGCGCCATCATGCGCAACCGCCGCGGCAAGACTTTCCGCGACGAGGACGACGGCTTCGCCCTGGAGACGCAGGACGTTTTTCTTGACTTGTACGGCAAGGCGACCTCCAACATCTACATCGTCACCGTCGGCGTCGCCGCGATCTCGCTCGTCGTCGGCGGCATCGTCGTGATGAACATCATGCTGGTCAGCGTGACGGAGCGCACCAAAGAGATAGGCATCCGCAAGGCGGTCGGCGCGCGGCAGTCGGACATCCTGCGGCAGTTCTTAATCGAGGCCGTCACGGTCACGGCCATCGGCGGGGCCATCGGCGTCGTCACCGGCTTCGGCCTGGCTTACTTGATCTCGATGCTGATGGGCTTTCCCCTTTTGATGAGCGTCAACTCGGCCGTCCTGGGCGTCGGCGTCTCTTCGGTCGTCGGCATCATCAGCGGCCTCTGGCCCGCGTGGCGCGCCGCGCGCCTGCACCCGATTGACGCGTTGCGGGCGGAATAAATGACTTTCGACGACGTAAAAGAATCGGCGGCCATGGCGCTCGCCACCATGCGGGCCAACAAGCTGCGCTCGGCGCTGACCATCCTCGGCGTGAGCGTCGGCGTCATCACGGTCATCTTCATGGTCTCGATCATACAGGGACTCAACCGCGCCTTCGCGCAGCAGGTAGAGTCGCTCGGCTCGAACACCATCTTCGTCTCGAAGTTCGACCCCTCGTTCGGGCGGATGCCGAAGGCCGAGGAGCTGCACCGCAAAGACCTGACGATTGATGACGCCGAGGCCCTGCGCCGCGAAGCGCCGTCGCTCGCGGGCGTCTCGCCCATCCTGCGCCTGATCGCCGTCACCATGCGCTACCAGGACAAGCAGACGGACACGCCCATCCTGCTCGGGGTCACGCCCTACTACGAGTTCGTCCACTCGCAGTACGTCGGGCGCGGGCGCTGGATCACGGACGGCGACATGACGGCGCGCTCCAACGTCTGCATCCTCGGCGTGGACGTGGCGCAGGCGCTCTTCCCCTACGAGGAGCCGCTCGACAAAGAGGTCAAGATCAACGGCAACACCTACCGCGTCGTGGGCATCATGGAGCCTTTGGGCAACTTCTTCGGCCAGTCGCGCGACAACTCCGTCTTCATCCCGTTCACGACCTACGAAAAATATTACCCGGACATCCCCGCGCCCGAGTCCGTCTTCTTCTGCGTCGTCCGCCCCATCTCGCGCGCCCACGTGAAGGCGGCGATGGAAGAGATGCGCGACATCCTGCGACGCCGCCGCCGCGTGCCCGCGGGCGCGCCCGACAACTTCGGCATCTCGTCGCAGGACTCGCTCCTGGACATCTACAACCAGCTGACCGGCGCGACCGCGCTGGTGCTGACCGCCGTCTCCTTCGTCGCCCTGATGATCGGCGGCATCGGCGTGATGAACATCATGCTCGTCTCCGTCACGGAGCGCACCAAAGAGATAGGCATCCGCAAGGCGGTGGGCGCGACGCGCGGCAACATCCTCTCGCAGTTCTTAATCGAGGCCGTCTTCCTGACGGCCATCGGCGGCGTCGCCGGACTGCTCGTCGGCGAACTCTTCAGCTTCCTCACCAACCTCTACTCGCCGCTCCCGGCCTTCGTCCCCCTCTGGGCCATTTTGCTCGGCCTCGGCATCTCGGCGGCCGTCGGCATCGTCTTCGGCCTCTGGCCCGCCTGGAAGGCAGCGCGCCTCGACCCCATCGAGGCGCTGAGGTACGAATGAGGTTTGCGCTTCTGAAGGAGGCCGCGTGAAAAAAGCCGTAAGGTCCGCCGCGCTGATCCTGTTCCTCGTCCTGGCCGCCGGCCCCCTCGCGCCCGCGCGCGGCCAGTCTCTTCCCGCGGACGGGAACAACACCCTGGCCCTCGTCGGCGCGAGAATCTACCCCTCGCCTTCAGAGAATCCCATCGACGACGGCGTCGTGCTGGTACGCGGCGGCCGTGTCGTCGCCGTCGGCGCGCGGGGCAACGTCAAGGTCCCGCGCAACGCGCGCAGGCTCGACTGCGCGGGGCTGACGCTCGTCGCGGGCTTCTGGAACAGCCACGTCCATTTCACGGAACTCAAATGGGAGCAGGCCGCCTCGCTCCCCGCCCCGCAACTGACGCGGCAGTTGCAGGAGATGTTGACGCGCTACGGCTTCACCAGCGTCTTCGACACGGGGTCTTACTGGGAGATAACGAAGCACATCCGGCGAAGGGTGGGGACGGGGGAGGTCTTGGGGCCGAAGATTTTCTCGGCCGGGGAAATCCTGTTCCCCAAAGGCGGGTCTCCGCCCGCCGCGGTGCTTAAGGCGGGCGGGTCTATTGCCAGGGCGATGCCCGAAGTTGAAAACCCGCGGCAGGCAATCTCCCTGGTCCGTCAAAAGTTTGCTGGCGGCGTGGACGCCGTCAAACTCTACGCGCAGACTTTCTGGGACCTCAATTTGAAGTTGCCGCCTGAAGTTATCAAAGCCGTCACGGCCGAGGCGCACCGCCGCGGGAAGCTCGTCCTGGCCCACCCGTCCAACAGCTACGGCCTTGAGGCGTCCGTGGACGGCGGCGTGGATGTGCTCGTGCACACGACCCCGCAGATAGGCCCGTGGGGCGAGGCTTTAATAACGAAGATGAAGCGGAACGGCATCGCGCTCGTCCCGACTTTGAAGCTTTGGAGGGTGGAGTTGGAAAAGGGAGGCGTGCCCCCGAACGTCGTGCAGACTTTTCAAGACCGGGGGGTGGAGCAACTGCGCGCCTACTTCCGGGCGGGCGGCCCCATACTTTTCGGGACCGACGTGGGCTACGTCACGGACTACGACCCCGTTGAGGAGTACCGGCAGATGGAGCGCGCCGGGATGGGCTTCCGAGACATCCTGGCTTCGCTGACCACGTCCCCGGCCGCGCGCTTCGGCGAATCCCGCAGAAAGGGTAGAATCGCAGCGGGCATGGACGCAGACATGGTTTTGCTGGCCGCCGACCCGGCGGGCGACGTTAAGGCCTTCTCGAACGTCAGGTACACGTTGCGCAAGGGGAGGATTATTTATCAGTCGAAGTAGTCAGTAGTCAGTAGTCAGCTAAAGACAGACTGCTTTTACTGACTACTGACTACTTAGTTATGAAACAAAGTATCGCGCACATCGCTTTAGTGGTGAACGACTACGACGAGGCCATAAAATTCTACACCGACAAGTTGGATTTCACCCTGATTGAAGACACCCCGCAGAGCGAGACGAAGCGTTGGGTCTTGGTCGCGCCGCGGGGCTCGGAAGAGTGTTGCCTGTTGCTGGCTAAAGGCGTCGGCGACGAGCAGCGAAGCCGAATCGGAAACCAGACGGGCGGGCGAGTTTTTCTGTTTTTGAGGACCGATGATTTCTGGAGAGATTATCAGAGCATGCAGTCGCGCGGCGTAAACTTTGTCAGAGAGCCGAAAACCGAGGGATACGGGACCGTCGCCGTTTTCGAAGACTTGTACGGCAACCTTTGGGACTTAATCGAGTTCAAAGAGAAGAAGTGATTGGGCCATAATGTCGCCAAATTTTTTCAGCCCGGCACCGGAGCCCCCGCGTTTGCAACCATCCCCCGCAGTCTAACGTAAAAGGCGAGTCGTGAAATTCGTAGAGACCTTAAAACTGGCGCTCGCGGCCATCTGGGCGCACAAGCTGCGGTCGGTGTTGACGCTGCTCGGCATGATCATCGGCGTGACGGCCGTGGTCGTCGTCGTCTCTCTGATTCAGGGCTTCAACGCCTACTTCGACGAGAAGATCGCCAACATCGGCTCGAAATCTTTCACCGTCTTCCGCTTCGACTTCTTCAAGGACTTCAAGAACACGGACACCATCGCCGCCGCGCAGCGCCGCAACAAGGAGCTGACGATAGAGGACTACTACTACCTGCGCGACCGCGCGACGCTCGTCGACGAGTTCGGGGCCATCGCCGCCGCCACCTTCTCCGAAATCAAGCGCGGCAACCAGAGCCTCGAAGCCATCCCCGTCTCCGGCACGACGGCCAACATGGTCGACATCGGCAAGCTGGACATCTCCGCCGGGCGCTACTTCACGAAGACGGAGGAGGACGCAGGGATGCGCCTCGCCTTCCTCGGCGCGGACGTGGCCGACAAGCTTTTCATGACCTCCAACGTCGTCGGCGAGGAGATATACATCGCGGGGCTGCCCTACAGGGTGGTCGGCGTCGCCGAGGCCAAGGGCACCGTCTTCGGCCGCTCGCAGGACTCTTACATACAGGTCCCCATCAAGACTTACGGGCGCGACTTCGGCCCGTTCGTGCGCAACCGCTGGCTCTCGTTCACGGCGACGGCGCGCTCCGACGAGGTCTTCAACGACGCGGTCGAGGAGGTCAGGCAGTTGATGCGCGCGCGCCGCCACCTGAGCGGCGACGAGGAGGACAACTTCGCCATCATGACGCCCGACATCATCATGGGCGTGCGCGACCGCGTGCTGGGCCAAATCTCCATCGTCGCCATCGCCGTCCCCGCCATCGCGCTCGTCGTCGGCGGCATCGTCATCATGAACATCATGCTCGTCTCCGTCACGGAGCGCACCAAAGAGATAGGCATCCGCAAGGCGGTGGGCGCGCGCCGCTCGGACGTGCTGAAGCAATTTTTAGTCGAGGCGATCACGCTCTCGGCCATAGGGGGCGCGATAGGCGTCTTCCTGGCCTGGGTCATCGGGCGCATCGTGACGGCCACGTTCTTCCCGACGTACCTGTCTGTGACGGCCATCATCGTCGCCATCAGCGTCTCCGGCGGCATAGGCATCCTGTCAGGCATCTTCCCCGCCTGGAAGGCCGCCCGCCTGGACCCGATTGAGGCGCTCAGGGCGGACTAAGTAGTCAGCAGTCAGCAGTCAGTCATTAGCCTTAAAGCTTTTACTGACTGCTGACTACTGACTACTGACTGCTTCTTTATGAAAGTTCTACGCAGCGACATTTACGAGAACTTGAAGATGGCGCTCCAGACGTTGCGCGCCAACAAGCTGAGGTCCGTGCTGACGGTGGTCGGCGTGGTGATAGGCGTGCTGACGGTGATGGTCATCGCCTCGATCATCAGCGGGATTGACCTGGCCGTCAAACGCGAGGTCGAGTCCTTCGGCACGCGCTCGATCTTCCTGCACAAGTTCAACGTCGGCATCCGCACGTCTGAGCCGACGCGCGAGGAGCGGATGCGGAAGCCCCTGACGCTGGAGGACTCGCTCGCCATCTCGCAACTCCCGTCCGTCGAGCTGAGCGTCCCCTTCCTCAACATCACGAACAACTACTGGGGCCGGAAACTTCTCGTCGGAAGAGGGGGCAAGACTTCGTCGGCCGTGAGGCTGGAAGGGACGCTCCCGGACTACGAGCGCGCCGGGATTGAGATCATCTCGGAGGGGCGCTTCTTCTCGCCCTACGAGAACGAGAGCAACAAGCAGGTCTGCGTCATAGGCTCCTCCGTGGCCGACAACTTCTTCCCGTACAGCTCACCCATCGAAGAGACGATTGAGATCGGCGGGACGCCGTTCCGCGTGGTCGGCGTCCTGCAAAAGCGCGAGCAGTTCGGCGGCGGCGACGGCGCGGACGACATGAACAACGTCATCTACGTCCCGTTCAAAGTGGCACAGTCTCTGAAGCCGAACGCCGACGACCTCTTCATCCTGGCCGTCGCGCGCGCCGGCTTCATGCAGGACGCCAAAGACCAGATCACGGATTTGCTGCGCCAGCGCCGCCAGGTCCCCTACGGCCAGGAGAACAACTTCGCGATGGAGACCGCCGAGTCCATCATCGGCACTTTCCGCTCCATCCTCTCAGGGGTCGCCATCGCGATGGTCGCCATCTCGTCTGTCGGCCTGATGGTCGGCGGCATCGGCGTGATGAATATCATGCTCGTCAGTGTGACGGAGCGGACGCGCGAGATTGGAGTGCGCAAGGCCATCGGCGCGCGCAAGCGCGACATCCTCTGGCAGTTTCTGATCGAGGCGATGACGCTGACGGGGCTGGGCGGGCTGCTCGGGCTCCTGCTCGGCTGGCTGGCGACGCTGCTGATACGCATGTTCGTGCCCTCTTACGTCCCGCTCTGGGCACCCGTCGGCGGCTTCGTCGCCAGCGTCGGCATCGGCCTCGTCTTCGGCCTCTGGCCCGCCTGGAAGGCCGCCCGCCTCGACCCCATCGAAGCGCTCAGATACGAGTAAAGGGATGAGGGCGGAGGGGTGAAGTAAGGACAGAGTTCTTACTTCATCCCTCCGCTCTGTGTTTACGCGACGAAGGTCGGGAGGAAGAGGGCCATCAGCGACATGAGCAGCGCGGCGACGAGCAGGAGGATGAGGACGATTGCCCAGGCCGAGCCGCTCTTAATCTTGTCCGCGACGGTCCTCAGCCCGGCGACCGTCAGCCACAGCCTGTAGATCGTAAAGAGTCCGATGAAGCTCGCCAGCGTGTAGAGCACGGGCCTGTCCGCAGGCGAGAACAGCAGGCCCAGGTCCGCGCGCGCCAGGTTATTCTGCTGCGCCTTGAGCGGGATGATGTCGTCCACAGACTGTGTGAAGAGCAACACCAGATTCAACGCCGTCGCGATGACCGCCGGCGGGAGGGCGCTGTAGGCCGTGACCGACACGGCCTGCCAGAAGTTCATTTTCCCGCCGAACGCCATCACGCCGAGCAGGTGCAGGCCGGCGAGCACCAGCACGAAGAGCGTCCAACCGGCGGCGGCCCCGACGGGCAGGAAAGCCTTATCGACGGTCGCCGTCTTAATGGCCTGCGCGATCTGCATCTGCTTGAAGTCGTCGGGCGAAACCGGCGCGCCCTGAAGGAACCCGCCCTCTATGACGCGGTTGGCGGCGTCCTCGGCTATCCTCTCCGGCCCGAGCCGCTGGAAGACCGCGAGCTGGTAGAGCCCGGCGATGAGCGCCACGACGAGGACGGCGGCCATCCAGCGCGGGTGGTGCTTCAGGTTTTTGAAGACGGGCTCGGGCTCGTAAAAGATTCTCGTCAGGGTGTCGGCCGTCGAGAGCGGCCCCGGCGCGTTCGGCGCGGGCCGCGGGGCGGGGACGAAGCTCAGGCCGACGAAGGCCGAGCCGAGCACCATCCCCAGGATGCCCAAGCCCTTCCCGTTCGGGACGCCGAAGCGAATGTTGGCAAGGAGCAGGAGCAGCCCCAGGAGAAGAATGACGATGCCCGTGATGCGGCCGACGGGGTAGGTGCGCGGGCCGGCCGCGGCGGGGCTCATTCTCGGTTGCGGCGGGTGCGACCCGGGGTCGGCCCCGCTGACTGTTCCGGCGGGGATAACTTCCCGCCCGCACTCTCTACAGAAATTCTCGCCCGGCGGCAACTCCGCGCCGCAAGTGGGACACTTCATCGCTCAAGTCACCTCTTCAGTCGGAATTATTAAAACTCTGCCGGCCAGACTTATACGTCCGGCGCGAAAGCGTTGTTTCAAACGGGCTCGCGCGCGCGTCACGCGGCGGTCGGGGCTTCGGCCCAGCCGGGCACGCGTATGCAGGCGGCCGTGTGGCCGGGCGAGATTTCTCTGAGGTCCGGGTCAATCTGCGCGCACTCTTCAATCGCCCACGGGCAGCGCGTGCGGAAGCGGCAGCCCGACGGCGGGTTAATCGGCGTCGGCACGTCGCCCGTCAGGATGATGCGCTCGCGCTTGCGCGTCGGGTCCGGGACGGGAATCGCCGACAGCAGCGCCTGCGTGTAAGGGTGCAGCGGCTCGCTGTAAAGCTCCTTCGCGCCCGCGACCTCGACGATGCGCCCGAGGTACATCACGGCCACGCGCGTCGAGATGTGCTCGACGACGGCCAGGCCGTGCGAGATGAAGAGGTAGGTCAGGCCGAACTCCTGCTGCAAGTCCTGTAGGAGGTTGACGACCTGCGCCTGCACGGAAACGTCCAGCGCCGAGACGGGCTCGTCCGCGACGATCAGCTTCGGGTTCAGTGCGAGCGCGCGCGCAATCCCCAGGCGCTGGCGCTGGCCGCCGGAGAACTCGTGCGGGTAGCGGTTCATGTAGTCCGGGTCGAGCCCGACCTTCTTCAACAGCTCGCCGACGCGCGCGCGCCTCTCCCCCTTGTCCTTGAGGCCGTGTATGACGAGCGGCTCGCCCACGATCTCGCGCACGCGCATGCGCGGATTCAGCGAGGCGTAAGGGTCCTGGAAGATGATCTGCATCTCGCGCCGCAGCTCGCGCAGCTCGCGCCCGCCGGTCGCCAGCACGTCGCGCCCGTCGAACTCTACGGAGCCGGCCGTGGGCTCTATCAGGCGCAGGAGGCAGCGCCCGACCGTGGACTTGCCGCAGCCGGACTCGCCCACCAGCCCCAGCGTCTCGCCGCGGAGGATTTCGAACGTCACGCCGTCGACCGCGCGCACCACGTCCTCCGAGCCTTCCACGGGGAAGTGCTTGACGAGGCCGCGTACGCGCACCAACTCGTCGCCGCTGCCCTCGCGCGAGTCGCGCGCACGCGCGGCGTCCGCTTCCCTCTCGGGCACGCTCTCGACGCCCGGCCGCCTGTCGTAATTAAGTTGCTGGTCGAAGCTCACGATGTAGGTGGTCGAAGCTCAGATTTCAAATCAAGAATCTCAAATCGCCGCGGGCCATTTTTAAGCCGGCGGAGTTTGCGCTTCACTCTGGTGGTCGGCGGCGACCGCGGCCGCCAAATCGTAGAGCACGCAGCGCACGCGGACATTGCCTTCCAGGTCGTAGAGCGGAATCTCTCCCTGTTCGCAGCGCGTCATGCGGTGCGAGCAGCGCGGGGCGAAATGGCAGCCGGGCGGGAGCGCGGCCGGGCTCGGCACGATGCCCTCTATGGTCTCCAGCCGCGCGGAGCGCCCCACCTCGTCGGCCGTCAGTTTTGGCACAGACCGCAACAGACCCTCCGTGTAAGGGTGCTTCGGCCGCGCGAACAACTCCTCGACCGGCGACTCCTCGACGATGCGCCCCGTGTACATCACGGCCACGCGGTCGGCCACCTCCGCGACCACGCCGAGGTCGTGCGTGATGAGCAGCACGCCCAGGTCGCGCGTCCGCCTCAACTCGTTGAGCAGCTCAAGTATCTGCGCCTGGATCGTCACGTCGAGCGCGGTCGTCGGCTCGTCCGCGATTAAGAGCTTCGGGTCGCAGGCCAAGGCCATCGCGATCATCACGCGCTGGCGCATCCCGCCCGAGAGCTGGTGCGGGTAATCGTCCACGCGCCGCGCAGGGTCCGGGATGGCGACCTCCGTCATGGCCTGTATGGTCGCCTCGCGCGCCTGCGCCCGCGACATCCCGCGGTGCAGCCGCAGCGCCTCGGCTATCTGCTCCCCGACCGTGTAGACGGGGTTGAGCGAGGTCATCGGGTCCTGGAAGATCATCGCGATGTCGTCGCCGCGAATCTCGCGCATGCGCTCCTCCGAGGCCGCGAGCAAATCCTCGCCCTCGAACGTGATCTCGCCCCCGGCGATTTTTCCCGGCGACGAAATCAGCCGCATCACCGAAAGCGCCGTGATGGACTTCCCGCAGCCGGACTCGCCCACGACGCTCAGCAACTCGCCCCGGTCCACGTGAAAGCTCACGCCGTCAACCGCGCGCACGAGTCCGGCGCGCGTAGGGAAATGCGTCTGTAGATTCTTGACTTCGAGCAGGTGCGACATGCGCGAGAAGTTTAGCAGGCGAGCGCGCCCCTTGACCAATTATCAGGTGGCAAATACGCGCTCGGTAATCTAAGATTATTTTCATCCCCCGCGAAATAGTTACCGGGACGAGGCCCGGCGGCCCGGCCGCAGGTTGTAATCAAACGAGGGAGAGTTATGCTCCGGCGAAGAAGCTCTGTCGTCTTACTGCTCGTCTCCTTATTGACCTTCCAGCCCGCCTGCAAGACTCTGCTCGGGGACAAGTCGGGCTCGACAGGTTACGGCGACGCGGCGACGACGCGGCCGGCCCCGCACTTCAAGCCGGGCTTCAACCTCTTCACGCCGGAGCAGGACATACAGATGGGCAGGCAGTCTGCCGAAGAGGTCGCGCGGCAGGTCCCGCTGCTGCGTGACGAGCGCATAGTCTCTTACGTCCGCCGCCTGGGCGAGCGGCTCGCGGCGAAAGCGCCCGGCTTCGACTTCACCTACCAGTTCAACGTCATCGGGACCAAAGAGATCAACGCCTTCGCGCTCCCAGGCGGCTACATCTTCGTCAACGCGGGCGCAATCGCCGCCGCGCGCAGCGAGGGCGAGCTGGCCGGCGTCATGGCCCACGAGATCGCGCACGTCGCGCTGCGCCACCCGACCAACCAGGTCTCAAAGGCTTACGTCGCCAAGACGGGGATGCGAATCATACGCAGGGTGACGGGCAACGAAATAGGCGGGATTCTTGAGCAGGTCGGCGGCGCGGGCGCGAACCTCCTCTTCCTGAAATTCGGGCGGACGGCCGAGACGCAGGCCGACCTCGAAGGCGCGCGCATCATGGCCGCCGCCGGCTACGACCCGCGCGACATGGCCGGCTTCTTCGAGTTGTTGCAGTCCAAGAGCGGGCAGCGCACGCCCGAGTTCATGAGCGACCACCCGGACCCAGGCAACCGCGTCGCCGCAATCCGACGCGAGCTGCCGTCGCTCAACGTCAGCGCGAACCCCGTCCGCGATTCGGAAGAGTTCAAGCAGACGAAAGGCTTGCTGACCGGGGGCGGGGCGCAGATGGCGACGTCCGCCGGGCCGGAGCGCAAAGGGCCGAGCGGACCTAACGAAACTGGCCCAGGCACGCGGCCCGCCCAGCCCTCCGCGAACTTCCGCGACTTCCAGGCGCGCGACAACTCCTTCGCGCTCGCCTACCCGGACAACTGGGACGCGCTCTCGGCCGACGACGCGAACATGATCTTCGCGCCCGAGGGGGCCTACGGGCAGATTGACGAGGGGCTCGTGGTCACGCACGGCGTCATGATCGGCGTCGTCCGGCCCGAGGCGGGCGACCTCGAACAGGCCAACGCGGCCTTCGTCCAGCAGCAGGTGAACATGAACCCGGACTTCCGCGTCGAGCGCGCCCCGCAGGCGATAGACTTCGGCGGCCGCCGCGGCTTCGCGACAATCGTCGCAGGCCCCTCGCCCGTCACCGGCGTCATAGAAGTTGACGTCATCTACACGACCGCGACCAGCGACGGGCGACTCTTTTATCTGATCACCATCGCCCCCGAAGACGAGTTCAAAAACTACCAGGCGACTTTCGAAAGGATCGCGCAGAGCCTGCGGCTGGCAGGCTAGTTCGATTGCGGAATGCGGATTTAAGAGCGAGGCTTTCAAATCCGCATTCCGCATTCATGAGACTTCTTTCTTTAAGAACAGGAGAGTCGGCGCGCCCGTCGTGTCAGCCTGTGAGGTGGCGGCCACCAGTTCCCAGCCGTCGCGCCCGGCGGATTCCAGGTAGTCCCAGACCATCGGGCACGAGTTGTAGAGGCGCGCGGGGTCCGCCTCTTCCTCAACCTGCAAGCCCTGCCAGCGCCCGTTGACGAACGTCACGCGCGCGGCCTGCGTCTGGCACACACGATATTTGAAAGTCTTCGCCACAGAAGCACTCTTCTCTTCTCAGACCGTTATGGCCTCCTGGTATTCGCCCCAGACGCGGCGCAGGCGGTGGCTGATCTCGCCGACTGTGACCGACGCCTCGACGCAGGTGAGGATGCGCGGCAGCAGGTTCTCCGTGCCGCGCGCCGCCTCCTCCAGTCGGACGAGCGCCGCCTCGGCCCTTTCGCCGTCGCGCCGCTCGCGCAAGGCCCGCACGCGCTCGACCTGCGCCTGTTCGACCTGCGGGTCGACGCGCAGGGTCTGCACGCCCGCCTCTTCTTCGACCTGGAAACGGTTGAGGCCGATGATTGTCTGCTCATTGGTCTCGACGGCGCGCTGGTAGCTGTAGGCGGCGTCCTGTATCTCGCGCTGGACGTAGCCCGTCTCAATCGCGCGCAGCATCCCGCCGAGCGCGTCTATCTTGTCCAGGTAGTCCACGGCGCGGCGCTCTATCTCGTTGGTCAACTCCTCCACCGCGTAAGAGCCCGCGAGCGGGTCGACCGTGTCGGCCACGCCCGACTCGTGCGCGATGACCTGCTGCGTGCGCAAGGCGAGTCGCGCGGCCTGCTCCGTGGGGAGCGCGAGCGCCTCGTCCATCGCGTTGGTGTGAAGGCTCTGCGTGCCGCCGAGGACCGCGGCGAGCGCCTGAATCGTCGTGCGGACGACGTTGACCTCGGGCTGCTGTGCCAGAAGCGAGGAGCCCGCGGTCTGCGTGTGGAAGCGCAGCATCATCGAGCGCGGGTCGCGCGCCTGGAAGCGCTCGCGCATCAGGCGCGCCCAGAGGCGGCGGGCGGCGCGGAACTTCGCGACCTCTTCGAGCAGGTTGTTGTGCGCGTTGAAGAAGAACGAGAGGCGCGGCGCGAACTCGTCCACCTTCAGCCCGGCCTCCGTCGCGGCCCCGACGTAGGCGATGGCGTCCGCGAGCGTGAAGGCGACCTCCTGCACGGCGGTGGAGCCGGCCTCGCGTATGTGGTAGCCGCTGATCGAAATCGTGTTCCAGTTCGGGACCTCGCGCGCGCAGAAACTGAACGTGTCCGTCACGAGCCGCAAGCTCGGCGTCGGCGGGTAGATGTACGTCCCGCGCGCGATGTACTCCTTCAGAATGTCGTTCTGGATCGTCCCGTTGACTTTGTCGAAACCCACGTTCTGCCGGCGCGCTACTGCCAGGTACAGGCAGAGCAAGGTCGAAGCCGTCGCGTTGATCGTCATCGAGGTCGAGACGCTGTCGAGCGGGATGCCGTCGAAGAGCCGCTGCATGTCTTCGATGGAGTCGATGGCGACGCCGACGCGGCCCACTTCGCCCTGGGCCAGCGGGTCGTCCGAATCGAGCCCGATCTGCGTCGGCAAGTCGAAGGCGACCGAGAGGCCGGTCGTCCCGTGCGCGAGCAGGTACTTGTAGCGCGCGTTAGACTCTTCGGCCGTCGCGTAGCCAGCGTACTGGCGCATCGTCCAGAGGCGGCCGCGGTACATGTTCGGGCGGACGCCGCGCGCGTACGGGTACTCGCCGGGCGAGCCCAAATCGCGCTCGTAGTCCACCTGTTCGGTGTTCGACGGGTTGAAATCTACGGGCAGTTCTATGCCCGAAGGTGTCTCGAAATGCTCTCGGCGCTCGGCGCTGGTTTTTGTCGCCATGACGGTTTTCAGGAACCTCTGCGAAGGCTTGCTTAGACGGATGCACAGATTGCGCTCTCGGTTTATCGAAGCCTAGCACAGCCGAACTGAGCGCCGCAATTTCGACGGCCTCGCCGTGAGTGGGTTGACCGCGGCTGCTCCTGTCGCTTAGCATCAAAGCCAACCTTAAAGCGGAGTTTCGGACTGCGGCTTGAGAGCCCGCGGCGGGTGAATTTTGGAAATCAACGACGAAGCCAAACAGATCGTCCAGGACCTCGGCACGGCCATCAACTCGGCGGTCGAGAAATCCAGCCAGGTCGCCGCCGCCATCGAACGCCTGCGCGAGGCCGGCTACGAGATGGAGTTGACGCTCCGCCTGGAGATAGCCCTGCGCGCCCACGACGACGAGGAAGAGGAAGACGCCGCGGAAGAGACCCCGCTCGAACTGACCGACGAAGACCTACACACCCTGCGCCGCATGAAGATTCGCATTGACGCGGAAGAAAGCTAAGTAAGGAAAAAGGGAAGGCCCTGAAAGGGTCACACATGATAGCCGGGGGCAAGCGAGCGCTCGCGCGCTCGCTTGCCCCCGGCTATCATGTGTGACCGCTTCGCGGTCAGGACTGTTGCCTTCCTTTCGCCTTTTTCCTTTCGCCCTATCGTGCCGCTTTCTCGCCGTTCGCTTTTTCGACCGAGGCGCGGAGTTCGGCCATCGTCGCGGTGCGGCCGTGGACGGAGGCGATCTTTTCGGGGGCGAGGCCGAGCGCCTGTATCCGTTCGGCGAAGTGCGCGGTCGTCTCGTTGGCGGCCGTGACGAGGGCGGTGTCGGGGGGCAGCCCGAGCATGTCGCCCTCGAAGAGAATCTTCTCCTTGGGCAGGTAGACGACGAGCATCTCCCTGGCGTGCGGGCCGGGGCCTATGTCGTAAAGCTCGACCGTGTGGGTGCCGTCCGTGAAGACGCGCTTCATGTTCTCGACCGTCTCGATGACGGGCTGGCGCGGCTTCAGCGTCAGGGAGTCGGGCGCGATGGTGCGGACGGCCTTCGCCACCTTCTCGAAGTAAGCCTTGTTGCCGGGCGTCGTGACGACGGTCGCGCCCTCGCCCATGTAGGTGCGTATGCCGCCCGAGTGGTCGTCGTGGAAGTGCGTCGCGACGACGTACTTGATGGGCTTGTCCGGGACGGTCTCCTTGATCTTCGCCATCACCTTCTTGGAGGTCGCGTCGTTGAGCGGTGCCTCGACCACCAGCACGTGGTCGTTCATCGCGACGAACATCACGTTGTAGCCGTTGGCCGCGTCCTTGACCATGTACACGTCCTTCGCCAGCTCCACGACCGTCGGCGTCGGGTTGGGGTTGTTGGCCGGCAGGTCTTCGAACCCCTGCGGCCGCTCGAACGCGCTCTCCGCGGGGCGCGTGTTGACCTGCACGTCGGAGACCTTGATGTCCTGTACGACCTCGCCGCCGCGCCGTATGAAGCGCCGCCCGCCGATCTTTATCCCGCCCGCGGTCATGTAGTCCGAGAAGACGAACTCCTGCGCCACGTCGCCGGCGCGCGAGTCCGTGTCGAGGTTCTCGAACTTGGTCGGGAGGTTCGTCGCGGCGTCGAAGTAGAGCGTCCACTGCGTGCCGTCGGGCGTGGCGAAGGTGATGACGTTCTGCCGCTTTCCGTCCAAGTCCTCCTGGCCGAGCGAGCGCAGGGTCGCCGCGCGGTCGAGCGCCGTCATCAGCATGACGTGCGGCAGGCGCGTGCGCGAGATGTTGGCGATGGCGTTCGGGTTGGTGACGGTCTGCGCCGTCTTGTTATCCATGTCGAAGACGAGGCCCTTCTCGGCTTTGAAAATCTGCCGGAAGCGGAACTTGAAGCCGGGCAGGGTGCTGCCCTGCTCTATGACGGAGCGGTTCCCCTTGCCGTCGTAGGTGAACCAGCCCTCGACGCGGCCCTCGTAGTAGGGCGTGTCGGGCGTAGTGCTCTGGTTGCGCGCGTAGTTTGTGCCGGCGTATTTGACCGTGATGTCTTCGACCTTGGCGAGGGCTTCGCGCCCGCCGAGGGCGGCGACTCCGGCGTCGAGCACGCGCCGCGCCTCCGCGTACGATTTTTCGGAAGCCGTCTTCCCTCCCTGGGCGACGGCGAGGGCCTGCACGAGGACGAGCGCGAGGACGAGCGCCGAGTACCTGTATCTTTTCATCTTGAGCCTCCACTAGAAGAAGCGAACCTCCGCGTGGGGGGTTCTGGAGTTTGAAGTTTCCCGCAAGAACTGACCGGAAGAAGAGTGCCCGCGTTTGGTGGCCTTGATGCCTACCTTTACGAGCCCGAAGGCCCGCGCGTTCCGACAAAAATGGCTCGGGAATCGCCCTTTGCCAAAGGCGAGAGCCTTGTGATATCTTGAACTTTCTATAAAACCTGCCAGTTTTTCGCCTTCTTAGGCTGAACAATGAGGAGTTGAACAGTATGGCTACGCCCAACGGAAACGCGACACCCAGCGGCCAGGCTACGGGCCGCGTCGTGCAAGTCATCGGCCCCGTCGTTGACGTGGAATTCGAAGAGAATATGTTGCCGCCCATCTACCAGGCGATACGCATCACGTCCGAAGGCTTCGACGTGCCCGAGCCGATTGACGTCATCTGCGAAGTCGAACAGCACCTGGGCGAGGGCCGCGCGCGCACCGTCTCCATGCTCCCGACCGACGGCATGGTGCGCGGCATGAAGGCTTACGACACGGGCGGCCCCATCACCGTGCCCGTGGGCGAAGGCACGCTCGGCCGCGTGCTCAACGTCATCGGCGAGCCGGTGGACAACCTGGGGGCGGTCAAGTACGAGCAGCGCTACGCGATTCATCGGCACGCGCCGGACTTCGACGAGCAGTCGACCGAGTTGCAGATGTTCGAGACGGGCATCAAGGTCATCGACCTGATTCAGCCCTTCCTGCGCGGCGGCAAGATCGGCCTCTTCGGCGGCGCCGGGGTGGGCAAGACCGTGCTCATCATGGAGCTGATTAACAACATCGCCAAGGCGCACTCGGGCTTCTCCGTCTTCGCGGGCGTCGGCGAGCGCACGCGCGAGGGCAACGACCTCCTGCGCGAGATGGTCGAATCCAAAGTCATCAACTTCGGCGAAGCCTTCTACGAGCACTTCGAGGAGACGGGCGAGTTCGACATGACGAAGGTGGACATGAAGGCCATCGAAGAGTCTAAGGTCGCGCTCATCTACGGGCAGATGACCGAGCCGCCGGGCGCGCGCCTGCGCGTCGCGCTCTCGGGCCTGACCGTGGCCGAGTACTTCCGCGACCAGGGACTCGACGTGCTCCTCTTCATCGACAACATCTTCCGCTTCACGCAGGCGGGCTCCGAAGTCTCCGCGCTTCTCGGCCGCATGCCCTCGGCCGTCGGCTACCAGCCGAACCTCGCGTCCGAGATGGGCGAGATGCAGGAGCGCATCACCTCGACGAAGACGGGCGCGGTGACTTCGATTCAGGCCGTCTACGTCCCGGCGGACGACTACACGGACCCCGCGCCGGCCACGACCTTCGCGCACCTGGACGCCGTCACGGCGCTCTCGCGCCAGATCGTCGAGATCGGCATCTACCCGGCCGTGGACCCGCTCGCCTCCAGCTCGCGCATCCTGGACCCGCGCGTGGTCGGCGACGAGCACTACAAAGTGGCACAGGACGTGAAGCAAATCTTGCAGCGCTACAAAGACCTGCAAGACATCATCGCCATCCTCGGCCTGGACGAACTCTCGGACGAGGACAAGCAGACGGTGGCGCGCGCGCGCAAGATTCAGCGCTTCTTCTCGCAACCGATGTTCGTCGCCTCGCAGTTCACCGGCCTCGAAGGCAAGTACGTCAAGCGCGAGGACACCGTGCGCGGCTTCCGCGAGATCATCGAAGGCAAGCACGACGACCTGCCCGAACAAGCCTTCTACATGGTCGGCACCATCGAAGAGGCCCGCGAGCGCGGCCGTCAAATCGCAGCACAGGACTAAAACAGTACTGAGTGCCGAGGACTGGGGGCTGAGGAAGAACTCTTTCTTTTACTCAGCACTCAGTCCTCAGTCCTCATCACTTTTCTTATGGCCGAACAGATTCAATTGGAAGTCGTCACGCCGGAGCGGCGTGTGTTGTCGGAGGCCGTGGACTCGGTCACGGTCCCTGGGATGAACGGCGAGCTGGGCATCCTGCCGGGCCACACGCCTTTGATCTCGCAGTTGCAGACGGGCGTGCTCTCTTACTCGAAGGGCGGCGCGACAGAGCGCCTGCACGTCTCCGGCGGCTTCGTCGAGGTCAACGCCGACCGCGTCTCCGTGCTCGCCGAAATCGCCGAGCGCCCCGAAGAGATCGACGCCGCCCGCGCACGCCTCGCGCGCGAGCACGCCGAGAAGACCCTGAGCGCGTTCACCGGCACCGAGGAAGACTTCGAGATCGCCCGCGCGCGCCTCGAACGCTCCGTCGTCCGCCTCCAACTCGCCACCGGCGCGCCCAACATTCAAAGCTAATCCCGCAAAGGGGCCGGCCGAGCGGAAGTGGCACAAAACGCCGTCCCGCGCCGGCCCTTTTTTATTTCTTTTCTGTTTCACACTTGAAACGCCAGCCCGAAGACGGTATAATGCGGCTCGTCTTTAAATGGGCCAAGTTTTCAAGAAGGGTTTTTCCGAGATGTCACAAGCTATAGCCGAGAGCGCCGCCGAATTGACCCGCCCCGTCGGGGGCGAGGCGACGCCGGAGGACGCGCAGGCCGAGCCCAGTCTGCGCCCGCGCCGCCTCGACGAGTACATCGGGCAGACGAAGGTCACGAGCAACCTGAAGATTTTCCTGCGCGCGGCGCGCGCCCGCCGCGAGGCGCTCGACCACGTGCTCTTCTACGGCCCGCCGGGCCTGGGCAAGACCACGCTCGCCAACATCATCGCCGCGGAGATGCAGGCCGAACTCAAGAGCGTCAGCGCGCCGGCCATCGAGCGCGGCGGCGACCTCGCGGCCCTGCTCACGAACTTGCAGGAGGGCGAAGTCCTCTTCATCGACGAGATTCACCGGCTGCGCCCGCAGATCGAAGAGGTCTTGTACCCGGCGATGGAGGACTACCAGTTGGACGTGATGATCGGCCAGGGCACGGCCGCGCGCTCCATCAAGTTGGACCTGCCGAAGTTCACGCTCGTCGGGGCGACGACGCGCGCCGGGCTGATTACGGCCCCGCTTCGCGGCCGCTTCGGCATCATCCAGCACCTGGACTTCTATTCGCAGAAGGATTTGGAAATCATCGTCCACCGCTCGGCCGAAATCCTGGGCGTGGAGATAGAGGCCACGGGCGCGCGCGAGATTGCGCGCCGCGCGCGCGGCACACCGCGCATCGCCAACCGCCTGCTCCGCCGCGTGCGCGACTACGCGGAGGTCTTGAGCGACGGGCGCATCACGCAGGCTGTCTCGCGCCGCGCGCTCGATGAGATGGAGGTCGACCGCTTCGGCCTGGACGAGGTCGACCGCAAGCTCCTGTCCGCGATTATCGAAAAGTTCGACGGCGGCCCCGTGGGCGTCGGCACCATCGCGGCCTCCATCAGCGAGGAGCGCGAGAGCATCGAGGAGATAATTGAGCCGTACCTGATTCAGATAGGCTTTCTCAACCGCACGCCGCGCGGGCGCGTCGTGACGCGGGCGGCCCACAAGCACATGGGCTTTTCGCCGGCCGCGAAGGAGCGCGACCTGCTGGCGAGTTAGGCGTGGGAACGAGTTTCGGTGGCTACTGGCTAACCGAAAGCGGCCGGGGGCGACGAGAGGAGGGCGGATCGGGAGCTGCTCCTTCTTGAGTCGCCCCCGGTCTTTTTACGGCGTCAGATTTTTGCCGCGATGGCCTCGCGCATCTCCCGAACGGCGCGCTCCAGGCCGACGAAGATCGAGCGCGAGACGATGTTGTGGCCGATGTTGAATTCCGTGATCTCCTCGATTGCCGCGACCGCGCCGACGTTGCGGTAAGTGAGCCCGTGGCCGGCGGCGACCCGCAGGCCGTACTGCATGGCGAGGGTGGCGGCCTCGCGCAAGCGCCTCAACTCGTGCGCGGCGCGCATCGCGCCTTCGTTGTGCGCGGCGCGCGCCCCCAGCGTGGCATCCGCGTACTCTTTCGTGCAGAGTTCTATCTGCTGCGCGCCGACCTCGCGCGCGGCCTCTATCTGTATGGGCTCCGGGTCTATGAAGAGGCTCGTGATGATGCTCGCCTCGCGCAGGCGGTGAACGGCTGCGCGCACTATCGAGACGTTGGCGCGCACGTCCAGGCCGCCCTCGGTCGTAATCTCCTCGGGGTTCTCGGCGACGAGCGTCACGGCGTCCGGCAGCGAGTCGAGCGCGATTTTCATCATCTCCTCGGTCGCGGCCATCTCCACGTTGAGGTAGGTCGTGACCGTCTGCCTGAGCGCGAGCAAATCGTTGTCCAGTATGTGTCGGCGGTCGCCGCGGAGGTGAATGGTGATGCCGTCGGCCCCCGCCTGCTCGCACATCATCGCCGCCGCGACCACGCTCGGCTCCGGCGCGCGCCGCGCCTGCCTGACGGTGGCGACGTGATCTATGTTGACGTTGAGTTTCGCAGTCATAAGACCTCAGAGGTTACAGGTAGGAAGTTAGAGGCCAGAAACTGACATCCGACCTCTGACCTCGGGCCTCTGCCTTATTTCATCGGCCCGCGTCCGCCTCGAAGGCCTGGGCCAGTTCCGAAGGCTTCTTGTCGTGGTCTTCGAAAGCGGGAGCGCCGGACGAGTGCAGCGCGCGCTCGCGTTCCTTGGAGCCGACGCGCGCGGCGGCGATGGCCGCGTCGTAGACGCCCTCCTTGGCCTGGCGGCGTATGAGCCGGACCTCGTTGAACATGCGCCCGCTGTCGCGCAGCACGCTGACCTTGCTCCCCTCGTTGTGGTCCCACCGCACGGGTATCTCGCGCAGGGCGAGTTCCGCGAGGTAGGCCAGGTAAATCAACTCCACGTCGAAGCCGAAGCGGTCCACGGTCGCGGCCTCCACGAGCGGGCGGCAAACGTCCATCCGAAACGCCTTGAAGCCGCACTGCGTGTCCCAGAAGGGCAGCCCCGTCGAGAGCCGCACGATTAAGTTAAAGACCCGCCCGCCCTGCTCGCGCCGCCACGGCTGGTGCACGCCGATGAGGCCGCGGTCGAGCGCGCGCGAGCCGAAGGTCAGGTCGTACTCGCCCCTCAGGATGGGGTTGACGAGCTTCGGCGTCTCCGTGATGGGCGTCGAGAGGTCCGCGTCGGAGAAGAGCGCGACCGGCGACTTTGCCTCAAGCAGCCCCGCGCGCACGGCGTGGCCCTTGCCGCGGTTGGGCCTGACGCGTATGGCGCGCGCGCTCACCCTCCCGGCGTGCGCGAAGCTCCTCTCGGCCACGTCGGCCGTCCCGTCCTCCGACCCGTCGTCCACCACGATCACTTCGCTCTGCGGCGCGTGCTCGTTCAGGTACGCGAAGACAGTGCGCAGCGTCTCGCCGAGGCGCGCCGCCTCGTTGTACGCGGGGATGACGATGGAGAGCGAGAAAGGCATTTAAGCAATCAGTAGTCAGTAATCAGTAGTCAGTTCTCAGTCTTCAGTTTTGGCTGATTACTGATTGCTGACTGCTGGCTACTCGTTCACCGCACTTCAGCCTGCCGCGGGCGGCTGTGTTATATTTGACGCCGGGCCGGGGGCGCTCGCGCGTCGCGAAAGAGTTTTTCGGAGCATAGCATGACGAGAAAATTTGGCATAGTCGCTCTCGCGATTATTATTTCGGCGACGATTGCCGGGGGCATGGCCGACCTCGTGGGCCGCAAGGCCGCGAGCCCGCGCGGCGTGAACAAGCCAATCGCCAGCCGCGACGTGGTGGACGACTACCAGGAGGCCGTCCGCGTCATAGGCTCCGAGTACGCCTCGGACGTGGACTACGAGAAGGCCACGCAGGCGGCCATACAGGGCATGCTCTCCACGCTCGACCCGCACTCGATGTACTTCCCGCGCCCCGAGTTCACCAAGCTCAAGGAAGACCAGGACTCGCGCCTGATAGGCATAGGCGTCACCATCCTGCGCCACCGCGACGGCGTCTACGTGCAGTCGGCGGTCGAGGGCACGCCCGCGGCGCGCGCCGGCCTGCGCTACGGCGACCGCATTGTCGAGGTCGACGGCAAGGACGCGCGCGACTGGACGAGCGAGCAGGTTTCCAAGAACGTGCGGGGCGAGCGGGGCGAGCCCGTCCGCGTCAAGATCGAGCGCGCGGGCTCCGAGACGCCCATCACCTACACCATCGTGCGCGAGTCCGTGCCCCTGCCCTCGATTCGCAACGCCTACATGATTCGGCCCGGCACGGCCTACGTGGGCTTGACCGGCGGCTTCCAGCACACGACGGGCGACGAGTTGCGCGAGGCGTTCACGCGCCTCAAGGCGCAGGGGATGCGGCAGGTCGTGCTCGATTTGCGCGGCAACCCCGGCGGGCTCTTGGACCAGGCGATAGAGGTGTCGAGCGAGTTTCTGCCGCGCGGCCAGGCGGTCGTCTCCGTGCGCGGCCGCACGGAGTACAAGGAGCCTTACACCTACCGCTCGACTGGCACGGACCCCGAAGACTTCCCGCTCGTCGTGCTGATTAACCGCAACACGGCCTCGGCCTCGGAGATAGTCGCCGGCGCGATTCAGGACCACGGGCGCGGGCTCGTCGTCGGCCAGACCAGCTTCGGCAAGGGGCTCGTCCAGCGCGTCTTCCAACTCCCCTTCGGGACGGGGCTCACGCTGACGACCGCCAAGTACTACACGCCCTACGGCCGCTCGCTCCAGCGCGACTATTCGAGCGGCTCGCTCTACGACTACTACGTGCGCCACGACGAGGACGACGAGGAGACGCCCGCGAAGCCTTCGACTTCGACGCACCCCGCGACGCAGCCGCCCGAGTCCGTCACGACGCAGCCGACGCCCGCGCCGACGCCCCCGCCCCCGACTGGGCCCGCGGTCGAGACCGCCGCGGGGCGCGTCTTCTACGGCGGCGGCGGCATCACGCCCGACGTGGAGGTCAAGCCGTTTCAGATCACGGCGCTGCGCGGGCGCATCGCCGAGGCGGCCTTCTTCTTCACGCGCGAGCTGACGGCCGGCAAGGTCGCCGGGCTCGAAGCCTTCCGCGTCGAGAAGACCGATTACGACCACAACCTGAGGCCGAGCGATTACCCCATCACCCCGGCGGTGGCCGAAGCCTTCCGCGCCTACGTCGAGCGCGACGGGACGTTCGGGATTTCGCCCGCGCAGATCGACGAGGAACTGGACTTCGTCAAGCTGCGCATCCGCGAGGAGGTGGTCACGGCCGCCTTCGCCAGCGACTCCGGCGCGCGCGTCCTGCTCGACAGCGACCCGCAGGTGCTGCGCGCGCTCGAAGCCCTGCCCGAGGCCAAGCGGCTCGCCGAGAGCGTCCGCCACCTGCCGGGCCGCGGCTGAAAAACGCTGGCACAAAAATTTGGAACGAAGGCGTGCGCGCACGCGTGCTACAATCAGCGCGCCCCGATCCCGCGGCTCTAAGGAGACATCTTTCATGAAGTTCCGGCGACTCTTCTTCGCACTCCTTCCACTACTCCTTTTGTGCCAGCCGGCGGCCCGCGCCCAGGCAATCGCCGAGTACGAGCCCGTCCCCTTCCGCATCTCGTCGCTCGACACGGCCTTCGCCATGCAGGGCGACTTCGAGGGCGAGTACACGGTCTACCCCGAGGGGGTCGGCGTCAGGCTGACGAAGGCGCTCGTCCGCATCGGCACGCACTGCCCTTACAAGGGCGCGAGGGAGTTCCGCTCCATCAGCTTCGCGCTGGCGAGTTTGAACGAGAACGGCAGGTGGAAGACGGACTTGAGGAGCCTGAAGTACGTGGTCGGGAGGGTCATGCTTCCGGGCGACGAACACAGGTTCGACGGCGTCGAGTTCTTCATCCCCAAAAGGCTCACGACCGATTTGTCGAAACACTGGCTCGTGGCGCAGATGGACGACTGGGTCCTGAACTTCCCCGCGGGGGCCGGGCCCACCGAGGGCTTCGCCTACGCCAGCAGTTGCCGCGACATCTTCACCAAAAAGAAGAACGCCGAAGACTGCGTCCTCGACGAACGGACCAGACGCGCCAAGCGGACCCAATGAATCGACCCTTTGCGGGAGTGATTTAGGGTTATCACGCCGGGGGCGCAAAGAACGGCTCGACGCCTCACTTTCAATCAATCACGCGCGCGATGACGCACTTCAGGTAGTAAGTCTCGGGCACTCCGAAGAGGACGGGGTGGTCGCTCGACTGCGCCCTCTTCTCTACGAGCTGCACGCGGCGGCGCGCGTCGCGTGCGGCGTCCGAGACGATTTCGAGGAAGAGCTGTTCGGGCATGTGGTAGGAGCAGGTGCAGGTGACGAGCACGCCCCCAGGGTTGAGCAGCTTGAGCGCGCGCAAGTTTATCTCCTTGTAGCCGCGCGCCGCGGCCTTCACGCTCGCGCGGTTCTTGGCGAACGCTGGCGGGTCGAGCACGATGGTGTCGAACTTTTGGCCCGCCGCCTCCATCTCGCGCAGCGCGTCGAAAACGTTCGCCTCGCGGAACTCCACGTCGCCCGCGCCGTTCAATTCCGCGTTGCGCCGCGCGGCCTCGACCGCCTCGCCCGAGATGTCCAGCCCCAGCACGCTCTCGCAGGCCGAAGCCAGGTGGAGCGCGAACGCCCCGTTGAAGGTGAAGCAATCGAGCGCGCGGCCGCGCGCCAGACGCCGGGCCGCCAGGCGGTTCTCGCGCTGGTCCAAGAACGAGCCGGTCTTCTGCCCGCCGAGCGGGTGGACGAGAAAGCGCACGCCGTGCTGGACGATCTCGATCTCCTCGGGCGCGTCGCCGTAAAGGACGCCCGCGCGCATCTCCAACCCTTCGAGGGCGCGCACGCGCACGTCATTGCGCTCGACGACGGCGCGCGGGCTGAACTCTTCGACCAGCAGCCCCGTGAGCGCCTCCTTAAGGGCTTCCGTCCCCTGCGAGAGTGTTTGCAGGACGAGCACGTCGCCGTAAACGTCCACGATGAGCGAGGGCAGCAGGTCGCCTTCCGAATAGACCAGGCGGTAGGCGCTGGCCTCTGGCGCGATTCCCTCCCTGCGGCGCGCGGCCGCGCGCAGGCGGGCGCGCCACCACTCGCGGTCAATCTCTTCGTCGTCGGGCGTCAGCAGCCGTAGCGAGATTTCCGAGCGGGACGAGTAGAGCGCGCGGCCGACGAACCGCCCGCGCTCGTCGCGCACGGCGACGACTGAGCCGGCCGTCGCGTCGCGCGCGTCGCGCACGTCGCTGCGGTAAATCCATAGGTGGCCTGCGCGCGCGCGTTCCCACCCGCGCTGTGTGATAATGACTGTCTCGCTCATGGTATGCCGGCTATTAAATCAGAAAACCCGCGGAAAGGGCTAACCCGATTGCCTGCCTCGAAACTCGCCGCCGTCAAGAACGTGCTCTTCGACCTGGACGGGACGCTCTCCGACCCGGTCGAAGGAATCACGCGCTGCATCTGCTACGCGCTGGAGCGAATGAGCGTCGAGCCGCCCGGCCGCGCCGACCTTCTGCCCCACATCGGCCCGCCGCTCAGGGACACCTTCTCGCTGATCTTGCGGACGACGGACAAGCCCACCATCGAACGGGCCGTCCACTTGTACCGCGAGAGGTTCTCCAAGACGGGGATGTTCGAGAACGTGGTCTACGACGGTGTGCCAGAAATGCTGGCACAAATTCGCGCCTCACGGAAGCGCCTCTTCCTCGCCACCTCGAAGATGCGCGCCTTCACCCTCAGGATCCTCGAACACTTCGCTTTGTTCGAGTACTTCGACGGCGTCTACGGGAGCGAGCCCG
Source organism: Pyrinomonadaceae bacterium (assembly GCA_035563515.1). Classification (GTDB taxonomy): domain Bacteria; phylum Acidobacteriota; class Blastocatellia; order Pyrinomonadales; family Pyrinomonadaceae; genus QHXM01. The sequence continues at coordinate 49,316 of DATMVE010000077.1, forward strand.
ACGGGACGCTCGGGGAGAAGGCCGACCTGATACGCCACATCCTGGCGAGCGAAGGGCTCCGGCCCCGCGAGACCGTGATGGTCGGCGACAGGAAGTACGACATCATGGGCGCGGGCGCGAACGGCTGCCTGGCGGCCGGCGTGACCTACGGCTACGGCTCGGCGGCAGAGTTGACCGAGGCGGAGGCGGATTTTTTGTGCCACAGCCCGCTTGAGGTCGCGGAGCTTTTGTCGCGGTGACGCGCCGGCCGGTGGACCGCACGCGCTTGAATCGCCCCCGGTCAGGGTGTAACCTTGACACCGGCTTTCCGAAAAACAATTGAAGCTCTTTGAACCAAACCGAACGGAGGAGGAGTATCTAGCCATGCCTGAAGTTGGAGACGTGGCCCCGGACTTCGAGCTGAAGAGCCACCTGGAGAAGGACAAGAAGGTGCGACTCTCGGACTTCCGGGGTAATAAGAACGTCGTTTTGGCGTTCTACCCGCTGGCGTGGACGCCCGTCTGAACGGCCCAGATGCCGGCCTACGAAGCTGACCTCGAACGCTTCGAAGGCTACGATGCCCAGGTCCTGGGCATCTCTGTTGACAGCGTCCCGTGCAACGCCGCCTGGGCCAAAAGCCTCGGCAATCTTTCTTACGACCTGCTGAGCGACTTTCACCCGAAGGGCGAAGTCGCCCGCGCGTACGGAGCCTATCGCGAGGCCGACGGCATCTCCGAGCGCGCGCTTTTCATCGTGGACAAGGAGGGCAAGCTCGCCTACGTAGACATCCACAACATCGCCGACCAGCCGGACAACGAAGACCTCTTCGAGGTCCTTCGCAAACTAGAATGAGCGGGCGCGCTGTCACGCGACCCCAAAGTCCAAGCGGGCCGAACCCCGTTACGCTTCTCAGGAAGCCTCTGCGGGGCTCGGCCCGTAATGCTACAATACGCGGGCCGTCATCAAAGTGAGTAAAAGGGGGGGGGTCATCATCATGGCACTATCGCGCAAATGCGTGCCGTTCACGCCGTTCGACCGCACGCTCGACAAGAGCACCATCGCCATCGTCTCGGCGGGCGGCGTTCACCTCAAAGACCAGGAAGCCTTCAACATCGCGGACGAGTTGGGCGACCTGACCTACCGCGTCATCCCGCCCGACGCCGCGGCGCAGGACTTGATGGTCACGCACCATCACTACGACCACGCGGACGCTGACGAGGACATCAACGTCGTCTTCCCGCTGGACGTGCTGCGCGACCTGGAGGCAGAGGGCTTCATCGGCGGGGTGGCGAAAAAGCACGTCGGCTACATGGGCTACACGATGCAGTTGAAGGCGATGTACGAGGGGACCGCGCCGCAGATCGCCAACGAGATTGACAAGGGCTCGCGCGCCGACGCGGTCGTGCTGACGGGCGGCTGACCGAACGTCTGCCACCGCACGGTCGTTGCGGTCCAGCGCGAAATAGAGATGCGCGGCATCCCCACGGTGCTGATCACGGTCAGCCCGGAAGTCTCCGCCCAGATGCGCCCGCCGCGCGCGCTCTACCCGAAAGGCTTCAAGATCGGCAACAGCCTGGGCCGGCCCGGCATGCGCGAGCTACAGCGCCAGGTGCTCAGAGACGCGCTCACGCTCCTGACAGAGAACACGCGCCCCGGCGACTACGTCACGCGCGAATACCCGGACTACGGCGAGCAGTACGAACCGCCGAAGGTAAAACAGTAATCGGTAGTCAGTAGTCAGTCATCAGCTTTTGGCTTTTACTGACCACTGACTACTGATTACTGACTACTGACTATGTACAAAACAATCGGCATTGTGACGGGCGGGGGCGACGCGCCCGGATTGAACGCGGTGATCCGCGCGGCGGTGAAGACGGCGACCGGTAAATACGGGATGCGCGTCATCGGCATCGAGGACAGCTTCGAGGGGTGTCTGGGCGAGACGCGCGCGCGCGAATTGACGCCCGCCGAGGTCCGCGGCCTCCTCCCGCGCGGCGGCACCATCCTGGGGACGCGCAACCGCGGCTGCTTCGTCGTGCGCGAGCAGGACGGCACCGTCACCAAGCCCGAGGAGACTTACCGCGAGGCCATCGCCAACCTCGAACGGCTCGGCGTAGAGGCGCTCGTCGTCCTCGGCGGCGAAGGCACGCTCGCCATCGCGGCCGAGTTCGACCGGCTGGGCTTTCCCGTGGTCGGCGTCCCCAAGACCATCGACAACGACCTGGCCGCGACGGAACTGACGTTCGGCTTTCTCACGGCGCTCGACATCGCGACCGAGGCGCTCGACCGGCTGCACACGACCGCCGAGTCGCACGACCGCGTGATGATTCTCGAAGTGATGGGCCGCCACGCCGGCTGGATAGCCCTCCAGTCTGGAATCGCGGGCGGGGCCGACGTGATTCTCATCCCCGAAATCCCTTTCTCCGTCGAGGCCGTGGCCCAAAAAATTCAGGAGCGCGAGGCGAGCGGCTCGCAGTTCTCCATCGTCGTCGTCGCCGAGGGCGCGCAGGAGGCGGGGCGCGACATCATGTACCAGGAGCAGGGCGACGCGACGCGCTCGCCTCGGCTCGGGGGCATAGGCAACTACCTGCGCGAGGAGTTGGAGCGGCTGACGGGCAAGGAGACGCGCGCGGTCGTGCTCGGCCACCTGCAACGCGGCGGCACGCCCAACGCGTTCGACCGCATGATGGCGACCAACTTCGGGGCGTGCGCGGTGCGCGCGTTGGCCGACGGCGAGCACGGTGTGATGGTCGCGCTCCGCGCCAGCGAAGTCATCCACGTCCCGCTCCTCGAAGCCGTCTCCGCCCTCAAGACAGTCCCCCCCGACGGCCAGCTCGTCCGCACCGCCCGCGACATAGGAATCTCCTTCGGCAGCGCCGAAGGAAGGCAAAAGTAAAAGGTGAAAGGTAAAAGTAAAGACCCCGGAGGGGTCTAAGATGATAGCCAGGGGTAAGCGCGTGCAGCGCGCCACCCCTGGAAAATGTGCCAAACACGAACCCGACCCTGAAGGGGTCGCGCCTCAACGTTGAGGCGCGACCCCTTCAGGGTCGGAATCTTGTTGCGTGTTATTCCGGGGGCGGCGCAAACTACGTTTGCTCGCCCCCGGCTATCACGTTCGACCCTTTTAGGGTCTTTTGCCTTACGCCGCGTGGTGCAGGCGGTCGAGAAACTGTAAGTTGAGCGAGCGCGTCTGCTCTGCGTCGTAGCCGCTGAGGCATTCAACGAGCTTTTCGACGACCGCGGCGTCGAACTGTATGCCGGCGGCGGCGCGCAGGCGCTCGATGGCTGTCGCCTGCGAGAGGCGGCGGCGGTAGGGGCGGTCGGAGGTCATGGAGTCGTAGGCGTCGGCGACCGCGACGATGCGCGTGTGGAGCGAAATCTCCTCGCCCTTCAGGCCGTCCGGGTAGCCGCCGCCGTTCCACCACTCGTGATGATGTTTGACTATCGAGCGCACGGTCTCCATGTGCGGCACGCCCAGAAGCGCCTGCTCGCCGTAGTGTACGTGCTGGCGCATGACGGCCATCTCCTCGGGCGTCAGGCAGGCAGGCTTACAGAGGATGCACTCGGGGATGCCGATCTTGCCTATGTCGTGCAGCAGCCCGCCGAGCTTGACGTTCATCACCTCGCGCTCCGACATCTCGAAGCGCACGGCCAGCATCTCCGCGAGGTCGGCCGTCATGTTCGAGTGCTCGCCCGTGTAGTTGTCCTTGGCCGCCAGGAGCGAGATCATCGCGCGCACGGTCCCGACGAACGACTGGCGCGCCTCCATCTCCAGCACGCGGTTGCGCTCCTTGATCTGGGCCATGATGAGCACGTTGTCTATGACGTTCAAAAGCTCGTGGTGGCCGAAAGGCTTCGAGAGGTAGGCGGCCATGCCGAGCTCCATCAGCTCGCGCTGCTCGTCGCGGTTGTCGTGCTTGGCCGTCAGCATCACGACCGGGGTGCGGCGCAGCCGCTCGTCGTCGCTCGTGGCGAGCGTGACGAATACTTCTTTCCCGCTGATGCCGGGCATCATATAATCTAGCAGGATGAGATTCGGGTAGAGTTCGCGGGCCAGGCGCAGGCCCTCGTGCCCGTCGGCCGCCCCGGCGAAGCCGTAGCCGGCGCGCTCCAGGCTGACGCGCCCCAGGCGGCGCAGTTCCGGGTCGTCGTCCACGAAGAGGATCAGGCGTCTCTTGCTCAGGTAATGCTCTGACATGACAATCCCCCCCCAAAGGGTCAGTTTCATTATGGGCCAGAGCAAAAAGAAGCTCTGCCGCAGCCGGTGAGGCGTCCAGCGTGTCGCGAGGGGACACCAAAAGCTCAAACTAAGAGCCGAGCATTCTGGGCTACATATGGGAACTAGCGGCGCAGCGCCATGAAGCCGCGGGAGAGTGGCGTCGGGTGCGGGAGCAAGAATTCGCTTTCAGTCGTCGGACTTTCGTGGTAATGCCACGAAGATGTTATTACTAAACTGCGCGGATGCGATATTTTTATTTGGTTGCAATTTAATTGCGCCAGAAGGCGCGCAAATTCAGGCTGGCAGGGCCTATTAACAAAGAGGAGACCTGTGACACAAGCTATTAAAGACCGGCTGCAAGCGGAGCTGGACGAGTTGGAGACGGAATTGCGTATACATCTCCCGAAGGAGATTAAGCGCGCCCTGGAGTTCGGCGACCTGCGCGAGAACGCCGAGTACCGCGCGGCGCTCGACCGGCAGAACGTGGTCAAGGCGCGCATCGTCGAATTGCGCCAGCGCATCAGCGAGGTCGGCTCGATAGACCTGTCGAAGATTTCGCGCGACAAGGCCGGCTACGGCTCGACGCTCGTCCTCTACGACCCGAAGCGCGACGAGGAGTTGACCTACCGGCTGGTGACGCCCGAGGAGAGCGACCCGCAGGCCGGGCTGATTTCCACCATGTCGCCCGTCGGCAAGAGCCTGCTCGGCAAGGAGGAGGGCGACGAGGTGGTGGTCCGCACCCCGGCGGGCGCGCGCCACTTCGAAATCAAGCGGCTGACGACTATTCACGACGAGGTGGGGAAAGAGGGCGAATAGTAATATCTGGCGAATGGAGGAAAGCGGCCGTTGACGCCATTAACCATTCCCTATTTACTATTTACCACTGACCCTTTACTATCCTTGACAAGGCGTCCGGCGCATCCCTATGATGCGCTCTTTGAATAGACCCTGCCCGGTTCAAGGGGCGGCGTCTTTTCGCTTTTGTCAGCAGGAGAAGGACCGAAAGAAGTGTTTGGGTCGAGCATTGGGCGCGGCGCTCAGCAAATCATTGGCGCGATGGTGCGCGGGCTGGCGTACGGCCGCATCAACCCGAACCTTCTGACCGTCATCGGCGTCGCCATCAACGTCGGCTGCGGGCTGCTCTTCGGCTTCGGCTACTTCTTCTGGGCGGGGATTATCCTGATCGTCGCCAACCTCTTTGACATGCTCGACGGGCAGGTGGCGCGCCTCTCGGGGCGCGTGACGCGCTTCGGCGGCTTCCTGGATTCCTCGCTCGACCGCCTCTCCGACATGGTCGTTTTCGTCGGCCTGATGGTCTTCTACGCGCGCGACACCGAGTTCCACTCGACGCTGAACGTCTTCCTGACGGGCGCGGCCCTGATGGGCTCCGTCATGGTCAGCTACACGAGCGCGCGCGCCGAGAGCCTGATTCCGAAGTGCGACGTGGGCTTCCTGCGCCGGCCCGAGCGGGTCGTCCTGCTCATCATCGGCGCGCTGACGACGCATCCGGGCTCGCAGAACCCCTTTCTGAACCGGATGCCCGCGGTGCTGTGGGTTCTGGCCGTCGGCTCCTACTGGACTTTCGCGCACCGCATGTATCACACGTGGCGCGAGGTTAATAAAGCTGACGCAGAGCGTTTGGGCGCGGCATCGGCCGCGGCGGCCCCCGCATCTAATGCCGGGCCCGAAAGAAGGCCCGAGCCGGACTTCGCGCGCAACGCGGGCGCGACACACTAACGAGAACGTGGGCCGCTGCGGAGAGTGGTCTTTCTCCCCCGACGTTTTGAAGCTACGAGGTACACACCATTGACAGTCTGCCCCTGCTGCGGATTCAAGTTTGAAGGCGACCTGGAGCGCGACGGCTGCGCCTCCTGCGGCGCGCGCGCCGTCGGCCCCGCCCTCTCACGCCCCGTCCGCGAACTCCCCTCTTACGGCCGCTCCCTCTTCGTCGGCGTGACGGGCGGCGTCATGCTCGCCACCTTTCTCGTCAGCACGCTCGTCGCGCTCTTCGAGCGCGGCTCGGCCTCCTTCGGCTTCTGGACGATCATGGGCGCGGCCGAGACCGCGGCCTGGCGCTTGAAGTGGATTGCCATCCCCGCGACCGTCTTCGCCGTCTGGACCGGCGTGCTCGTCTGCCGCAGCATACGCCGCAACCCGCAGCGCTTCCTCTGGGCGCGCGTCGCGCGCGGCGGCCTCTGGTCTGCCGTCACGGTCGCCGTCCTGATAGCCACGCTCATAGGCATCACCGTCCCCGAGCGCCTGCGCCAGATAGAGCTGCGCCAGGAGGCTTCCATCTACGCGCAGGGCTACACGATTCAGCGCGCGCTCCTCGACTACCGGGCGCAGTACGGGACGCTGCCCGCGACGCTCGACGAGTTGCGCAAGCGGCTGCCGGACGCGGACGGCTCAATCGCGGCGGCGCTCGTCGGCATAGACTCCGGCGCGTACAGCCCCGGCGCGGAGCTGGCCGCGCTCCCCAAGAAGAAATCCCGTTCCCTGCGCGGCTCCGCCCTGCGCAACGTCAGCATGCGCACGACGGACGACGCGCCCGAGGGCGGGCTCTCGTTCACGCGCTACGAGTTGCGCCTGCCCGGCCCGGACAACAAGCTCGGGACCGAGGACGACTGGGCCATGCGCGACGGCGTCATCACCAGGCCGGTCGAGCCGGACAAGAAGCAGAAGGCTGCGACCGACGCCCCCTAAAAATCTTCCGCAGAAGAAACGCCCGGCCATGCCCTTCTCGAATCTCTTCCGCAGGAAGAAGTCTGACCCGGAGGCGGAGCGGCGCGCGCGCCTGCTACAGACCGGGCGCATCACCGAGGGCGTCGTCTTCGACGTCGGGAGCGACGACACCGGCGCGATCAGACAAATCTACTTCCACTACGAAGTGAGCGGCGTCGAGTACGAGTCGTCCCAACTCCTGGACGACGCCCAGCGCGGCCGCGAGATCGAATACGCCCCCGGCGCGCGCGTCACCATCCGCTACGACCCGCAGCGGCCCGGCAACTCCGTAGTAGTCTAAGAGCCGTGACAGGTGACGGGTGGCAGGTGACAGGACGAGGCTTTTTCCTTATCCTGTCACCTGTCACTTGTCACCTGTCACTATGTTTAGAAAAATCCTGATTGCCAACCGCGGTGAGATCGCCGTGCGGATTATCCGCGCGTGCCGCGACCTAAATGTCTCGCCGGTCGCGGTCTTCTCGGAGGCTGACGCGGGCGCGCCGCACGTCCGCCTCGCGGACGAGGCTTACGGAATTGGGCCAGCGCCGTCAATCGAGAGCTACCTGCAGATAGAGCGCGTCGTGGAGGCCGCGCGCCTGAGCGGCGCGGAGGCGATTCATCCGGGCTACGGATTCCTGGCCGAGAACGCTTCGTTCGCGCAGGCTGCCGCCGACGCCGGCCTCGTCTTCATAGGCCCGAGCGCCGAAGCGATGCGCGTGATGGGCGAGAAGACGAGCGCGCGGCGCGCGGCCGTCGCCGCGGGCGTGCCCGTCGTGCCGGGGACTACCGAGCCGCTCTCCTCTTCGGACGAGGCGCGCGAGGTGGCCGCGAGTTTCGGCTACCCGGTCATGCTCAAGGCGGCCGCGGGCGGCGGCGGCAAGGGCATGCGGCTCGTGGGCTCGGAAGAAGAGTTGCGCTCGGCCTTCGAGACGGCGCGGGCCGAGGCGGCCGCGGCCTTCGGCGACCCGTCGGTCTATCTCGAAAAGGCGGTGGAGCGCCCGCGCCACATCGAAATCCAAATCTTCGCCGACAGCCACGGCAACTACGTGCACCTGGGCGAGCGCGAGTGCTCCATACAGCGCCGCCACCAGAAAGTCATCGAAGAGTGCCCGTCGCCGATTAACGACGCGGGCCTGCGCGCCGCGATGGGCCAGGCCGCCGTCAGCGCGGCGCGGGCCGTCAACTACAGCGGCGCAGGCACGGTCGAATTCCTCGTCGCCGACGCCACGCGCGAGTTCTACTTCCTGGAGATGAACACGCGCCTTCAGGTCGAGCACCCGGTCACGGAGCTGGTCACGGGGCTCGACCTCGTGCGCGAGCAGATCGCTGTGGCCGCGGGCGAGCCTCTGTCATTTACTCAAGACGATGTCGCTTGGCGCGGGCACGCCATAGAGTGCCGCGTCTACGCGGAGAACCCCGAGAACAATTTCCTCCCGTCGCCGGGCCGCATCACACATTTGCGCGTGCCCGCCGGGCCGGGCGTGCGCGACGACGGCGGCGTCGAAGAGGGCGCGGAAGTCTCCATTTACTACGACCCGATGATTTCGAAGCTCGCCGCCTGGGGACGCACGCGCGCCGAGGCGATTGACCGCCTGCGCCGCGCGCTCGACGAGTACGCGGTCGGCGGCATCAAGACCACGCTCCCCTTCTTCCGCGAGCTCGTCCGCGACCCGGAGTTCATCGCCGGACGCCTCGACACGGGCTTCATCGCCCGCTTCTTCGAGCGCCGCGCGGAGAACGCGAAGAAGTCGGAGACCACGGCGGGAGAAGAAGACTCGGCCGAGCGCCGCGACATGGCCCTCGTCGCCGCCGCGCTCGACTACGCGCTGGCACAGAAACAGCACCCGACCAATCACCAGCCGCGCGAACAGGATCAGAGCAACTGGCGTCTCGCAGGCCGCGCGGCGCTGCACAGGAGAGCATGACACTCAACCCCTTAGATTTGAAATTCGAAATCTCAAATCTCAAATTTTCTATTTGAACCTGATGAAATTAACGGCGGAAATCGCGGGCGAGAGGCACGAGCTTGACATCAGGCGGGAGGGCTCGCGCGTCACGGCGGAGATTGACGGGCGCGTTTACGAGTTGGAAGTGAGCGCGCCGCGGCCGGGCGTCTACCTGCTGCTGGCGGGCGGGCGCGTCTACGAGTGCCGCGTGGGTCGCCCCGAGAAGAGTCGCGAGGCGGCGGAGGTCGCAGTCGGGCGCGAGACTTACGCGGTCGCGCTCGCCGACCCGAAGCGGCTGCGCGGCGCGCAGGCGGCGGGCGCTCACGCCCACGGCACGTCCGAGATAGTCGCCCCCATGCCCGGCAAGGTCGTGCGCGTGCTGGTCGAGGCCGGCGCGGAGGTGGAAGCCGGCGCGGGCGTCGTCGTCGTCGAGGCGATGAAGATGCAGAACGAGATGAAGTCGCCGAAGGCCGGCAAGGTCACGGCCGTCAACGTCCGCGAGGGCGCGACCGTCAACGCCGGCGACGTGCTCGCGGTCGTCGAATAAAAGGGATGAGGGGTGAGGGATGAGGGATGAAGTAAGCGGCGGCGTTGAGAATCAGGTTTATGTGGAGGCGGCGGAGAGTGAGGCTGTGCCGCGCGGGCTCACTTCCTTTTCATCCCTCATCCCCCATCCCTCATCCCTCCGCGTCCTCCTCTGGGACATAGACGGGACGCTGCTGCGGTCGGCGCGGCAGGGCGCGTTCAAGGACTACACTGTGCCAGTTCTCGAAGGGGTCTTCGGGACGGCCGGCCGCCTGCCGGAGATGAAGGTCTCCGGGATGACGGACTTGCAGATCGTCGCCGAGGCGCTGAAAGATGAGGGCTTCACGCACGAGCAGATTCGCGAGCGCATAGAGGAATTGAAGGCGCGCTACATGGAGGAGATGCTGCGCGCCACGAGCGCCGACGGCGAGTTCTTCCACCTCCTGCCGGGCGCGCGCGAGGCGCTTGAGGCGACCCGCCGGCACGAGCGTTACCTGAACGCGCTCGTGACCGGCAACATAGAGCCGGCCGCGCACCTGAAGATGAAGCTGGTCGGGCTCTCGGAATACTTCACGCTGCCCGGCGCGTTCGGCGACGAGTCGCACGACCGCCGCGACCTGCCCGAGCTGGCCGCCGCGCGCATCAACGCACACCTCAACCTGGACCTCCCGCCCTCGCAGTTCGTCGTCATCGGCGACACGCCCAACGACATCGCCTGCGCCAAACACTTCGGGGCCAAATCAGTCGCCGTCAACACCGGGCGCATGTACACGGCCTCCGACCTACTGGCCTGCGAGCCCGACGCCCTCCTGCCTGACCTCTCAGACCTCGACCTCGTGATGAGAACTTTCGAATCGTTGTGAGAAGCCTGCGCTCCCGGGAGTTAGGCACTAAAGTCTCAGAATAATCTTCGCAATGGTGAAGTAGATGATGAGGCCGGTCGCGTCGACGAGGGTCGTGATGAGCGGGGCCGAGAGCACGGCCGGGTCGACGCCGAAGTAGTGCGCGACGATGGGGACGAGCGAGGCGACGCTCGTGGCCCAGACGCAGATGGTGAACATCGTGACCGAGACGGTCACGGCGAGCGCGAGCGGCGACTGCCACAGGAGCGCCTGGCCGAAGGCGACGACGCCGACCAGCAGGCCGACGATGACGCCCGTCGTCGCCTCGCGCCGCACGACGCGCCACGCGTTCTTGACGCCGATCTCGCCGAGCGCGAGGCTGCGTATGACGGTCATCACCGTCTGCGCCCCGGCGTTGCCGCCTGTGCCAATTAGGAGCGGGATGAAGAAGGAGAGTGCGACGACCTTCGCCAGCTCGCCCTCGAAGTTGTGCAGCACGGCGCTCGTCAGCGTGCCGGCGACGAACAAGAGCATCAGCCAGCCTATGCGGTTGCGCACCACCCGCGCGATGGGGTTGTCGAAGTAGGGCCGGTCGAGCGCGCCCGGCTCGACCGCCGCCATGCGCAGGAGGTCTTCCGTCTGCTCCTCGACCAGCACGTCGATCACGTCGTCCACGGTCACGAAGCCCACGACCTGCCCGTCCGCCTCCAGCACGGGCACGGCGAGCAGATTGTACCTGGCGATTTTGTGTGCCACCGCCTCCTGGTCGTCGCGGACGCTCACGGTCACGGGCTTGCGCCTCATCACCTGCGTCAGGGGCCTGTCGAATTCCGACATCACAAGGTCGCGCAGCGAGACGGAGCCGAGCAGTTGCCCCGTCCCCGGCTCTATCACGTAGCAGGCGTAAATGGACTCCTTCTCGCGCGCCACGGAGCGTATGTACTTGAGCGCGCCGCCGACCGTCAGCCCAGGGTCCAGGCGGACGAACTCCGTCGTCATGATGCCGCCGGCCGTGTGGTCCGGGTACTGCAACAGGTGCTCAAGCTCCGTGCGCAGTTCCGCGCTCAGTTTCGGCACGACGCGGTGGCGCTCGTGCTGGTTCATGCGCTGGACGATGTCCGTGCGCTCGTCGGCCGAGAGGCCCGCGAGCACCTGCGCCGAGCGCTCCGGCTCCAGTTGTTCGAGGATCGCGCTGCGGCGGCGCATGGTCGGCTGGTCGAATATCTCCACGGTGCGCGGCACCGGCAGCATGGAGATGACGGTCGCGGCCTCGGCCAGGTTGAGTTGGTTGATTAATTCTGCGAGGTCCACGGCGGCCAGGTCCGCGACCTCCGCGCCGATGCCGACCATGCTCTCGTCGAGCCGGAGGTGTATGCGCTCTAAAAGCTGCTGTAGGTTTTGTGCGGGCAACTCTCTCACCTCCGTCGGCGGGCGGGCAAGGCGCAGCAGCCCGCGCGCTCAGCTTCTGTGGAAACCTTTTTCGATGTCTCGCGTCGCGAGCCGCAGGATGACCGGGCGGCCGTGAGGGCAGGTGGTCGGCGATGAGGTCAGCAGCAGGCGGTCGATCAGCCAGCGCATCTTCTCCGCCGCCAGCGGCGTGTTGATCTTGATGGCGGCGCGGCAGGCGAGCGAGGCCGCGATCTCGTCGCGAAGCGTTGCGCGCGCCGCGCCGCGCTTCTCCGCGTCGACCGTCTCCAAAACTTCCGCGAGCATGTTGCGCGCCTCGCCCGCGGGCAGGTCCGCGGGCACTGCGCGGACGGCGACCGTCCGGCCCGAGAGGCGCATCAGGTTGAAGCCGTAAGTCTCAAGCTCCTCGGCGGCCGCGTCGAAGGCGGCGGCCTGCGCCGGCGTGAGGTCGAAGGTCTCGGGCAGCAGGAGGTTCTGCGACTCGGCGGGCCGAGAGGCTTCCAGGCGGCGGTACTTGTCGAAGAGGATGCGCTCGTGCGCGACGTGCTGGTCAATCAGGAGCAGGCCCTCGTCGTCCGTCGCGATGATGAAACTCTCTTCGAGCTGGCCGAGCGGCCGTATGTTGGTCGAGACCGAAGTGAGTTCCACTTCGCGCACGAGGCCCGCCGCGGAAACTAGTGGCGGCAGTTGGCTCTCCGAACGCTCTTGAGCTTGAGAGGGAGGACTTTCTTCACCGACGACAGCCGCGCCCTGAAAAGTTTCGTCCTGCCCGGCGGCTCCGTGATCGGGGAGGGCGACTGTGCCAGTTTCTCCGTCGTCAGCCGACGGCTCGCGCGGCGCGGACTGCGCGTGGCGCGGGATCGCGTCCAGGCCCCTCGCCGTCTCCCGCTTCACGGGCGGCGGCGGCTCGCGCTCCCGCTCGAAGCGGCGCGGCGCTTCGTCCTCCGGCGGCGCGAAGCCGAACTCGATGCTCCCCTGGCGCGCCGGTGGCACAATTTCGAGCGTGATGTCCGAGATGACGCTTCTGGCGGCCGGCGCGGCGTCCGCGCCCGCCCAGTAGGGCGCTGCGTCTTCGCGCGGCCCACGTCTCTCTTCGTAGCTTTCCTGTTCGTCAGCAGCGCGCGCCGGCGCGACCGTCTCGTAAACGGCTTCGACGGCGCGAGCGTAGCCCGCGCTCGCCAGCGCCTCGCGCACGGCCTCGCGCACGGCGTCGGCGACGGCCGCGGCCCGGCGGAAGCGCACCTCCGTCTTCGCGGGGTGCACGTTCACGTCCACCTCTTCGAGCGGGACTTCGAGGAACAGGAGCGCCGCGGGGTAGACGCCGTGCGGGAGAATCGAGCGGTAGCCTTCCGAGAGCGCGCGGCCGACGAGGCGGTCGCGGACGTAGCGGCCGTTGATGAAAAGGTACTGCGCGTCGCGCGACGTGCGGCGCTCGCGCGGCGCGGAGACGTACCCGCGCACGCGCGCCACGCGCTCGTGCCCGCCGCCGACCTCCAGAAGATTCTCCAGAAACTCCCCGCCGAAGATTTGGTACGCGCGCTCGCGCAAATCGGCCGCGCGGTCGGCGCGCAGCGTCTCGCGCCCGCCGTTCGTCAGCGTGAAAGAAATCTCCGGGTGCGCGAGCGCGTAGTGGGTCACGAGGTTCGTCAGGTGGAAACTCTCCGTCGCCTCGGAGCGCAGGAATTTCCGCCGCGCGGGGACGTTGAAGAAGAGGTCGCGCACACTGATGGTCGTGCCGCGCGGGTGCGCCGCGTCCTTCACGTCGCGCATCCGCCCGCCCTCTATGACGACGCGCGTCGCCGCCTGATCCTCTTCCGTCTTGGAAATGAGTTCGACGCGGGCGACGGAAGCGATCGAAGCCAACGCCTCGCCGCGAAACCCGAGTGTCGCAATCGCGTCCAGGTCTTCGGCGCGACTTATCTTCGACGTGGCGTGGCGCTCGAAGGCGAGGACCGCGTCGTCGCGCGTCATGCCTGAGCCGTCGTCGGCCACGCGCAGGAGCCTCCGCCCGCCCGCCTCCACGTCAATCACTATGCGCCGCGCGCCCGCGTCCACGGCGTTCTCGACCAACTCCTTAGCGACAGACGCGGGCCGCTCGACCACCTCGCCCGCGGCGATCTGGTTGGCTAACTGGTCGGAGAGGACGCGAATCTTGCTCATAAAAGTAATCAGTAATCAGTAGTCAGTAGTCAGCCAAAAAACTGATTGCTGATTACTGATTACTGATTACTTCACAGGTAAACTATCTGGTGGTCCGAAGAGCCCAGGTTGATCGCATCGTAAATCCAGTTGACGATGTAGGTGCCGTGGCGCGCGAGCAGGCTGGTGAGGTTGATGTGGCGCTCCTGCAAAGTCTTGTGCGGGAAGAGCGCGGCCACGGCGCGCTCAAGCTGGCGGTGCGCGGCGCGGTCGCGGCCCATCTGCGCGCGGTGGAAGCGCGAGCGCAAGCCTTCGAGCTGGTAGTTAATCTTGCGGCGGCCCGTTTCGAGCGCCTCGGCGAGCGTCGGGTCGACCTCGCGCAGCTTCTCCTTGAGCGCTTCCAACTCGCGGTTGATACTCTCCTCCGTATGGTTGAAGGTCTGCGCCGTCTCGCTCCCCAAATGCTCCTCGACGACGCGCGCCAGCACGGCGTCCAACCCCTCGAAAAGGTCTTCGAGGGCGAGGCCGTAGCGTTCGAGCGTGCGCCAGGTGCGCCGCTCGACAATCGTCATGCTCGCGCGCGGCAGGACGCTCGTGGCGGGCCGGTCCAGAATCCTGTAGACCTCCGCCGTCTGCGCGAAGTAGGCGATCTCCGCCGCGCCGCCGAAGTAGGCCACGGTCGGCAGGAGGTAGTCCTGCACGACGGCGCGCAGCGTCACGTTCGGGCTGAACCTCGCGGGCTCTCGCGCGGCCAACTCCGAAAGCTCCTCCTTCGTGAACTCCTCGCGCGCGTCCTTCACCTTGTAGCGGCCGTCCCCTGCGCGCACGACGGCGTGGCGCGTCCCGTCCTCGCGGTGGAAGAAGAGCGGGAAGGCGTTCTCCGTCATCGAGACCTGCGCGTGGTAGCCGGCCTCTTCCAGCTCGCGGCTGCGCGCGACGAGCGCCGAGGCGAGTTCGGGCGCTCGCAGGGCGGCCAGCGAGTAGAGCGGCGCGGCCAGTTGCTTCAGCTTCGCGTCGAGCGGGTCGAGCAGGATGAGCCCGTAGCGCCCCGTGAGCTTCGTCATCATCCGCGCGAAGGCTTCGCCGTAGCCGCGGCCCTCTTCCCACGTCTCGCGCAGGAGCTTCTCCACGTCCGGGATGAACTCCGTGCTCGGCAGCACTTCGAGCAGGCGACCTAGCGTCTCGTTGATTGACTGGTCCAGGCGGACGCTCCCGACGGGCGCGCCCTCCCTGTGCATCTCGCTTGGGACGCTGACGCTCGCCAGGCGGCAGTCGCAGCCTATGAACTCCGCGGTCGCGACCTCCGCGAAGTCGTGGTCTTCGGTGGCGATCCAGAAAACTGGCACAGCCGGGGTGCCGCGCTGCGCGAGGCAGCCCGCGAGCTTGACGGCCGACAGCGCCTTGTAAACGGTGTAGAGCGGGCCGGTGAAGAGCCCCGCCTGCTGGCCCGACACAACCGCGAGGCAATCACTTTCTCTGAGCTTCGCGATGTTCGCCAGGGTTTCGTCGGGCGCGCCCCAACTGCTGTTCATCGCTTCGAGGGCGTCGCAGAGTTGCCGGCGGTCTGTCTGGTAAGCGGAGAGAATTTCCGCGGAGCGCTCCGCGAGTTCGTGGTGAAGGCGGACGGCCGCGGGGTAGAAGCGTCTGAGCGCCACGGGGTCGCGCAGGTAGTCCAGGAAGAGGCGCGACTGGTGCGGGATGCGCTCGAAGGGTAAAGTCTCGACGCGCAACCCGGCCTGCTCAGGCGTGCTGTAACATGCGGCTTCGGTCGTGCTCACTCTCTTGACGCCCCCGCCGAAAGGCTCTCCGCGCCTTTCCCTTCCCGGCCCAAAAGCCCAGTCTCCCGCAAAACTTTTTCGATCTCGCGCCGCGCCTCCTCGGCGGCGTCCTGAAGCGGCGGGCGGACGTGCCCGCCCGCGTAGCCAAGCATATCAAGCGCGGCCTTCAATCCGCTAATCCCGTAGCGCCCGAGCACGCCGCGCGTCACGCGCGCCAGCCGCTGCTGCGCTGCGCGCGCACGCTCGTGCTCTCCCGCGCGGAACGCCTCGTAGACTTCGACGGCCAGGCGCGGCGCGATGCACGCGACCGCCAGGATGCCGCCGCGCGCGCCCACGCACAACGCAGGATACAACGCCGACCCGTTCCCCGTCAGCACCGCGAAGTCCCCCGGCACGAGCCTGACCGTCTCGGCCAGCGCCAGCACGTCGCCCGAGCTGTCCTTCACCCCGACGATGTTCTCGTGCTCACTGAGTCGCGCAATCGTCTCCGGCTGAATCGTGACGTTCGTCAACTGCGGCACGCTGTAGAGCACAACCGGCACAGGCGAGGCGTCCGCCACCTCCAGGTAATGCTTGACCAATACGGGCTGCGTCATCTCGGCGCGGTAGAAGTGGGGCGTGATGACCAGCACGGCGTCCGCGCCGGCTTCGGCCACGCGGCGGACTTCGTCGACGCTCGCGCGCGTGCCCTGCCGGCCCGCGCCGACGACGAACGCCATGCCCTCCGGCACGCCCGCCCGCGCGCTTTCGATTATCTCAAGTGACTCGCGCTCGTCCGTGTGGGCGCGCTCGCCCGTCGAGCCGAGGACGACGTGGCCCGCGACGCCCGCGGCGTTCCACCTCTCTATGTTCGAGCGCTGGCGGCGCGGGTCGAACCTGCCCTCCGCGTCGAAGACGGTGGGAAACGGGAGCAGGACGCCGCGCAGATTCTGACCCGTGAATCGGCCGGGGGAGTCGGGCTGCCGCTTTGTCTCAGTGTGCTGCGTCAAGGTCTCACATTATAACGACTGGCCCGCGAAACGCGAAGCGCTTCCCCCGTGGACGAGTTCTGGGGGGCGGCCCCGCCCCACCGCGCCACGGTTTTTCGGAAGGGCCGCGTCTCAATCTCTGTTGGGCCAATTTGATTTACGTCTCGGGCCGCCCGCGCCGTTCCCAAAATTTTGTTGGAGGCGGCGGGAATCCGTGCGGGGAGTGAAATTTAGAGGGCGCGCGCCCCGCGGAAAAACTGATTGACAAAGCGGGACCCCCGCATTATTGTGCCAAAGTTCGAAATCAGTCGTTCACCAGCCGGCCGTCCGGCGGCATTCCCAAACCGCTCTGCCGTCGGCGTCGGCTCTAATTTCAACCAGCCACGTTCACGTCAGCCAGCCGCACTCGGTGCCCGACTGAGTGACCGGCCTCGTCCGGCCGACTCTCTTCGCGTCGACTCCCACCATGCTGGAGCAAAGCCATGTCAGACCCTAAAAACGCAGACGGCAATCGCTCGCTCGATTTGACTCAGGCGCTGGAAGAAGAGTACGCCTGGACGCACGGCGACCTCCCCTACGACCCGGCCGAGGTGGGCTGCCCTGAGGAGCGGCTGAAGAAACTCTTCGGCCGCATTCACAGACATGCCCCCGAGCAGAGGCGCGTGGCGCTCTGCCTCTCGGGCGGCGGCATACGCAGCGGGACGTTCGCGCTCGGCGTGTTGCAGGGCCTGGCGCGCCACAAGCTGCTCAAGCGCCTGACGTATATTTCGACTGTCTCGGGCGGCGGCTACGCGGGCGGCTGGCTCTCGGCCTGGATTCACCGCCACGAGCGCGGCCTGGACGGCGTCACCGAAGAGTTGGAGCACGGCGTGGAGTCTAAGCTTGAGGTCGAGCCGGAGACGATCCGCCACCTGCGCAGCTACAGCAACTACCTCTCGCCCCGCTTAGGAATGCTCTCGGCCGACACCTGGACGCTGGTGGCGCTCGTCGTGCGCAACCTGATTCTCAACTGGCTCGTGCTCGTCCCGCTGCTGCTCGGGGTGCTGGCCGCGCCCAGGCTCCTGATGGCGGCCGTCCGCTGGTCCCCGACCGGGCCGGCCAGAATCGTGGCTGTGGTCGCCTCGCTGGTGGTCGCGCTGGGGCTCGGCATCACGGCGATTGTCTACGTCGGCCTCAAGAGGCCGAGCGCCAACATAGTGGAGAAGGACAACCGGAACCACTTCCTCTTCTGGTGCCTGCTGCCGCTGCTCGTCTCGGGGGTCGCGCTGCTCTTGTTCTGGGCGTGGCTGCGCAACGAGCCGGTCAGGGTCGCGCTGGAGAACCAGACGGACCTCCCGGCCACGGGGATGAATATCCTGCCCTTCCTTATCTTCGGGCTCGCCCTCTACGGCGTGGGCTGGGTGATCTACTCAATCGTGTTGCGCCACGCCAGGCTTTGGGAGTTCGTTTCCATTCTGCTGACGGGCGCTGTGGGCGGCCTGCTCCTCTGGATTGTCGCCACGAAGATGTACCCGTACCCGAGGGCCGAAGGGGCCGCCTTCTACAACGTGCCGGGGTCCATGACTTACGTCATCTTCGCGGTCCCCATCTACCTGGGGCTCTTCTTCCTGGCGATCACGCTGTTCGCCGGAATCTCCAGCAAGTGGACCGAGGACGATGACAGGGAGTGGTGGGCGCGCTTCGGCGCGTGGCTCCTGATATCCATCGTCGCCTGCTGCGTCGTCAGCGTGCTGGTGCTGATGGGGCCGACCCTGCTCGACTACGCCTGGCAGAACTACGTCGTCGTCGCCACGGGCGGACTGTTCGGCGTCATCACGACGCTGCTCGGGCGCAGCTCGCTCAGCCCAGGCACGCAGGAGAAGGAGAAGAAGACGGGCCTGCGCGCCTTCCTGACGAGGTACATGGTGCCCGTCGGCTCGATCATCTTCGCGGCGGCCCTGGTCATTCTCCTGTCGCTGCTCATGAACTACCTGCTCCTGCTCTTCTCGAAACTTTTCGGCCTCCTGCCTTCTGCGCTCAGCCAGTGGCTGACTCTCCCGCCCTGGGTCTACAAAGGAGACTCGCTCGACGTGACGAGGGTGGCCCTGTACGCGCCGTTCCCGCTCGTCCTCGTCGCGGGAATCGTCCTCGCGGCGCTCGGCCTGCGGATGGCCTACTACGTCAGCACCAACAAGTTCTCCCATCACGCGATGTACCGCAACCGCATCATCCGCGCCTACCTCGGCGCGTCGCGCGGCGGCGACGACACGCACGGCCACCGCGACATACGCGAGCCGAACCTGTTCACGGGCTTCGACCCGGACGACAACCTGCCGATGCACGAGCTGCGCCCGGAGTTCTTCCACGCGGCCAGCTTCACGAACATCAAGGAACTGCTCGACGGCCTGAAAGAGGCCGACAAGCTCGAAGGCTCTGAAGGCAAGCTCGCGCGCTACCTCAGGGGGCAACTGTACTCGCTGCCCGTCGCGGCCACCGCGCAGACGAGCCTGGAGGAGCAGCTCGGCAAATACAGCACGGCGAAGAGTAAGCCGCCCAAGCTGCTGCGCCGCGCCTTCATCGACGCCGCCAACGAGTTGCTCAGGAGCGGCCGTTCGATTTATGACAGGGACGCTTTCGCGGGCGTAGAGCTTTCGCCCGAGGTCGCGGCGCTCGTCGAATCTCCCCCGAAGGGTGACGCGCTGGTTCTGCTCAACCGGCGGCTGCTGGAGGCGGCCTTCCGCGGCAGGATAGAGACGTGTCCCGAGCCGCCGCAGAAGCCGTTCCACGTCGTCAACATGACGCTCAACCTCGTGCGCGGCAAGAACCTCGCGTGGCAGGAGCGCCAGGCCGAGTCCTTCACGGTCAGCCCGCTGCACTGCGGGAGCTTCCAAATCCCGGACCCCGAAGAGGACGAGGGCGCGCCGGAGGCCCGTAGCAAGCGCAGGGGCTCTTACAGGCGGTCGCGGGAGTACGGGGGCCGCGACGCGGGCGGGATTTCGCTGGGGACAGCGGTCGCCGTCTCGGGCGCGGCCGTCAGCCCGAACATGGGCTACTACTCTTCGCCGGTCGTCACCTTCCTGATGACGCTGCTCAACGTGCGCTTGGGCTGGTGGCTCGGCAACCCGCGGAGCACGGATTATTACCACCTCGCGCACCCTAAGTCGGCCGTCTACCCGATTGTCGCGGAGGCGCTGGGGCTGACGGACGACGAGAACGACTACATATACCTGTCGGACGGCGGCCACTTCGAGAACCTGGGCCTCTACGAGATGGTCTTGCGCCGCTGCAAGGTGATCATCGTGTGCGACGCGTCGGGCGACCCCAAGTTCGAGTTCAACGACCTGGGCAACGCCATACGCAAGTGCCGCGTGGACCTGGGCATCCCCGTCGAGTTCGAGCACATGCCCATCTACCCCAGGTCTGCGCAGGAGGCGGGCAAGTACTGCGCCGTCGGGAGGATCGCCTATTCGTGCGTCGACAAGGGCGTCGAGGACGGCGTGCTGATTTACCTGAAGCCAGCCTTCTACGGCAGCGTGGGGGGCAACGAGCCGCGCGACGTTTACCACTACGCGCAGTCGCACGCGGAGTTCCCGCACGAGTCCACGGGCGACCAGTTCTTCGGCGAGGCGCAGTTCGAGAGCTACAGGATGCTGGGCTCGCACATCGCGGAGCAGATTCTGGGCCAGCCCGGAAGCGGGAGGACTAAACACCAGAGCCCCGACCAGTCGCTCGACAACCTGATCGTCAAGGCTTACGAACACAGCGGCAAGAAGCTTCAGTGGCTGGAGGACTGGCTGAAAGCCCGCAAGATAGACTTCAAGCCCCAGTAGTAAGCGCGCGGACACTATCTCAGCTTTCCTCTGTGCCCTCTGTGGTGAATAGAACTTAAGGAGCAATCACTACAGAGGACACAGAGATGGTACAAGGGGCTTGCCTAATTATGACGCCACTCGTTACGACTGCCGCTTGACTCCCCGCCTCGGCCTGCCAGATGATGTCCGCGAGATTCATCATGGGCGGCGAAACTTTAGACTTGCTGATTATAGGCGCTGGGCCTGCCGGGCTGTCCGCGGCCGACGCCGCGTCGCGCGAGGGGCTGAGCTATCTAGTCATCGAGAAGGGGCTGATTGCCGACACGGTCTTTCACTACCCCGTGGGCAAGACTGTCTTCTCCACGCCGAACGAGCTGGAGATGCGCGAGGGCGCGCTCAGGCCCTGCCGCGAGAAGCCCACGCGCGAGGAGCTGCTCTCCTACTACGTGCGCTTCGCGCTCGACGGGAACCTGCGCATCAACACGGAGGAAGAGGTCACGGACGTCGAGCGCCTTGAGCCGGAAGGCTTCGCGGTGCGCACGACCCGCGGCGAGTACCGCGCCTCGCGCGTCCTCTTCGCCGTCGGCGCGATGGCGCACCCGCGCAGGCTGGGCGTGCCCGGCGAAGATTTACCCAAAGTCCAACACCGCTTCGTGGAGGCTTACCCTTACGTGCGCAAGGACGCGATGGTCGTCGGCGGCGGGAACTCCGCGGCCGAGGCGGCGCTCTTCCTGGCCGAGGAGGGCGCGCGCACGACCTTCGTCCTCTGGCGCTCCGACTGGGAGAACCGCGACCCCAAGATGAACGCCATCAAGCCCTGGGTCCGCGAGCCGCTCGAAGAGCAGATAGAAATGGGCCACCTGCGCGTCCTCTTCTTCAAGGAGGTCGAAGAGATCACGGAGCGCGAGGTGCGCGTCCGCCGCGAGGACAATGAGGTGGTCACGCTCCCGAACGACGCCCTCTTCGTCCTCATAGGGAGCGAGGCAGATTTGACGCTCCTCCGCCGCCTCGGCGTCCGCATAGAGCCCGGCAAACTCTGCGACGTTCCCGCCTACGACCCCGACACCTTCGAGACCAACGTCCCCGGCGTCTACGTCGCCGGCCACTTCACCCACGCCCGCCACATCAAAGAAGCCATCGCCGTCCCCCGCCGCATCGTCCCGCTGATTGCTCAGTCCCTACGCGCCACGGTCTGAACGCTGACTGCGCGGCCGGTCAAGACGAGCCTTCATTGCTGCTTGGAAAGATTGACTACCCAGTCTGCCCAGGAGAGTACCGTCTTGGCGCGGCGTTCGATTGTGTCGTCAGTCAACTCGGGCCTCACACGCCTGATGAACTCCTCGACCTGTTCGGCCGCCGGTCTTGCGCCCCGCTCAAGGTAAAGCCCAAACGTCTGACGAAACACCTTGCGCCTGAGGAGGCGCTCGACCAGCGCGAGGTTTCTTTCGCGCGGCGGCCTTGACATGATTTCGTCGCCGAGGTCGGTGAGCGCGTATGTCACCCCACGAGCCCGCCCGTGCCGCTCGACAAGCCCGAGGTAGCGCGCCGCGTCCGTGTAGTACCGCGTCTGGCGCGCGTCGAAGGCGTAGTTGGAAGTTATGTGCTCCTGCGTCAACGCGCCGCTCGCGCCGCGGAGCTGCGTGAGCAGGTCTATAACGCGCGCGAAGCTGTCCGCCTGCGGGAAGGGCACGCCGTCGGGCTCGGGGCCGACCCTCACGCGCCTGAGCGCTGACCTGACGGCCTCCTCCCCGATGTCGCTCGGTACGACCTGGAACTTACGCTGCTCTACGAGTTCGATGGAGTTGTAGAGCCGCGGCTCGCTGAAGCGGAAGACGTGCAGCGTGAAGACCGAGTTCGCGTTCGAGTAGGAGAGGAAGACAGGGACGACCCGCTTGCCCGTCCGGGCGAGCCAGGCGCGGTATGGGTAGTAGAGCTGGCGGACGTGAAAGTCTGTGACGGACTCGTTCTTCGCCTCGACGATGGCGAACGTGTCCTCGCCCTCGAAGCCAGCGTCTATCTCCATCTGCGCGCCCTCGACCCTGATCTCATGCAGTCCGCCCGTCTGGTTGTTCCTTATCTGGTAGTCGAAGCTGCCCGCGGACATGCGCCCGAAGGCCGTCAGCATCATCTCGCGCCCCAACACGCCGTTGATGATGCCCGTGTAGTAGGCGCACATGAGCACGGCGGATTCCGAGTAGAGGTTAGCCGGGTTTATCGTCTCGATGCGGCGCGGGAAGGGCAGCCCTTCAACGGGGACCGAGGGGTCGTCCGCCACGCTCTGGTAGCTGTCGAACCGCCCGATGAGGTAAGTGCCGCGCGTGTTCGGCTGGATGGTGAGGTGGTTCCTCTTGAAGACTTCGGGGAGTTGGACGTAATGGTCGAACTTCGTCATCAGGCGCGCCTCATGAAGCTCGTTGATCTCGCTGGCGGAGATTTGGCACACGCCGCGGCGCTCGACCTCTTCGAGGACGTTGCGCCTCCTGAAAAGCTCCTCCCACGCGTCGTTCTTAGAAGGTCTGGGGGACATCGTACTTGTTGAAGATGAGGAGTTCGCTGACCTTGCCGCGGCCCGCGCCGTCCGAGTTGATGTTGCGGCGGGCCTTGACTTCGCGGATTTCGTAGCGCCTTCGGTTACGGAACAGGTCGCGGACGAAATCCGTGTCGGAGTTGCTCAGTAAGACCCGGCAGTCGCGTTCGGTGAGTTCGTCGCAGAGTCCTTTAAGTGCCTTCTGCTCCTCCTCGCCGAAGCCGCCCGCTGCGTACCCCGTAAACGACGCGCTGTCGGAAACGGGGTGGTAGGGCGGGTCGAAGTAGACGAAGTCTCCGGCCGCGGCCCCGGTTACCGCCTCTCTGAAGTCGCCGCTCCGAATCTTCACGTGGGCCTCATTCAGGTAGCGGCTCACCGCCCGGACGACTTCGGGGTTGACTACCTGCGGGCTCTTGTCGCGCTTGCCGTAAGGCGCGTTGAACTGCCCATTCCTGTTGACGCGGAAGAGGCCGTTGAAGCAAGTCTTGTTCAGGTACAGGATGCGCGCGGCCCGCGCCTCGGGCGTTAAGGCGTGGAGGCCGTGCTCGCCACGGTCGAGTTTGCGCAGTGCGATGAAATAGTCTTTTGAGTCATTGCGCTCGTGCTCGGCGGCGAGCCTGATTAGCCCCTCCGGGTCCGACTTGATCACGCGGTAGCAGTTGATCAGCTCCTCGTTGGCGTCGTTGATGACGGCCCGCGGCGGCTGAAGGTCGAAGAGGACTGCGCCCGCGCCGACGAAAGGCTCGAAGTACGCCCCGAACTCCCGTGGGACGTGCTTCCGAATCTCCCGCAGGAGCTGCCCCTTGCCGCCGGCCCACTTCAGGAAGGGCCGGGCCAGATCACTCCTCTTGAATAATGAAGGCTGATGAGGTACACGCTTACCGGCCCTGCCCCTTCTCAATCCTCTGCGCCCTTCCCTTCCCCTCTTCCTGCTTGAGGAGACTGTCCAGTTGTGTGGCGAAGGACGGGAACGGCACGCTGAGCGCGATGCAGAAGGTCCTGACCTCTACGATGTCGAGGCGTCGCTCGCCTCGCTCGCACTTACTCACGAATGACTGCGTCTCACCTAAAAGCTTGGCGAGCTGTTCCTGAGTCAGACCCGCCTTCTTTCTTGCGTCCTTCAGGCGGTCGAGGAAGAGTGAGTAGTCACGTGAGATGACCGATTTCTCCATATGCCCACAACTGTCAGCGCGAAGGGTAGAGCCATTATTTTAATAGTCCAAAAACGACTATTTCAGAGTAGCAAGGGACGAGCGGCAGGGGAGGGCTTGATTTAAACTGTGCCAGAAAGGTGAGGAGAACGGGTCGCTTAGTTGTATACTACCTGCCGCGCCAACGATTCCTCTCAGGTGACGGCGATGAAACAGCATGAAGCAGTGCTCGAAGCGATGCGGCAGAACGGCGGGTACGCCACGCTCGGACATTTGTATCGCACTGTGCTGAAAATCCCCGGATGCCATTGGGGGACGAAGACTCCATTCGCGAGCATCCGCAGGATCGTACAGATATACCCCAACCTCTTTTTCAAGATTAAGCCGGGGCTGTGGGCGCTCACCTCGGAGCGCGAAGCCGTGTTAGAGAAGCTGGCGTCGGGCGCCGGAGCTGAGGTATTCAACCACAGTTATTACCAGGGGTTGATCGTCGAGATAGGCAATCTGAAGAATTACGAGACGTTTGTTCCCTACCAAGATAAGAACAAACTTTTCCTCTCGCGGAAGTTGGCGGAAGTCTCCACGCTGCGAGAGTTTCACAACTTCACTTATGATTCGCTGCTCAGGAGGGCTAAAACTGTTGACGTTTCGTGGTTCAATCAGAGGAGGCTGCCGAAGGCGTTCTTTGAAGTAGAGCATTCGACCGGCATGCACAATTCCCTGCTCAAGTTTCTGGACTTCGAAGACTTCCGTATCAACTTTTTCATCGTCGCTGACTCCGCTCGCAAGCGTGAATTCGAAAGCAAGATCGCTTCCGCCACCTTCTCACCAATACGCCACGCCATCAAGTTCCTAGACTACGACACGCTGGCCGACACCCACTCCAAAATTTCCGCGAGCCTGCCGGCCGAAAAATTGTTGGGTTTATAACGCCCACATCAACCCAGCACGCGCAGTAGGTTGACGAAAGCCTCGCTGTCGGCGGTCGAATCCAATGACTTGGTGGATGGCTGTTATGCTTCGACGCTATGAAGCAGATTGTCGAGTAATTCTCGCTCGCGCGCCGGCTTCAAACCGGCTCGCCATTCTATATCTGAAGGGCGGGTGGCGTGCCACGCGAGGGTGTCTTTGATGGTGTCGGGGAGGGGGCGGAAGGTGAGGCCGGCGGCGATGGCCTTGTCGTTGTTGACGAGGAAGATGCCGTTGTAGTCTTCGGGAAGCCAGAGGGGCATTTCGCCCCAGGCGCGGACCTGCTGATCGAGCAGGAACTTTTCGCCGGCCCAGATGAACGTCGCGTCGCTCGCGCTTGCGGCTCGGCACTCCTCAAGTAAGAGACCCATCGTCAGTCCGTCTTCGGCCCCGGTGGCGTTGTAGATTCCCGCCTGCCGCGCTTCCGCCAGACGCATGATCCACCCGGCGAGGTCGCGCGCATCCAGGACTCGCACACGCCTGCGGGGCCGCCCCGGCGCGAGCACTTCGCCGCCCTGCGCCACGCGGCGGACCCAGTAGGTGAAGCGGTCGCTGTAATCGTGTGGGCCGACGATCAGTCCGGCGCGCACGCTCAACACGCGGCCGGGCATGGCCTCTTCCGCCGCGCGCTCGCACAGAGCCTTCA
The DNA here is from genome assembly GCA_035563515.1 of Pyrinomonadaceae bacterium. Lineage (GTDB taxonomy): Bacteria > Acidobacteriota > Blastocatellia > Pyrinomonadales > Pyrinomonadaceae > QHXM01. Next base: position 74,924 of record DATMVE010000077.1, read on the forward strand.
ACGCGCCGTAAGCCTCCCCGTACGTCAGGGCCGTCGCGCGCTCGCCCGTGTCTGTCTTTTCCGCCTCGTCAATTTGTTCCGGCGTCGCCGTGCGGACGGGGGCGCTCTCGTCTGTCCCTGCGAGGTCAAAGCTCGCGTACACGGAGCAACTGGAGACGAACGTGTAGTGCTCCGCGGCGTCGGCCAACAGTTCGGCAGACTTCCTCACGACGCCGGGCACGTAGCCGCAGGTGTCAATCACTGCGTCCCAGCGCCGCCCGCGCAAAGACTCAACGTCGCGGACGCGGTCGCCCCGCAACTTTTCGACTTCCGTGTGCCAGTCAGGGTTGTGCCGCCCGCGGTTGAAGATGGTGACTTCGTGCCCGCCCGCGAGCGCGGCTTCGACGAGGTGTGTGCCCAGAAAGACTGTGCCGCCGAGAATCAGGACTTTCATCTTCTTCCTTTCGACGGCACCTCACGTTAGCGTCGTCAATCACGCCGCCCCGTCAGCGCCCGCGCGCTCGCGGCGGGCGACGCCCGTTTGGTAGGCAGCTTCCTCGACTTCGCGCGCGACCGCCTCGGCGACGCGCTTGTCGAAGACGGAGGGGACGACGTACTCGGGGTGTAGTTCGGCGTCGGTGATGATGCCCGCGATGGCGTGCGCGGCGGCGACCTTCATCTCTTCGTTGATGCGCGAGGCGCGGCATGCAAGCGCGCCGCGGAAGATGCCCGGGAAGCAGAGCACGTTGTTAATCTGGTTGGGGTAGTCGGAGCGGCCCGTCGCCATCACCGCGACGTAGGGCTCGGCCTCCTCGGGCATGATTTCGGGGATGGGGTTCGCCATCGCGAAGACGATGGGCTTGTCCGCCATCTTCTGCAAGTCATCGGCGTTGATGACGCCCGGGGCCGAGAGCCCCATGAACACGTCCGCGCCCTTGATGACATCGTGCACCGTGCCGCGCTCGTCCGCCGGGTTAGTGTTGCGCGCGTACCAGTCCTTGACCCAGTTCATGTTTTCGGTGCGCCCGCGGTAGAGCGCGCCCTGCTGGTCGCAGCCGACGATGTTCTTGACGCCGGCCGCCATGATGATCTTCGAGCAGGCGACGCCCGCCGCGCCGACGCCGTTGACGACCACCTTAATGTCTTCCATCTTCTTGCCGACTATCTTCAGCGCGTTAATCAGCGCCGCCAGCACCACGACGGCCGTCCCGTGCTGGTCGTCGTGAAAGACGGGTATGTCCAGCTCCTCCTTCAGCCGGTCCTCTATCTCGAAGCAGCGCGGGGCAGAGATGTCTTCCAGGTTGATGCCGCCGAAGGCGACCGAGATGCGCTTGACGGTCTCGACGATTTCGTTCGGGTCTTTGGTCGAGAGGCAGATGGGGAAGGCGTCCACGCCCGCGAATTCTTTGAAGAGCATCGCCTTGCCTTCCATGACAGGCATCGCCGCCGCCGGGCCTATGTCGCCGAGGCCGAGGACGGCCGTCCCGTCCGTGACGACGGCCACGGTGTTCTTCTTGATGGTCAGCGTGAAGGCTTTCTCGGGGTCGCGGTGGATGGCCTCGCAGATGCGCGCCACGCCCGGCGTGTAGGCCATGGAGAGGTCGTCGCGCGTCTTCAGAGGGGCCTTCGACGTGACCTCAATCTTCCCGCCGAGGTGCATCAGGAAGACGCGGTCGGAGACCTGTAGGACTTCGACGCCGTCTATGTTGCGCACGGCCTCCACGATCTCCGCGTCGTGCTCGGCCGAGCGGGCGTTGACGGAGATGTCGCGGATTATCCAGTCGTGGCTGACGCTGACGATGTCAATCGCGCCGATGTCTCCGCCGACGCGGCCGATGGCGCTCGCCACTTCGCCGAGCGTCCCCGAACGGCTCGACAACTTGACGCGCAAAGTCAAACTGTAACTGGCGCTGGGCGTGCTTTCCATCTTTGAAGTAAGAGCATGTCCTTTCGCGTTTTTTGTTTGAAATCAAAAGGGGTGTTGCGGTGCACTCTAACGCTAAAGAAGCGCGCGGCGCAAGCGGCGCATCGGGTGAAAATGTCGCCGAATTCAGACACGCGCGCGGCCGAGTGTCCTCAACAGTAGATAGGTGGCGCGCGGCCGGGCGATTTCAGGGCGCGGCGGCCGCTGGCATGTCGGTTGCTCAAGCGTGCGGGCAGAAGTGTACCGATAGAGGGATAACGTGCTCGGGTAAGCGCGTCGAGCGGTTTCTTTCTATACCTCAGTGGCGACGAAGCCGAATAAGGCTGGTGCCTGACACCTCGCCAGCACAGGGGGCCCACCGAAGGGCCCGACTTCTCACGCTCCTGAAAGTTTTGAGAGGACTTTGACCTTAGAAGACACCGCGCACCGGCGCGCAGCGAGATCGTCCTCGAAAGCGACGACTCGAATCGCTCGCGACGCGCCCCCGCGTCCCCTCTCACGAGTCACTCCGAGTCAAGCGGTCGATCCAGCGGGCGTTCAGCAACTCGGGGCCGGGATGAAGCAAAGCGCGGCCTGACCCCGCCCTTGCAACCGACAACCATCGAGCGACTCGATACAAGCAGAAAAGGAGATACCCAATGGTAACGAAAGCAGCAGCAGCCGAACCCAGGTTCTTCGACGCTAAAGGCGGCGCAGCCGAGACCAAGCAGGCGGCCCTGGCGATCATCCCGGGGGCGGCACCCCAGACCCGCCGGGCCTACTTCGAACTACACTACTCTGGGGGCGGAGTGATCTTCGAGATCGAAGTTCTCTTCAACCCCACCACCTACCCCTTCGCGATTACGGGCGGGACCATCAAGGGCAGCATCTGCGGCTCACCCTCCTGGGTCGTGACGGGAGGCTCGATAGGCCCGACCCTGCAAATCAACGGCTCGAACGTGTGCCCGAGCCCGAACTGTGCCAGTAGCATCACCGTCGTCGGCAAGTGCCAATGCACGCCGAGCTACATAGGCACCTACGGGTTCAACGGCTCCAGCAACATGTTCAAGCACTCGACGCTGTTCCTGGGCTACGACCTCCCCCGCTAAAGAATAGAAGGCGGAAGGCGGAAAAGCAGTAGGCAGTGGGCAGCGGGCAGAAGGCGGAAGGCGGAAAGCAGCCGAGCGTCTTCTGCCTTCTGCCTACTGCCTTCCGCTTTCCGCCTTCCGCTTTCCGCCTTCCGCTTTCCGCTTTCCGCTTTCCGCCTCTCCTAACGCGCGCGCAATCTCGTTCAAAGCATCGTTGTTCGCGCCGGCGGCTTTCGCCAGTCGCAGGGAGCGGCGGCCGAGCAGGACGTAGGCCGCGAGCGCGTCCGTCATCTTCTGCGAGCGGAGCGAGGCGAGGTGTCTGCGGACCGTCGCCGTGTCGGCGCGGGCGAAGGTGCCTGTGAGCGCGCCGGCCGGGTCACTCGTGTAGAGGTTTTCGAGCGTGCTGCGCAGGAGCGGCAGGAGCACCGCGCGCGCCCGCCGCTCCGCGAGGCCGCAGCGCGTGAGCATCTCCGTAGCGATGTCGAAGAGCGCGGTCGTGTGGCCCGAAGCCATCACGGCCGCCGCGTGGTAAAGCGCCTTGTCCCGCGCGCTGATGGAGAAACTTCTGCCGCCGAGCGCGCGCACTATCGAGCGCGCCACGCGCGCGGCCCGCGGCTCGCCCTCGACGCAGAAGAAGGCGGACGCGAAACTGTCCGCCCCCTGCCTCGCGTCGCTCACGGAGACCAGCGGGTGCACGGAGCCCGTCGCGAAGCCTACGCCGCGCAGGGCGCGCAGGACTTCCGACGAGAGCGCGCCGCTCGCGTGCAGCGCCGTGTGCGGACGAGGGCGAGCGTCGTCGTTCGGTCGTCGTGGGAACAAATCCGCGAGCCGCGCCGCCGTGTCGGCAATCGCGTCGTCCTGAGTGATGATTAAGAGGATGTCGCTCGCGGGGAGGCGGTCCAGTTCTGCGGAGGAGAGGGCGAGGGGGCGCGTGCCGACGAGTCGGGCCGCGCGCTCTGCGCTTCGTTTGCGCCGGGCCACGACCGACTCGATCGTGTAGCCGTTGCGGGCCAGTGCGCGCGCGAGCGCCGTGCCCAATCTCCCCGCGCCGACGATTGAGACCGTCGGCTTGCCCCTGGTCTTCCCTTCGCTTCTCGCCGCGGGGCGGCTGCGGCCGTCAGCCGCCATCGCCGTCTTCCCGGCCCGCCACTTCGACCACCGCGGGCTCGCTCGGCAGATCGTCCAGCCACTGATTAAGCCGCGCGCGCAACTCGTCGCGCGTCAGCAGGCCGTAATCGCTCACGGGCAGGTGCAGCCGCACGGGCGGCGGGGCGGACATGCGCGCCAGGGCGTGCTCGATCAGGCGCACGTCGGTGGGCGAGAATTGAGCCGGGCCGCTCCCTTGCGCGAACGCGCCCGAGAGCGAGCGCGCGCGCGCGGCCTGCTCCGTATCGCCGTCCTTGCGCGCGAGCGCGTCGAGCGCGATGGCGAGCGGCGTCGAGAGGAAGTTGAGCGTGCGGCGGTAGGCCGCGCGGCCGCGCTCCTGGACTTCGAGCAACTCCTGCGGCGCGCGCGCCAGCGCGTCCGACGTGGCGAGGCGGAAGCGGCAGGCGCAAAGGGGCCTGTCCGCGAGCAGTTGGCGCACGGGCAGGCGGCACGTCGCCGTGCGCTCGCGCTCTATGATCTCCGTCGCCTCCTCCCAGTAGCGGCGGTTGACTACCTGTAATTGTGCCAGCGCCTCGAACTCGCGCCACTCGCGGCTCCGCGCCAACTCCTCGACGCGTAGGCGGCGCTCCTCGTCTTGCAGCGCCTCGTCGTGCTTCTGCGCGTAGAACTCGCCGTAGCGCGCGTGGAACTCGCGCCAGAGGAGGTTGAAGCGGCCGACGGAGTCCGGGTCCAGCAGGTTGTGAACGTCGCCGGCTATCGCCAGCAGCTCGCGGCGCGCGCTCTCTATCTCGTCGACGCCGGTCGGCTCGGCCTGTGCCAAATATTCGCGGGCGCGGGCGCGGGCCGGCAGTTCCCTGACGAAGGCCGCGAGCTGCTCCATCTGCGCGCGCACGCGCGCGAGCCGCTCGGGCGAGTCGTTGAAGGCGTTCGCCGCGCGCTGCAAGCCCTCCTCCACGGTGATGCTCTTCGAGAGCGCGGCCTCGACCGCGATGGCCGCCTCGCCGAAGCCCTTGCGCACGGCGGCGGCCAGGTTCCAGACGCGCGTCGTCAGCCCCTCGTCCGGCAGCGCGTCGAAGTTTTTCAGGGGGTTGTCGGCCCGCCAATTTTTGAGCCACTCGCTGAGCGCCGCGCGCACGACCGTCTGCGCTTCCCCCTCAAGAAGCGAGGCCGGCAGCTCGCGCCCCGTCAGCAAACTGGCCCACCGCGCCAGCTCTTCGTCGCCCAGGTACAGGTCGCGCCTGTGCTCCTCCTGCTCGCGCCCGGCCGCGGCCTGACTCGCCTCGGCCAGTTTTTCCTCGACGGCGGCCTCCGCGGGGGGTCCGAAGTCGCCCGGCGCTTCGATGTTGAAGCGGTAAAGGGCCTCGCCCGCGCCCTCGTCTCTGAGGAGCGAGCCCGGCGGTGCCGCCTGCGCGAAGATGGAGAGCACGTTCTCTATGCGCTCGATGCCGGCCGTGGGGTGCTGGTCGTCGTAGAGCAGCATGGCCGCGCCCAGCTCTTTGGCCGTCGCGCCGCGGCCGTCCAGGGAGAGGACGAAGAGTCCCTTCAGAATCAGCTTGGCCTGTAGGCGCTGCATCACGGGGACGTGCGAGACGGCGCGCAGTGCCAGGTGGTCGTAGGCGGCGAAGGCGTCCGCGAGCCGCGAGGACCGGCGCAACTGCTTTTCCGTCCGGTCGAACAGCTCGTCCAGGACGACGAGCGAGAGGGCCGGGCGGCTGACGGCGTGCGCGCCCGCGGCCGCCGCGAACGGCAGGAAGGCGAACGACGGGACGTAGAGCCGCACGGCCGAGGCCACGTCCGCGATGAGCGGGTGCATCGGGTAGATGCTCGCGAAGCGCGGCTCGCTCCAGTTGAAGCCGGGGACGGAGGAGCGTAGCTGGCGGTACATCTCCTTGAGGGCGGCGCGCGCCTGCTCGTCCTTCTGGAAGAGGTGCGTGTCCGTGATTTTGTAGAGGTGCTCTGGGTCCAGGTAGTCTATCTGGAAGGAGCCGGCGAGCGAGACGTTCGCGCCGTCAGCGCCCGCTATGTCGTCATCGAGCGCCAGGGCGACGAAGATGTTCTGGATTTTGGCGGCCGCCGCCAGCTCGCTCAAAAGCGCCCCGTCGTCGCGCTCGACCCGCGCCTCGCGGTCGTGTGCCGTGTCGATAATCAGCAGGAGCGGCGTGTCCGCCATGCTCGCGGCGAAGCTGAGCATCCTGGAGGGCTCCGCCTTCCAGTGCTCCACGCCGCCGCCGAGCGCGACGCTCAATTCTTCGTGGAGCGTGGGCCGCGTGCCCCGCTCGACGTGCGCGACCTTGTAGCGGCGCTTGAGCAGCCGGTGGGCGCTCGTCGCGACGTGCGTGTCCTTGACGCTCCCGCGCAGTTCGGGGAGTTCCGCGAGCGCGCCGAAGGCCGCGAGCGTGTGGCTTTTGCCGACGCCGCGCAGGCCCGCGAGGGCGCGCGCAGTGCCCTGATTGCGCGGCAAATCGGCCAGCTCGTCGAGCCAGCGGGCGAAGAGGTCCGAGGTGGCGTCGGTGAAAAAGTAGGAGGAGAGCGCGCGCTCGGGGTCCCCCACGAAGTTCTGAACTTCGGTGAAAGTCCCTGGCTCGACTAAGTCCTTGATCTTCTCCTGCGCGCGCTTCAAACTGCTCTCTCCAAGGGGTGACGACTGGCGGGGTGGCGGCTCTGCGGACCGCACTGATTCGAATGTAGCACGCACGCCGTTAACGGCGCTATACTTTTTCTGCCCGGCGGCTGCTATAATGGCCCGCCAGAAGACCCGTGGCGGCCCCCAGCTCGAAGTTTTATCCGAAAAGGCGCAACCCGCGCGACGCGCGCCGGCATCAAAGCCCTGCGCGCCGAAAAGATAACCTGCGAAAGCGGTCGGCTTAAACCAAGAGTTTCGCGGCGCACGCCCCTCTTCAATGCGGAGATTTTTGGCCCGGCTCGAACGCGAGCTCTGGCCCGTGCTAACCGGAACGGCGCTCCACGAAAATCGCGGCAACGTTTCCGAATCGCCCCGGTGTTTACAAGTTTTTGGAGGCTTTTCACCATGAATAATCGCTTCTCCCGCTTCATGACGGCACTGCTCCTCGCCTTCAGCCTGTGGACGAGCGCCATCTCGGCCGTCGCCCTGCCCGCCCGGCAGCAGCAGCAAGACCAAGAGAAGACCGCGCAACAGGACTCGAAAAATAAGCAGGACAAACAGCACCAGCAGCAGCCGGCCGCCACGGTCGCCAAGACCGGCAAGCCGCTCAAGACGGACGAAGACCCCGCCATGATCGGCAAGCGCAAGATCAACGGCGGCTTCATCAACTGGATGGCGATGGGCATGGAGAAGGAGGTCGCGCTCGGCCGCTACCTGGCCGCCGAGATTGACCGCGAGGCCAAATTCGTCGACGACCCCGCGATTGCGGAGTACGTCAACCGCGTCGGCCAGAACATAGTGCTCCACTCGGACGCCAAAGTCCCCTTCACCATCAAGGTCATCGACTCCGACGAGGTCAACGCCTTCGCGCTGCCCGGCGGCTTCTTCTACGTCAACAAGGGGCTCATCCTGGCGGCCGACAACGAGGCCGAACTGGCGGGCGTGATGGCGCACGAAATCGCGCACGTCGCCGCGCGCCACGCCGTCGAGAACCAGGCGAAGGCCACGCTCGCGGAGTACGGGCTGCTGGCCGGCTCGATTTTCCTGGGCGGGATTCCCGGCCTCATCATCAACAACGCCGGGCCGCTCGCCGCGCTCCTGGGCTTCATGAAGTTTAGCCGCGACGCCGAAACCGAGGCCGACAGGCTGGGCGTGCAGTACCTGTACGCCGCGGGCTACGACCCGAACGCGCTGGCGACGATGTTCGAGAAACTGGCGGCGAAGAACAAGAAGAAGCCCGGCCTCCTCTCGAAGGCGTTCTCGACGCACCCGCAGCCGCCGGACCGCCGCGCGGCCTCGCTGGCGCTCGTGGCGCGCTTCCCGGAGCGCGAAGAGTACGCCATCAGCACCTCGGAATTCCAGAAGGTCAAGGCCCGTCTGCTGAGGATGTCCAACGCGAAAGCCTCGACCGCGGGCAACATCGCGGCCGGCGAGGACGGCAGCACGCCCGGACGCCCGACCCTGAAGCGCAGGCAGCCGCCTCCGCCCGACGGCGCGCCCGACAGCACGACGGCCCCGTCCGACAAGACCCCGACGGACCCGCCGAAGCTCAAGCGCAACACGGGGGAGAAGGACAGTCAAACGACGACGCCTCAATCGACGCCCTGAAGCGTCCGAGCAAGCAAAGACTGGGAAGGCTCCCCGGCGGTCGAATGCCGGGGAGCCTTTTCTAATTCGTGCCGGGGACGGCCGTTGCCCCGCTTTAACTTGACAATTTTCAAAGCGTTTCGTTATTCTAACCGTTCGCGTTTTAGACGCTTTTTCCAGAGAGAGTTATCTATGTCAACATACTTTCCTAGCGGCAAGGGGCTTGCCGGAAATCGCAAATGGTACGTCGTGGACGCGGCCGGGCAAACGGTCGGCAGGCTCGCGACCGAAGTCGCCAGCCTCCTGACGGGCAAACGCAATCCGCAGTGGACGCCTTTCATAGACATGGGCGACCACGTCATCGTGATTAACGCGAGCCGCGCCGTCTTCAAGGGCTCTAAGGCCGAGCAGAAGGTCTACCGCCGCCACACGCTCTATCCGGGCGGGCTGCGCGAGGTCTCGGTCAAGGAGCAGTTCCAGAAGCACCCGGAGCGCGTCATCGAGCTGGCGGTCAAAGGCATGCTGCCCAAGAATAAACTGGGCAAGGCGATGGCGAAGAAGCTGAAGGTTTACGCCGACGCCAACCACCCCCACGCCGCGCAGCAGCCCCAACCGCTCGACATCAACCCCGCATAAAATCAAGGCATTAGATTAGAAGGACAGGAAGACTGTGGCTGAGATTCAATATTACGGAACGGGCAGGCGCAAGAGCTCCACGGCTCGCGTCTACTTGCGCCCCGGCGCTGGCGATGTCCGCGTCAACAAGAAGGCTTTCGAACAGTATTTCCCGAACGAGACGCTGCGGATGATCATCCGCCAGCCGCTCCAACTGACGGAGACGGCCGGCAAGTTCGACATTCTCGTGAACGTCGAAGGCGGCGGCCCGGCGGGACAGGCCGGGGCGATTCGCCACGGCATCACGCGCGCCCTGATCGAGTTCAACGCTGACCTGCGCCCGGCCCTGAAACACGCCGGGCTGGTGACGCGCGACCCCCGCATCAAGGAGCGCAAGAAGTACGGGCAGAAGGGCGCGCGCAAGCGCTTCCAGTTCTCGAAACGCTAAAGAAGTACTGAGTGATGAGTACTGAATACTGAGTGAAAAGCATTCTGTCTTTTACTCAGTACTCAGTACTCAGTACTCATCACTTTCTTTGAGTCCATTGTCGTCGCCTCGATTGGTTGCTTCCCCGCGGGGGGTGAGTCATCTGGCAGCGGCGAGTACATTAAACCAATTCACGCAAAGGAGATATCTTTTGGCTTCGGTTACGATGAAAGAATTGCTGGAGGCCGGCGTGCACTTCGGCCACCAGGTCAGGCGCTGGAACCCGAAAATGAAGGAGTACATTTTCGGCGAGCGCAACGGCATCTACATTATTGACCTACAGAAGACGCAGCGCATGTTCCGCGACGCCATCCAGTTCGTCACGAACCTGGTGGGCGAGGACCGCGGGAAGACCATCCTCTTCGTCGGCACCAAGCGCCAGGCGCAGGACGCCATCCGCGAGGAGGCCGAGCGCGCGGGCCAGTACTACATCAACCAGCGCTGGTTGGGCGGCCTCCTGACCAACTTCCAGACCGTCCAGAAGTCCATCAAGCGCCTCAAAGACCTTGAGGCGATGCAGACCGACGGCCGCTACGAGAAGCTGACGAAGAAGGAGCGCATCAAGCTCGACCGCGAGCGCGAGAGCTTGAACAAGAACCTTTCCGGCATCAAGACGATGACGCGCCTGCCCGACGCCGTCTTCATCATCGACGTGCGCAAGGAAGAGATCGCCGTGGCGGAAGCGAACCGCCTCGGCATCCCGGTCGTCGCGGTCGTCGACACCAACTGCTCGCCCGAAGGGATTGACTACGTCATTCCGGGCAACGACGACGCACTCCGCGCCGTCCGCCTCTTCGCCTCGCGCATCGCGGACGCGGTGCTCGAAGGCCAGCAGATGGTGGCCGAGGGCGCGGACGCCGACGAGCAGGCCGCCGCGGCCGCCGGGGACGGCGACGCCGGAAGGCAGCGCCGGCGCGGCGCGAGTTCAGACAACACGAGCAGCGTGACGACGAGCACGGACCCCGGCCGCGAGGCCGAGAACGCGGCCGACATGGGCGCGGGCGCGCAGACGGGCGAGACGCAGGTCTCCGTGCCCGGCAACATAGGTTTCGGCAAGACGGGCCAGCAGCCCGACAGCGTCGGCGACCACCCGCAGGCCGGGACCGGCGCTCCGGTCGCTGGCGCGAGCGGCGGCGGCGACGAAGCAGAGTCGCGGCCCTCGTCCTCAGCCGAGCAGGAAAAGGGAGCCGAGTCCGTCGGCGTCGCGAGCTAAAAGTTCAACGGTTAATCAATTCACGGCGAGCGCAGTCCACAGCGCGGGGAATCCGCCGGGCTGCGCTTTTTAATGAGAGAAGTAATCAGTAGTCAGCTTTTTGCTTTTACTGAAAACTGAAAACTGATTACTGACTACTGACTTCAGGGAGATTTTTCGAAATGGCAGAGATTACGGCCGCCGCGGTGAAGTCGCTGCGCGAGAAGACCGGGGCGGGCATGATGGAGTGCAAGAACGCGCTCACGGAAGCACAAGGCAACGAGGAGCAGGCCATCGAAATCCTGCGCAAGCGGGGCCTGGCGAGCGCGCGCAAGAAGGAGGGCCGCGTCGCGGCCGAGGGCGCGGTCGGCTCCTACATACACATGGGCGGCAAGGTCGGCGTCCTCGTCGAGGTCAACTGCGAGACGGACTTCGTCGCGCGCGGCGACGAGTTCCAGCAACTCGTCAAGGACGTGGCGATGCACATCGCGGCCGCCGAGCCGCGCTACGTCTCGCGCGAGGAAGTGCCCTCGGACGCGCTCGACAAGGAGCGCGAGATCGCGCGCGCGCAGGCCAAGAACGATCCCAAAAACGCCAACAAGCCCGACCAGGTGATTGACAAGATCGTCGAGGGCCGCCTGAACAAGTTCTACGAAGAGGCCGTGCTGCTCGACCAGCCGTTCGTCAAGGACCCGGCCAAGACGGTCGGCGAACTCGTCACCGACAAGGTCGCGAAGACGGGCGAGAAGATCACCATCCGCCGCTTCGCGCGCTACAAGATGGGCGAGGGGCTCGCCAAGCGCGAGGACGACTTCGGCGGCGAGGTCGCCGCGCTCGCAGGCAATTAGTCCAAAGTCTAAAGTCCAGAGTCCGAAGTCAACTGCCGACACCGGACTCTGAACTTTGGGGCTTGGGCTTCGGACTTTACGAAATGGCAACAGAGGCACACGCACCCGACGCCGCCCGTCCGGCCTTCCGCCGCATCTTGCTGAAGATTTCCGGCGAGGCGCTGATGGGCGCGCAGAACTACGGCATCGACGTTGACGTGGCGCGCACGGTCGCCGAAGAGTTGAAGGCCGTGCACGAGCTGGGCGTGGAGGTCGCGGTCGTCGTCGGCGGCGGCAACATCTTCCGCGGCGTCTCCAAGAGCGCCGGCAACATGAACCGCTCCAGCGCCGACTACATAGGCATGCTGGCGACGATCATGAACGCCGTCGTCCTCCAGGACGCGCTCGAAAAGACGGGCGTCCACACGCGCGTCCAGTCGGCCATAGAGGTTCCGCAGTTGGCGGAGCCCTTCATACGGCGTCGCGCCATCCGCCACCTGGAGAAGGCGCGCGTCGTCATCTTCGCCGCGGGCACCGGCAACCCGTATTTCACGACCGACTCGGCCGCGGCCCTGCGCGCGCTCGAAATCAAGGCCGAGGTCATCCTGAAGGCGACGAAGGTCGAGGGCATCTACACGGCGGACCCCATGGAAGACAAGACGGCGACCCGTTTCGACAGCATCACCTACCAGGAAGTTTTGGAAAAGCAGTTGAAGGTGATGGACGCTTCGGCCATCAGCCTGTGCATGGACAACAACCTGCCCATCATCGTCTTCAACATGCGCAAGCCCGGCAACATCATGCGCGTCGTCATGGGCGAAGAGGGCGTCGGCACGCGCGTCTGCGTGGAAAAACAGTGACGAGTGCTGAGGACTGAGTGCTGAGTAAAAGCGTTCTTACTCAGCACTCAGTCCTCAGCGCTCAGTACTTAAAAATTGTCGGAGAAAATTTTTATGAGCGAGAAAGATGTCATCAAGGAAGTGCGGCCGCGTATGGAGGCCGTCATCGACGACGTGAGACGTAAACTTGCGACCATCCGCACGGGGCGCGCGGCCGTCAGCCTGCTCGACACCGTGATGGTCGAGTACTACGGCACGCCGACGCCGCTCAGCCAGATGGCTTCGGTCCACGTGCCCGAGCCGCAGATGCTGACCGTCCAGCCCTGGGACCAGACGCAGCTCGGCGCAATCGAGAAGGCCATCCGCGCGGCGGACCTCGGCCTCAACCCGTCCAACGACGGCAAGCTCGTGCGCATCCCCATCCCGCCCCTGACCGAGGAGCGCCGCAAGCAGCTCGCCAAGCAGGTCCACGAGATCGCCGAGGAGCACCGCACGGCAATCCGCAACGTCCGCCGCGACGCCAACGAACGCCTGAAGAAGATGCTCAAGGACAAGGCCATCTCCGAGGACGCCGAGCGCGACGGCCTCGAAGAGGTGCAGAAGCTGACCAACACCTACATCGGCAAGATCGACGAGCTGATGAAGACCAAAGAGAACGAAATCCTCAGCGTGTAGGCGACACGTTTATTCCGACGAAAGGGGCGCTCACGCCGAGCGCCCCTTTCGTATTTCGCGATTCCGATTCAACCCCGCCCAATAAAAATATCCAGGCCGCGAGTAACAATGTGCTTCGCGGGCGGCGCAGGAGTGGTAGTATGTGCCGTTTATTTCGCTTCAGCTTCGGAAGATCACGCAGTAACTATCCCTCTTAGCCAAAGGCCGAACAGAAAGGAGTCAGGATGGGGAAAGTTAGAAGGAGCACGTTACTCGCCCTAGCGCTTTTACTGCTTTACGTCGGGGGCTGTAAGGTCAGTTGCACGACGGCCAACGTCAGCAGCCTCAAGTTCAGTAAGGACAAGGCGGGGAGCACACAGACGAAGGAGTTCGCCCCCGGCGACACCGTCTACGCCATCGCCACCGTCTCGAACAACTCCGGCAAAGTCACACTCAAGTTCCGCCTCTTCACGGAGAAAGTTCAGGGTGAGCAGGAGAATGCCCCGGTCCCCGGCGTGGACGTGTCGGTTGACGTGGACGGCGACGGCGGCGGCGTCTACACCCTGGCCCCGCAGGGTGGCACATGGTCTCCGGGCCGCTACCGCGTCGAAGTCGTCATGCTGTACAACGGTGAGCAGAAGGATAAGAAGGAGGACACCTTCACCATCACGGGCGGGACAAGCACGGGCGGCGGCGCGCCCCCGCCGAGGCCCGCCGGAACGCCGGGCACCGCCGCGACCCCTAGCCAGCCCGGCGAAGGCCCTTCGGAAGACGACACGACGGAAGAGAACGCGAACGGGTCGGAGGAGGACGGCCCGGACAGGGAACCCTGAGCGGGTGTAAAGGCCGCCGAGTTCACAGCCAGACGCCGGAGGGGCCGCGCTTCAACGTTGAAGCGCGGCCCCTCCGGCGTCTGGTCTTCCCTTCTGCTTTTCCCTTTAGAAGTTGAACCTGATGGTGGCCGTGACGCGGCGGTTGCCGGCCGAGGGGTTGCCGCCCTGGCCGAAGCCGCCGAGCGTGCGCGTTGACTCGCCGAACAACGGCGAGCTGAGGTTGCCGACCGGCGGGGCCAGGTTCGAGTGGTTGAACAGGTTCTGGAAGTTGAGCGAGAAGGTCAGGTTGTAACGCTTCTCGGAGCCTCCGGGACCGCCG